>DASTLX010000013.1:0-27996 GCA_035714565.1 Allosphingosinicella sp.
ACGGGATGGGAATGCGCATCTTCGCCGATTGCGAGCTCGGCACCGCCCTCAACCATGGCGGCGGCTTCCCGGGCTACGGGTCCGGAGTCCTGCTTCTGCCGGAGCATGGAGTCGGCCTGTTCGTGTTCGGCAACCGCACCTATGGCGGCGGGAGCGAGGCCCTGTGGCGCGCCGCCTCGCTCCTGACCAAGGAGGGCCTCCTGCCGGAGCGACCACGGCCGGTGAGCCCGGCCCTGGCCGAGGCCTATGCCTCCGCCCGCCTCATCTACCGGGAAGGCGACGTCCTCGCCGCCCGCGACCGGCTGGCGGGCAACTTCCTGATGGACCGATCGGCGGCCGACTGGCGCCGCGACCTGGCCGAGATCAAGGCCCGGGTGGGGGCCTGCGAGCGCGACCTGCCGGTCTACCCCCGAGGCGCCCTGTGGGCGAACTTCCGCTGGCTTTGCGAGCGGGGCACCGTCGACGGCGAGATCCTGCTCGCCCCGACCCGCCCGGCGACGATCCAGCGGCTCCGGCTGACGGTGGGCCCGCCTCCGCCCGGCTGACGGGCCGCCCCACCGGACGGGCATGAGGGGTTGGTTCGAAGCCGCCCCTCGGCTATGCGCGAACCTGGACTTGGGGAGGTTTTCGCAATGAAGATAAGGGCTTCGCTCATCGCCGCGGCGTCGCTGCTCGCCTCGGGCGGGGCGCAGGGCAGCGGCTTCAACCGGCCACCCGCGGCCGCCTATTCGCAGGAGGAGATCGCGGCGGCGCTTGGGCTCCACCGCTCCGAGGGCTCCATCTCCTGGCAGGACGCCGACCAGCAATGCGTGGCGAGCGTGATCATGACCGACCGCAAGACCATCAAGATCTACTCGGACGCCGGCGATCCCGTGGCGACCAACCCGTCCGGAACGGTGGGGGTGAAGGTCGGGGCCTATGCCGGGGTCGACAAGCGGATGTGCTTCGATCGATTCGCCGAGGCGCTGAAGAAGCTCCGCTAGCCGCCGTCTCCGGGCCGGCGACTATAGCGCTTGATTCCCGGCCCGGGCGCCGCCACATGCCAATCGGAATGAAACGGTCCGATTAGCTCATGCGCCTCACTTCCCTCGCCGATTACGCCGTCGTCGTGATGGCCGCCGCCGCCCGCCATCCGCTCGGCGCTCGCCTGTCGGCGGGCCTTCTCGCCGAGGAGACCGGAGTTCCGCTGCCGACCGCCCAGAAGGTGATGGGAAGGCTGGCCGGCGCCGGACTGCTCGAATCGGCGCGCGGATCGGGCGGCGGCTTCCGACTCGCCCGGGCGGCCGCGAGGATCAGCCTCGCCGACATCATCGAGGCGGTGGAGGGGCCGATCGCCATGACCAATTGCATTGAGGGCTCGATCCATGATTGCGCGCTCGAGGGCAGCTGCCGGGTCAAGCCGCACCTCCACGCCGCCAACGACGCGGTCAGGACCGCGCTTCAAGGCGTCAGCCTGGAGCAACTCGCCTGCTCCCCGGCGAAGGCCGGGGCCCGGGATGACGCCGTGCGAGGCTGGGCCCCGGCCTTCGCCGGGGAGCAATGAAATGACCAACATCCGCAACCGCGAAGCCCAGGAGGCGGTCGACCGCGCCTCCAATTACGAATGGGGCTTCAGCTCCGACATCGAGCAGGATTTCGCGCCCAAGGGCCTCAGCGAGGACACGGTCCGCTTCATCTCGGCCAAGAAGAACGAGCCCGAATGGATGCTCGAATGGCGCCTCAAGGCCTATCGGGCCTGGCTGACCATGGAGGAGGTGACCTGGGCGAAGCTCGACATCCCGCCGATCGATTTCCAGGACGCTTATTATTACGCCGAGCCGAAGGCGAGGCCGACGCTCGCCTCGCTTGACGAGCTCGACCCCGAGATCCGACGGACCTATGAGAAGCTCGGAATCCCGATCGAGGAGCAGAAGGTGCTCGCCGGGGTCGAGGGCGCGCGCAAGGTCGCGGTCGACGCCGTGTTCGACTCGGTCTCCGTCGCCACCACCTTCCGCGAGGAGCTGAGCCGCGCCGGAGTCGTCTTCCTCAGCATTTCCGAAGCGGTCCGGGAATATCCCGACCTGGTTCGGAAATATCTCGGCTCGGTGGTGCCGCAGCGCGACAATTACTTCGCCTGCTTGAACAGCGCGGTCTTCTCCGACGGCACCTTCGTCTACATCCCGGAAGGGGTGCGCTGCCCGATGGAGCTGTCCACCTATTTCCGGATCAACGCCGCCAATACCGGCCAGTTCGAGCGCACCCTGATCGTCGCCGACAAGGGCAGCTACGTCTCCTATCTCGAAGGCTGCACGGCGCCGATGCGCGACGAGAACCAGCTCCACGCCGCCGTGGTCGAGCTGGTCGCGCTCGACGACGCCGAGATCAAGTACAGCACCGTCCAGAACTGGTATCCGGGCGATTCCGAGGGCAAGGGCGGAATCTACAATTTCGTCACCAAGCGCGGCGCCTGCCGAGGCGACCGCTCGAAGATCAGCTGGACCCAGGTCGAGACCGGCTCCGCCATCACGTGGAAATATCCCTCCTGCATCCTCCAGGGAGAGGCGAGCGTCGGCGAATTCTATTCGGTGGCCCTGACCAATAACATGCAGCAGGCCGACACCGGCACCAAGATGATCCACATCGGCAAGGGCAGCCGATCGACCATCGTCTCCAAGGGGATCAGCGCCGGCCGCTCGAACAACACCTACCGCGGCCTCGTCCGGGTCCTCGCCAATGCCGAGAACGTGCGCAACTTCACCCAGTGCGATTCGCTCCTGCTCGGCGACCGGTGCGGCGCCCACACGGTGCCCTACATCGAGGTTCGCAACCCGACCGCCCAGATCGAGCACGAGGCGACCACCTCGAAGATCAGCGACGACCAGCTCTTCTACGCCATGCAGCGCGGCCTCTCCCAGGAGGACGCCGTCGCCCTCATCGTCAACGGTTTCGCCCGCGAGGTCCTGAAACAGCTGCCGATGGAGTTCGCCGTCGAGGCCCAGAAGCTGCTCGGCATCAGCCTGGAAGGAAGCGTCGGATGATCCTGCTCTCGCTGGCCCTGGTGGCCGCCGCCCCGGAAGGCGCCTCCGGAAGCCTGGCGCGCGGCGGGTCGATCAGGCTCCCGCCGCCCATCGAACAGCAGGTGCGGCCCTACAAGGCCTGCCTTCTCGACCAGTTCGGACGCAATCCCGAGGTCTGGGCCCCCGGCGCCGATTCCATGCGCACCGCCAACGCGAAGGCGATCGCCGCCTGCGCCGGGACGAGGCTGAGCGCGGCGGCCGCGGCCGACGCCGCCCTGCGCTCGAACCGGGCCTATCGCAACGAGGGCAAGCGGCGGTCGGCCATCGAGAAGGTCCTCGCCGACATGGATTCCGGTCTCCTCCCGCTCTACCTCGCAATGGGTCCCCCCGCTCCGCCCCGTCCCGGCCCGGATCTGACCGACGAGCAGGCGGCGATCGTCTACGACCAGTGCCTCGCCAGGGCCGCCGTCCGTGCGTCGAAGACCGACGCCGCCGACACGGCGATCTTCGGCCTCGCCCGAACCGAATGCGGCGGCCAGCGGACCGACCTGCTGCGCGGCGCCGGACCCGAGCGGGCCCGGATCTTCGAGGCGATCGATTCGGACAGGCAAGCGAGCTTCCCCGAGGCGACCCGCAAGGTCCGCCAGATGCGCCGCGCCTACGAGGCGCAGGCGGGAACGCCGAAATGATGGCCGGCCTGCTCCTGATCGCCGCCCAGCCCGCCATCCCGGCGGAGGCCGAACCGGCAGCTGAGAACGACATCCTGGTCATCGGCCAGCGGGTCCGGAAGATTAAGTTCAGGATCAAGCTCGACAAGGCCGGCGGAACCGTCTGCCGGATCACCCGGAGCAGCGGCGACGCCGAGATCGACCGGCTCGCCTGCGATACCGCCCGCCCCTGCGTAAGGCCGGACATCGTCACGAAGGCGGCGATGACGGCCTGCCTGGAGCCGAGATGGGCGCAACTGCCGGCGCAGATCGCCGCCCGCCGGCGGACCGCGAGCGAGGGACGCGCTCGATGAAGGTTCCCTTCCAAGACAAGGCCCGGCGCCCTGAAGCCCCTCCCCTTGGGGGGAGGAGTTTGGGGTGGGGCTCGTCGGTTCGCAGAAGCTTGAAGGGGTCCGCCTCGAACGGAAACGAGGACGCGCCGGACCCGATTTCTTCCGTCGCCCTCCAGTACGAAGTTGTCCGCTAGATGCTGAAAATCGAAAATCTCCACGCCACCGTCGCCGGCAAGCCGATCCTCAAGGGCCTGAGGCTCGCCGTGAACGCCGGCGAGGTCCACGCCATCATGGGGCCCAACGGCGCCGGCAAGTCGACGCTCGCCTACGTGCTCGGCGGGCGGCCGGGTTATGAGGTGACGGAGGGCTCGGCCAGCCTCGACGGCCGCGACCTGCTCGCCATGGCGCCCGACGAGCGCGCCGCGGCCGGGCTGTTCCTCGGCTTCCAGTATCCGGTCGAGATTCCGGGCGTGTCCAACGTCCAGTTCCTTCGCACCGCCCTCAACGCCCAGCGCCGCGCCCGCGGCGAGCCCGAGATCTCCGCGGGCGACTTTCTCCGCCTGACCCGCGAGCAGGGCGACGCGCTCGGAGTGTCGATGGACATGATGAAGCGCAACGTGAACGTCGGCTTCTCGGGCGGCGAGAAGAAGCGCAACGAGATGGTCCAGATGGGGATAATCGATCCGCGCCTGGCGGTTCTCGACGAGACCGATTCCGGGCTCGACATCGACGCGCTCCGGGTGGTGGCGGAGGGGATCAACCGGATCATGCGCAGGCCGGACAAGGCGGTCCTGCTCATCACCCATTATCAGCGCCTGCTCGACCTCGTCGTTCCCGACTTCGTCCACGTCCTCGCGGAAGGACGGATCGTCCGCTCGGGCGGGCCCGAGCTCGCCCACCAGCTCGAGCGCGAAGGCTATGGGGAGATGGCGGCGTGATCCGCGAAACCGCCCCTTCCTCGCGCGCGCGCGCGACGTCCCCTGGACTTGCTGAGCTTCGTCCGATTGCGGACGCAAGCCGATGAGCCTCCTCGACCTCCCCTCGCCGAAGACGGAAGGCTGGCGCTGGAGCGACCTTTCGCAGCTTGCGGACCTGGCCGGGCGGCCGCCGTCCGGCGCCCTGCCCGACGCTTTGCCCTGGCTGGATTGCGAGGTTCCGGGCCCCCGGCTGCTGTTCGTCGACGGCAGGTTCGTCGCCGGGCGGAGCGAGCCCGGCGGGATCGGGATCGGTCCGGCCGCGGTCGAGGGCGGGGATCATGCGCTTGCCCGGCTCGCCGGCCGCCACGGATGGACGCTCAGGCTCGGCCGCTCCCACATGCCGCCGGGACTGGTCCAGGTCCTCCACGTCGCGACCGGCGGGGCCGACCACCTCGCCGCCGCGATCGAGCTCGATGTCGATGCCCAGGCCTCCGTGGTCGAGACCTTCGTCGGTGAAGGCTGGATCAACCGGCTGACCGGAATCACCCTGTTCAAGGGCGCCCGGCTGATGCTCGCCAGGCGGATCCTCGCGCGCAGCGGCTTCGCGAGCCTCACCGACCGCGCCAGCGTCGGCGAAGGCGCCAGCCTCGTCCTCACCACGCTTGCCGCGGGCGGCGCCGACTCGCGGCTCGACGGGGAGGTGGAGCTGGCCGGCGAAGGCGCCTTCGCCGAGGCCGGAGGCGCCCTTCTGGCCCGCGGCCGGCAGCGTCATGACGCCAATCTCGTCGTCCGCCATGCCTCGCCGGGAGGGACCAGCCGCCAGGTCTGGCGCTCGGTCGCCGACGATCGCGCGATCTGCTCGGTGGCGGCCCGGGTCGAGGTCGCCCGGGGCGCCCAGAAGACCGACGGGGAGCAGTCGCTAAAGGGCATCATGCTCAGCCGGTCGGCCACGATCAACGCGAAGCCCGAGCTCGAGATCTTCGCCGACGACGTCAAATGCGCGCACGGCGCCACCGTCGGCGAGCTCGACCGCGACGCCCTCTTCTACCTGGCCAGCCGGGGCGTGCCCGAGAGCGAGGCGAAAGCGCTCCTCACCCGAGCCTTCGTCGCCGACGCGATCGACCGGGCCGGAGAGGAAGGCGTCCGGGCGGAATTGCACTCGGACGTCGAGACGTGGTTCGGAGGCGGGTCGTGAGCAACGCCGTCGACCTCCCTCTCGCCGGCGGGGAGAGGGCCGGGGGGCACCCCCTCGCCCAACCCTCTGCCCCGACGGGAGAGGGCTTGAGCGCCGCTCCCCTCGACCATGTCGCCGACTTCCCGGCCATCCCCGGGGGCTGGTCCTATCTCGACACGGCCGCGACCGCGCAGAAGCCGCGGGCCGTGATCGACGCCATCGCCCGCGGCTATTCCGAGACCTATGCGACCGTCCATCGCGGCGTCTACCAGCGCTCCTCGGAGATGACCCTCGCCTTCGAGGCGGCGCGGCGCCGGGTCGCCGGCTTCATCGGCGCCCCCTCGCCCGACGAGGTGGTGTTCGTCCGAGGCGCCACCGAAGCGATCAACCTCGTCGCCCACAGCGCCTTCGAAAACAGGGACAGTCCCTATTTTCTGAAGCCCGGGGACCGGATCATGCTCTCCGCCCTCGAGCATCATTCCAACATCGTCCCGTGGCAGCTCGTGGCCGGCCGGACCGGCGCCGCGATCGACGTCGCGCCGCTCACCGGGGACGGCCGGATCGACCTCGACGCGATGGCGGCGATGCTCACCGGTCGGCACCGGATCGTCGCCCTCGCCCATGTCTCCAACGTGCTCGGCTCGGTCCTCGACGCACGGCGGGCCGCGAAGCTCGCGCACGACGTCGGCGCGCTGCTCCTGCTCGACGGCTGCCAGGCGGTTCCGAGAATGCCGGTCGACGTCGCGGCGATCGGCTGCGACTTCTACGTCTTCTCCGGCCACAAGCTCTACGGCCCCACCGGAATCGGCGTCCTCTGGGGACGCTCCGAGCTGCTCGCCGCGATGCCGCCCTGGCAGGGCGGCGGAGCGATGATCGACAAGGTCGGCTTCGAGCGCACCACCTACGCGCCTCCGCCGGCGCGCTTCGAGGCGGGGACTCCCCATGTCGTCGGAGTGCTCGGGCTCGAGGCCGCGATCGCCTATGTCGAGGCGATCGGCCTCGAGGCGATCGGGGCCCACGAAGCGGCGCTGGTCGGCGAGACCCGCAAGGCGCTTGGGTCGCTGAACAGCGTCCGCCTGTTCGGCCCCGACGACGCCGCCGGGATCGTCAGCTTCGCGATGGAAGGGGTGCATCCGCACGACATCGGCACCATATTGGACGAGAGCCGGGTGGCGATCCGAGCGGGCCATCATTGCGCCCAGCCGCTGATGGCGAATCTCGGGGTCGATGCGACGGCTCGGGCGAGCTTCGGAGTCTATAACGGCCCGGCCGACGTCGCGGCGCTGGTGAGCGGGCTTGAACGGGTGAGAAGGATCTTCGGGTGAACGAGGAGCGCAGGATCGAGGTCGAGGAAGTGGAGGGCGTGCCGCCGCCGCCCAAGGCGCGAGTCGCCGACACGTTCGAGCGCAAGCGCGACTATCTCGAGGGCTTCCTGGCCCAGCAGAAGCCGGCCGAGCCCGCCGGCGACCTCCACGAAGCCGTGATCGAGGCGCTGAAGGACATTTACGACCCGGAGATCCCGGTCAACATCTTCGACCTCGGCCTGATCTACGACGTCGACATCACCCCGGAGAACCACGCCCTCGTCAAGATGACTCTGACGACCCCGCACTGCCCGGTCGCCGAATCCATGCCGGGCGAGGTCGAGCTCAGGGTCGGCTCGGTGCCCGGGATCGGCCATGCCGAGGTCGAGCTGGTCTGGGACCCGCCCTGGGACCCGCAGAAGATGAGCGACGAAGCCAAATTGGAGCTTGGAATGCTGTAATTGTCTCCCCTCCCTGGAAGGGAGGGGATTAAGGGGTGGGCGAGCGAAGCGAGACCGAGCAGCCTCCGAGTTTCGACCGGCTTCGCCGGACCCGCCCCCCAGCCCCTCCCTTCCAGGGAGGGGAGGAGGAACGAGATGAACGAAGTGACGATTGCCCCCCGCCGAGCCCGCCGGGCCGCGCTCACCCTGACGCCGGCCGCCGAGGCCCGCGTCGCGGCTCTGATGGCCCGCGCTCCGGACGGCACGCTCGGCGTTAAGCTGTCGACTCCGCGACGCGGCTGCTCGGGGCTCGCCTACAGCGTCGATTACGTCGCCGCCGCCGATCCGCTCGACGAGCGGATCGATACCGCCGCCGGGCCCTTCTTCATCGACGGCGCCTCGATCCTCTACCTCATCGGCTCGACGATGGACTGGCGCGAGGACGATTTCGCCGCCGGCTTCGTCTTCGACAATCCCAACGCCAAGGGCCAGTGCGGCTGCGGCGAGAGCTTCACCGTCTGACAAGGTGTACCGAATTCGGCTGATAAGCAACTAATTCAGCTGTTTACGGGCATAAAACTATTTGCTCTTCTTTAGGACGGGTCGATTCCTAGTGCAATCCGGCGCGATTGACTTATTAATATAATTGTATAACTTAGATTAAGGCGTGCCTGTCGCCCGCCTGCAGCGGAGAACGCGCATGGCCACAAGTAACACGCTTCACATCGTCAATTACTTCCCCCAGGACATTACTGTCCATGTGGCGTCCAGAGGCTGGAATTG
This sequence comes from Allosphingosinicella sp., assembly GCA_035714565.1. Lineage (GTDB taxonomy): Bacteria > Pseudomonadota > Alphaproteobacteria > Sphingomonadales > Sphingomonadaceae > Allosphingosinicella. The sequence continues at coordinate 8,615 of DASTLX010000013.1, forward strand.
CTGCGACACGCCACATATCGGAGACTCGGTGTTCATCAAGACAAACGAGCAGGCGCTAATGGACTACGTGCGCAGGAATGGGCACGGCTGCGATGACGTACCGGGTCGGTTCACCCTCGTGATCAATAGCAATTACAGCATCGAGATGAATTTTGACGGGCACGGGGATATGGGATCGATCAACCCTTCGGGGGGCTTCGGTGCATGGGTCGGGCGTAATAGCAATTCGGATCCGAGCTGGGCGCTGATCGTCGGTCCCTTGCCGGGGGGCGCGAGATGAAAAGCTAGGGCGGGAGCCGGTCTGCTCCGGCCGCCCTATTCGTGGTTAGTGCGGCGTTAAGCATGATCGGCTAGTCTGGCGCTCTTCCCCGCAAGGAGGACGCCGTGACGGTAGACCGCGATTTCCTGCTCCAAGTCCAGGGTTACGGGCTGATGACCGCCGAGGTCGCTTATTACCTGCCCGACCATCCCAAGCTGATCCAGCTCTTCGTCTGGCAGCAATATGACATCGCTCCGCGCTTCCCCGTCCTCCACCGCTTCCTCGACCATTGGCGGACCGACGTCGAGGCGGTCCTCCATTCCGTCAGGGTGGCCCACCAGCATCTCATCCGGCCGGCCGAATGGCGCGCCGTGGACGGAGTGATCAGCATCAATTAGACTTCCTCCACGTGGAAAGTGGGGGCTCTATGAAACCTGTTTGGACGATCCTGGCCGCGCTGGCGCTCGCCGCGCCCGCCGCGGCCAATGACAGCACGGCCGAGCATGCGGCGGGCGGGCTCGTCCTCACCCGGAGCGACGACATCGACATGGTTTCCGAGGACCTGTTCGTCTCCGCGGACCAGGTCCGGGTGCGCTACGTCTTCCGCAACAAGAGCCCGCGCGACATCCGCACCGTCGTCGCCTTCCCGATGCCGGATCGCGACCTGGCGGAGGAGCGGGAGATGGACGTCGCCTACCCCTCCGGCTTCGCGACCCGGGTCGACGGCCGGCCGGTGAGCATGGAGGTCGAGCGCCGGGCCGTGCGCTCGGGCGCCGACTATACCCATCTGCTCGCCACGCACGGCCTGCTTCCGACTGCGGACGGCAAGGCGCTGGACCGCCTGTCCGAGTCCGAGCGCTCGAGGCTGGTCAAGCTCGGCCTCGCCGAGCCCGACGAATATGATTCCGGCCGGGGCTGGGAGCGCCACCTGACGCCGGCCTGGACGGTGACGGAGAGCTGGTATTGGCAGCAGGTCTTTCCGGCCGGCCGCGACCTCGTCGTCGAGCATAGCTACCGGCCGGGCACCGGCGGGAGCGTCGATTCGGCGCTGGCCCTGCCGGGGTTCCGGACCTCGCCCGAGGGCAAGACCATGATCCGCGACTATTGCGTGGATCCGGCCTTCCTCGCCGGCCTCGACCGGCTTCGCCGCCGGAACCCGGCGACTCCCGAGCAGAGGATCGGCTACATCCTCACCACCGGCGGCAACTGGCGCTCGCCGATCGGCGACTTCCGTCTGGTCGTCGACAAGGGCGATTCGGCCAACCTGGTCAGCTTCTGCGGCGAGGGCGTCCGAAGGATCTCGCCGACCCGCTTCGAGGTCCGCCGCAGGAACTGGCGGCCGGACCGCGACCTCAAGATCCTCATCGTCCTCGCCCGCCCCCCGGGCGGATGAGCAGGGTCCAGTCCGGTCAGAAGCCCAGCGTGAACCTTATCGCCGCGCCGAGATCGGGATCCAGGCCCGCGACGTTGCCCGGGTGGCGCCGGGCGAAGACGTTGGCGCCGAGATGGCCGCTGCCGAGCATGTCGAAGCGGTAGGCGGCCTCGAGGTCGATCTCCCGGCCCGTCGGGGCGAGATTGAGGAAGCGGCTCTCGTAACCGGCGCTGAGCGTGTCGTAGCTGTAGGAGGCGGGGACCAGCAGGTCGAGGCCGCCCGAGCGGACCCGGAGCGGCTGCATCACCCGAACCGCGAAGCGGTCGCCCGGGCGCAGCGCGCCGGTCCTGGCGAGGTCGAGCGACCAGGCGTCGGTGGCCAGCCGGCCGCCCTGCGCCAGCCCCGCCGCGGCCGGGAGATCGGTCCAGCCGAGCCGGTAGCCCAGCGAGGCGTTCCAGCCGCGGCCGAGGGCGACGCTGGCTCCGGCGTCGGCGAACCAGCTCGTCGCCCCGCCGACTCCGATCAGCGGCGAGAAGCGCGCCCCGAAGGCCGTCGACTGCTCGTCGAGCCGAGTGGCGCCGAGGCTCAGCCTCGCCGGGCCGAAACGGCGGTCGGCGGCGAGCGCCACGATGGAGTAGCGGGGCTGGACGACGGACCGGTCGAAGCCCGGCTGGAGCACCTCGCCGCGCTCCGCGGTGACGGTGAGCCCGGTCCCTCCGAGCCGATGGCGGACACCGATCGCGCCCGACGAATCGCCCTGGAAGCCCATACGGCTCATCGGATCGCGGGCGACCAGGAAGGCGTCCTGATAGTGGCCCGTGAGCCGCCGCTCGAGCGTCTTGCCGCTCTCGGCAAGCCCGAGCGCCACGGAAAGGCGTGGGCTGAGCCGGCTCAGCGCCACCCCGGACAGTAGCCGGGCCCTGCGGGAATCCTCGTAGGTGAGGCCGAGCTGGGCGAGACCCACATTCGGCTGGCCGGTGAGATTTCGGTCGACGGTGATCGAGACGGCGACTCCGCGGGCCCCGACGGTCGCCGTGCTCAGGCCCGGCTGGAACGCCCGGCCGAGCGGCCGATCCTGCTCGGCTCGCCGAAGCGCCGAGGCGAGAGTCATCGTGTAGGCGCGGGAGAAGCCGTCGAGCACGACGATTCCGCCTAGCGAGGTCTTGGCGTCGCCCATCGTCGACGATCCCGAGCCGGAGCCGGCCGACATATCCACGGCCTTGCCGTCCGGCAGGCTAAGGCTGCCCTGCGGCTCGAAGGCGCGCTGGATGTTGAGTATGCCCCGGCCGAAGACCGGGTCCGTCCCGGGCGCTCCGGCGTCGTCGGCGCTGCCCAGCAGGATCTGCATGATCTGCTGTCCGGTGAGGTTGGGAAAGGCCCCCGCGAGAAGCGCCGCCGCCCCGCTGATCACCGGCGCCGAGAAGGAGGTGCCGGACCACAGGTAGGTGGTGCCCGTATGGTCGGGCGCTCGCACCCCGACGCCGAGGGCGGCGAGGTAGCGGGACGCGCCGGTCCCAGCCTTGTTCGAGAAAGCGGCGATGTTGCGCGACGAATTGATCGCCCCGGCGATGATGACGTTGCCGGCGTCGGAGGCCGACAGGACGAAGCCCTCCGGATTCTCGCCCCCCGGCTCGTCGCCGCTGTTGCCGGCCGAAAGCACGACGAGGATTCCCGCCGCCGCGGCGCGCGCGATGGCGGCGTTGACGAGCGCGCTGGGATCGGGCCCGCCGAGCGAGATGTTGATCACCTTGGCGCCGTTCGTCCGGGCGAGGTCGATCGCCTCGGCGATGTCGGGGTCGCTGTGGTTGCAGCCGTCGTCGGCGTCGCAATCGTTGGGGTCGGACGTGTTGAAGGACAGGATGGTGGCGTCGAAGGCGACCCCCAGGATGCCGCTGCCGTTGCGCGCCGCCGCGGCGACGGCGGTGACCGCGGTGCCGTGGCCTTCGGTGTCGGTGATGCCGCGATTGGCGGCGACGTCGCGGCTGGCCGGATCGATCTTGCCGGCGAAGTCGGCGAGGTTCGGGTTCACGCCGGAATCGACGACCGCGATCTTCACGCCGAGCCCGGTCGCCCCGGCATTGTAGGCGGCGATGGCGTTATGGCTGCCCGCGCCGTTGGAGCGGCCATATTCGGCGTCGTTGTAGTTCACCGCGGCCGGAGGGGGCGGGGGAGGCGGCGGCGCCGGCGGGGGTGGAGGCGGCGGCGGCGGCGCAGGCGGGGGGGCCGCGATCGGCGCGGGCCCGCCGCCGCCGCCGCCCCCGCCGCAGCCCGAAAGGAGGAGCGCGGCCGCGCAGGCGGTCATCAGCAGGGCATTTCGTGCGAGCCTGGCGTCCATCCCCGGTCCTCGGCTAACTGGTTCAAATTTTTGAGTTTTCCGATCCTGACATTACGTCGGCGATGCTTTCAATTTGCTGAAGGCCGCTTGCGCCCTATGAGGCGGCCATGCTCCCTCCCCCGCTCGCCTCGATCGACTGCTGGATCTTCGACCTCGACAACAGCCTCTACCCGGCTTCGGCCAACCTGTTCGAGCTGATCGACCTCCGGATGGGCGAGTATATCGCAAAACGGCTCGGCTGCACCACGGCCGAGGCGCGAATCGTCCAGAAGGGCTTCTTCCGCGACCACGGCACGACCCTGGCCGGGCTGATGAAGGAGCATGGGGTCGAGCCCCGCGACTTCCTCGACTATGTCCACGACATCGATTTCGCCCGGCTCACCGCCGACCCCCGGGTGCTGGCGGCGCTGGATCGGCTGCCGGGCCGCAAGTTCGTCTTCACCAACGGCGACGAGACCTATGCGCGCCGCGTCCTCGACCGCCTCGGCCTCGCCAACGCCTTCGACGGAGTCCACGACATCCACGCCATGGACTATGTGCCCAAGCCCGATCCGCGCGCCTACGCGGCGATGTGCGAGCGCCATTCGATCGAGCCGACCCGGGCCCTCTTCGCCGAGGACATGGCGAGGAACCTGGTGCCGGCCAAGAAGCTCGGAATGACGACGGTCTGGGTCGACAACGGCTCCGAGCAGGCCAGCCACGACGCCGATCCCGCCTTTATCGACTATCGCATTGCCGATATCGGCGACTGGCTGAGCGAGATCACGGGAGGAGAGCCGGCATGACCGAAGAGCTGAGGGCCGTGATCGAGGAGGCCTGGGAAAGGCGCGAGTCGCTGGGCGCGGGGGAACCGGATGTGAAGCAGGCCGTCGAGGCGGCGATCTCGCTGCTCGATTCCGGCGAGGCGCGGGTCGCCGAGAAAGGCGAGGACGGCTGGCAGGTCAACCAGTGGCTCAAGAAGGCCGTCCTGCTCTCGTTCCGGCTCGCCCCGATGGAGGCGATCGAGGGCGGCCCCGGCGGCGCCCGCTGGTGGGACAAGGTGCCGTCCAAGTTCGCCCAATGGGGTCCCGACCGGTTCGCCGGAGCCGGCTTCAGGGCCGTGCCCGGAGCGATCGTCCGCCGCGGCGCCTTCATCGGCAAGGGCGCGGTGCTGATGCCGAGCTTCGTCAACATCGGCGCCTATGTCGGCGAGGGAACGATGATCGACACCTGGGCGACGGTCGGCAGCTGCGCCCAGATCGGCAGGAACGTCCATATCTCCGGCGGCACCGGCATCGGCGGAGTCCTCGAGCCGCTCCAGGCCGGGCCGGTGATCGTCGAGGACGACTGCTTCATCGGCGCCCGCTCGGAGGTCGCCGAGGGGGTGGTCGTCGAGGAAGGGGCGGTGCTCTCGATGGGGGTCTTCATCGGGGCCTCGACCCGGATCGTCGACCGGGACAGCGGCGAGGTGCATATGGGCCGGGTCCCCGCTTATTCGGTGGTCGTCCCCGGCACCCTGCCCGGCAGGGACGGCGGCCCCGGCCTCGCCTGCGCCGTCATCGTCAAGCGGGTCGACGCGCGCACCCGCTCCAAGACCAGCATCAACGAGCTCCTGCGCGACTGATCGCCGAATAGGGGGACAGTCCCCATTTCCCGGCGGGTGTCCTCAGATAGGGGGGGACAGTCCCTATTTTTCCGCGGGGACTGTCCCTATTTTTCCGGGCGGGCCTCGTCGAGCAGGCGCGCGGCCCGGCGGCTCTCCCAATCCTCCATTCCGATCACTCGCCAGACCTCCCGGCCCCGGGCGTCGTAGAGGACGGTCGTCGGAAGCGTATCGGCCTCGAGCCCGATCATCAGCGCCAGCTTCGGATCGAGCCAGGTCTCCAGGTTGCGGTAGCCCTGCCTGGCGAAAAAGGCCTCGACCTTGTCGCGGCCGTTCTCGTCCTGGCTGACCGTCAGAACCCGGAGACGCCCTTTCTCGCGAGCGGCGAGCCGGTCGAGCGTCGGCATCTCGGCGATGCAGGGCGCGCACCAGGTCGCCCAGAGATTGAGCAGCACCGGCTTGCCGCGGAAGTCGGCGAGGCTCGCCGGCGCTCCATCCGGATCCTCGAACGCCGTCGCCGGCGCGGACTCGCCCGCGTGCGAGCGATCGAGCTTTCCGGTCGGCGGCGCCTCGGCGGGGCCGCTCCAGCCGGGCTGGTCGGAAATGGTTTTGTTCGCCGGTTCACCCCCGTCGCTGCAGGCGGCGAGCGCGACGAGCGGGAGCAGGACGATGCGCATGTGGGCCGCCTAGATCGCCCGGGCGCGGGCGGCAATCCCGGGCCGCCGCCGCCCTTCACCCGGGCTCGGGCCGATCGGCGGCGTTCAGGGATTCCGGCTTTCGCCGGAATGACGGTAGGGCCGGACGGCTTGCACGTCCGACGGTGAGCATCCCCGAACGGGTCCAGGGTAGACGACGGAGCCGGGCGCGGCGGTCCGCTCGATTGCCCTTGGCCGCCCCAGCCCGCCTGCGCTATGGCGAGGCCTCACCATGCGCGCCTCGATCCTCATCCCCGCTTTCGCCTTGCTCGCCGCCTGCGGCAACATGGAGCCGCTTCAGCCCAAGGCCGGCGAGGGCCTGCCGGCCCGGCCGGCCATGGCGGCCCGGGCGCCGACGACCGATGAATTGCTGACTCCGCCGCCCAACGCCCGCCCCGCCCGCCAGGACGACGGCCTGCGCCGCTCCGAGGAGCGCTCGGACGATCCCTTCGACCTTCCACCGACCCGCTGACCCGCGGCATCGGCATCACCCGGAGACGAAATTGAAGAAAGTCAGAAAGGCGGTCTTCCCCGTCGCCGGCCTCGGCACGCGCTTCCTGCCCGCCACCAAGGCCGTGCCCAAGGAGATGCTGACGGTCGTCGACCGGCCGCTCATCCAATATGCGGTCGAGGAGGCGCTCGAGGCGGGGATCGAGCAGATGATCTTCGTCACCGGCCGCGGCAAGACCGCGCTCGAGGACCATTTCGACATCGCCTACGAGCTCGAGGCGACGATGACGGCGCGCGGCAAGTCCCTCGGAGCCCTCGCGGGCACTCGCATGCCTCCCGGCTCGGTCGTCGCGGTCCGCCAGCAGGAGCCGCTCGGCCTCGGCCATGCCGTCTGGTGCGCGCGCGAGATCGTCGGCGACGAGCCGTTCGCGGTCTTCCTTCCCGACGAAGTGATGGTCGGCAGCCCGAACTGCACCCGCCAGCTCGTCGACGCTTATGAGAAGGTCGGCGGCAACGTCGTCGCCGTCCTCGAAGTGCCGCCCGGGGAGACCCACAAATATGGAGTGGTCGATCCCGGCGCGACCGACGGCAGGCTCACCGAGATAAAGGGGCTGGTCGAGAAGCCGGCGCCGGGGACCGCGCCCTCCAACCTGATGCTGCCGGGCCGCTACGTTCTCCAGCCCGAGATCATGGCTGCGCTCGGAAGGGTCGGCCGCGGCGCCGGCGGCGAGATCCAGCTCACCGACGCGATGGCGGCGATGATCGGAAGCCAGCCCTTCCACGGCCTCGCCTTCGACGGCGAGCGGCACGATTGCGGCCACACGCTGGGCTTCGTCATCGCCAACCTCGCTCTGGCCCTGAGGCGCGAGGACGTCGCCCCGGCGCTTCGCGACTATCTCGCCGGCCTCCGGTGAGCTGCGCGGCCATCCTCGTCGGCGACGGTCCGGCCCGGGCCATCACCTCCGAGGAAGCGGTCCTCTATTCCGGCCCCGGCTTCATCTGGGTCCATATCGACGCCGGCAGCGACGAGGAGCTGGGCCTGCTCCGAGGCGCCGACATACCCGACGTCGCCGCCAACGCGCTGGTCGCGACCGAGACCCGCCCGCGCTGCGACCGGATCGAGGAAGGGGCGATCGTCAACCTGCGCGGCCCGGCCGCGGAGGAGCTGGACGACACCGACCGGCTGGTGTCGATCCGGATGTGGATCAGGCGGGGCAAGGTCGACAGCGTCACCCGTCGCCCGCTCGCGGCCACGGCGGCGGTGACGGCGAAGATGGAAGCCGGGCTCATACTCGACCCCGGCGACCTCGTCGCCGCCTTCGCCCGCGCCATCTCGAAGCAGCTCGATCCCGAGGTCGCGCAGCTCGGCGACACGCTCGACGATTATGAGAGCCAGCTCGACGACAGCCGGGCTCTCTACCGGCTGCGGACCGCGATCACCCGGATCCGGTCGGACGCGATCGCCTATCGCCGGTTCGTCGCGCCCAACCGGGACGCCCTGGTCACCCTCGCCGAGCTCGACTTCGCCTGGCTGGCCGAGGAGGACCGCCTCCATATCCGGGAGGCGGCCGACCGGTTCGCCCGCATGACCGAGGAGCTGGAAGCGGTTCGCGAACGCGCGGCCCTCCTCCACGAGCAGCTTACCGACCTTCGCGGCGAGCAGATGGATTCGCGCTCGCTGGTCATCTCGATCGTCGCCTTCATCTTCCTCCCGCTGACCTTCATCACCGGGCTGCTCGGAATGAACGTCAAGGGCATACCCTATGCGGAGGAGCCCTGGGCCTTCTGGGGGGTCGTCGTCTTCTGCTTCGTCATCGGCGCCCTGGTGCTCGCCTGGTTCCTTTGGAGGCACTGGCTGCGGCGGTGATTTCGCGCCGGGCCGACGGTCAGGCGAACCGCTCCCTCAGCGCCATCATCGCCAGCGCGGCTTTCGCCGCCTCGCCGCCCTTGTCCTTCTCCTCGGGGCGCGCCCGGGCCAGCGCCTGGGCCTCGTCCTCGACCGTGAGGATGCCGTTTCCGATCGCCAGCCCGTCCAGGGTCAGGGCCATGATCCCGCGGGCGCTCTCGCCGGCGACGATCTCGAAATGGTAGGTCTCACCGCGGATCACCACGCCCAGGGCGACGAAGCCGTCATAGCGTCCCGTGCCGGCCGCCAGGGCGATCGCGGCCGGCACTTCCAAGGCGCCCGGCACGGTCACCGTCTCGTGCCCGTGCCCCGCCGCCTCGATCGCGGCCCGGGCGCCCGCCAGAAGCAGGTCGTTGAGATGGTCGTAGAAGCGCGCCTCGACGATCAGCAACCGGGCCATTCTCATTCCTCCAGCGGGATCGGGCGCTCGCCGACGATGGTGAGGCCGTAGCCGCCGAGCGCGACCGGCGTGTGATGGGTGTTGGTCAGGAGCACCATGTCGTGCACGCCCAGCGCCGAGAGGATCTGGGCGCCGCCGCCATAGTCCCTCAGCTCGTCCGGGCCCCTGGCCGCCGGCTTGCCGGAGCGCAGGTTGAGCGCCGCCGACAAGGCGTCCGGCATCGCCCGGTTGAGGACGACGATGACTCCGCTGCCCTCCTCGCCGATGATCTTCATCGCGCCGCGCAGGAGCCCGCCGCGGCCGCCTTCCTCGCCGAAGGCGTCGGCGAACAGGCTGAGCTGGTGCATCCTGACCAGGGTGGGCTTCGACGGGTCGATCTTTCCCTTGACCAGGGCGACCTGCTCGGTTCCGAGCGCCTTGTTGAGGAAGCTCCTCGCCGTCCAGGCGCCGCCCCAGCGGCTCTCGAAGCTCGCCTCGCCGGTCTGCTCGACGAGATGATCCTTCTTGAGCCGGTAGGCGATGAGGTCGCGGATCGTCCCGACCTTGAGCCCGTGCAGCTGGGCGAAGGCGACGAGGTCGTCCATCCGGGCCATCGTCCCGTCCTCGCGCATGATCTCGCAGATCACGCCCGAGGGATTGAGGCCGGCGAGACGGGCGACGTCCACCGCCGCCTCGGTATGGCCGGCCCGGATGAGGACTCCCCCGTCGCGGGCGACGAGCGGGAAGACGTGGCCGGGCGTGCAGATGTCGTCGCGGCTCTTCGACGCGTCGATCGCCACCGACACCGTCCGCGCCCGGTCGGCGGCCGAGATTCCCGTCGTCACGCCTTCCTTCGCCTCGATCGAGGTGGTGAAGGCGGTTTCGTGCCGCGTTCCGTTGTTGCGGCTCATCAGCTCGAGGCCGAGCTGCTCGACCCGATGCCGGGTGAGGGCGAGGCAGATCAGGCCGCGGCCGTGCTTGGCCATGAAGTTGATCGCGTCGGGCGTGGCCATCTGGGCCGGGATGACGAGGTCGCCCTCATTCTCCCGGTCCTCGTCGTCGACCAGGATGAACATTCGGCCGTTGCGGGCCTCGTCGATCAGCTCCTCGGGCGAGGAGAGGAAACCGCGCTCCATGCCCTACCGCCTCAGCTCGAGCATCCGGCCGATATATCGGGCGAGTATGTCGATCTCGATATTGACCTTCCGGCCGGGCGCCACCTCGGCGAAGCTGGTCTGCGCCGCCGTATGGGGGATGATGTTGAGGACGAAGCGCACTCCGTCCGAAACCGGCTCGACCTCGTTGACCGTCAGCGACACCCCGTCGAGGGCGATCGAGCCCTTGGGCGCGATATAGCCTTCAAGCTCCGCGGGCGCGGTCACGGCCAGCCGGACCGATCCGCCGACCTCGACCGCGGCTTCCACCTCGCCGACGGCGTCGACGTGACCGGTGACGATATGCCCGCCGAGCTCGTCGCCGACGCGAAGCGAGCGCTCGAGGTTGAGCCGGGCGCCGTCCCGCCAGAGGCCGGGAGCGCTCCGGCTCAGAGTCTCGCGGGAGACGTCGACCGCGAACCAGTCCTCGCCCTTGTCGACGACCGTGAGGCACACGCCCGAGCAGGCGATCGAGGCGCCGAGGTCGACGCCCGCCATGTCGTAGCCGCACGCGATCCTGAGGCGAAGGTCGCCCCGCTGCTCGACCGCGACGACTCGGCCGACGTCAGTGATGATTCCCGTGAACATATGCTCTGTTCGGCCCTTATCCGTTCGGGCTGAGCCTGTCGAAGCCCTCTCTTTTCGGCCTGAGGAAAGAAAGGAAAGCCCTTCGACAGGCTCAGGGCGAACGGGTGTGTTGCTCTCTTTCCCGCTCGTAGACTTCGAGCCGGTCGATGCCAAGCATCCGGCTGTCGGCGAGGCTCCACCGGCGGTGGGCGTCGGCGAGGTCGGTGAGACCGATATAGCCCACGGAGGACTTGCCGTCGCCGATCAGGATCGGAGCGCGGTAGATCAGCATCCGGTCGACCAGGTCGGCGGCGAGGAAGGCGGAAGCGGTCGCCGAGCCGCCCTCGACGAGAAGGTCGTTGACGTCGGCGAGGGCGAACACCTCCTCCGGGGCTCCGAGGCGCGTCCAGCCCGCCACCGGCTCGCCGCGGGTCAGCAGCGCCCGGCGCGGCGAGCGCGCCTCGAGCCCGGGCAGCCGGACGTCGAGCCTGGGCCGGTCGCGCTCATAGGTGCCGCGGCCGACGAGAATCATGTCGGTCCGCGCCCGCTCGAGATGGACGTGGGCCCGCGCATCCTCGCCGGTGATCCAGCGGCTCTCGCCGGAGGGCAGGGCGATCTTGCCGTCGAGCGACATCGCCAGCTTCAGGGTGACGAACGGCCGGCCCAGGGCGACCCGGGTTAGGAAACCCGCCATCGAGCGCGCCGCCTCCCGGGCGCCCGGCCCGATCTCGACCTCGATCCCCGCCGCGCGGAGCCGATCGAAGCCGCCGCCCGCCATGCGCGGGTCCGGATCCTCCAGCGCAGCGACGACCCGGGCCACGCCGGCCCCGGCGAGCAGGTCCGCGCAGGCGGGCCCGCGCCCGCTTCGATGGCGGCACGGCTCGAGAGTGACGTAGGCGGTGGCTCCGCGCGCCGCCTCGCCCGCTTCGGCGAGCGCCAGCGCCTCGGCATGGGGCCGGCCGCCGGGCTGGGTCCAGCCGCGGCCGGCGACCGAATCGTCCCTGACGATCACGCAGCCGACATTGGGGTTGGGCGCGGTGTTGCCGCGGCCGCGCTCGCCGAGCGCGACGGCCGCGCCCATCCAGCGCTCCTCGGGAGTCAAAGGCCGAGCCGCTCCAATTGCTCGTCGTGCTTCTTGAACATCTCCCGGCGTTCCTTGAGGGCCTTGTCGCGCCACGCCTGGTCGATCTTCTGCTGGGCCTTGATCTCCTCGTCGCTGCGATTGGCCGGCCAGCTCTCGACATAGATGAGCTGCGGCCCCGGCATGATGTTGGTGCGGCCGTCGATCACGAAGATGACGATGATGGCGACGGGCATGAGGATGGCGAGCGCGGCGGCGGCCCATCGGTGCGGCCGGCGCTCCGACGCGAAGGCGCGAAGGTCGGCCCAGAGCGCGCGCGGCGAGGCGGGACGGGGGAGCGGCATGGCGCCAAGATAGGCGCTTCGCCGCTCCCCCGCCAGCCCCGGTCAATCGGTCGGAAGCACCCACTTGATCCCGCTTGCGACCGTGTCGACCGTCGGCTCGCCCCGGTTGTTCCTGGCCGGGGTGAACTTGGCGCGCTGCCTCATCAGCTTGCAGGTCGTCGAATCCAGGGCCGACGAGCCGCTCGAGCTGGTGACGGTGCATTCCTTCACTTTGCCGTCCGGTCCCACGGCGAGGCGGAACCGGGTCGTTCCCTGCTCTCCGTTGCGGATGGCGTTGGAGGGATAGTCCTGGTCCGAAACGTAGGAGGCGAGGTTCGCCTTGGCCCGGGCGGGCTCGACCGTTCGCGCCTTCTCGATCGGGGGCTGGGGAAGCGGCGCCGGGGGATCCTCGACGACGGGCCCCTGCGGGAAGGGCATAGGCGGCGGGCCGACCGGCCCGGCGATGACCGGCCCAAGCGGGATCGGCTCGATCGGCGTCGGCCGGTCGATCCGGCTTTCCGTCGTCCGCGGCGTCTGGGTCTGCGGCCGGGGCTCCGGCGGGGTTTCGGGCGGGACCTCCGGTTCCGGAACAAATATGACGTCCGTCCGCCCGGGCCAGATCCTGTCCGCGACATCCGTCTTGGTCAGGGCGAGCGCGGTGATGCCGGCGCCGTGCATCAGCACGACGATGGCAAGCGCGGTGGGGCTGGTCTTCTTCCGCTCGTAGAAAGCTCCTTCCATCATGGCCTCTCTCCTGCTCGGTCGCTGCGCGACTCATGAGACATTATCTCATAACATTATGTTACAATGTCACACAAGCGGGAAAAGTTCCGGCCTCGCTCATTGCGGAGCGGGCTGATTCATGTTATGTTCCGCCAAGCTCATCGTGGGTGCGGAAGCTCGGCGCAGCCACGGTGTCGGCTTCGGCATGGCCGTCGCCACTGAAAACAAAGGCGTCTTCGGGCCGACTTGCGTGTCTTTTGTGTCTTTTCAGCGTGCCTTCGATTCACAGTGCGGCGCGCAGCCTCGACACCGCTTCGTCCGGCCCGATCAGCGGCAGCAGGGCGGCCATTTCGGGTCCGCTCTCGCGCCCGGTCAGCGCCAGGCGGAGCGGCCGGAACAGCGGCTTGCCGGTGCGGCCGGTCCGTTCCTTCAGGGCCGCGACGAGCTGCGGCCAGGGCGCGTCGTTCCAGTCGATCGCGGCAAGCGTCTCGCGCGCCGCTTCGATCAGGTCCCGATCCTCCTCGGCCGCCTTGGCTTCGACATGGCCGTGCAGGATGTCCCACCAGTCGGCCGCCTCGCCGACGGTCTTGAGATTGGGCCGGATCGCCGCCCAGTCGTCCGGCCCCATTCCTTCCGGCAGCCGCGGGGCGACGGCCTCGAACGGCAGGAGGTGGACGATGCGCGCGTTGAGCTGGGCGAGCTCGTCCAGGTCGAAGCGCGCAGGCGCTCGCCCGAAGGTGGCGAAGTCGAACGTCCGGACAAGGAGGTCCGGCTCCGCCACCGGCTCGACCGGCAGGCTGGTGCCGAGCCTGGCGAGCTTGGCGACCAGGGCGATCGGCTCGATCCCCTCGGAGCGAAGCGTATCGGCGCCGAGCGAGCCGAGCCGCTTCGACAGCTTGCCCTCGGAGCCGACCAGAAGGGCCTCGTGGGCGAATGCCGGCGGGACCGCCGCGAGCGCCTCGAACATCTGGAGCTGGAGCGCGGTGTTGGCGACATGGTCCTCGCCGCGCAGGACGTGGGTGACGCCCATGTCGATATCGTCGACGGTGCTCGGAAGCATGTAGAGCCAGCTTCCGTCCTCGCGCCGGACGACCGGGTCGGAGAGCAAGGCGGGGTCGAAATGCTGGCGGCCTCGGATGAGGTCGTCCCATTCGATCGGCGTGTCGTGATCGAGCCGGAAACGCCAGTGGGGCGATCGCCCCTCCGCCTCGAGCCCGGCCCGGTCGGCTTCGGAAAGCCGAAGCGCGGACCGGTCGTAGACGGGCGGCTGCCCGCGCGACAGCTGGACCTTGCGCTTGAGGTCGAGCTCCTGGGCGGTCTCGTAGGCCGGATAGACCCGCCCCGCCGCGCGAAGCCGCTCGAACGCCGCCTCGTAGCGGTCGAATCGCCGCGACTGGCGATGCTCCTCGTCCCAGGCGAGGCCGAGCCAGGCGAGGTCCTCGCGGATTCCTTCGGTATGGGCGTCGCTCGAACGATCCTTGTCGGTGTCGTCGAGCCGAAGGATGAAGCGCCCGCCATGCTTCCTCGCCCACAGCCAGTTGTGGATCGCGGTCCGGACGTTGCCGACGTGGAGCCGCCCGGTCGGCGCGGGAGCGAAGCGGGTGACGACGTGCATCGGCGCGCTGTAGGGGCTTTGCCTTCCCATCGCCAGATGGCCGGCGACGCCGTTCGACTCTCAGGTCCCGCCGGGAGGCGGATCAGGGCGCCGATCTCTCCGGCTCCGCCCTCGCCAGCACCAGGGCGAAGCGCGCCTCCTCGTCGGTCCATTCCTCGACCGGGGTCCAGCCGCCGGCGAGAAGCAGCAGCCTTGCGTCGCGCTCGCCATATTTGTGGCTGTTCTCGGTATGGATGGTCTCGCCAGCGCTCATCGAGAAGCGGCGGCCGGCGACCTCGAAGGCGACGTCGCGAGCCGCCTCGAGATGCATCTCGATCCGGCTCAGCCGCTCGTTCCACAGCCCGCGGTGGCGGAAGGCCTCGACCGGTATGTCGCCCGCCAGCTCGCGGTTGATCCGGGTGAGGAGGTTGAGGTTGAACTCAGCCGTCACCCCCGCCGAATCGTCATAGGCGCTGAGCAGCTCGGCCGGGTCCTTGACGCGGTCGAAGCCGATGAACAGCCAGGCGCCGGTGCCGAGCGTCCGGCGCATCGCCCGGAGCAGGTCGACTCCGCTCGACGGGATCATGTTGCCAATCGTGGAGCCCGGGAAGAAGCCCAGCTTGGGCAGCGTCTCGATCTCCGCCGGAAGCGGGAGGGGCCGGCTGAAATTCGCCTCCACGGGATGGATCGGAAGGCCCGGGAAGTCCGCCGCCAGCGCCGCGGCGGAGTCGCGCAGGAATTCGCCGCTGATGTCGATCGGAACGTAAGCGGAGGGCGCCGCGGCGGCGAGGAGGATCCGGATCTTGACCGAGGCGCCGGAGCCGAACTCGACCACCGCCTGGCCGGGACCGGCGATCCGGGCGACGTCGGGGCAGCGCCGCTCGAGCAAGGCGGTCTCCGTCCGGGTGAGATAATATTCGGGGAGCCGGGTGATCGCCTCGAAAAGCTCGGAGCCGCGTCGGTCGTAGAGCCAGCGCGCCGGGACGGCGCGGATCGGAGCGGCGAGGCCGGCGAGGACGTCGCGCCGGAAATCGGGGTCGACCGCGGTCTGGACGGGAGCGTCCACTACAGGTCCCGGGCCAGGCGCAGCCCGGAGAACATCCAGCGCTGGTGGGGGTAGAAGAAGTTGCGGTAGGCGGCGCGCAGGTGGCCGCGGGGGGTGGCGCAGCTTCCCCCGCGAAGGACGAACTGATTGCACATGAACTTGCCGTTATATTCGCCGACCGTGCCTTCCTGGGGGCGGTAGCCGGGATAGGGCGCATAGGCGCTCATCGTCCATTCCCACAGGTCGCCGAACATCTGACGAAGCCCCGTGCCGGACGCCGGACGCGGGCCGACCGGGCCGGCGCGATCGAGCTGGGTTCCGGACTCCGGGTCGAGGCCGGCCGCGGCGGCCTCCCACTCCTCCTCGCGGGGAAGCCTCGCTCCCGCCCAGCGGGCATAGGCGTCGGCCTCGTACCAGCTGACATGGGCGACCGGCTCGGCCGGGGCGAGCGGGCGCAGGCCGTCGAGGGCGAAGCGGCTCCAGCCGCCGGCTTCGCGGCGCCAGTAGAGCGGAGCCTCGATCCGGTTGTCCTTCGCCCAGGCCCAGCCGTCGGCCATCCACAGCTCCGGCCGGCCATAGCCGTCGTCGTCGATGAAGCCGAGCCACTCGGCATTGGTGACGAGCCGGTCGGCGAGCGCGTGCGGGTGGAGCAGGGCCTGATGGCGCGGGCCCTCGCAGTCGAAGGCGAAGCCGCCGCCGTCATGGCCGATCTCGACCAGGCCGCGGCGCCCCTCGATCCAGCCGATCCCGCCCGCGAGCGGCGCCGGCGCCGGGGCGGCACCCGGCCAGAGCGCGGGTCGCAGCGGATTTTCCGCCAATGCGGCGGTGAGGTCCATCAGCATCAGTTCCTGGTGCTGCTGCTCATGGTTGAGGCCGAGCTCCACGAGCGCGAGGGCGGGCTCGGAAAGCCTCGGCATCGCCCTTTCGACCGACTCGTCCACATAGGCGCGCCACGCGCGGATCTCGTCGAGGCCGGGGCGGCTCAGCATGCCGCGGCGGTCGCGCGGATGGCGCTCCCCCTCGCCGTCATAATAGGAATTGAACAGATAGGCCCAGCTCTCGTCCCAAAGGCGATGGCCGGCGACGTGGTCGCGAAGCACGAAGGTCTCGAAGAACCAGCTCGTGTGGGCGAGGTGCCACTTGGCCGGCGACGCGTCCGGCATCGGCTGAAGAGTCGCGTCGGCGTCCGAGAGCGGAGCGGCGATCGCCTCGCTCAGGGCGCGGACGGCGACGAAGCGCTCGGCCAAGGCGGGAGCCGGCGGTGGGTTTGCCTGACTGGCCATCGCACGCTCCCTATACCAGATAATTGATGGAGGTTAGACCGCTTCGGCGGGATGACGGCTCAGCGGGTCGCGCCGGGCTTCCACAGCACCTCTCCCCCTTCGCCCGCGGCGGCGAGTCGGGCCATGACGAACAGATGGTCGGAGAGGCGGTTCAGATAGACGAGGGCGAGGGGATTGAGCGCCGCCCCGGCCGAGGCGGCGATGGCGGAGCGCTCGGCCCGGCGGACGATCGCCCGAGCGAGGTGGATCGCCGCCGCTCCGCCGCCGCCGCCCGGGAGGATGAAGCTCCGCAGCGGCTCCAGTCGCTCGTTCATCGAGTCGATCTCGAGCTCCAGCCTGTCGATCTGGGACTGGACGATCCGAAGGCTCATCTCGGAGGGCTGGAAATCCTCGCCCGGCGTGGCCAGGTCGGCGCCGAGGTCGAACAATTCGTTCTGGATCGCGGTCAGCATCCGCCGCTGGGCGTCGTCCGCCACCTGGAGGAGGGCGAGCCCGATCGCGCTGTTGGCCTCGTCGACGTCGCCGATCGCCGCGAAGATCGGGTCCGCCTTCGACCGGCGGCTGCCGTCGGTGAGGCCGGACGAACCCGAATCCCCCGTCCGCGTGTAGATTTTGTTGAGCCTGACCAGATTCAGCTCTTTCCGCTGGCGACGAGCAGGAACAGGATGACGAGGACGATGGCGATCGCCTGGAACAGCACCCGCTTGCGCATCAGGTCCTGCGAGCGCTGTCCGGTGATGTCCTTGCCCTGGGCCATTCCGATCACGCCCTTGGCGAGGATGAAGAGGGTCGCCCCGGCGGCGAGGACGATCAGGATCGCGAGGAAGGTGCTCATCGCGCCTATCTAGGGTGGCCCGGCCGAATATCCATACGGCATTTGTCCCGTCAGCAGGTCCGCCGCCAGCGCTTTCGGATCGACGCCCCGCTCGCGCAGCCCGCGCAGGGTCGGCGCGCCGTGGCGCTTGGCGAGGCGGGCGCCGTCCGGCCCGAGCAGAAGCGGGTGATGCCGGTAGCGCGGGGTCGGAAGGCCGAGCAGAGCCTGCAGCAGCCGGTGGACGTCGGTCGCGGCGTAGAGGTCGCGGCCGCGGACCACGTCGGTGACGCCCTGGGCGGAATCGTCGACGGTGACCGCGAGATGATAGCTGACCGGAGCGTCCTTGCGGGCGAGGACGACGTCGCCGAACGCCTCTGGCTCGGCCTGGACCTCGGTCTCCCCGTCGTTCCAGTAGAGGGCGGGGAGCGGTGAGGCGAGTGCCGCGGCCATGTCGAGCCGCCAGGCATGGGGCTCCGCCGCCATCCGGCGCGCGCGTTCCGGCTCCGCAAGGGCTCGGCAGGTGCCCGGGTAGAGCGGCCCGTCGGGACCGTGCGGCGCCGAGGCGCTCGCCGCGATCTCGGCGGCGATCGCTGAACGGGTGCAGAAGCAGGGATAGACGAGGCCGGCCCGCCGGAGGCGGTCCAGCGCCTCCGCGTAGAGGGGCAGGCGCTCGGACTGGAACAGGATCTCGCCGTCCCAGTCGATCTCGAGCCAGGCGAGGTCCTCGATGATCGAATCGACATGCTCGGCTCTCGATCGGCCCGGGTCGATATCCTCGATCCGGAGCAGGAAGGCGCCGCCTCGGGCTCGGGCGAAATCGTGAGCGAGCAGGGCCGAGAAGGCGTGCCCCAGATGCAGGCGCCCAGTCGGGCTCGGAGCGAAACGAGTGACCACGCGCATCAGGCGTGATCCCCGCGCATTTTGTCATCCCCGCTCTCCCCGTCGTTCCCGCTTCCGCGGGAATGACGAGAGAGGCGGCGGAAGTGACGGAGGTGGTGCGCCGAGCGCCCTCTTTCTCCTTGACCGGATGACTCGCGACATGCTGTCATGGCGCCGTCACCCTCGCATGGGAGGGGCTTGGACAGGGGAGGGGCTCCCCGTCCTGGGTGCGACAGGCCGGGCGTTTCTTCTCGCAGTGACGAGGGCGACGCGCGGCGCATGTACCATCCCGACCTCCTCCGCCATCCGGATTCCTGCCCGGCGCTCGTGCTCAACGCCGATTACACGCCGCTCAGCTATTATCCGCTTAGCCTGTGGCCGTGGCAGACGGCGGTCAAGGCGGTGTTCCTCGAGCGCGTCGACATCGTCGCCCAATATGCGCGCGAGGTGCATAGCCCGACGCGGACCTTCCAGCTCCCGTCGGTGATCGCGCTCAGGCAATATGTGAAGCCCAGCGAGCATCCGGCCTTCACCCGGTTCAACCTGTTCCTTCGCGACCGCTTCGTCTGCCAATATTGCGGCGATCCGCGCGAATTGACGTTCGATCATGTCATCCCCCGCGCCCAGGGCGGGCGGACGACCTGGGAGAACGTCACCGCCGCCTGCGCGCCGTGCAACCTTCGCAAGGGCGGGCGCACTCCGCGCCAGGCGGGAATGAACCTCAACCGCCGCCCCTTCCGCCCGACCAGCTGGCAGCTCCAGGAGCACGGCCGCTCCTTCCCGCCCAACTACCTCCACGAAAGCTGGCGCGACTATCTCTACTGGGACGTCGAGCTGGAGGCTTGAGGCAAGGACGTCGCCGGCGGGGTTAGCTTTTTCGCTGCCGCGTCGGTGCGTGGAAGTCCGGGTCCTTGTCCCGAACCCAGTGAATGAAGCGCGCG
>DASTLX010000014.1:0-184318 GCA_035714565.1 Allosphingosinicella sp.
CGCCGGGCCGCTGCGACAGGAACAGCGCGACCAGCGCCAGCACGCCGCCAGCGATCGCGGCGAAGAAGGCGTAGCGCAGCACCCCGAAGCCGGCGCGGAAGTCCCAGGCTCCCTGGCCCGCCCCGACCGCCGCGATCAGCGCCGCCGCAAGCCCGCCGAGGCTCAGCACCAAGGCCAGCGTCGTCAGCCGCCGCGCCCACGATCCCTTCGCAACAGTCTCCGTCATGTCGGTTCTCCCCCATCCTGCCTCTTCGCCATATTGACCGCCACCGGCCCGGCGTGGCAATCCCACTCTTGCGCGGGCGTAGCTCAATGGCAGAGCAGAAGCTTCCCAAGCTTACGACGAGGGTTCGATTCCCTTCGCCCGCTCCACCTTCCCCTCAGCGGACGATCGGTCCCTCGCAGCTCTGGTCGTAGGAAAAGCGGCCGTCGACGCCGCGCCTGCCCTTCGGCGCCCAGCCGCCGCCCCGAAGGCGCTGAAACGGTGCCCGGCAGAAATATTCCTCGGGGGCTCGGAGCCTGAACTCGCAATTCGCGACCCGGCGATCCGAGCCGAAGCCGCACCGGACCTCTCCGACCTTCGCCGAGGCCGGCGGGCAGGGGCGCCCGGCTTCGGGGTAGACCGAGCAGCTGAGCCGATCGTGAGCGCGAGCCCAAATCGCGCCGATCGCGGCCGCGTCCGGAGCCCCGCTCGCCGAGCAGGCCGGGCCCGCGACCTGAAGGCTTGGAAAGGCCGCCCACTCTTCCCCCTGGGCCGGCAGGACGGGGTAATGCCAATCGCCGCCGACCGACTGGAAGGCGGCCGAACAGGTCTCGGTCCCGCCCACCCGCGGTATTCGCTGCCTGAACGTGCACAGGGCGCGCCGCGCGTCGGCGGGGTCCGGCGCGCAGCGCACGTCGGACACGATCATCCGCCAGCTCCGGCAGGAAACGACGTGATGGAAATCGCTGCACAGGGCCTGGCTCGCGCGGAAGTCGAGCTCGGCGATGGTCGCCGCGTCCGGCCCGAAGCTCCCCGCGCTCGCCCCGGCAAGCAGCAGCAGCAGCGAGACTGCCGGAATCGGCATCAGATGCCTTCGCTGACCGCGTCCCGCCCGCTCGCGCGGAGGCGCGAGGCCAGATCGGCGGCGCACGCCTCCAGAGCCGCCTCGTCGGTCGAGCGGATGACGAAATTGGCGCCCACCCGCCCCTCTCGGAAGAAGGGATAGGAACCGATCTGGCAGCCGGCATGCGAGCGCTCGGTCTCGGCCAGGAGCGTCGCCACCTCGCTCTCCATGGTCCAGCAGCCGAGGGTGCGCGAAAGCAGCGGCCGGCCGCCGTGGATCGTTCCGGTCAGCGAATCCAGCATCTGGGCCGCGATGTGCGGCACGCCCGCGAGGATGAAGAGGTTGCCGTGGCGGATTCCCGGCGCGCCCGACATCTTGTTCTCGATCAGGTCCGCCCCCTCGGGCACCCGGGCCATCCTCAGCCGCCCTTCGTTGAGCCCGCCTCGGGTCGCGTAATAATCTTCGAGTATCGCCCTGGCCCTGGGATGGACGACGATCGGCACCCCGAGGGCATGGGCGATGGCGTCGACGGTTATGTCGTCATGCGTTGGGCCGATCCCGCCGGTGGTGAACAGGTAATCGTAATCGGACCTGAGCGCGTTCACCGCCGCGGCGATCCGCTCGATCGCGTCGGGCACCACCCGGACCTCGGCCAGGCGGATGCCCTGGAGGTTCAGCCAGCCGGCGACCTGGGCGATGTTCTTGTCCTGGGTCCGGCCCGAGAGGATCTCGTCGCCGATGATCAGCAGCCCCGCGGTCCAGATGCGTTCTTCGGTCACTCCAGGCTCCATGCGGAGATACTCAGCTCCGTTCGGGCTGAGCTTGTCGAAGCCCTTCCCTGTACTTTCGCCGGTAAGAAGGAAAGGCCTTCGACAGGCTCAGGCCGAACGGAGCTTGTCTTGGCGCGAACGGTATTTGTCGGATCACGTCCCCGGGCCTATATCCCCACTCATGACCCAATATCAGGCGATCAGCGGGACCGAATTGGTCGGCCGCAGCGGGGCGATCAAGCTCCATGGACCCGAAGCGTTCGAAGGGATGCGCCGCGCCGGCCGCGCCGCCGCCGAAGTGCTGGACTCGCTCGTCCCGCATGTCGTGCCGGGGATCACGACCCAGGCGATCGACGACATCGTCTATCGCGAGATGCTCGCCCGCGGCGGAATTCCGGCGACCCTGGGCTATCGCGGCTTCACCGGCAGCTGCTGCACCTCGATCAACCACGTCGTCTGCCACGGAATTCCGGGCGACCGGGTCCTGAAGGACGGCGACATCGTCAATATCGACGTCACCATCATCGTCGACGGCTGGCACGGCGACACCAGCCGGATGTTCCTGGTCGGCGACGTTCCGATCCGGGCGCGCCGGCTGGTCGACATCACCTACGAATGCATGATGCTGGGAATCGCCCAGGCGCGGCCGGGCAACTTCCTCGGCGATATCGGCCACGCCATCCAGTCCTATGCCGAGAAGAGCCGCTACGGAGTCGTCCGCGATTTCTGCGGCCACGGCCTCGGCCGGCTGTTCCACGACGCCCCCGAGGTCGTCCATGCCGGCCGCCCCGGCAGCGGCCCCGAGCTGCGTCCCGGGATGTTCTTCACGATCGAGCCGATGATCAACATCGGCAAGCCGGGCGTGAAGCTGCTCGAGGACGGCTGGACCGCGGTCACCCGCGACCGCTCGCTCTCGGCCCAGTTCGAGCATTCGGTGGGGATCACCGAGGACGGCTGCGAGATCTTCACCAAAAGCCCCGCCGGCCTGGACAAGCCCCCCTACTAAAGAGGGACTGTCCCTCTTTTCCAAAAAGGGGGACTGTCCCTCTTTTCCACCTTCCTACAAAAAGGGGGACTGTCCCTCTTTTCCACCTTCCTAAAAAGGGGGACTGTCCCTCTTTTCCGCCTTCCTAAAAGGGGGACTGTCCCTCTTTTCCGGGATCCATGGTCCCGCGCGGCGCCGTGCGGGGATCCGGGCTTTCGCGGGAATGACCTAAGGTCTTGAATTTCCTCGCGACTCCCCCATCTCCCCTGCATCGTTCAACAACGGAAAGGAGGTGGTCTGATGTCTCATTGTCATATGCCGCGTGCGGCGGGTCGGGTGAGCGCAGCCTCCACGGGGGTTCGCGCCTGAAGACTCGAGGCCGCACGAACGGCTGACAATGGAAAGGCCGTCCCGGGAGGGGCGGCCTTTCGCATTTCCGGGGTGACGATCCCCGACGATTGACTCCCCGCTCCGGCGGCTTAGCCTTCCGCCGATCGACGTAGGGGGAGAATGAGCATGCGGTGGATCGTCGCCATTGGGGTCGCGCTGAGCGCGGGCGCTTCGTGGGCGCAGGTGCCGAAGGACCAGCTCGCCAGGCCGCCCGCGGACGCCACGCGCTACGTCATCATGTCGACCGCGGGCAAGCATGGCGAGGCGAGCGAATGGACCGCCCCCGACGGCACCCGCTGGGCGAGGGCGAGCCTCGTCCTTCGCGGCCAGGTCTGGGAGATCGACGAGGCCGCGACGATCGGTCCGGACGGGATGGTCGCCCGCTATACCGCTCGCGGGGTCAGCCCCCAGGGCGACATCGGCGAAACCTTCGCGATCTCCGGAGGCAAGGCGGAGTGGACGTCGCAGATCGACAGCGGCTCGGCGCCCTATCGCGAACCCGCAATCTATTATCCGGCCGGCCCGGGCTCGCTGACCTTCGAGCGCCTCGTCGAGCAATTGATCGCGGCGCCCGGCCATTCGGTCGCGCTGCTGCCCGGCGGCCGGGCGAAGCTCGAGCCACTGACCAAGGCGCGAGTCGGCACCGGGGCGGCGGCGCGGAACCTGGTCGCTTATGCCATCACCGGGATCAGCAACAACTCGATCCCGGTCTGGGCGACCGAGGACGGCAAGTTCTTCGCGTCGGTCGGGTTCCTGTCGACGATTCCGGTCGGCTACGAGGACGCCCAGCCGGCGCTCGAGAAAGCGCAGGACGAGGCGCTGGCCGCTCGCTCGCCGGCGCTGGCCCGACGCTTCCTCAAGGCGCCCGACGGCCCGGTCGCCTTCACCGACGTCCGCGCCTTCGTCGACGGCAGCCGGTTCGCGGAGGGACAGACGGTCGTGGTCGACAAGGGCCGGATCGTCGCGGTCGGCCCCGCGGCCACGACGAACCCGCCCGCGGGAGCCCGGCTGATCGACGGCCGGGGCAAGACTCTCGTCCCCGGCCTGTGGGACTCGCACATGCATTTCGGCGACGACAGCACCGGGCCGATGCTGCTCTCGCTCGGGATCACCTCGGCTCGGGATCCGGGCAACGTCACCGCCTTGACCAAGGCCCGGCGCGAACGCCGGGCGAAAGGCGACCTGCTGAGCCCCCATGTCTACGCGTCCACCCTGATCGACGGCAAAGGGCCGAACACGGCCCAGGTCGCGGAGGTGGCGACGTCGCAGGAGGAGGCGATCGCCGCCGTCCGCAAGGCCAAGGCGGACGGGATGACGGGCGTGAAATTCTACGGCACCTTCAACCCGGCCTGGCTTCCGGCGGCCGCGGCCGAGGCCCACAAGCTCGGTCTCCACGTCCACGGCCACGTGCCCGCGGGAATGCGAACGCTCGACGCGATCGAGGCGGGCTATGACGAGGTCACGCACATCTATTTCATGATGATGCAGGCGATGCCGGACGAGGTCGTCGCCGTCTCGAACGGAATCCAGCGCTTCCAGGGGCCGGGCCGCTACGCCAAGGACGTCGACCTCGACGGCGAGCCTATCCGCAAGCTGATCGCCGAAATGGCGCGCCGCAAGACCGTCGCCGATCCCACGCTGGTCGTCGCCGAGGGCCTTTTCGTGCCCGAGAATGGCGACCTCTCCCCGGCCTATGCGCCGTTCGTCGGCACCCTGCCGCCGGCGACCGAGCGGAGCTTTCGCCAGGGCGGCTTCGCGGTTCCCGCCGGCGTCACCCGGGCCGACTGGCGGGCGAGCTACCGCAAGCTCGCCGGGCTCGTCGGAGCGATGCACAAGGCGGGAGTCCCGATCGTCGCCGGGACCGACGGCAGCGGGCTCGAGCTGGTCCGCGAGCTCGAGCTCTATGTGAACGACTCCGGCTTCACCCCGGCGGAGGCGCTCGCGGCGGCGACGATCGTCCCGGCGCGCCTGGTCGGCGCCGATCGCGAAACCGGCTCGATCGCCGTCGGCAAGGCCGCCGACCTGGTGCTGGTCGACGGCGACCCGTCGCGGGCGATCGGCGACCTCAGGCACACCCGTCTGGTGATGATGGACGGCATGCTCATGGACGCCGACGCGCTGCGCGCCGCCGGCGGCTTCGCCGGCAAGCCGAAGTTCGCTGACTGAAGGCGTCGTTCCGCAACGGCCGACTCGGGCGGAGCGCGAAAGTGACGATCGGCTCCGCGCGACGAAGCTTGCAAAGCTTGCAAAGCTTGCACGTGCCATCCGCGCCGTCAGCTTCGCCAGCTGAATTAGCCTCATGGCGGTCCAGGACAGGCGGAGCGGATCGGGCATGGGGCCGATCATAGCCCATCGGCCGGCCCGGAAATCCATCATTCGTTCCGGATTTGATCCGGACCGGACCCAAGTTCAGGCGTTGCCGACCGCCCGCTCGACGTTGAGCGCCGCTTCGACCATTCGCTCCCAGACTTCGGGGTCGCCGGCGGCGGCCATCACCTTGTCGGGCTCGCGCATCGTGCGAAGGATCGACAGCGCGTCCGGGACATATTCGTGCCAGGTCTCGTCGACATTCGGCCCCGCCGAGGGATCGTCGCCGTCGGCGTTGATGCTGTGATAGCGGCCCGCAAGCACGCGGGCGATGCGCTCGACCAGGGTCAGATTCGAGACCGGCATGAACTGGCACCTCCTTCGTTTCGATGGGACAACGGTGGAAGCGGCGGCGGGTTGCGGAGGATTGAGGCGGAGCCGATTCCGGACCATTATCCGATAATCGCGACTCACAGGGGGAGATCGGAAAAATGACGCCAGGCCCGGATTGCATCAAGCTCGTTCAGGAGTTCGAAGGCTGCGCGAAGAAGCGCTCGGACGGGACTTTCGAGGCCTATCCGGATCCCGGATCGGGCGGCGACCCCTGGACGATCGGCTGGGGCTCGACCGGCCCGGACATCAAGAAAGGGGTCGTCTGGACCCAGAAGCAGTGCGACGACCGCTTCACCGCTCACCTCGACGAGTTCGGCCAGAAGGTGGCGAAGATCCTCGGCAACACGCCCACCACCCAGAACCAGTTCGATGCAATGGTGAGCTTCGCCTACAATGTCGGCCCGGCCAACCTCTCCGCCAGCACCCTGCTCAAGAAGCACAAGGCCGGCGACTATAAGGGCGCGGCGGCCGAATTCGGCCGCTGGAACAAGGCGGCGGGCAAGGTGATGGCCGGGCTGACCCGGCGGCGGGCGGCGGAAGCGGCGCTCTATTCGAAATAACCCGTCGCGCCGGCGCAGGCCGGGGCCCCAGGGGGTGAAGGGCGCCGCGACCCTCACCCGCTGGGGCTCCAGCCCGCGCTGGAGCGACGTTGCGGCTCAAAGAACCTCGAACAACCCCGCGGCGCCCATGCCGCCGCCGACGCACATGGTGACGACGACCCATTGGACTCCCCGGCGGCGCCCCTCGATCAGGGCGTGGCCCGTCATCCGCGCGCCCGACATGCCGTAGGGATGGCCGATCGAGATCGAGCCGCCGTCGACGTTGAGGCGGTCGTCGGGGATTCCGAGCCGGTCCTGGCAATAGAGCACCTGGACCGCGAAGGCCTCGTTCAGCTCCCACAGCCCGATATCGTCGACGGTGAGGCCGAACCGCTCGAGCAGCTTGGGAACGGCGAAGACGGGGCCGATGCCCATCTCGTCCGGATCGGTGCCCGCCACCGCCATCCCGACGTAGCGGCCGAGCGGCCGGAGACCGCGCTCGGCCGCGAGGCCGGCCTCCATGAGGACGCAGGCCGAGGCGCCGTCGGACAGTTGCGAGGCGTTGCCCGCGGTGATCATCGCCTCGGGACCCATGACCGGCTGGAGCTTCTGCAGGTCCTCCAGGGTCGTCTGCGGCCGGTTGCCCTCGTCCTTGGTGAGGGTGACCTCCTTCATCGAGGTCTCGCCCGTCTCCTTGTCCTTGACCATCATCTTCGCGGTGACCGGAACGATCTCGTCGTCGAACTTGCCTTCCGCCTGGCCCTTGGCGGTGAGCTGCTGGGAGCGAAGCGCATAGGCGTCCTGGCGCTCGCGGCTGACCGTGTAGCGCTTGCCGACCACCTCGGCGGTCTGGATCATCGGCATGTAGACGCCGTTGTGCATGGAGAGGAGCTCGGGGTCCGGGCCGACCCGCATCTCAGGCGTCTGCACCATCGAGATGCTCTCGACCCCGCCGGCGACGCAGATCGGCATCCGGTCGACGATGATCTGCTTGGCGGCGGTGGCGATCGCCATGAGGCCCGACGCGCACTGGCGGTCGACCGACATTCCGGAGACGGTGACCGGGAGGCCCGAGCGGAGGGCGGCGGTCCGGCCGATCGTGGTCTGCACGCCCTGCTGGAGGGCGGCGCCCATGATCACGTCGTCGACCTCGGCCGGATCGATCTTCGCCCGCTCGACCGCCGCCTTGATGGCGTGGCTGGCCAGGGTCGGCGACGGGGTCGCGTTGAACGCGCCGCGATAGGCCTTGCCGATCGGCGTTCGGGCGGTGGAGACGATGACGGCTTCGCGAGTGGCCATGGTTGTTCCTTTCTTCTTGATCCTCCCCTGCATTTGCAGGGGAGGGGGACCACCCGAAGGGTGGTGGAGGGGCCTTGCTGGGCCCGAAGAACCCCTCCACCGGGCTTCGCCCGGTCCCCCTCCCCGCGAAATCGCGGGGAGGAATTTCTCTACACGAATATAAGACCGATCCAGTCGGCGACGAGCGCGGGCTTCTCCTCGCCTTCGATCTCGACGACGACGTTATGAACGAACTGCCACTGCCCCGGCTTCTTCTCGTCGAACCGGGACAGGACGAAACGGCCGCGGACCCGCTTGCCGCTGCGCACCGGCGCCATGAAGCGGACCCGCTCGAAGCCGTAATTGACCCCCATCTTCACGCCTTCCGGGCGGAGCATGGCGTCGGCGGCCATCCGGCTGAGAAGCGACAGGGTCAGGAAGCCGTGCGCGACGGTGCCGCCGAACGGGGTCCTCGCCGCCGCTTCGGGATCGATATGGATGAACTGCGGATCCTCGGTGACGTCGGCGAAGGCGTCGATCCGGGCCTGGTCGACGAGGATCCAGTCGGACAGGCCGACCTCGCTGCCGACTTTCGACCGTATGTCTTCGATGCTGGCGATGGGCATGGAGGCGGTCTAGAGGCACCGCGACACCAGACTCAAGCCCCGCGAGGAAACGACATGGCGGACGCTACGGCAACCGCGCGCGCCCAATTGAGAAAGCTGCACCGCGCGGCCGAGCCGGAGGTGCTGAAGCCGCTGCTCCGCGACGCCGCGCTCGATTCCGATTCGCGCCGGCGGGTCGAGGCGAGAGCCCTGGCCATGCTCGGCGAGCTTCGCGCCGCCCAGTCGTCGGGGTGGGTCAACCAGTTCCTCCAGGAATACCGGCTGAACACGTCGGAGGGCATCGCCCTCCTCTCCCTCGCCGAAGCCTTCCTCCGGGTGCCCGATCCGGAGACGGCCGACCAGCTGATCGCGGACAAGCTCGGCAATGCCGACTGGCGCTCGCACAAGGGCAAGTCGCACTCGACGCTGGTCAACAGCGCGACCTGGGGCCTGGTGATCGGCCGGGCGCTGGTCAGCGAGAGCGAGCAGGCGAGCGCGCTGAAGCGCCTCCTCTCCCGCGCCGGCGAGCCGTTCGTCCGCCAGGCGGTGGGCGCGGCGATGCGGCTGATGGGCGAGATCTTCGTCATGGGCCGGACCATCGACGAGGCGATCCGCAGGATGGAGAAGCGCGACAATGCCGGCTTCACCGCAAGCTTCGACATGCTCGGCGAGGCGGCCCGGACCTTCCCGGACGCCGAGCGCTATTTCCGCTCCTACGAGGACGCGATCCGGGCCGTCGGCAAGGTCGCGGAGCGGGGCCACAGCATCTCGGTCAAGCTCTCGGCCCTGCACCCCCGCTACGAAGTCGCCCAATACGAGCGCTGCGTGCCCTCCCTGATCGGCCAGGTCGAGGCGCTCGCGGTGCTGGCCAAGGAATCGGACATCGCCTTCACCGTCGACGCCGAGGAGAGCGAGCGGCTCGAGATGAGCCTCGACATCATCGAGGCGGTCGCCGGCCTGCCGTCGCTCAGGGGCTGGGACGGGCTCGGAATGGCCGTCCAGGCCTATGGCAAGAGATGCCGCCCGACCGTCGCCTGGGCCGACGCGATCGGCGCCGCGACCGGACGGCGGATCGCGGTGCGGCTGGTCAAGGGCGCCTATTGGGACAGCGAGATCAAGCGCACCCAGGAGCAGGGCCTCGACGATTATCCGCTTTTCACGCGCAAGGCCTCGACCGACGTCTCCTATCTCGCCTGCGCCCGCGACATGCTCGCGGCGAAGAACGTCTACCCCGCTTTCGCCACGCACAATGCGCTGACCGTCGCGACCATCCTCGAATGGGCGGGGTCGAGCCGAGACTTCGAGTTCCAGCGGCTGCACGGAATGGGGGAGGGCCTCTACGAGACCCTCGTCCGCGAGCAGGGCTATCGCACCCGGATCTACGCCCCGGTCGGCGGCCACCGCGACCTCCTCGCCTATCTCGTCCGCCGGCTGCTCGAGAACGGCGCCAATTCGAGCTTCGTCCACCAGCTCGCCGACGAGCGGTTGAGCGACGCCGACCTGATCGCCGACCCGGTCGCGAAGATCGCCGCCGTGGGCGGGACGAGGCATCCCGCAATCCCGCTCCCGCAGGACCTGTTCGCTCCGGAGCGGCCCAACAGCCGCGGGCTGGACCTTCAGGACCGCGAGGAGCTCGCCCGGGTGGCGAAGGCGGTGGCGTCGAAGGAGGAATGGAAGCCGGCGGTGACTTCGGCGGGCGAAGCGTCGGAGCGATGCAGGCCCGAAGCGGAAGCGATGGTCTCGCGCGCCCTCGCCGCCTTCCCCGCCTGGGACGCCCGTCCCGTCGACGAGCGCGCCGCCTGCCTGGAACGCCTCGCCGACCTGCTCGAGCGCGAGCGCGACGCGCTGATGCGGATCTGCGTCCAGGAAGCGCGCAAGACCATTCCCGATGCCCTGGCGGAGGTCCGCGAGGCCGTCGATTTCTGCCGTTACTACGCGGCCCAGGCGCGCTCGGGGCTTCAGCCCGTCGAGCTTCCCGGGCCGACGGGGGAGCGCAACGTGCTGCGCATGGGCGGGCGCGGAGTTTGGGTGTGCATCGCGCCCTGGAACTTCCCGCTCGCCATCTTCCTCGGCCAGGTGGGAGCGGCTCTGGTCGCGGGCAACGCCGTCGTCGCCAAGCCCGCCCCGCAGACGCCTGAGATTGCGGCCTATGCGGTCGGCCTGGCCCACGGCGCCGGCATTCCGGAGGACGTCCTCGTGCTCGCTCCCGGCGGGCCGGACATGGGCGCGGCCCTGGTCGAGGACGGCCGGATCGCCGGGATCGCCTTCACCGGCTCGACCGCGACCGCCAAGCGCATCGCCCGCGAGCTGCTCAATGACGACGAGCGGCCGATCATCCCCTTCATCGCCGAGACCGGCGGGATCAACGCGATGATCGTCGATTCGACGGCGCTTCCCGAGCAGGTCGTGGTCGACGTCGTGACGAGCGCCTTCCGGTCGGCGGGCCAGCGCTGCTCGGCGCTTCGGGTGCTTCTCCTTCAGGAGGAGATCGCCGAACGGACCCTGGAGATGCTGGCGGGCGCGATGGACGCCCTGGTCGTCGGCGACCCCGCCTTGCCGGCCACCGACGTCGGACCGGTGATCGACCAGGGCGCCTTCGACCGGCTGATGGCTCACCGCGAGGAGACGAAGCCGCGCTGGATCAAGACCGTGGACGCGCCGGCCGGGGGCCTGTTCGTTCCTCCCACGCTGATCCGGGTCGACCGGGTCGAGGACGTCGGGAAGGAATGGTTCGGCCCGCTGCTTCACGTCGCGACCTGGAAGGCCGGGCAGCTCGCCGAGACCGTCGAGCGCGTCAACCGCTCGGGCTTCGGACTGACCATGGGCCTGCACAGCCGCATCGCCCGGGCGGCGGAAACCGTCGAGGAGCTTGCGACCGTCGGCAACCTCTACGTCAACCGATCGATGATCGGGGCGATCGTCGGCTCGCAGCCGTTCGGAGGCGAAGGCCTCAGCGGCACCGGCCCCAAGGCCGGCGGGCCCCACTACCTCCCCCGCTTCTGCGCCGAGCGGGTGACCAGCACGGACACGACCAGCGCCGGCGGCAACGCCACCTTGCTCAGCCTGGAGGATGTCGGGCTTTGAGCAAGGCCTGGCGGGCCCGGGCGGCGGCGGCCTGTCTCCTCCTCCTTCTTCCGGCGCTCGCCGCGGCCGCGGCGGCGCCGGCGTCCGAGGCTTCCCGGTGGGAGCCGGCGATCCGCGCGGCCGAGCGCGACCTTTGCGGACGCCAGGTCGCGCTTCTCGGCGAGAACGGATTCCACGGCGACGGCAAGACCGTCGCCTTCAAGGCGGAGCTGGTCCGCCGGCTGGTGACGCGGTGCGGATTCCGGGCGGTCTTCTTCGAGGCGAGCCACTACGATTTCATCGCAGTCCAGCGCGCGGTTCGCCGGCGCGAGCCCGTGACGGAAGCGATGGTCGCCTCGGCGATCGGCCGTATCTGGAATCGGGACAGGGAGTTGGCGCCGCTCATCCCCTTCCTGGCCCGGGAGGCGCAAGCCGGGCGCGTCGTGCTCGGCGGGCTCGACGACCAGCTCGGAAGCGCCGGCGCCTTCTACTCGCTTGAGGCGATGCCGGTCGAGCTGGCCGCCGCCCTGCCGCCGCCGCGACGCGAGCCGTGCCGAGCGGCCCTGAGACAGCGAATCTGGTTCGATTATTCCGTGGCCTCCCCGCACGACGCGGCGAGCCTGAGCCGGCTCCGCGCCTGTTTCGGCGACATGGCGGCGGCTCACGCTTCGGCGACGGCGGACCGCGCGTCCCGAGCCGAATATCGGCAGATGCTGCTCAGCGCCGGCCGGGCGATCGAGCGCGACTTTTTCGGTCCCAAGGCGCTGATCGCGGGCCGCGACCGATCAATGTACCTCAATTTCCGCTGGCTGGCGGCGCGATTGCCGCCGGGGTCGAAGATCGTCGTCTGGGCGGCCAACCCGCACGTCGCCAGGGATGCGGCGGCCGCCGCCGACTATACGGCCGGCGCCAGCCTCGGCGCTTTCCTCCACCGGGAATATGGCCGGCGGAGCTTCGCGCTCGGCTTTTCCGCGGCATCCGGCGCGTTCGGACGCGCCGGCGGGACGGCGACTCCGATTCCGCGTTCGGCGCCGGATTCGGTCGAAGGCATGCTTGCGGCCGACAACTCGGCCGAGGCCGTTTATGCCGGGCCGGCGCGTCTCGCGGCGCTGGGCAGGCGACCGGCTTCGCTGTTCGATCATGGCAAGGCCGTCCTGGCGCGCTGGGCCGATCTGTTCGACGGGATCGTGACGTTCCGGTCGGAGCGCCCGCCGGAGCCGATCCCTTCCCGCTGATCCTAGAAGCGGCGCGAGAGGCCGAGATAGATCTGGACGTCGGGCGCTTGGTGGAGGCCGAAATTGGCGCCGGCGTCGAGCTGGAGGTCGTCATTGGCCATCCAGCCCGCCGAGAGTCCGGCGAGCCACTCCGTCGAATGCCCGGACGGGTCCTCGTCGCGGTCCGCGGCGATCTCGAACGTCGCCTCGATGGCTTCCGACAAAGGCACGGAAACGCCCGCCACGCCGCCATAAGCGAGATGACGCCCGTCGCGGTCCTCGTCCGCGGCGGCCTCCATTCGGCCGGTGAGGCCGATCTGGGCGCCTCCGCCGATATCGTAGCCGAGCGGGACGACAAGGCCCGCCGTCCAGTCGCCGGCACCGATCGCCGAGCCTCCGGCGGGCAGGGTCGCGAACGGCATCAGGGCGAGAGAGAGCCCGCTTCCGTCGGGATTCATCAGATTTTGCCGGAGCGCCAGGGTGACGTCGCCGGTGCCCGATACCTTGTCGACCGACCCGGTCAGGCGGTCGCGGGTCCGGACATGGCCGAAAGCGGTCCAGCCGATCTGGGCTTCGAGGCTATCGGTGAGACCGATTCGGACGAGCAGCTGTCCCGCCTCGATCGTGTCCCTGCGGACGTCGGGCGTTTTTTCCAAAGTCCAGTCGGCGACGCCCAGCTCGACGTCGAAATGTCCGGGATCGATCGTGCAGGCGGGCGTGCCGAGCCCAGGGCGGTCCGGGCAGAAGTCGCGAAGATCTTCGGCCCGGGAGCCTGTCGCCGCAAGCGCCAGGCCGAGGATGGCGAGCGGGATCCGAACGGTGGAGGTCATGGCGCACCCTAGACGAATTGAAGCCGCTTCGTCATGCCGGACTCGATCCGTCATCCATGACGACGGCGTTCGACCCGCGCGGCGGCGACCCCGGACCATGTCCGGGGTGACGGTGGCCCGCGGGCGCGCTACCGTCCCCGCCATGACCGATCTCGCCACCTTCATCGCCGGCCTGCCCAAGGCCGAGCTGCACATGCATGTCGAGGGCAGCCTCGAGCCCGAGCTGATGTTCGAGCTCGCCCGGCGCAACCGCGTCGAGATTCCGTTCCGGACCGTCGAGGAGGTGCGGGCGGCCTACAGCTTCTCCAACCTCCAGGACTTTCTCGACATCTATTACCAGGGCGCGGACGTGCTTCGGACCGAGGAGGATTTCCGAGATCTGGCCGTCGCCTATTTCGACCGCGCTGCGGCCGATTCGGTGACCCATGCCGAGATCTTCTTCGACCCGCAGACCCACACCGACCGCGGCATTCCGTTCGGTGTCGTGATGGCGGGGCTCCTCGCCGGAATGGCGGAGGCTCGGCAGCGGCACGGCCTCAGCTCCAAGCTCATCCTCTGCTTCCTGCGCCATCTCGACGAGGAGGCGGCATTCGCGACGCTGGGCCAGGCCGAGCCGTGGCTCGACCGGATCGAGGCGGTCGGCCTCGATTCCTCCGAGCTCGGCCATCCGCCGGAGAAGTTCGCCCGGGTGTTCCGGGCGGCGGCCGAGCGCGGCTTGAAGCGGGTCGCCCATGCCGGCGAGGAAGGGCCGCCCGATTATGTGTGGCAGGCGCTCGACGTCCTCGAGGTCGACCGGCTCGACCACGGCAACCGTTCGCTCGAGGATCCCCGGCTGGTCGAGCGGCTGGCCCGTGAGCGGATGACCCTGACGGTCTGCCCGCTCTCGAACCACAAGCTGTGCGTCGTCTCCGACCTCGCCGCGCATCCGATCGACCGGATGCTGGCCGCGGGCCTCAGCGCGACTATAAACTCGGACGACCCGGCTTATTTCGGCGGCTATGTGAACGACAATTACCGAGCCGTGGCGGCGTCGCTCGGGCGGGAGGCGCTGGTCGCTCTGGCGAAGAACAGCTTCGAGGGGTCGTTTCTGGACGAGGCCGAGAAGGCGGCCGAGGTCGCGCGGCTGGATGCTTACGTAGCGGCGCAGACCGAATCGTCGTCCCGGACTTGATCCGGGACCCAAGAACACGGCTGTTCGAGAGTTCGTGCCGCGGTGATCATGGATTCCGGCTTTCGCCGGGATGACGGTCTAGCGGCCCGCGATCCGACTTTGCCTCCGCATAAGGCATGATGAGCTTTCCGTCCGGCGCCGCGGTGAAGGTCGTCTGGGTCGGATAGGCGAACTCGATCCCCAGCTCGGCGAAGCGACGCAAAATCCCCAGCATCACCGCCTGCCGGGTATCCATGAATGTCGTGAAATCCGGAGCGTCGGCGAAGAAGACCAGCTCCATGTCGATCGAGGAGGCGGCGAAGGCCGTGAGATGGGCACGGTCGAAGCGGGCGCGGGGCTGGCGCTCGACGATCGCCTGGAGCTCGTCCGGCAAGGCGGCGAGCTGCTCCGCCGACGTCCGGTAGACCAGGTTGAGGACCATCAGCACCCGCCGGTGCTCCAGCCTCGTCATGTTCTGGAGGCGGGCGTTCAGCAGGTTGGCGTTGGAGACGATCACCTCCTCGCCGTTGACCGAGCGGATCCGGGTGCTCTTGAGGCCGATCCGCTCGACCGTCCCGGTGGTCTGGTCGAAGGTGATCGTGTCGCCCCGGCGGAAGGGCTTGTCGAACAGGATGGAGAGGGCCGCGAAGAGGTCGGAGAAGATGCCCTGGGCGGCGAGACCGATGGCGATTCCGCCGATGCCGAGGCCGGCGATCAGGCCGGTGACGTTGACCCCGAGATTGTCGAGGATGAGGATGACCGCGATCGCGAACAGGGTCACCGTCACGAGCAGGCGGATGATCCCTATCGCCGAGGCGAGCGTGCCCTGCTCCTGGTCGCCGGTGCGGTGGGCGACGTAGCCGAGGATCAGCTCGCGCGCCCAGATCGCCGCCTGCAGCGAGGCGGCGATGACGAAGGCGACGTGGATGGCCCCCATCAGCGCCGGCGGCGTGTTGGCATGGTCGGCGACGAGCTGGGCCGAGGTCGCGACGATGAAGTAGATCTTGGTCTTGGCGAGCGCCCGGGCGAAGATGGCCGGCCAGTGTGAGTCTCCCAGCCGGGCGATCACCCTGCAGCCGAGCGAGCGGACCGCGAGCATCGCCAGCGCGATCGCCGTCCCGATCGCCGCCGCGACGAGGATCCCGACGAAATTGCCGCTGACCCAGGCCTGGGCCTCGGCGGCGAGCGCGCCGCTCTTGGCCATGAAGTTCGACGTGGTGCCTGCCATCAGGCGGCCTTTGCGCGACTTTTGCCCTTCCCGTCCAGCCTCGCCTGCTCCTCCGGGAGGGCATCGAGAAACTCGATCAGCCCGCGCTCGGCGGAGCTCAGATATCTGGACGCCCTCGGCAGCGGCCGCTCGCCGATCGCTCCGGCATCCTTGGCGGCCTCGATCAGGGCCGGGTGGACGTAGGACTTCCGGCTGATCGCCGCGGTGTTGCCCAACGCCTCGGCGACGGGCTCGATGACGCTCTTCAGCTTGACGCTTCCGTGCTTGCGGTAGCGGCGGATCATCTCCTCGAAGGCGATGGCGCTCGCGCCCCAGGTCCGGAAGTCCTTGGCGGTGAATTCGTCGCCCATCGCCTCCTTGATGTAGGCGTTGACGTCGCCCGACGTGGCCGGACAGACTGCGCCGTCCTCGTTCACATATTCGAACAGATTCTGGCCGGGCAGGTCCTGGGTCCGCTTGGCGATCCGAACGAGGTTGCGGTCGGCGATGGTGACCGTGCGCTTGATCCCGTGCTTTCCGGTATAGGCGATCTTCAATTGTCCGCGAGTGACCTTGGCGTGGCGGTTGCGAAGGGTCGTCGCTCCGAAGCTCTTGTTCTCCTTCGCATATTCCTCGTTGCCGACGCGCATCCGGGTCTCGTCGATCAGCCTGACCACCGCCGCCAGCACGGTGTCGCGGACCGTCGGCTTGCCGGTCAGGTCCTCCTCCACCTTCTTGCGCAACTTCGGCAAGGCCCGGCCGAAGGCCGCCAGCCGCTCATATTTGGCGGCCTCCTGCTGCTCCCGAAAGCCGGGATGATAGCGATATTGCTTGCGGCCCTTGGCGTCGTAGCCCGTGGCCTGGATGTGACCGTTGGGCTTGGGACAGAACCAGCAGCGCTCATAGGCGGGCGGCATGCCGACGGCGTTCAGCCGGTCGATCTCGTCGCGGTCGGTGATCCGGCTTCCGTCGGGAGCGAAATATTGCCAGTAGCGGCCTCTGCGCTTGCGGGTGATTCCCGGCAGGTTCTGGTCGTCGACGAAGCAGAGCATGGGGCCTCTAAGCGCCCGCCCGCCCGCTTCGTTCCGGAACGCCGCTCGACGCGTTCCGTTGAAGCCCCCGAAGGAGGATTGCATGCCGAACATTTCCGAAGCGAAGATCCTGATGATCGCGACCGACGGCTATGAGGATTCGGAGCTGCTCGAGCCCCGGAGGATCCTGAGCGAGCGCGGAGCCGAGGTCACCCTGGCCTCGCTCGAGAAAGGCGATATCGAGGGCGACAACGGCGCCACCGCCAGCGTGGACTGCACGATCGACGAGGTGGACGCGGCCGATTACGACGCCCTGGTCCTGCCCGGCGGAACCAAGAATCCGGACAAGCTGAGGATGGACGCCAGGGTGGTGGCGACGATCCGCGCCTTCGCCGGGGCCGGCAAGCCGGTGGCCGCGATCTGCCATGGCCCGTGGCTGCTCGTCGAGGCGGACCTGGTCCGGGGACGCCGGGTCACCGGGTGGCCGTCGATCCGGACCGACCTTCGCAACGCCGGCGGGCAAGTGGTCGACGAGGAGGCGGTCACCGACGGCAACATCGTCACCAGCCGCAAGCCGGAGGACATTCCCGCTTTCACCGACGCCGTGATCGCGCTGGTCGAGAGGGCCAAGGCTCCGCTCGAGGCCGCCTGAGGCGGTCCGCTATTCCGCGGCGGAAAGCGTCGGCCGGCGCGAGAGTCGGCGGTCGAACAGTCGGTTCAGGCCCCGCTGCGCCGGCCGCTCGACCCCGTGATAGAGGACGACCGAGGCCGCGAAGGTCATCAGCAGGAACAGGCCGATGAGGGCCGGCGGCACGTTGCCGGGATCGGCGACGAAGGCGATCTTGAACAGGATGTAGAGGAGGAAGTGGACCAGGTAGGTCGAGTAGCTGATCTCGCCCAGATACACGATCGGCCGGGCCGCGAGCGGGTTGCCGGCGCGGTCCGCCGTCAGCGCGACGCCGAGGAGCGACCCCGCGAGAAAGAGCGGCACGACCAGGGTCTCCGGGGCATCCATCGCAAGCCCGAGCAAGAGAGCGCCGCCGACGAGGGCCCCGGCCAGGGCCGCGGCCGGTCGCGGCGTCGAGCACCAGCGCCGCCACAGGGCGCACAGGATCGTGCCCATCGTGAATTCCGTCACCGCGCGAAGCAGCCCGAAGCGCGGAATGTCCCGGTCCAGTATGTCGGCTCCGTGCCACCCCATGATCCCCGCGAGAAGCACGACGAGGAGGAGAAGCGCCGCGATCGCCAGGGCCGGCGGGATCCTCCGCCAGTCGACGCCCAGGACGATGAGCGGAAAGAGTAGGTAGGCCGCCGCCTCGCCGCTGATCGACCAGCTCGGGTCGTTCCAGGTGAGCGCGCCGGTGAAGCCCCAATTATGGACGAGGAGGAGGTGGAGAGGAATTTCCCCCCAGGGGTAATGGGCCGGGTTGAGCTTGCCCATGGAGGCCAGGAGGGCGGCGTAGACCATGGTCAGGGCGAGAATGAAGAGGTGGAGCGGCCAGACCCTCGCCACCCGCCGGGCGAGATATTTGGGAACGGCGTCGAACCCGTCGCGGCGCAGTCTCGCCGAATAGTTCAGCCAAAGGACGAACCCCGACAGCATGAAGAAGAGATCGACGGCGAGATAGCCCTTGGAAAGGGCGAAATAGGCCGCTTCGGGGAGGTGCGGCGCCGCACCGATCCTGATGTGGTAGGCGACCACGAACCAGGCGGCGAGGCCGCGAATCCCGGTCAGCGCCGGAAGGTCGGCGCGCGGCTCCGCGGGGGCGCCGCTCATGCCGGCGCCGTCCCGGGCTGCGGCCGGGCCGCGGCGGGGGCGAAGGCGGCGCGGGGCCGCTCCGCGCGCTCCCGCCGGGCGACGACCGCGTCGAGGCCGATCTGCACGCCGAGGATCATGAACGTGAACGGCTGGTAGGCGATCGCCACGAACGAGGCGCCGACGAGATAGATGATCTGGAAGTGCTGGAGCGCGGTGGCGAGGGGCGAGATCCAGGCTTTTTCGCCTTCCTCCTTCCGGTAGCGGCGCCTCAGCATCTCCATCCTGACGATGCCGGCGATGTGGATCAGAAGGAAGAGGGCGAGGCCGGGAAAGCCCTGCTCGCCGAGCATCTCGAAATAGGCGCTGTGATAGGCGCGGCCCTGGTCGATGTCGGTCCGGGCGGTGATGGTCTGGACCCCGCCTTCGCCCTGCGTGACCACGGTCTTCACTTCGATCTTGTTGCCGCGATAGGCGCCGAAGCCCCCGCCCAGAGGATGCTCCTGCACGTAGTTCCAGGTCCAGCCCCAGACGGCGAGGCGTACCTTGGCCGACGAATCCGACTGGTAGCCCTGGATCGTGGACATCCGGCCGGTGAAGGACTGGGGCAGGAACGGGATCGCGGCGACGACGAGCAGGCTCGCCCCCAGGACGTAGAGGAACCGGCGCTTGACGTTGCGCAGCGTGAGCAGGCCGAGCACGGCGATGCAGATCAGCCCGGTGCGGGCCTCGGTCCCGATCGGCATCAGCAGGCAGGCGAAGACCAGAGCGGCCGCGAACGCCTTCACCCGCCAGTCGGGCGGGAAGACGGTCCCGAACTTCGCCAGCCACAGGATGATCGGGATGAGCGCGATCGCGATCGTCGAGATGGTGCTGCTCTCGTAGAGGTTGCTGTTGTCGGTCACCATCAGGTTGAGCACCCCGTAGCCGCCTCCCGCGGCCACCGTCTTGAGCCCGCCGACGATGATGATCGCGGCCGCCGACAGGGTCAGGAAAAGGAGCAGGGCCTCGATCCGGAGCTTCGATCGAAGGGTCAGGGGCACGAAGATCGTGAAGGCGAGAGCGGTGGACGCCCAGTCCCATTTCTCCGCCGCCGCGACCGGGAAGTCGGCATTGGCGGTGGTGTAGAAGCTGTAGCAGAGCAGGACCCCCATCAGCGCCTGGCGGACGCCGATGCGAAGGTCGGTCTTCTTCTCGACCAGCAGCCAGCCAGCGAAGGCGAGGCAGGCGACGATCATCGAGATCGGCAGGCTGTTCAGCAGATAATAAGAGAGGCGCTGCGGAGCGACCGTGTCGATGTAGGCGTAGACGAGAACGAACAGGAACGGCCGGCGAAAGCCGAGCATCAGTATCGCCAGGAGGAAGCCGACGAAGGCGAGATCACGCATCCGCCCGGCCCTTGCCGATCGTCCAGCGCCGGCTTTTCGGGGCGGAAGGCTCGGCCCCGGGGGCCGGATCGTCGTCCAGGTCGGGGCGGAAGAGGAGGCGCCAGGCGACGAGCAGCAGCAGGCCGTGGGTCAGCGCTAGCGAGAAACTGTCGATCATCGGAGCCGTCCCTGCCCGCGCTTCATCGCGCTTCCTTAGACGGGCGCGGTTGACGGGCCGTTAAGCTTGGCGTGGCAGAGACGGGCGGCGATGGCAGCGCTTTTCCTCGTCCGAACGACCGACCCCGACGGCGCCGAGGCGGCGATCGCGGGCGCTCGGACCCGCTTCGCCGAGCATGGTTTCTCCCGTCTTTCCGAAAGGTCGCTGCCCGGCTGGCGGCTGCTCCACGCACCCCACATAATCGGCGGGCCGGACAGCCTGCTCGAGGCGGGCGACGATCTCGTCGCCGTCGCCGGAACGCTCACCTTCGACGACCTCATGGGCCGGCCGGCGCTGGAGGCGCTGCTTCGCTGCGCATCCCTGCCCGAGCCGGACTGGTCGCGCCTCGGCGGCCAGTTCGCCGCCCTCGTCCGGCGAGAGGGGCGGTGCTTCCTGCTGACCGACCATTTCGCCATGTTCCAGATCTTCCACGATCGGGACATGGGCCTGTTCTCCACATCGCTGCTCGCGGCGGTCGACGCCCTTCCGTCGGTCTCGTTCGACCGCCAGGGCGTCTACGAGCTGGCCTTCAACGTCGCCCCGATCGGCGACGACACCATCTTCAACGAGCTCAAGACGCTTGGCCCGGACCGGGTCGTCGAGCTGACGCCTCGGGGCGCCCGGGCGCATGGGATCGCCAAGCCCCTCCCCGGCGAGATCGCCGACATGCCGATCGAGGAGCGGCTGGACCGGCATCGCACCCGGCTCGCCGCGGTCGTCCGCAGGCACGTCCGCGAGTTCGGCGACCGCGTCCATTGCCCGCTTTCCGGCGGCCTCGATTCGAGGCTCGTGCTCGCCGCCCTGCGAGCCGAGGGATGCCGGCCCCACGCCTACGTCTATGGCGGGCCGGGCGACGGCGACGTCAGGATCGCGCGGCTGATCGGCGAGGCCCAGGGCTTCGAGGTCGACTGGCTCGACAAGGAAGCCGCGCGATCGATCGCGCCCGACGAATTTCCCGAGCGGGTCGAGCGCAACTTCCAGGAATATGACGGCCTGCCCAATTTCGGCGAGCTGTTCGAGAACGGAAGCAACGCCGCCGCGCGCGACGCCCGCCACGCCGGCGGCGCCCTCTCCGCCAGCGGCGGATGCGGCGAGATCTACCGGAATTTCTTCTATCTGGCGGACCGGCCGACCGCGGCCGCCGCGGTGGGGCGCACCTTCTTCGCGCGCTACGCCACGGGCGACCTCACCGGGGAGTTCGAGGAGCGCTTGTTCCTTCGCAACCTCGAAGACAAGATTCTCGCCTCGCTCGGCCTTCCCGGGGAGCGCGGGCGGCTGCCGCGCGCCGTCGTCGAGCAGATTTATCCGCGCGTGCGCTGCCGGGCGCTGTTCGGCCGCGAGATCAGCCTCGAGGGCCGCTACGGCGCCTATCTGGTGCCGTTCCTCGACCGCGACGTCGTCGCCGAGGCGATGACCGTGCCGCTCGCGCTCAAGAATGCCGGGCGCTTCGAGGCCATGCTGCTCGAGTCGATCGACCCGGGCCTCGCCCGGCTCCCGTCCGTCTACGGCCACGACTTCGCCACTCCGCCCACCTTCAGGCACCGGCTCGACGAATGGTCGACCCGGATCCGCCCGGTCTGGCTTCGGCAGAAGACCTACGCGCTGCGGCGGCGCCTGGGCCCGGTGGCGGACGAGCATGGCGGCCTGCTCGGCCCCGATTATATGGGCCGGGTCGTCGACCTCGACTATCCGGCGATGCGCCGCTTCTTCCACGTCGAGCGGATCAACGATTCGAGCCTGATGCGCCGGATCGCCAATCTCGAATATTTCGCCCAGCGGCTGGGCTCGAAGCTGGCCGCCTGATCCTCCCCGCCGGTGACGGGGAAGATTCTCAGCGGCGCTCGAGCAGCGCGATCTCCGGCGCCACGCGGTTGCCGCGGACCGTCAGCGCCTCGCCGCTCCAGTCGCCGACGAAGGCGGTGTGCCATTTGAAGCCCGGAACGACCGAGACGTCGTTATTCTCGATGACCAGCCCGGCGGAGCGGTTCGAGGCGCCCTCCGGCGCGACGGTGATCATCGTCGTGTGATTCTCCTTGCCGAGCCCGTTGACGAAGACGTTGCCGGCGATCCGCCCGACCGCTCCGTTGGACAGGTCGACGAGATAATTGGTCCGGCGTCCAAGGCTGTCGTCGAAACTGCTGTTCAGGACTTCGATCCTGGGCGAGCGGGTCTTCAGGTAATGGCCGCCGGTGCCGCGCTCGAAGCGGCTGCTGGTGACCCTCAGCCGGCCGTAGCCGCCGACGTAGAGGGCGTGGGCGCCGCTGCCGTCCGGATCCTTGCCGAGGCCGCTGAAGGTGGAATGATCGATGACGATCGAGCCCGCCGGGTCGTTGTTGGTGAGGATCCCGCACTGGCCGTCGGCGAAGCGGGTATAGGCGACCTCGAGGTCGCCTTGCTCGAGGCGGATCCCGGCGCCGTTGCCGTCGGCGACCCGGACGTTGACGAAGACGAGACCGTCGACGCTCGCCGAGCGTCCGCGCAGCACCAGGGTCGCCTTGCCCTCGCAGGCGCCGCCGTCGAATATCGCCGTCCCCCGCTCCTCCGCCACCAGGGCGATCCGGCCGCTCTCCTGGACGGCGCAGTCGCCATACCGACCGGGCGCGATCCGGATCGTCCCGCGCCCGGAGCCGATGGCGGCCATCGCCTGCTGGAGGCTGCCGAAATAT
Source organism: Allosphingosinicella sp. (assembly GCA_035714565.1). Lineage (GTDB taxonomy): Bacteria > Pseudomonadota > Alphaproteobacteria > Sphingomonadales > Sphingomonadaceae > Allosphingosinicella. Next base: position 22,815 of record DASTLX010000014.1, read on the forward strand.
TCCCCGGTCTCCGCGACGAGGAACGGCGCCGGGCCGCGCGCCTGCAACGGCGTCAGCCAGGCCACGGCGAGAACGATCGCAATCCTGGTCTTCATTCCGTCTCCATCATCGGATCGCGCCCGCGGAGGCGAAGCTAGAGCGGCGCGGTTGACGGGCGGTTAAGCCTCGTCAGAACGCGCGTTCGTAGACGGCATTGCCCCATGCCTGCTCGGCCATCCGGGCCGCGGTGCGAAGCGCGCTCGATCGCAGCGGCGACGCCGCGCAGTCGAGCCGGAGATCGGCCAGGTCGCCGAAATGCGCCGTCGGCAGCCGCTCGCCATGGTCCGCGAGGAAGCGGCACAGTTTCCCGAATCGGCGGACCAGGAGGGGGTTGGCCCGCCTGCCTCCCGGCACGGCGAGCTCGAAGCTGTGACCGACGATGGTGACGACGGGATGGGCCTGGTCGGCGCCGTGAAGAAGGGCGCCGCGGAGCTCGGCGAACGAAACCGCGCAGATCTGGAGATGCCTGAGCCGGCCCTTGCCTTGCTCGATCTGGGAGATCGGAACTTCGATCACGCCGCCCAGCGAGGCGGGCGCGACCCGACGGGGATCGAGGGGGAGAGCGCTGGGATCGGGATGGTGGCTGCCGTTATGGCTGCTGTCATAGCCGATATCCAGCGCCGCCAGCGCCTCGATCGTCGCGAGGTCGGCGGCATAGCTGCCGGAACGGAAGGCGATGGGCGCGGGCGCGCCGGCCTCGACCAGCAGGTCCCGAGCGGTCCGGATCAGATCGAGCTGCCGCCGGCCGTCGAAGTCGGTCAGCTCGAAGACCGGGCTGGTGGGGTCGGCCCAGCAGGGATGGAGATGGAGCTGGACCTCCTGGCCCGCGGCGAGGATCGGCTCGACCATGCGCCGGATCGGATCGAGTCCGTAGACGAGCGCGGGCATGGGATCGACGAAGAAGCAGGCCTTGAGGCCGTGCTCGGCCAGCCGCTCGAGCTGGTAGCGGGTCCCAACCCCGGCGGGATCGTAGCTGAGGGCGAGATTCTCCCGCCAGGAAGCGCCGCGGACGTGCGCGCCCCAGCTCAGCTCGGTATCGACGGTCAGGAGGACTCGAGTCGCCATGCTAATGCGCTTCCAAGGCGGCGGGCGTATCTGTCCGGCCCTCTCCCGCTTTTGGCGGGAGAGGTGGGGCCCAAGCCGAAGGCTGGGGAGGCGAGGGTCTTTTCCGCAGATTCAGCAAGACCCTTATCTCCCACCGCTTCGCGGCGCCCCCCTCTCCCGCAGCAAAGCGGGAGGGCTGGACCGTTTGCCGCCTACGCCTGCCCGTCACGCTACAGCCCGTCCGGTTGACGGGCCGTTAAGCTTGCTGTGGCAGAGCCCTGTGCATGCGCATACTCCACGTGCTCGACCACAGCCTGCCGCTCCACAGCGGCTACACCTTCCGCACCCGGGCGATCGTGACCGCCCAGAAGGCGCGCGGGATGGAGGTGGCCTGCCTGACCGGAGTCCGCCACTCGCGGGCCGGCAACGACCCCGAGACGATCGAGGGCATCGACTTCTACCGGACCCCTAAGCCCGCGCCCGCCCCTTCCCCCTTGCGCGAGTGGCGCGAGATCAGGGCGCTCGAGGCACGCCTCGACGCGCTGGCCGAAGCCTGGAAGCCCGACCAGCTCCACGTCCACTCGCCGGTCCTCAACGCGCTGGCGGCGCTCCCCGTGGCGAAGCGGCGGGGGCTTCCGCTCATCTACGAGATCCGTGCGTTCTGGGAGGACGCCGCGGTCGGCAACGGGACCGGCCGCGAGGGATCGGCCCGCTATCGGCTCATCCGCATGTTCGAGACCTGGGCCGCGCGCCGCGCCGACGGGGTGGCGGTGATCTGCGAGGGGCTCAGGCGCGACCTGATCGGTCGCGGAATCCCGGCGGAGAAGATCATCGTCGCGCCCAACGGCGTCGACCTGACGCTGTTCGGCAACCCGCTCGCCGCCGACCTCAACCTTGCCCGCAAGCTGGGCCTGGCCGGCGCCGACGTGGTCGGCTTCATCGGCTCCTTCTACGATTATGAAGGCCTGGACGATCTCATCGCGGCGATGCCGCTGCTTCTCGAGAAGCGCCCCAAGGCGCATCTCCTCCTCGTCGGCGGAGGTCCGGTCGAGGAAGCCCTCAGGGCTCAGGCCGAGGCCTCGCCGGCGCGCGAGCGGATCCATTTCGCCGGCCGGGTCCCCCACCATGAGGTTGACCGTTATTACGGGCTGATCGACATCCTCGCCTATCCGCGCAAGGCGATGCGGCTCACCGAGCTGGTCACTCCGCTCAAGCCGCTCGAGGCGATGGCCCAGCGCAAGCTGGTCGTCGCCTCCAACGTCGGCGGCCATCGCGAGCTCATCGAGGACGGAGTGACCGGCACGCTGTTCCCGGCCGGCGACCCGCACGCCTTGACCGAAGCGCTCGATACGCTGTTCGCCAATCGCGGCCGCTGGGACGAGCGGCGCGACACGGCCCAGGCGTTCGTCAGGCGCGATCGTAACTGGTCGTCAAATATTTCCAGTTACATACCCGCTTACCAGAAGCTCACGGGCAAGGCGGTCTGATGCCGAAACTCTCTTTCCTCAGCGCACGCGCGTTCGACACGGGGCTCGCGGCGGTGGCGGCGATTTCCGCCGGCTTCGTCGCCTTCGCCATGCCGCAGCCGCTCTTCACCGGCCTGGTCGAGGCCAGCCGGCTCCCCGACTTCGTCGCGGCGGCCCAGCCGCCGCTGGGCGAAACGGCGCGAATGGCGGCCGCCGCGGCCGCGGCCCTGCTCACCTTCGCCGCGGTGTGGGCGCTGATGGCGGCGCTTGGCCGAGCGCCCGCCCGGCCGAAGGCCGAGGCCAGGCCCGAGGCCGAGGCCGACGCGCCCCGGCTTCGTCGGGCCGACGCCCATCCCGACGCCCCGGCGAGGCGCCCCTTGCTCGCCCGAGACCTCGGCGAACCGCTCGAGCTCGAGGACTTTCCCGAGGCTCCCTCGGAGCCCGAGCCCGCCTTCACGGAAGCCGAGCAGCGGCCGCTGCCCGCCTTTCTCGTCCCGCAATTCTCGGAGGACGAGCCGGTCGCCGAAGTCGAGCCGGAGCCGCACCGGTCCGAACCGCAATGGGACGAGCCCGAGACCCGATGGGACGCCGCGGAACAGGATTGGCCCGAAGCGGAGCTCGAGCCCGAGCCGCAGCCGGAAGAGGAAGCCCGGCAGGAGCTGCCGCCGATCTCCGAGCTTGCCGCCCAGTTGGCGGAGGGCGAAGAGGATCCCGACCAGTCGCTGGCGCAGATGGTCAAGCGTATCGAATTCGGCCTGTCCCGCAAGCGCCAGGCCCTTCCCGCGGGCGGGGAGCTGCCGCCCGTGGAGCCGTCGCCGGGCGAGCAGGAGAAGGTGGGCCATCGCCTCCGCAGCGCGATCAACGACCTGCAGAAGATCGCGTCGAGTGGCGGCTGAGCCGCTCATTTTTCTTCCACGGTGAGAGCGTCGAGGCGGATCCGGGCGAAGCCCGGGCGCCGCTCCTGGGCCGCCAGCGACACGTCGGCGACGAGATGGCCGCGAAGCGCGAAGTTGCGCGGGTCGAGGCCGCTCAGGAACCGCCCGGCCTCCGCCTCGGCGCCCTCGCCCTCGAGCCGGAAGGCGAGCTCGTGGCGGGCGCCCTGAAAGGTCACGCTGGCCCAGCGCCGGCTTCGTATCTCCTCGAGCACGAACCCGGCGAAATGGACGAAATGGACGCGAATCGCCGCTAGGATCGCGCTCGTCGCGTCGGTCGGCGCCGCCCGCGCCTGGAAAGCGCCGTTTCCGGCTGCCGCTCCGCCCAGTCCAGATAGGCCAGGATCCTCGCCGCCATCGGCGGCCGGACCTTTCGCCCGTCCCTCAGCTGAAAGACGAGCTGCGGATCGCCCGCCGCCTCCACCCCGAACCGGGTCGGGGCCATCCGGGTGAGCCTGAGAAAATGCTCTATCCTCCGCCGCAACGACCATGTCACCAGAACTCCCCTGCGAATTGCTGTTCGTGCTATGTTCCTTTTTTATCTAAATTTCCTATTTTGTCTAGGAAAGTTCCTACCAAAATGGAGGTTTCGTCGAACGGCCCTCGCGCCCTGGAGGGTCGCCCTCAGCGCCGGCGTTCGTTGAGCCAGTGGAGGATGGCGATGACCACTCCGGCGGCGAGGCCGGCGAGAAAGCCGATGCTGGGCTGACCCACGATGGCTCCCGCCAGGGCGCCGCCTGTGACGCTGATCGCGAGGATGAAGCCCGCCGCCTGGGGGGTCCGACTGGGTTGGGCCATGGGACGCCTTTGGCAGGAAGGGGAAAGCGACTCAATTCCCCTCGGAGAGTTCCCGGAAAGGACCGTCGGCGCCGGGCGCGATTTCTTTAGTGAATCTCCCGTCAAGCATCACCTTGCGCGGTTTCGAAACCCGGCCGGGCTAGAAGGGCCGAAACCAGATCCGGGGGGAAGATTGCTTCAGCAAACAGCCTTTGCGCCCACCGCCTTCGCGGAGGCGGCGCGGCTTATCGAGCGTTTCGGCCAATATGCCGGGTCGGAGGCCGCCCTGCGGGCGGACCGGAGCCGCGACCTCGGCAATTTCGTCCATTTCTGCCGCTGGCGCGAGGTCGGACGGATGATCGAGCTGATGCGCGACGAAGCCGTGACCGGACCGGTGCATTAGCCGCCCGTCGTCCCGGCGAAAGCCGGGACCTCGGCGAGGCCCGCCGCGCCTTTCCTCCTGAGCTGCCGGCTCTCGCCGGGGATGACGGATCCCCCCGCAATCTTACGGCTGGCGGCGCCCTCCCTCGGCGGCTAGTTTCGAGCCATGTTTCAAATCGATGCGGGGCGGGGGGTGGCGACCGCGCTTGCCGCCCTTTTGCTGTGCGCCTGCCCCGGGGCGCTGCTCGCCCAGGAGCAGACGCCGCCCGAGGACCCGCTCGATCTGCCGCCGCTCGATCCGTCCGCGCCGCTCGACCCGCTTCCGGACCTCGGCGTCGAATGGCCGGACATGGAGCAGGTCTCGGACCTGCCGATCGCCGACGCCCCCGACACGGCAATCGCCGATTCCGCGGCCGAGCGCCGCTACGCCGTCCGAATCGAGGGCCTGGACGCCGAGACCGAGGCGGCGCTTCGCGCCCAGTTCGATTCGCTCTCGACGCTCGCCAGGAACATCAAGGACGCGGCCAACGCCGCCCAGATCGACCGGCGGGCCCGCGAGGATGCCGACCTGCTGGCGGAGCTTCTTCGGGCGCGCGGCTTCTACGACGCGCTGGTGCGCACCCGGGTCGAGGCGGCACCCGCGGCGGACGGCGAGGTGATCGTGACTCTCGAGGCGGAGCCCGGCCCGGTCTACCGCTTCACCGAGGTGAGACTGCCCGGGATCGACTCCGCGGGCGAGGACGAGCCGGCGCTTCGCGAGGCTTTCGGGGTCGCCGCGAACGAGCCGGTCGACGCCGCCCGGGTGACCGCGGGCGAAGCGGCGCTCCGGCTCGAACTCGGCAGGCGCGGCTACGCCTTCGCCGAGATCGGCGACATGGACATCGCCCTCGACCACGAGACCCGGACCGCGGCCCTGACCCTGCCCGTCAAGCCCAACGGCAGCCGGCAGTTCGGCCGGATCAATGTCGAGGGACGGCCCCTGTTCAGCGCCCGCCATATCCAGACGATCGCGCGCTGGAAGCCTGGAGCCCCCTACCGGGCGCCCCTGGTCGAGGATCTCCGGCGGGCGCTGATCGCCACCGGCCTCGTCTCCTCGGTGGCGATCCGCCCGGTGGCGGGCGAAGGCAAGAGCGTCGACCTCGCCGTCTCGCTGGAGCGAGCGCCGATGCGGACCATCGCCGGCCAGGCCGGCTACGGGACCGGCGAGGGCATCAGGATCGAGGCGAGCTGGCAGCATCGCAACCTCCTTCCCCCCGAAGGCGCCGTCACCTTCCGCGGAGTCCTCGGGACCCAGGAGCAGCTGGTCGGCGCCGTCCTCCGCCGCAACAATTTCCTTCGCCGCGACCAGGTCCTCACCGCGCAATTCGCGGTCAGCCATATCGACCGCGCCGCCTACGACGCCCGCACCACCCTGCTCGCCGGGGCGATCGAGCGCCAGACCAACCTCATCTGGCAGAAGAAATGGACCTGGTCGGCGGGCGCGGAGCTGGTCGCCACCGACGAGCGCGACGTCGATCTCGACACCGGAACCACCCGGCGGCGGACCTTCTTCATCGGCGCGCTGCCGGCGAGCCTCAGCTATGACGGCTCGAACGACCTGCTCGATCCGACGGTCGGCTATCGCCTCGCCTTGCGCCTCTCGCCGGAAGCCTCGCTCCAGTCCGGGACCTTCGGCTATGCCCGGACCCAGCTCGACGCCAGCCTCTACCAGCCCTTCACGCCGACCGTGACCCTGGCGGGCCGGGTCCGGCTCGGAACCATCCTCGGCGCCGGCCGCGACCGGATCGCGCCGTCGCGGCGCTTCTATGCGGGCGGCGGCGGATCGGTGCGCGGCTACGGATTCCAGCGCCTGGGCCCGCGCGACCCGGTGTTCGACGATCCGATCGGCGGCCGGAGCCTCACCGAATTCGCCCTCGAGGCCCGGATCCGCTGGGGCAATTGGGGCGTGGTTCCGTTCGTCGACGGCGGCAACATCTCGACCTCGCCACTGCCCAAGTTCGACAACCTTCGTTTCGGCGCCGGGGTCGGCGTCCGCTACCACACGCGCTTCGGGCCGATCCGGGTCGACGTCGGAACCCCGCTCAACCCGCGCAGCGGCGACTCCCGGGTCGCCGTCTACGTCTCGCTCGGCCAGGCCTTCTGATGGACGAGGGCGAGGACCCGCCGCCCCCACCTGCCTCGCCGCCCCGCCGCGGCCGCCGCTGGCTGTCGCGGCTGGCGAAATGGACCGTCAGCCTCGCACTGCTCCTCGCCTTCCTGGCCGCGGCTTTGGCGGTGCTGCTCGACACCGGCGCGGGGCACCGCTTCATCGCCGACCGCATCGCCGCGATGGCGCCGGATTCGGGCCTTCGCATCCACATCGGCCGGATCGAAGGCTCGATCTGGAGCGACACGAAGCTTCGCGACGTCAGGCTCTACGATCCGAAGGGGCTGTTCGCGGAATCGCCGCTGATCGAGGTCGACTGGCAGCCGCTCTCCTGGATCACCAACCGGCTCGTCATCCACCGCCTCGTTTCCGACCTGGCCGCGCTCCACCGGCTGCCTAGGCTGAGGCCGAGCGAGAAGCCGGGGCCGGTCCTGCCCGGCTTCGACATCCATGTCGGACGTCTTGACGTCGCCCGGCTCCGGATCGGCAGGGCGGTGACCGGACAGCCGCGCACGGCGAGCCTCGCCGGCGAGGCCGACATCCGCTCCGGCCGGGCGCTCGTCGGCCTCAAGGCCGTGGTCGCGGACGGCGGCGACCGCTTCTCGCTGGTCCTCGACGCCGAGCCCGACCGCGACCGTTTCGACCTCGACGTGAAGCTGGTCTCCCCGGCCCGGGGGGTGGCGGGCGCGATGCTCGGGACGGGCCGGCCGATCGCTCTCACCGTCGACGGCGACGGAAGCTGGGCGCGGTGGAACGGGGTCGCCCGCCTCGATCTTTCCGGGCGGCGCACCGCGGACCTCCGCCTGCGCGCCCGGAACGGCCGCTACGGCCTCGCCGGCCGGATCGCCCCGGCGCAATTCTGGAAGGGCAAGAAAGCCAGGCTGACCGCTCCTGTCGTCCAGGTCAGGGGCGACGCGACTCTCGAAGACCGCCAGCTCGAGGGACGGCTTGCGCTCCGCTCGCCGGCGATGAGCGTCGTCGCGACCGGGACCGTCGACCTCGCCCGAAGCCGGTTCCGCGACCTGCGCGTCGGCGCCGATTTGCTCCGGCCGCCGGCGATGTTTCCGAACATGACCGGGCAGAAGGTCCGGCTGGTCGCGCGGCTCGACGGCCCCTTCAGGACCTTCGCCTTCGCCTACCGGCTGACCAGCCCGCGGGTGGCTTTCGACAGGACGGGCTTCGAGGACGTCTGGGCGCAGGGCCGCGGGCGCTTCTCGAAGGCGCCGGTGTCGGTGCCGCTGGTGATGTCGGCGCGGCGGGTGACCGGGGTCGGCGACGTCGCTGGCGGGATCCTCGCCAATCTGCGCGTCGAGGGGCTGCTCAAGGTCACCGGCAAGACGCTGACCGGCGAGGGGCTCGACCTCACCTCAGACAAGCTCAAGGGCAAGCTCAGCCTGTTCGTCGACCTGATCACGGGCCGCTTCGACGTCGTCCTCTCCGGCGGCCTGACCCGCTATCTCATCACCGGCCTCGGAATCGTCGACGTCGTCACCGAGCTCAAGGTCGTTCCCAACCCGAGCGGAAAGGGCACTCTCGTCACCGGCAAGGGCCGGGCCTGGGTGCGCCGCTTCGACAACAGGTTCCTCGCCGGGCTCGCGGGCGGCCTGCCCTATCTCGAGGCCGACCTCGTCCGCGGCAACGACTTCATCGTCCATTTCCGAAACCTCGTCCTCACCGCCCCGAAGATCCGGATCGCGGGCGCCGGCTTCCGGCGCCGCGACGGCACCTTCTCCTTCGAGGGCAAGGGCGCCCAGTCCACCTACGGGCCGTTCGCGATGAGCCTCGACGGCCGCATCGAGCGGCCGAAGCTGGCGATCCGACTGGCCCGCCCGAGCGAGGCGCTCGGCCTCAGGGACGTGCTGCTCAACCTCGATCCTACCGACGCCGGCTTCGCCTACCGGGCCGCCGGCGGCTCGCATCTAGGACCCTTCACCTCGAACGGAGCGATCCTGCTTCCGAAGGACCAGCCCGCCCTGATCCAGGTCGCCGCGATCGACGTCTCCAACAGCCGGGCGTCGGGCGCCCTGCGCTCGGACCCCGGCGGCTTCACCGGCCGGCTCGACGTCGGCGGCGGCGGCCTGTCCGGACGGCTGGCCTTCAGCCCCTGGAACGGCCTCCAGCGGATCGCCATCGACCTCAAGGCCGACAATGCCCGCTTCGCCGGCCCGCCGCCGATCGTCATCCGAAGCGGGCGGCTCGAAGGCGTGGCGGTGCTCGACCCCGCCGGGACGTCGCTCAAGGGCAGCCTGACGGCCCGCGGTCTTAGCCGCGGCGCGCTCTCCATCGCCAGCCTGGTCGCCACCGGCGAGCTCCGCGGCGGCGCGGGCCAGGTCCGCGCCCGGATCGCCGGGACGCGCGGCCGCGACTTCGTCTTCGACACCGTGGCCGACATCGCCCCCGGCCGGTTCCGGCTGACCGGCCGGGGGACGGTCGACCGGCGCGCGATCGTCCTGAGCGAGCCGGCAGTGCTGGCCCGCGAGGGCGACGGCTGGCGGCTCGCCGCCACCGCTCTCACCTTCGCCGGCGGCAACGCCACCGTCTCCGGCCTGTTCGGCGGATCGACCAGCGAGCTCAACGCCAGGGTCGAATCGATGCCGCTCGGGGTGCTCGACATAGGCTGGCCCCAGCTCGGCCTGGGCGGAAGCGCCTCGGGCACGCTGAGCTATCGGTTCGGAGCCGTCGGCGAGCCGAGCGGAGACGCCAACCTCAGGATCCGCGGCCTTACCCGCTCGGGCCTGGTCCTGTCCTCCCGGCCCGTCGATATCGGCCTCGTCGCCAAGCTCGCGGGCGGCAATGCGGCGCTCCGCGCCGTCGCGGTCAGCGAGGGCCGGACGATCGGGCGGGCGCAGGCCCGGTTGGCGCCGATCGGGCGAAGCGGCAATATCGGCGAGCGCCTCAGCGCCGCGCCGCTCTTCGGCCAGCTCCGCTACAACGGGCCCGCCGACACGTTGTGGCGGCTGACCGGGGTCGAGCTGCTCGACGTCTCCGGACCGGTCGCGGTCGGCGCCGACGCCCGGGGCACGCTCGCCAACCCGCAAATCCGCGGCTCGCTGAGGACCGAGCGCGCCCGGATCGAGAGCGCGGTCACCGGCATGGTGATCGACAACGTCCGGGCGGCGGGCCGGTTCGGCGGCTCGAAGCTGGTCCTCGACAGCTTCTCGGGCGCCACCAAGCGGAGCGGCACGGTGACCGGCCGGGCGACCTTCGACCTCGCCGGCCCGAAGGGCTTCGGGATCGACATCGCGATCGACGCCAAAGCCGCCCAGCTCCTCGACCGGGACGACATCAAGGCCCAGGTGACCGGCCCCATCCGGATCCGGTCCGACGGGCAGGACGGCAGCATCTCGGGCAAGGTCGACCTGGTCAGCGGCAGCTTCCGGCTCGGCGCGGTCACCGCGTCGACCCAGGTGCCGCGGCTGACGGTGCGCGAGCTCAACCGGCCCGCCGACGAGCGGCCGGTGGCCCGGCGGCTCTCGCCTTGGCGGCTCGATCTCGACGTCGATGCCCGCAACCGGCTGATGGTCGCGGGCCTCGGGATCAACAGCGAATGGAGCGCCGACCTCAAGATCGCCGGGACCGTGACCGAGCCGAGGATCAGCGGCCGCGCCGACCTCATCCGCGGCAGCTACGATTTCGCCGGCCGGCGCTTCGACCTCGAGCGCGGCCAGATCCGCTTCCTCGGCGAATCGCCGGTCAATCCGGTGCTCGACATCACCGCCGAGGGCGGAGTCCAGGGACTGAACGCGATCATCCGCGTGACAGGCCGCGGCCAGCGCCCCGAGATCAGCTTCGCCAGCACTCCGGCGCTTCCGCAGGACGAGCTGCTGAGCCGCCTGCTGTTCGGAACCTCGATCACCAACCTGTCGGCGCCCGAGGCGCTCCAGCTCGCCGCCGCCGTCGCGTCGCTGAACAACAGCGGCGGCGGCCTCGACCCGATCAACGCGGTCCGCGCGGCCACCGGGCTCGACCGGCTTCGAATCGTCCCGGCCGACATCACCACCGGCCAGGGCACCGCCATCGCCGCCGGCAAGTATCTCGGCCGCCGTGTCTACGTCGAAGTGGTCACCGACGCCCGCGGCTATTCGGCGACCCTCGTCGAATATCAGATCACCCGCTGGCTATCGCTCCTGTCGAGCATCTCCACGATCGGGCGGGAGAGCGTGAACGTCAGGGTGTCGAAGGATTATTAGCGGCGTCGTCATGCCGACTTGAGCCGCGATCCATGAACACGGCTGCCAATTCTTGGATCGCCTGTGTTGGTGGATCCCGGCTTTCGCCGGGATGACGGCTGAATTGATCCAGGTTTACAATTGCTCGCAGCCGCCGGCAGCAATTCGTTAACGCGCAAGCGCTATCGTGCGCCCAGCCTCAACTTGGGGATGGGGATCTTGAATGTCCTCGGACGACGATAACGGCTTCGACAGCGGCCGCCGCGCGGAACGGCTTCCGGTCGACGCCGAGACTCGGCTCCGGCCGAACAGCTGGAGCAGCCTTCAGATAAAGATGCTGGACCTGTCGGCCTCGGGCTTCCGCGCGGAATGCGAGGCCCGGGTCAAGCCCGGCGGAAGCGTATCGCTCGACGTGCCCGGCATCGGATCGGTCGACGCGCAGGTCGAGTGGCAGCGCGGCGACCAGTTCGGCGCCCGCTTCTTCGCCCCCATCGAACTCAAGCGCTGTCAATGGACCTTCCCCGAGCGGCACCACACGCTGGCTCGGCTGCTGGTCGAGCGGGCGGCGGCGAAGCGAGCGGGGCGGCGCGGCGCGGAAGGCCAGATTCGACGCGAAATCCTCTCCGCCCTGCCGATGCGCAAAGGCGTCGCGTCGGCATGATTTCCGAAGGCGCGGATAAGCGCTTTCTTAACCTCGGTTACCTAGTCTCCCCTCAGCGGTTTCGGGGAGGAGCCGGCAAGTCATTATCGGGACGCGACAAGCGATGCGCAAAGGGCGGTTCGCCGGGTTGAGCGACAGGGGCCAGGAGCCCGTCACTCCGCCGGAGCTCGCGGAGCTTGTGCTGTTCGATTTCACGCCGGCCGCCGACGAGGACGACGACCGCGCCGCCCGCGAACGGGCCCGGAGCCTGGTCGTCTCGCTTCCGCTGCTCGCCGGGTCCCATCTGCTTTGGAGCGCCGTGGTCGTCGGCGGGCTCGCCGCCGCCGGCGCGACCGGGGGCCTGGCGGTTCTCGCCGGATTGTTTCTTGCCATATTGCTCCTCGACCTGGCGCTCTGGGCTGCGCTTCGCCGCCTGCCCCTGCTCCCCTATCAGGCGGTGCGCCTCACCGCCCTCCACGGCGCCGCCGTCGCCGGGCTCTGGCTCGGCGCCGCGCTCGCCGTGCCTCCCGGGGCCCAGACGATATTGGTCAAGGCCGCCCTCATCGCCGGCGCCGGCTCGGCCATCCCCGTCTTCTTCAACGTCCCCATCCTGATGATGCTCGCGCTCTGCGCCGCCTTCGGAGTCGCGGCGCTGATGCCGAGCCAGGAGCCGGTCGTACCGATCGGCGGCGCCTTCAGCCTCTTCCTGCTGTGCCTGGGCGTCTCCCGCTCGCGGCAGACCCTCTTCACCGCCCGCCAGCGCCTGTCGATGGAATGGCAGGCGGAAAAGGCGCGGCGCTTCGTCGCCGACTTCGAGGCGAGCGGCCGCGGCTGGTTCTGGGAGACCAATGCCGACGGCGCCCTGACCTACGTCTCCGATCCGCTCGCCGCCCATCTCGGCCTCGCCGCGACCGAGCTGGTCGGCCGCCGCTTCGAGGAAGTGCTGCTTCTCGACTCCGGCGACGGCGACGACAGCCGCCGGACGCTCGGCTTCCACCTTTCGGCCCGCTTCCCCTTCGCCGACGTCGTGGTCCGGGCGCCCGGGGCCGACGACGACTGGTGGTCGCTTTCGGGAAATCCCAATTTCGACAGCTATGGCCGCTTCCTCGGCTTCCGGGGGCTCGGCAGCAACCTCAGCGAGCAGCGCCGAAGCGAGGCGGAGGCGAGCAAGCTGGCGCGCTACGACAGCCTCACCAACCTGCCCAACCGGGCGATGATGCGGGCCATGCTCGGCCAGGCGCTGGCCAATGCCGACGCCCGTCGCCGCGGCTGCGCGCTGATGATCATCGACCTCGACCGCTTCAAGCAGGTCAACGACACGCTCGGTCACCCGGTCGGCGACAAGCTTCTGAAGAAGGTCGCCGGCCGCCTCACCGAGGTGCTCGGCGAGGACGGCCAGGTCGGCCGGCTCGGCGGCGACGAGTTCGAGGCGATCCTCCCCGGGATCGAGGAGGAAAGCCGGCTTTCGGAGCTGGCCCGGCGGCTGATCGAGCAGGTCTCTCGACCCTACAAGATCGAAGGGCACGAAATCCGCATCGGGACCTCGGTCGGAATCGCGGTGGCCGTTCCGGGCAAGACGCTGGCGGAAGGGCTGATCAAGGACGCCGACGTCGCCCTCTACGCCGCCAAGGCGGACGGACGCGGCACCTTCCGTTTCTTCGCGCAGGAAATGCACGCGCTCGCCACCGAAAGGCAGATCCTCGAGAAGGACCTTCGCGAGGCCCTGGCCGGCGACCAGCTGGCGCTTCTCTACCAGCCGATCGTCGATTCCGTTTCCGAGGAGGTGGTGGCCTTCGAGGCGCTGCTGCGCTGGCACCATCCCGTGCGCGGCCTGCTTCCGCCCGCCTTGGTCATCCCGCTCGCCGAGGAGAGCGGCCTGATGCCCCGGATCGGGGACTGGGTGCTGAGGACGGCCTGCGCCGAAGCCGCGAAATGGCCCAGCCATATCCGGGTGGCGGTCAACCTCTCGCCGGTCCAGTTCGCCGATCCCGCGTTGGCGGCCACGGTGACGGGAACGCTCGCCGCCTCGCGGCTCGATCCCGAGCGGCTCGAGCTCGAGATCAACGAGGCGGTGTTCCTCGCCGACCGCAAGGTCACCGAAGCCAACCTCGCCCGCCTGCGCAGCCTGGGAGTGCGCCTCGCCCTCGACAATTTCGGGACCGGCCATTCCGGCCTCGGCCACTTGCGCGACGCGCCGCTCGACAAGATAAAGATCGACCAGAGCTTCGTCCGCGGCGCCGCCGATCCGGGCAGCCGCAACGGCGCCATCGTCCGGGCGATCGTGGTCCTCGCCGAAAGCCTCGGAATGGACACGACCGCCGAGGGCGCCGAGACGATCGAGGAGCTTTCGCTCATTCGCCGGCTCGGCTGCTCGCAGGTCCAGGGCTTCATCTTCGCCAGGCCGATGCCCGCGGACGAGGCGCTGAGGCTCGCCACCGAGAGCCGGCCGACCGCCGAGGTGGTCGGGTTCAGCCGCCCGCCCCGCCATCGGCTGATTCGCAACGGCCGGCTGCTCTGGGAAGGCCGGACGCTGCCGGTCCGGCTCCGCAACATCTCCGCCGGCGGCGCGATGATCGAGTGCGAAAGCCAGCTCGAGCCGGGCACTCCCGTCGAGCTCGACCTGTCCGAGGCCGGGACCCTCGCCGCCGAGGTGCGCTGGTGCCAGCAGGGCCAGGTCGGGCTCCATTTCGGCGAGGAATTCGCCCTCGGCAAGCTCGCGCGCACCAGGCGCAAGAGCGCCGCGCCCAAGACCGTCACTCCGGAATATCTGGAGCCGCGCAAGGCGGCACGATAGCCCGAAGCGGGCCGGCGAGCCGCGCGCGGCGCCGCCGGACCGCCTCCCCCGCGCCCCCGGCGTCCCCGGAACCCGGACCAGGTCCGGGATGATGGGCTAGGACGAATAATAGAGGTCGTACTCCACTGGGCTCGGAGTCGTCTCCCAGCGCATCTGCTCTTCCCACTTGAGCTCCATATAGGCGTCGATCTGGTCGTCGCTGAACACGTCGCCCCTAGTCAGGAAGGCGCGGTCGTTCTGGAGCGAGACGAGCGCCTCGCGCAGGCTTCCGCAGACGGTGGGAACGTTGACCAGCTCCTGGGGCGGCAGGTCGTAGAGGTTCTTGTCCATCGGGTCGCCGGGGTGGATCCGGTTCTGGATGCCGTCGAGCCCGGCCATCAGGATCGCCGAATAAGCGAGATAGGGATTGGCGAGCGCGTCGGGGAAGCGGAACTCGACGCGCTTGGCCTTCTCGCCGGCGCCGTAGGGAATCCGGCACGAGGCGGAGCGGTTGCGGCTCGAATAAGCGAGGAGCACCGGCGCCTCGAAGCCCGGGACGAGGCGCTTGTAGCTGTTGGTCGTCGGGTTGGTGAAGGCGTTCAGGGCCTTGGCGTGCTTGATGACCCCGCCGATGAAATAGAGCGCGGTCTCGCTGAGCCCGGCATAGCCGTTGCCCGCGAAGAGCGGCTTGCCGCCGTTCCAGATCGACATGTGGGTGTGCATTCCCGAGCCGTTGTCGGCCTTGATCGGCTTGGGCATGAAGGTCGCGGTCTTGCCGTAGGCCTGGGCGACCATGTGGACGACATATTTGTAGATCTGCATGCGGTCCGCCGTCTGCACCAGCGTTCCGTAGGTAAGGCCGAGCTCGTGCTGGGCGGCGGCGACCTCGTGATGGTGCTTGTCCATCGGCAGGCCCATCTCGAGCATGGTCGAGACCATCTCGCCTCTTATGTCCATCGCGCTGTCGACCGGAGCGACCGGGAAATAGCCGCCCTTGGCGCGCGGCCGATGGGCCAGGTTTCCGACCTCATATTCGCGCCCGGTGTTGGTCGGAAGCTCGACGTCGTCGATCCGGAAGTAGGAGCTGTTGTAGCCGTCCTCGAAGCGAACGTCGTCGAACATGAAGAACTCCGCCTCGGGGCCGACGAAGACGGTGTCGCCGATTCCCGTGCCCTTGAGGTAGGTCTCGGCGCGCTTGGCGGTGGAGCGCGGGTCGCGGGCGTAGAGCTCGCCGGTGCCCGGATCGACGATGTCGCAGAAGAGGACCAGCATCGGGGTCGCGCTGAACGGGTCGACGTAGACGGCGTCGAGATCGGGCCTCAGGATCATGTCCGACTCGTTGATCGCCTTCCAGCCGTTGATCGAGCTTCCGTCGAACATGAAGCCGTCGTTGAGCTGGTCCTCGTCGACCGCGCCGGCGACCATGGAGAGATGCTGCCACTTGCCGCGCGGGTCGGTGAACCTGAGGTCGACCCACTCGATCTCCTCGTCCTCGATCCGCTTCAGAACCTTGCCCGCGTCGCTCGCCATGATGCCCTCGTCCGTTTCGATGGATGCGCCCGCCCGACTCGGACGGGAGCGCGCCGCAAGCCTTTCTCCGAGCCCCCCACCGCGTCCAGCCGGGGTGAACAATTCACGCGGGGCGGCGCGGAAGTTCCGAAGTTGGCCCGAAAATAAGAATTCCTTCGATCACCGATCGGCGCCCCGATCGCTTTTTCCGATCGAGAGAGGCCGAGCCTCCGCGGTCTCCGCAATCCGGCGAATCGCATCGTCCTTTCCTACGACGGTCTGTCCCATAGGAGAACATAACATGAACTAGATGCCATGACCAGCGCTGAATCCGGGGGCGCGTTTACGCAGGATGCCGGTCGCGCGGTTCGCATGCCAAGGTGGCGCCGTGGCGGTGCCGGGCCGGTGCCGGTTGGCTGCCGGACCGGTGCCGGACGGCTGCCGGGCCGGTGCGGGACGGCTGCCGGGCGGCTGCCGGGTCGAGTGGCGTCGCTCCCCCGCGACGACGCAGCTTCCTAGAACGCCCGTCGCTGCGCGGCGATCAGCATCCTCAGCAGCATCGCGACCGGCCTCGGCACCCCGACCTTGCCCTCCAGCCAGAGGCTGACGGCGGAGCGGCTGACCCCGATCGCCGCGGCGAGGTCGTTCTGGGTACGGTAGCCGAGCGTGCGCATCGCCGAGCGAAGCTCCTCGGGCGACATGGAGGCGAGGCGGGGGTCGTCCACGGGGAGCGGCTGTAGCCTCACCGTCATCCCGGCGAAAGCCGGGATCCATGACCGCCGTCGGTGCCGGTATTCCGCGAACCGAGTTCATGGGCCCCGGCTTTCGCCGGGGCGACGCCGTCAGATCGCGTCCGACCCCCGCTCGCCGGTACGGATGCGAAGCGCCTCCTCGACGTTCATGACGAAGATCTTGCCGTCGCCTATCCGGCCGGTGCGGGCGGCGTTGGCGATCGCCTCGACCACGCGCTCGGCGAGGCCGTCCTCGACGACCACCTCCAGCTTCACCTTGGGCAGGAAGTCGACGACATATTCGGCGCCGCGGTAGAGCTCGGTATGACCCTTCTGGCGGCCGAAGCCCTTGGCTTCGGTGACGGTGATGCCCGAAACCCCGACGTCGTGAAGAGCCTCCTTCACCTCGTCGAGCTTGAACGGCTTGATGACCGCCTCGATCTTCTTCACCGGCCGACTCCTCGATCCTGTTGCGTCGCAGCATAGCCCGCCGTCGCTGGCGTGCAAGACGGATGCGAGCGTTCCAGCAAATAGGAAGAGTCACACTTGAAGTGTAGGATTATTCCTACTACCTCGCTTTGTTCTCCCTCCTGTTTCGAAAGCGGCGCACGGCCATGCTGTTCACGGACCTCCAAGGCTCTTCCATTTCCTCCTCCACTGACTCGGTCAGATCGAGGGGGTATCGCACCATCGACAAGGGGGCCGGGGATTATGTCCGCGCTTCCACGGCCGTCGCCGCAGCGCTTCCCTCGTCCGGCCAGAACAAATGGTGGTTCGCCGCTGCCGACGGCTCCAAGTTTCATCTCTCGACGGAGCAGGACCTCCATATCGAGATGTTCGGCGCTTACGCCGATTTCGTGGTCGGGAGCGGAGGCAATGACGATTTCCCGTCGTGGCAGGCGGCGGTCGAATATCTGACCTTCTTCAAGCACAGCGTCGAGCATCCCTGGTACAACGGCTTCCTCCCACTGCACTTCGCCTCGGCCACCTACTACATGTCCGATACGCTCGACTGCGCGTCGGGAACGTTCACGCTGATCGGCCCGAACCGCGGCGCGTTCTATGGAGGCCACGGCGCGATCATCGTGATGGCCCCGGGCAAGACGGGCATATTGATCAGTGCCCACAACACTTCGGGCCTCACCGGCACCAAGCCGGACGGGAACCCGTCCGGCATTGGCACCACCCTGCACGGCCTCCACTTCGGCTCGCTCGGCAACGGTACCGGCAGCAATGCCTGGCAGCAGGACGGGGCCCGGGTCCGGTCGTTCGTTACGATCCAGGATTGCTCGTTCAACGGCTTCTCCCGGCATGGGATCAACATCACCGCGACCTCCCTCAGCGGGGGCGCGGCCGAAGGCAACGCCAATTGCTTCACGCTCGAGCGAGTGAGCTGCAGCGGCAACCGCGCCTGCGGAATCTTCGCCGACGGCGCGGACGCCAATGCCGGCTATGGCCTGGCCTGCAACACGATCAACAACGGCAGCTGGGGGATCAAGGACAGCAGCTTCCTCGGCAACAGCTGGATCGCGTGCCACTCCTCCGACAACGGCAACAAAACAGTCGGCCCCGGCTGGCTTTCCAGCTCCGACAGGGCGGGTTCGATGACGCTCTCGGGGGGGACCATCTATTATGTGAGGACTGGGCAGGCGGCCAACGCCAAGACCTACCAGCCGGCAATGACGCCCGGCTGGGAGTCGGTGTGGCAGCCAATGGGACCGGGCTCGGCCCATCCCTATTGGCCGGACTGGAGCAGCGAGACGGCCTTCGTCGAAGGCGGCGCCTATTGCACCGACGATTATAATTCGGCCTCGGTATTCGTCGGCTGCTATTCGGAGGGCTCGCAGCCGCCTTCGCAGATCAGCCAGCGCTCGATGGTCATCGGCGGGCTTCAGGGCGCCGGAGTCACCGACGCGGGCACGTTCGGAAGAGGCCTCTATCTGCGCTCCGGCGGCGGCGGCGCCCTTCTCGTCGACCGGCTGGCCACTTCCGACGTAGACCCCGGCAGCGGGAAGTCGGTGGGCGTCGTCATTGGCACCGGCTCCAACCACGCCGTCTTCGACATTTACGACGAGCAATATCTGGATTCCTTCAACTGGTCGCTGCAGGTGCGGGAGGGCGGC
This sequence comes from Allosphingosinicella sp., assembly GCA_035714565.1. Classification (GTDB taxonomy): domain Bacteria; phylum Pseudomonadota; class Alphaproteobacteria; order Sphingomonadales; family Sphingomonadaceae; genus Allosphingosinicella. Next base: position 41,545 of record DASTLX010000014.1, read on the forward strand.
ACCTTGCGCTGGAGCCACGCCAATCTCGACGCCCGGGTGCCGCTGCAGTTCACAGGGCCGAACACGACCCAGACATTCGGGCGGCCCGCGGCGGTGCCGTTTACCGCGCAAATGGGAGTCGTCGGCCTCGGCTTCGGGCAGAATGCGCGCCTCCTCGCGTTCAGCGACTCACCCTGGACCGGGGGAATTGGCGCCGGCGAGATCCTGTTCAACAGCTTCGTCACGTCGGTCAAGGAGCGCGGCTGGCAGTGCGTCGCAGGCGGGACAAATCCGACCTGGGAGCCGATCCTGCGTGAGATCGCTGGAAAGGCAGCCTACGATCCGCCGTCCATCGCCGCTGGCGGTTCTGCTACGACTACGGTCACAGTGCCGGGCGCCGCAGTCGGCGACATGGCGGTCGCCGCGTTCAGCGGCAACGTCCACCCCGTTGTCCTCAGCGCCTATGTGAGCGCCGCCAACGTCGTGACGATCGTGCTCAGCAATCCGAGCGCTTCCGCCCACGACCTCGGCGCCGGCACGCTTTTCGCGAAGGTGACCAAGCAGTAGCTTCGTTCGCCCGGTTGCGCGAAGCGATTGCCATGGCCCGGCCGAGCGTGGAGAGTAGCGCGGCGCGACAGGGGGCATGGAGGATGGGCATCGAAGTGATCGACGGGACGGTCGGGGACGCCATAGTGAAGAAAAAGGCCGCGACCACGATCCTGTACGAAAGCATTACCATCAAGACGACGGAAGGCCCGGAGATCCAGCTGGACAAGGTCGCCGTCGCTCCCGAGGTGGCGGCGGCGCTCCAGCCCGGGACCGAGGGGCGATTCTACGGCTACAAGGCGATCGACCATCGCGGCCTGTTCGGAATGCGGACCCGCGACGGCCGGTCCGCTTTCGCCATCCCGACCGGGAACGAGCAGATCATGATGATGATGACGTTCGCCGGGCTGGGCGCATTCATCGTCTTCGTGCTGCTGGGCAAGCCGGTCGCTCTGCTCGCCCTGGCGTTGGGCGGTCTCGGCGCCTTCGCCTATTTCAAGTATCGAAGCACGCGAATGGAGGGGCGGGCGCGGTTCGACGCCGATTCCGATTATGCCGGGAGGATCGCCTAGCTGCGGCCGTCGTGCTGGGCGATCCAGTCCTCGACGACGGGCGCGATGCGTTCGCGCCATTTGCTGCCGTTGAAGATGCCGTAATGGCCGACGCCCTTGGCGAGGTGATATTGCTTCATGTCGCGCGGGAGCTTCGTCGAGATGTCCAGCGCCGCCTTGGTCTGGCCGATACCTGAAATGTCGTCGCGCTCGCCCTCGATGGCGAGGAGCGCGACGTCGCGGATCGCGGCGGGATCGACCCGGCGGCCGCGGTGCATCATCTCGCCCTTGGGGAGGAGGTGGCGCTGGAAGACGACGTCGACCGTCTGGAGGTAGAATTCGGCGGTCATGTCGCAGACCGAGCGATATTCGTCGTAAAAGGCCTTGCTCGCCTCGGCGCTCTCGCCGTCGCCCTGGACGAGGTGCTTGAACATCTCCCAATGGCCGGTGAGGTGATCGCCAAGGTTCATAGCCATGAAGCCGGCGAGCTGAAGGAAGCCGGGATAGACCGGCCGGCCGGCGCCCGGATAGGTGTAGGGCACGGACGCGATGACGTTGTTCTGGAACCAGCTGTGCGGACGCTGCGTGGCGACGGTGTTGACCTGGGTCGGCGCCTTGCGGGTGTCGATCGGGCCGCCCATCATCGTCAGGCTGCGCGGGCGGGCGGGGTTCTTGTCGGCGCTCATCACGGCCGCCGCCGCATAGCAGGGCACGGAGGGCTGGCAGACGGCGAGCATGTGGGCGCCCGGGCCGATATGCTCGAGGAACTCGACCAGATAGTCGATGTAATCGTCGAGGTCGAAGCGGCCGGAATCGAGCGGGACGAGCTTGGCGTCGCGCCAGTCGGTGATGAAGACGTCGTGCCGCGGAAGCATGCGCTCGACGGTGCCGCGGAGCAGGGTCGCATAATGGCCCGACATGGGCGCGACGATCAGCAGCTTCGGGCCGCCCTGGACGCCTTCGCGGCGGAAATGCTTGAGCTGGCCGAACGGCTTGCGCAGCACGACCTCCTCGTGGACGGCGACCTTTCGGCCCTTCACCAGGGTCGAGTCGAGCCCGAATTCCGGCTTGCCGCGCGGCGCCGAGGCGTGGGCGAAGACGTCGAGCGCCGACGCGACGATGGGACCCATCTGGCTGTAGGCGAAGGGGTTGGCGGGGTTCTGGAGCCAGCCGGCGCCGATATTGGCGAGGGTCGAAGCTCCGGCGAGCAGCGAACGCTGCATTTCATAGGCGTCATAGAGCATGTGGCGTCCTGTTTGGTGCGCCGCAGCGTGGGCGTCAACGGAAAAGGGGTTGCGGATCAAAACCATCCACAGGGCGGATGGGTCCGACGCCGGTGAGCGCCCGTCATCCCGGCGCAAGCCGGGACCTCGTGGAGATCAGCCGCCGCGCCTCTTGCGGCCGGGGTCCCGGCTTTCGCCGGGATGACGAGGCGCCCCGCCCCTGCTACCCCCCCGCCATGGCCGAGAAGCTAGACGAGACCGCGAGCCCGCGCCGCATCGCCAACCTGGCGCTGATCTGGCGGTTCACGGCGCGCTACAAGGGGCATGTCGCCGGGGCTCTTCTGGCCTTGCTGGTGGCTGCGCTCGCCACGCTCGCCATTCCCGGCGCCTTCAAGCTGATCATCGACCGGGGCTTCACCGGCACCGGCGGCGACGTCGGCCGCTGGTTCCAGTATCTGCTTGTGATCGTGGTGATCATGGCGATCGCGACCGCCACCCGCTTCTATTTCGTCTCCTGGCTCGGCGAGCGGGTCGTCGCCGACGTCCGCGAGGCCGTGCAGCGCAACCTGCTTCGGCTCGCCCCGTCCTTCTTCGAGGAGAACCGCCCCTCGGAGATCGCCTCGCGGCTCACCGCCGACACGACGATCATCGAGCAGGTGGTCGGGACGACGATCTCGGTGGCGCTCCGCAACATCGTCATGGGCCTGGGCGGGATCGTCTACCTGCTCGCTTTGGCGCCGAAGCTGACCGCCATGCTCCTGCTCGGAATCCCGGTCGTCATCCTTCCGATCGTCTTCCTCGGCCGGCGCATCCGCAACGTCTCCAGGTTCGGCCAGGATCGAATCGCCGAGGTCGGGGCGATGGTCGACGAGGTGCTCGGCGCGATGAAGATCGTCCAGGGCTTCGGCCAGGAGGCGCGCGAGGCGAGCCGCTTCGCCGCGGCGGTGGAGCGGGTGTTCCAGACCGCCCGGCGGCGGATCATGCTCCGGGCGCTGATGACGGCGGGCGTGATCGCGCTCATCTTCGGATCGATCACGATGGTGATGTGGCAGGGCGCGATCGACGTCCAGTCGGGGCGGATCAGCGGCGGCACCATAGCCGCCTTCGTCCTCACCGGCGGACTGGTCGCCGGCGCCTTCGGCGCTCTCACCGAAGTCTATGGCGACCTCCTTCGCGGGGCCGGAGCGGCCGGCCGTCTCACCGAGCTGCTTCGCGAGGAACCGGGGATCAGGGCTCCCGCCGTGCCAAGGCCCCTGCCGTCGCCGGGCCGCGGGGCGCTCGAATTCCGCTCGGTCACCTTCCGCTATCCGACCCGGCTCGAGGTGAGCGCGCTGCACGATTTCACCCTCGCCGTGGCGCCGGGAGAGACGCTTGCGGTGGTCGGACCCTCCGGCGCGGGCAAGTCGACCTTGTTCCAGCTCGCCCAGCGCTTCTACGATCCGGAGGCGGGAACCGTCCTGCTCGACGGAGTGGCTCTTCCCGACGCCGACCCGGCGGAGGTTCGGGCCCGGATCGCGGTCGTCCCGCAGGATACGGTGATCTTCGCCGCCTCCGCCCGCGACAATCTGCGCTACGGGCGGTGGGAGGCGTCGGACGACGAATTGTGGGCGGCGGCCGAAGCCGCCAACGCCGCCGAGTTCCTCGCCAAGCTCCCCGACCGCCTCGACACCTATATGGGCGAGGGCGGCGCGCGGCTGTCGGGCGGCCAGCGCCAGCGCCTCGCCATCGCCCGAGCGGTGCTCCGCGACTCGCCCCTGCTCCTGCTCGACGAGGCCACTTCGGCCCTCGACGCGGAGAGCGAGCGGCTCGTCCAGCGCTCGCTCGAGCGGCTGATGGCGGACCGCACGACCATCGTCATCGCCCACCGGCTCGCGACGGTCCGAGCCGCCGACCGGATCGTGGTCATGGACCAGGGCCGGATCGTCGAGCAGGGCAACGACGCCAGCCTCCGCGCCGAGGGCGGCCTCTACGCCCGACTCGCGCGCCTCCAGTTCGACGGGATCGCGGCCTGACTTGCCTCCCGGATCCTCCCCTGCATCCGCGGGGGAGGGGGACCGTGCGAAGCCTGGCGGAGGGGCGGTGCGGAGCTCGAAAGACCCCCTCCACCGCGCTTCGCTCGGTCCCCCTCCCCCGCCAATGCCGGGGCGGAAAAAAAAGGGCGGCCCCGAAGGACCGCCCCGAGAGACGTGGAGAAGCTGCCGCCCCGCCTAGAAGGCCGCGTAAGCCTCGTTGCCGACGAAGCCCATCTTCTCGACCCGCGCGCGCTTGGTGATGGCGAGGACCTCGTCGACCAGCTCGTAGCGCGCGTTGGCGTCGGGCTGGAGGTGAAGCTCGGGGACCGGGTTCATCGTCTGGGTGACGTCCAGATACTGGCGGAGCCGGCCGAGATCGATCGGAGTTCCGTTCCACTGCACCTGATCCTGAGGCGTGATCACGATCTTGTTCTTGACCGGATCGATGGGCGGCGGCTGCTGGTTGGGCTGGTCCTGCGGAAGGTCCAGCTTCACCGCGTGGGTCTGGATCGGGATCGTGATGATGAACATGATCAGGAGCACCAGCATGACGTCGATGAGCGGCGTCGTGTTGATGTCCATCATGGGTTCGTCGTCCGAACCGCCGACTGACATTGACATAATCTGTAACTCCTAAACCCTTTTTCGACCCGCGACGACCTTAGAGGCGGGTACCGCCGCCGCGCGGGGGCGGCTCGGAGATGAAGCCGACGCGCGCGAAGCCCGCCCGCTGCATCGTGTAGATGGCTCCGCCGACGCATTTGTAGGGCGTGTTGACGTCCGCCCGGATATGCGCCTCCGGCATGTTTTCCTCGGTGATGTTCTCGACTCCGCCGACCTTCCTGATCTCGTCCTCGAGCTTCTTGACCGCCCGCTTGAGCAGGTCCTCCGAGTTCATCCGGGTGAGACCCCAATAGACCTCGCAGCTTCCGCCCGGACCGCCCTTGACGGAGAGAGAGACGTTCTCCGGCTTGGTCGTGGTCGGCTCGAAATCGACCTTCGGCAATTTCATCGGGATCGTCTGGATGACGACCGGCACGGTGATCAGGAAGATGATGAGGAGCACGAGCATGACGTCCACGAGGGGAGTCGTGTTGATGTCCGACATCGGGTTTTCTTCGCCGGTTTCGCTCTCTTGGCCGACATTCATGGCCATGGTCGGTAATCCTATCTAGATCGAGTGCCGGGGAGCGGCGGCGGCGGAGCCTCGCGGCCCGCCGCCGCCTTTTTCGTCAGACTTTCTTCGGGCCGGGATTGTTGGCCCCGATCGCGCTTCCCGTGGCGGTGGTGCCGCCCGGCGAAGCCGCGCCCGGACCCTTGGCCGCGCTGGCGCCGCCGGCCGCCGCGCCGCCGCGGGCGGCGACGACCGGACGGACCGCGCCGCCCGACATCATGTAGCCGTGAAGCTCGTTGGAGAAGCGGGCGAGCTCCTCGACGATCGCCTTGTTGCGGCGGATCAGCCAGTTGTAGGCGAGCACCGCCGGAACCGCGACGACGAGGCCGAGGGCGGTCATGATCAGGGCCTCTCCGACCGGGCCGGCGACGGTGTCGATCGAGGCCTGACCGGCGGCGCCGATCTTCACCAGCGCTCGGTAGATGCCGACGACGGTTCCGAACAGGCCGACGAACGGCGCCGTCGAGCCGACGGTGGCGAGGAAGGCGAGGCCGCTCGACAGGCGCGAGGTGATCGCGCCCTGGCTGCGCGCCAGCGAGTTGAGCATCCAGTCGTGCTGGTCGATCGGGTCGGTCAGCTTGTCGTGCTGCTCGAGCGCGAGGATGCCGTCGTCGACGATCTGGCGATAGGCGCTGTTCTTCTCGAGCTTGGACGCGCCTTCGCGCAGGTTGGCCGATTGCCAGAAGCTGCTCCGGGCGCGGCGGCCCTGATTGATGATCTTCTGCTGCTCGAAGAGCTTGACGAACAGCACGTACCAGGAACCGGCCGACATGATCACGAGGATGATGAAGGTCGCCCAGGCGATCGCTCCGCCCTGCTCGAGTGCGGCCATGAGGCCATAGGGGTTTGCGCCGCCGGGGGCTGCGCCTGCTGCTGGGGTGGCCATGGTCTCTACTTTCCTCTCAGATGATTTCGCTAATCGTGATTGCCGGTCGACCCATCGTCAGTCGGCCGGGAGACGCCAGACGATCCGGCCGCTGACCGAGTCGCTCGTCGCCGATCCGCTGCTGTCGGTCGCCGGAGTGAACCGGGCCCGCGACCTCAACAGCCGGCAGGTCGTCGAATCGAGCGCGGACGAGCCGCTCGACGAGGTCACCGTGCAGTTGGTGACCCGGCCGTTGGCGCCGACCTCCAGCCGGAAGCTGGTGGCGCCCGATTCCCCGGACCGGACCGCCGAAGCCGGATAGTCCTCGTCCGAGAAGAGCGACGCGAGGTTCGCCTTCGCCCGGGCCGGAGTGACCTTCTTGGGCGGCGGCGGCGGCGGCGGCGGCGGCGCGGGCGGCGCAGGCGGCGCCGGAGGCGCGGTCGGCGTCGGGATGAACGGCGGCGCTGTCGGAACCGAGAAGACCGGCGGCGGCGGCGTGTTGGTCCGCACGATCGGCGGCGGCGACACTACCGGCGGCGGAGTCTGCGGCTGGTCCGGCGGCGGGGGCGGCGGCTTCTCCTCGGGGGGCGGCGGCTCCTCCTCCACGTTGAACGTCTTGAGATCAGCCGCCACCTTCTTGACCACATTATAGGCCAGGCCGGTGATGAGCGCGTAGCCTAGGAGAGCGTGGAGGAGCGCGACGATGAAGATCGCCGTCATGCGGCTCCGGCTCATCCTGTTGTCAGCATATGCCATTAATCAGCCACACTCCCTCTCTTCGTCCTCTCGCGGGGACCTGCTCGCCACCACAACGCGGCTGATCCCCAACGGCTCCATCCGATATGCGATGTATCAACATATCATGGGCCGAAGCCCTGTCCTCTATCGTGAGACTCAGGAGGACGCAATCCTCCTGTGATTGCAAGGCGCATGCGCCTAAAACGGCCGAAATCCGCCGTTCATCCAGCTAAGCATATGGGAAACGGGGTATAAACTTACGGAGGCGGAACGGTGGCAGGCACGCTAACTTTTTGTAAAGGCGCGCTCGCGGCGGCGCTGATCGCCATCGCCGCGGCTCCGGGCGAATCGCAGGCCCCGGCCGCGCCGGCGCCGACCTATGCCGATCTCGCCGACCTCGCGCTCACCGCTCCGGTCGTCGCCCAGGTGCGGATCTCCGACTCGGTCGCGGTCAAGGCGGAGCGGGCGCCCGACCTCAAGCCGGGACGGGCCCGTTTCTACGTCGAGGCGGCCCTGGTCTCGCTGATCCGCTCGCCGCAGTCGCTGCCGGCGCGGCTCGGCTACCTCGTCGACCTGCCGCTCGACGCCAGGGGCAAGGCGCCCCGGCTTCGCAAGGGCGGCGAGTACCTGCTCCTCGCCTCGCCGGTCCAGGGCCGGCCCGGCGAGCTCCGCCTGGTCGCTTCCGACGCCCAGATCGCCTTCACGCCCGAACGGGCCGCCACCCTTCGGTCGATCGTCCGCGAGGCGAGCTCGGCCTCGCCTCCGCCCAGGATCGCCGGAATCGGCCGGGCCTTCCACGTGCCCGGAGCGATCCGAGGCGAGAGCGAGACCCAGCTGTTCCTCCAGACCGCCGGTGGCACGCCGGTGTCGCTGACCGTCCTGCGCCGGCCCGGACAGACCCCGCAATGGGCGGTGGCGCTGAGCGAGATCGTCGACGAGGCCGCCGAGCCGCCCGCGCCGGGCACCCTGCTCTGGTACCGTCTCGCCTGCGGCCTCCCCCGAGCGCTCCCGAAGCAGAGCCTGGCCGAGGCCGACTCCGAATCGGCGGCGGCGATCGTCGCGGATTACAGGTTCGTGCTCGAGCGGCTGGGGCCGTGCGTGAGGAGCCGGCGCTAGACGCCGCTCGATTCTCCTCCCCGGCATCTTGTGGAGGGGTTCTTCGAGCGCTCCGCGCCGCCTTCCCTTCCCCCGGAAATCCGGGGCGGAAACTCAAAAGGACGTCAGCTCCACGCCCACGCCCGTGCAATCCGGATAGATGTCCGGCTTTCGGGTCGCCACCCGGAGGCCGGTCACCCCGCGCCGGGCCGCGACGAGGTCGTAGATCTCGCGCGCGACCGTTTCCTGAAGGTTGAAGCGGCGGCCCTCGATCAGGGCCCCGATCTCGGTTCGAAGGAAGTCGTAATCCCAGGCGCCGCCGGGCTGGTCGTCGGTCGGGAAGCTGGCTTCGTCGACCCAGACCTCGACCGTGACCACAAGGCGCTGGGGAGCGCCTACCTCGAAGTCGTGGAAGCCGATGTCGGCCGCGACGCAATAATCCTCGAGCACGATCTTGCGGCTCTTCGGCGCCAGGCGGGGCGGGGTGAGGCCGTCGAGCTTGAAAGGCTCAGTCATCGGCAGGCTCCAGGAACTGGACGTCGCGGGGCAGGCCGAGGAAGCGCTGCCCGGCGTCGAGGGTGAGCGTCTGCCCGGTGAAGGTCGGCGTGGCAATGATGAACCTCAGAGCGGCGACCAGGTCCTCGACGCGGACTCCGCGGCGCAGGGCGTTGAGGCCGTGGACCGACTCGAAGTTCGTCTGGGCCCCCGACACCAGGGTGACCGAGGGCGCGATGCCGCAGACGCGGATCCCGCGCCCCGCCCAGGCCCGGGCGCACAGCTCGGTGAGGCCGGCCAGCCCCAGCTTGGAGACCGTGTAGCTGAAGAAGTCCGGGTTCGGCGCCTCCAGCTTGGCGTCGAGCAGGTTGACGATCAGCCCGCCCCCCTCGGCCCGCGCCGCGAAAGCCTGGGAGAGCAGGGCCGGCGCCCGCAAATTGGTGTCGAGATGCGCGTCCCAGCCTGGGACGGTGAAGTCGTCGGCGCCGTCATAGGCGAAGAGCGAGGCGTTGTTGACCAGAAGCCGCGCCGGCGGGAGCCCGTCCAGGGCCGCCATCACCCGCGTCGCGGCGTCGGGCGCCGCGAGATCGGCGCTGACCGTCGCCGCCCGGCCGAGCTCGAGCGCGAGAGCCTCCGCTTCCCCGGTCGAGCGGCGGCAATGGATGAGCAGGTGCCAGCCGTCCTCCGCGAGCGCACGGCACAAAGCGGCGCCGATCCGCCGCGCCCCGCCGGTGACGATCGCCGTCCTCGCCCCTTCGAACTCGCTGGCCATGGGCTCCGGATAGGATGGACGGGGGTCGCTACTCAATACCGGCAACGGCCCTTCGCGCCTTTCCGGCGGCAAGGCTTGCTCCGGCGCTCCCGCACCGCCAGAGTCCGCCGCTATGCCGATGCCTCCGCCTCCCGACGACCTTGCCGGCCTGTCCCTCGCCGAAATCGCCCGGCTTGCCGAGGACAAGAAGCTTCCTCCCGTCGACAAGTGGAATCCGTCCCATTGCGGCGACAGCGAGATGCGCATCGCCCGCGACGGGACATGGTTCCACCAGGGCAGCCCGATCGGGCGGCAGGCCATGGTCCGGCTGTTCTCGACCATCCTGAGGCGCGAGCCCGACGGGCGATTCGTCCTGGTGACTCCGGTCGAGAAGCTCGACATCGAAGTCGAGGACGCGCCGTTCGTCGCCGTCGAGCTCAAGGCGGAAGGGCAAGGCGAGGCGGCGTCGCTCGCCTTCCGGCTGAATACCGGCGACGTCGTCATCGCGGGTCCCGACCACCCGCTTCGGTTCGAGGCCGGCCGCGAGGGGCCTCACCCTTATCTCCAGGTCCGGGGCGGGCTCGACGCGCTCGTCGCCCGGCCGGTCTATTACGAGCTCGCGGAGATCGCCCTCGCCGGCGGCGACCCTCCCGGCCTGTGGAGCGGCGGCGCCTTCTTCCCGATGGCGACTCCGTGACCGGCCTCGCCGGCCGGCTCCGCGAGGCGCTCGAGCGCGGTCGTCGGCGTCGCCCGATCCTGCTCGAGGGCGACGTGCTGGAGGGCGCCGAGGGCGACCTCATGCCGGCGGCGGTGCTGGTCGCGGTGGTCGACCGCCCCGCGCCGACGGTGATCCTGACCGAGCGCCCCGAGACGATGCGCAAGCATCCGGGCCAGATCAGCTTTCCGGGCGGCCGGATCGATCCGGAGGACGACGGCCCGGTCGCCGCCGCCCTTCGCGAGGCGGAGGAGGAGATCGCTCTCCCTCGCGACCGGGTCGAGGTGATCGGCGCCGCCGACCTGTATCGCACCATCACCGGCTTCGAGGTGACTCCCATCGTCGGAGTCGTCCCGCCCGGCCTCGACCTGAAGCCGCAGCCGGGAGAGGTGGCGGCGATGTTCGAGGCTCCGCTCCATTATCTGCTCGACCCCCGCCATCAGGTGGTGCGAACGGCCGAATGGCGGGGCCGGGAACGCAGCTATTACGAGATCGAATGGGAGGGACGGCGGATCTGGGGCGCGACGGCGGCGATGATCGTCAACCTGTCGCGCCGGCTGGAGCTGGTCGGATGAAGCTGCCGAGGGCGGAGTGGCAACGCCGCGAGGGAATGAAGGCCCTGCTCGCCACGCTCGGGGCGAAGGACGGCCACACGCGCTACGTCGGCGGATGCGTCCGCGACACCCTGCTCGGCCTTCCGGTCAGCGACGTCGACCTCGCCACCCGGCTTGCGCCGACGGAAGTGCTGGACAGGCTGGGCAAAGCGCGGATCAAGGCGGTGCCGACCGGCCTCGCCCACGGCACGGTCACCGCCGTGGTCGGCGGCAAGCCGGTCGAGGTGACGACCCTGAGGCGCGACGTCGCGACCGACGGCCGCCGCGCCACCATCGCCTACACCGACGACTGGCGCGAGGACGCCGCGCGCCGCGATTTCACGATCAACGCCCTGCTCGCCGATCCGGCGACTCTGGAGATATTCGACTATTTCGGCGGCGAGGCCGATCTCGCGGAGCGCCGGGTTCGCTTCATCGGAGACGCCCTCACCCGGATCGCCGAGGACCATCTGCGCATCCTGCGATTCTTTCGCTTCTTCGCGCGGTTCGGAGTCGGCGATCCCGACCCGGAGGCGATCGAGGCCTGCGCGGCCCGGGCCAACGACCTGATGGCTCTGTCGCGGGAGCGCATCGCCGACGAGCTCACCAAGCTGCTCGCCTTGCCCGACCCGGTCGCCGCGGTCCGGCTGATGGTCGAGCGCGAGATATTGAAGCCGGTCGTGCCCGAGATCGGCCCGGACGGAGTCGGGCGGCTGGCGAGGCTGGTCCGGCGGGAAGCGGAGGCGGGGATGGCCGCCAACCCCATTCGCCGGCTGGCGGCGCTGATCCCCGCCGACGGCGACATCGCCGCCGGAATCGCCGCGCGCCTCAGGCTGTCGAACCGCTCCGCCAAAAGGCTGATTGCGGCCTCGAACCGGGAGCCCGGCGATCCGCGGGCGCCGCAGGTGCTCGCTTATGCGATCGGCGGCGAGGAGGCGGCCGACCGGATCCTGCTCGGCGAGGGCGCGCCGGAAGCGGCGGCGGCGCTCGCGGGCTGGCAGCGGCCGAGGATGCGGCTCGGCGGCGGCGACCTCATCGGCATGGGCCTCGCTCCGGGCCCGGCGGTCGCCCGGACCCTGCAGGCGATCGAGCGCGAATGGGCCGAAGGCGGCTTCCCCCCCGATTCGGCGGCGCAGCGGGCGATCGCCCGCCGCCACGTCGATCAGGCCTTGCGCGAGGCCCAGTAGGCGAAAGCGGCGTCGGGTTCGAGCGGCCGGGCGAAATGGAAGCCCTGCCCGTGCGAGCAGCCCATGCCGGCAAGCGCCTTGGCGAGCTCGGGCGTGTCTATGCCCTCGGCCGTCGTCGCCATCCCGAGCGCGCTGGCGAGCGACAAGATGGCTCGGACGATGGCGACCGAATCGGAATCGCGAAGCATTCCGGAGACGAAGCTCCGGTCGATCTTGAGCATGTCGATCGGAAGGCGCTGGAGATAGGCGAGCGAGGTGTAGCCGGTTCCGAAATCGTCCATCGCGACGCTGACTCCGAGCGCCTTGAGGCCGGCGAGCACGTCGGTCGCCCGCCTCGGGTCCTGGACGATCGCGCTCTCGGTGAGCTCGAGGATCAGCCTTGCGCCGGGAAGCGAGTGACGGGCCAGGACCGAAGCGACGAGCGCGGCGATATCGTCGCGGGCGACCTGGAGGGCCGAGAGATTGACGCTGACCGAGAGCGGTAGCGGCGCGCCATTGGCCTCGTCCCACCCGCCGAGCGTCGCGACCGCCGTCTCCAGAGCCCATCGCCCGAGCGGGACGATCAGGCCCGATTCCTCCGCGACCGGGATGAACTCGGTCGGCGAGATCGCGCCGCGCTGCGGATGGTGCCAGCGCGCCAGCGCCTCGAACCCGGCGACCGCGCCGGAGCGGAGGTCGATCAGCGGCTGGTAGGCGAGGGTGAGGCCGCCCTGCTCGATCGAGCGTCGAAGCTCGGTCTCGATGCTGAAGCGGCGGCGGGCCGCCCGCGCCTGATTGGGCTCGTAGATCTGGACCGCTCCGCTCGCCTTGGAGCGCTTGAGGGCGAACTGGGCGTTGCGGAGCACCTCCTCGGCCAAGGCCTCGCTTCCGCTGAGCAGGGCGCAGCCGAGCGAGCAGTCGACCCGGATCTCGAGCTCCGAGAGCCGGAAGGGCGCGGTCAGCGCGGCTTCGATCCGCGCCGCCGCCTGCAGCGCCTCCTCGAGCCCGCGGTCGAGCCTCATCAGGATCCCGAACTCGTCGCCGCCGGTGCGGGCGAGCAGGTCGCCGGCGCGGAGGGCGGAATAGAGACGGCGGGCGAAGGTGATCAGCAACTCGTCTCCGGCGAGCGAGCCGACGCATTCGTTGACCCGGCTGAAGCGGCGCATGTCGACGACGAGGACGGCATGGCTTCCGGGCTGGAAGCCGGGATCCTCGAGCACCGCCTCGACCTGCTCGTTGAACGCGGTCCGGTTGGGCAGGCCGGTCAGGCTGTCGCGAAGCATCTCGGCGCGAAGGCTTCGCTCGGTCTCGACCTCGGCGGTGCGGTCGAGCAGCGAAACCATGCAGCGATTGGGTTGGCCCGGCAGCAGGCTCAGCCGGGCGAAGCGGACTGTGAAATGGCGTCCGGCGACGCTTCGGCCGTCCGTGGCGTCGAACTGGACAGCGGCCTCGCTCCCTCCGAGAAAGGCGGCGAGGCGAATTCCGATCGGCCCCTCGCGGAGCATCGGCACCTCGGCGACTCGGCGCTCACCCCGTCGTTCGTCCCATTCGGCGAGGAGCCGGAAGGGCTCGTTGGCGCATTCGATAAAACTCTCGTCGGCCACGGTGATTATGGCGGAGGGGATAGGGAGCGCATCGAGATAACGCTGCCTGACGGTCTCGAGCACCTGATGGAATTGGCTGGCCAGCTCGGCAGGCACGCCTGCGGCCGGCGGGGAGCCTTTCCCGACCGGCTTGCCTCTTGCGCGAGCTTTCGCTGCCTGCATGGCACCGCGGTACGGGAATAGGGTTAACGCAACGTTAGCTATGGACGGGCGACGTCAGGAGAACCGGTTGTTCCTCGGGAATCCGTTGGGCGGCATCCGGCCGGCCGCGCCGCGCGCCGCTCGCCAGGGATTGAGGTCGGCTTCGGTGCGCGTCCGGCCGCTTTCGCCGCCCATCTCCCAGCTCAGTCCCTGCTCGAAGCGAAAGGCCGTGACGTCGGACAGGCCGCCGTCGCGGTAGCGCTGCAGCTGGACCCCCTGGCCTCGACCCATTTCGGGCAGCTCCTGGAGCGGGAAGACGACCATCTTCCGGTTCTCGCCGATGACTCCGACGTAATCGTGGCCCTCGCCGATCGGCCGAACCGCCTTCAGCCGCGCGCCCGGCCTGAGGTTGACGACCTGCTTGCCCTTGCGGGTCTCGGCGAGCGCTCCGGCGGACGAGGTGACGAAGCCGCGTCCGTCGGTCGTCGCGAGAAGCAGCCTGTCGGCCGCCGCGGCCCGGAAGAGGGCCACGATATTCCCCTCCCCCTCGACGTCGACCATCAGCTTGATCGGCTCGCCGAAGCCGCGACCGCCGGGCAGCCGGTCGGCGGCGAGCGTGTAGAAGCGGCCGTCGGCGGCGGCGAGCAGGAGCTTGTCGGTGGTGTGGGCGTGGAAGAAGAAGCGAGCGCCGTCGCCCTCCTTGAACTTCAGCGCTTCGGCCTCCGCCGGGTCGACATGGCCCTTCATGGCCCGGATCCAGCCGCGCTGCGACATGATCACGGTGATCGGCTCGCGCTCGATCATCGCCTCGAGCGGGATCTCGCGGGCCGGCGCCGCCTCCTCGATCAGGGTGCGCCTGCGGCCGAGCTCCGTCGACGGGCCGTAGCGGTCGCGGAGCGCGGTCAGGTCCTTCTTGAGCCGGGTGCGCTGGCGGGCGGTCGACTCGACCAGCCTTGCAAGCTCCTCGCGCTCCGCGACGAGGGCGGAGCGCTCCTTCTTGAGCTGCATCTCCTCGAGCCGGCGAAGCGAGCGCAGCCGCATGTTGAGGATCGCTTCGGCCTGCCGGTCGGTGAGCTCGAACTCGGCGATCATCACCGGCTTGGGCTCGTCCTCGGTGCGGATGATCTCGATCACCCGGTCGAGGTTGAGGAAGGCGATCAGATAGCCTTCGAGCAGCTCGAGCCGGTCGTCGATCTTCGCGATCCGGTGCTGGGCGCGGCGGACGAGAACCTCGAACTGGTGGGCGAGCCAGGCGGAGAGGACCTCCTTCAGGCCCATCACCCGGGGCGTGTGACGGGCGTCGAGGACGTTCATGTTCAGCGGCACGCGAACCTCGAGGTCGGTGAGGCGGAACAGGCTCTCCATCAGCAGTTGCGGGTCGACGGTCCGGCTTCGCGGCTCGATGACGATTCGGACCTCGGCGTCGGATTCGTCGCGGACGTCGGCGAGTATCGGCAGCTTCTTGTCGGCGATGAGGGCGGCGATCTGCTCGATCAGCTTCGACTTGGGCACCTGATAGGGTATCTCGGAGACGATCGCGACCCAGGTGCCGCGGCCCTGATCCTCGGTCGTCCAGCGCCCGCGCACCCGGAACGAGCCCCGACCCGTCTCATAGGCGGCGGCGATCGCGGCGCCGCTGTCGACGACCACTCCGCCGGTCGGGAAGTCCGGTCCCGAGACGAAGTCCATCAGGGCCGAGGGCTCGGCTCGGGGATTGTCGATGAGGTGGATCGCGGCGTCGACGATCTCGGCGAGGTTGTGCGGCGGGATCGACGTGGCCATCCCGACCGCGATCCCGCTGGCGCCGTTGGCGAGCAGGTTCGGGAACAGGCCCGGAAAGACCTCCGGCTCCTCCTCCTCGCCATTGTAGGTCGGGCGATAGTCGACCGTCCCCTCGTCGAGGCCGGCCATCAGCTCGATCGCCGCGGGGGTCAGCCGGGCCTCGGTATAGCGATAGGCGGCCGGGTTATCGCCGTCGATGTTGCCGAAATTGCCCTGCCCGTCGACGAGCGGGTAGCGCAGCGAGAAATCCTGGGCGAGCCGGACCATGGCGTCGTAGACCGACTGGTCGCCGTGCGGGTGATATTTGCCGATCGTGTCGCCGACGACCCGGGCGCATTTCTTGTAGCCGGCGGCCGGATCGAGGCGGAGCAGCCGCATCGCCCACAGGAGCCGCCGGTGGACGGGCTTGAGCCCGTCGCGGACGTCGGGGAGCGAGCGCGCGGTGATCGTCGACAGGGCGTAGACGAGGTAGCGCTGCGAGAGCGCGTCCTCGAACCGGTGATTCTGGATCGGATCGATATCGTTGACGGGGTCGGGCATGGCCGACCGATAGCAGCGGGATTCGGCGGATGCGACTGGTGTCTTGCGTTTGTCTACCGATAAGATAATGTTACACGATCCGGCGCGAGACCGGCTTCGAAAAGAGGAGAGAAGGATGCGCAAGGCAATCTGTTTGAGTCTCCTGCTGGCCACCGCCGCCTGCGGGCAGGGTGGCAACGAGGAGGCCTCGGGCCCGCCGGCCCAGTCCAACATGCCGACCGGGGGAATGGCCGACGACTCCGCTTCGGCCGACTCGAGCTCGCGGGGGCCTCGGCCGCCCGGGGTCGCCCCGACCGCCGCTCCCGGCGTCGCCTTCAACTATCGCTACGCCTTCCGGCTGCCGGCCCGGAATATCGGCCGGGTTCAGGAGGAGCATGCCCAGGCCTGCGAGAAGATGGGCGTCGACCTCTGCCGGATCACCGCGATGAACTATCGCGACGAGGGCGACAACGACATCGAGGCCCAGCTCGCCTTCAAGCTCGATCCCGCGCGGGCGCGCGCCTTCGGCCGCGACGGGATCAACGCCGTCACCAAGGCCGAGGGCGAGCTGCTCCAGGCCGCGATCACCGGCACCGACGTCGGCAGCGAGATCGACGCCGCCGCGCGCGGCCAGGCGCGCCAGGCCGACGAGATCCGCCGGATCGAGCAGCAGCTCGCCCGGCCGGGGCTGAGCGCCGGCGAGAGGGTCGAGCTTCAGCAGCAGCTCCAGACCCTGCGCGAGTCGGTCCGCGCCGGCCAGGCCGAGCAGACCGGACGCCGGCAGCTGCTGGCGAGCACTCCGGTCGTGTTCGATTACCGGGCCGGCAAGACCGGCACGCGCCTCGAGAAGGCCGTCGCCGACGCGGGCGACAATTTCGTCGGGGCGGCGACGACGGTGCTCGTCGTGCTGGTGACACTGCTGCCCTGGCTGGTCGCCCTGCTCCTGCTGTGGCTGCTGTGGCGGTGGCTCCGGCTGCGCATTCCGCTGCTTCGGCCGCAGCCCCGTTACAGCGCCGCCGAGCCTAGTCCGCCGGAGGCGTAAACGCCTCGGCCGGCCCCGCCTCGGCCTCGACGGCGATCTCGGCGAGGAGCCAGTCGCGGAAGGCCCTAATCTTGGCCCGGTTCCTCTTGTGCTCGGGATAGACGAGCCAGAGGGCCGGGCCGCTGACGACGACGAGGTCGAAGGGCTGGACGAGCCGGCCGTCGGCGATCTCGGAGCGCCAGTAGAGCGGGGTGAGCAGGCCGACGCCGTGGCCGGCGAGCGCGGCATTGCCCTCCAGCGCCTGCGAATCGAGGCGGATGCCGTGCCTCGGGGCCTCGTCGTCGAGGGGCACCCCCGCGGCCTCCAGCCACTGCTTCCACCACCAGTCGTGGGCGTTCAGCCGGGGCACCCGAAGCAGGTCCTCGGGCCGCTCGAGCCGGTGGCGATCGCGGAAGTCGGGCGTGCACAGCGGAGTCGAGCAGAGACAGAAGAGGAAATGGCGCTTGAGGCCGGGCCACGGGCCGCTTCCCATGCGGATCGCGACGTCGATGTCGTCGCGGGCGAAGTCGGTCATGGCGTTGGAGGTGTGGAGGCGCACGGCCAGCTCCGGCCGGGGTATCTGGAAGCCGCCGAGCCGCGCCGCCAGCCAGTTGGAAGCGAAGGTCTGGGCGGTGCTGATCGCGAGGACGCTCTCATCCTCGTCGACCAGTCCGGAAAAGCCCTCGGAGAGGCGGTCGAACGCGTCGGAAACGATCGGGGCCAGGCGCCGGCCGGCCTCGCTCAGGGTCACCCGGCGCTTGGAGCGGACGAACAGCGGCACTCCCAGCCGCTCCTCGAGCAGCCTGATCTGGTAGCTGACCGCCGCCTGGGTCATTCCGAGCTCGCCGGCCGCGAGCGTGAAATTCTCGTGCCGGGCGGCCGCCTCGAAGGCTCGGACGGAGGGCAGCGGCGGCAGGTGGCGCATGCAAAGATGATAAGCTCAGCTTATCATCGGAGTCCAGCCTTTAGTTGGACGATCGGCCGGCCTCGCTCCTATCTCGCTCCTACGACGAGCCGCACAGGGCGGCCATCGATTGAAGGAGTGATAAAATGCGCGACGAGATCGACAGCCGCATCTGGGTCGAGCACCACCAGGCCTTCTCCGACGATCTGGCGAAGCTTTTCGCGAGCATCGGCAACGCCATCGGCACCGGCCTGAAGCGCCTCAACGAGATGGAGTTCGACGCTCCGTGGAAGCGCGACGCCCGCGGCCCCGGCCAGGCCTGAACCCCTCGGGGCCAAGGAGACACGACATGAGCTATCCGACCGCCAGACTCGCCACCCTCTTCCTCGCCCTCGCCCTGACGGTTTCGGGGGTGGCCCTGGGCGCCACGGCCTCCGCACCGACCCTGCCCGGCCCGATCGCCCCCTTCGGCTGCGGCGCCTGACCCGCGGCCGCCGCGGGCGCCGGGAGTGCCCTCTCCCCCCCGGCGCCCGCTTCGGTTTCCGGCGAGGGGCGGATTGCTAGGTCCGGCGCCGCCCGCTACCGCCGCCCGATGAGCCCCGCCCTTGCCCTCGCCCTGCTCGCGGCGCTAGCCGGTTGCTCGGTGTCCCAGCCTCCCGCCTCGCCGCCCCAGACGCGAACGACGCCGCCGCCCGAGCTGATGAAGTGGCCCGCCCTGCTCGGACGGCCGCGCCCCGAACCGGACTCGACCCTCGCTTACGGCGAGGACCAGATGCAGAAGGTCGACCTCTGGCTCCCCGCCGGCCGCGGCCCGCATCCCACCGTCCTCATGGTCCATGGCGGCTGCTGGCAGACCGAGATCGCCGACCGGCGCATAATGAACTGGATCGCCGACGACCTGCGCAAGCGCGGGATCGCCGTCTGGAACATCGACTATCGCGGAGTCGACCGCGGCGGCGGCTATCCCGGCACCTTCGCCGACGCCGCCGCGGCGGCCGACGCGCTGCGGACCCATGCCCGGCGCTACCGGCTCGACGTGAGTCCGCTCGTCGCGGTCGGCCATTCCGCCGGCGGCCATCTCGCCTTGTGGCTCGCGGCACGGCGGTCGGCCGCCGCCCGCGCCTCGAACCCCCTGGTCCCGCGGGGAAGCCCGCTGCTGTCGGCGGACCCGCTGCGGATCGATGCCGTGGTCAGCCTCGGCGGCCTGCCCGACCTCGAGCTTGCCGCCACTCCGCCCGGCAGCGGCTGCGGAACCGAGGTGATCGAGAAGCTCGTCGGCCCGCCCACCCTGAGCAGCCGAAACGTCTATGCCGACACCTCCGTGCCCCGGCTCGCCCCGCTGGGTATCCGCCAGGTCCTGATCAACGGCCTCCAGGACCGGATCATCCCGACCGCCTATGCCGAGGATTATGCGGCCAGGATGCGCGCCGCCGGCGACAAGGTGAAGGTGCGGATGATCGACCGCACCGGCCATGTCGAGCTGATCGCGCCGGAGACCGAGGCCTGGGCGGCGACGGTCGAGGAGATCGAGGCGGCGCTGGGGCGGAAGCGTTGACCGTCGGACATTGAACCACCGTTCGCCCTGAGCTTGTCGAAGGGCTTTCCTTCTGCGAGCCCGTGGGCAAGTAGAGGGCTTCGACAAGCTCAGCCCGAACGGATTTGCGTGGGACCCACACTCGATCAAGTCAGGGCGCTCGACTCGGCCGATCCCTTGCGCGACTTCCGCGACCGCTTCGTCCTCCCCGAGGGAATCATCTATCTCGACGGCAATTCGCTCGGCGCACTGCCGAAGGCCGCGATCGCCCGGCAGCGGGCCGTGGTCGAGGAGGAATGGGGCTCCGAGCTGATCAGGAGCTGGAACACGCGCGGCTGGATCGAGGCCCCGCAGCGGGTGGGCGCGAAGATCGCGGCCCTGATCGGCGCGAAGCCGAACGAAGTGATCGTCGCCGATTCGACCTCGGTCAACCTGTTCAAGCTCATCATCGCCGCCGCGGCCCTCGCGCCGGGCCGGCGCCGGCTCGTGTCCGAAGCGGGCAATTTCCATACCGATCTCCACATCGCCGCCGGAGCCGCGGAGCTGGCCGGGCTCCGACTCGACGTGGTCGGGCGCGATTCGATCGAGTCGGCGATCGACGCCGACACGAACCTCCTCCTCCTCACCCATGTCCATTTCAAGGCCGGCTTCCGCTTCGACATGGCCGCGATGACCGCCCGGGCGAAGGCGGCGGGCGCCCTGACCCTCTGGGACCTCAGCCACAGCGCGGGTGCCGTCCCGCTCGACCTCAACCGCGACGGCGCCGAGCTCGCCGTCGGCTGCGGCTACAAATATCTGAACGGCGGCCCCGGTGCGCCGGCCTTCCTCTATGTCGCCGAGCACCTTCAGGACCGTCTGATGCCGCCGCTGCGCGGATGGATGGGCCATGCCGAGCCGTTCGCCTTCACCGACGATTACCGCCCGGCGCCGGGAATCGACCGGTTCCTCGTCGGGACTCCGCCGATGCTGAGCCTGGCCGCGCTCGAAAGCGGGGTGGAGAGCTTCGAGGGCGCCGACATGGGCTCGCTCTGGGCCAAGTCGGTCGCCCTCTTCGATCTCTTCGCGGAACTCGTCGACGCACGCTGCCCCGAGCTCGACTGCATCTCGCCGAGGGACCCGGAGCGGCGCGGAAGCCATATCAGCTTCCGCCACCCCGCCGCCTTCCAGCTCTGCCAGGCGCTGATCGCCGACGGAGTCATCGGCGACTTCCGGGCGCCCGACGTGGTCCGCTTCGGCCTCACTCCGCTCTATCTGGGATTCGAGGACGTCTGGCAGGCGGTTGAACGCCTGCGCCTGATCCTCGACACCGGCCGCTGGCGCGATCCCCGCTTCGCCGTGCGCGGGAAAGTCACCTGAAACTGGAAACCCTCTCCCGGGGTCGGAGCGGATTTTCGCCTTGTGTGTTAATGCAATAACACACTATGATCGGCCGCGATTCCAAAACCGCGAGAGGTGTCCGATGAATGCCAAGTCCCTGCTCCTTGCCGCCAGTGCCGCCCTGTCCGTCGCCGCGGTTCCCGCCCTCGCCCAGGGCGACGTGCCGCTGATCCCGCGCGAGAAGATCTTCGGCAATCCGACCAAGGCCGCGGGCCGGCTCTCGCCCGACGGGAAGTGGCTGAGCTGGATCGCGCCCCGCGACGGAGTCCTCAACATCCACGTCGCGCCGGCCGCCGATCCGACCGCCGTCCGGGCCCTGACCAGCGAGACCAAGCGGCCGATCCGCCAGTATTTCTGGTCGCCGGACAGCAAGCAGATCCTGTTCATCAACGACAAGGGCGGCGACGAGAATTTCCTGCTCTACGGGGTCGACGTCCAGTCCGGCGAGCAGCGGACGCTCACTCCGTTCGAGAAGACCCGGGTCCAGATCATCAACATCTCCAACGAGGTGCCCGACCGCATCCTGGTCGGAGTCAACAACCGCGACCCGAAGTGGCACGACGTCCACAGCCTCGACATGAGGACCGGCAAGCTGACCCCGGTGCTGATCAACAGCGGCGCCTATTCCAGCTTCCTCGCCGACGAGCAGCTCAACGTCCGGATCGCGGCCAAGTCGCGGCCCGACGGAGGGACCGATTTCTACCGGGTCGCGAACAATGTCGTCGAGGCGCAGCCGTTCGAGCAGGTGACCCTCGAGGACGCCCAGACGACCCGGCCGATCGGCTTCACCGCCGACGGCAAGACGCTCTACTGGCTGGACAGCCGCGGCCGCGACACGGCCGCCGCCATCGCCCAGGACGTCGCGAGCGGCCGCAAGACGGTGGTCGCCGAAAATGCCAAAGCCGATATCGGCGGCGCCATGGCCAACCCGCGGACGGGCCGGATGGAGGCCTATGCCGTCAACTATCTCAAGAACGAGTGGGTGCCGCTCGGCGGCGCCGTCAAATCCGACCTCGACTTCCTCAAGAGCCGGCTGAAAGGCGAGATCAGCGTCACATCCCGAACCGAGGCGGACGACAAGTGGATCGTCGCCGTCGACCCGGTGACGGCGCCTTCGAGCGCCCATCTCTACGACCGCAAGGCCAAGACCCTCACCAAGCTCTATACCAGCCGCCCCGAGCTCGAGGGCGCCCCGCTGGCCCCGATGCATCCGGTCGAGATCAGGACCCGCGACGGCCTCAACATGGTCTCCTATCTCACCCTTCCGCCGGGCAGCGACCCCGACGGCGACGGCAGGCCGGGCAAGTCGGTGCCGCTGGTGCTCATGGTCCACGGCGGGCCGTGGGGCCGCGACGTCTACGGCTACGACCCCTACGCCCAGTGGCTGTCCAACCGCGGCTATGCCGTCCTTGCGGCCAATTTCCGGGCTTCCACCGGCTTCGGCAAGAAGTTCATCTCGGCGGGCGACCTGCAATGGGGCAGGAAGATGCACGACGACCTCATCGACGCGGTCGACTGGGCCGTGGGCCGCGGAGTCACCACGCCCGACAAGGTCGCCATCATGGGCGGCTCCTACGGCGGCTACGCCGTGCTCGCCGGCCTCGCCTTCACGCCCGACAAGTTCGCCTGCGGGGTCGACATCGTGGGCCCGTCCAACCTCGGCACCCTGCTCGGAACGATCCCGCCTTACTGGGAGGCGCTCAAGGCGCAATTCTACAAGAGGATGGGCGATCCCAACACCCCCGAGGGCAAGGCCTATCAGCGCGCGGTCTCGCCGCTCTACAGCGCCGACAAGATCAAGCGGCCGCTGCTGATCGGGCAGGGCGCCAACGACCCCAGGGTCAACGTCGCCGAATCGCAGCAGATCGTCGACGCGCTCAAGGCCAGGAGCATCCCCGTCACCTACGTCGTCTTCCCCGACGAAGGCCACGGCTTCGCCCGCCCCCAGAACAACATCGCCTTCAACGCGGTGGCGGAGAATTTCCTGGCCAAGTGCCTCGGCGGCCGGGCCGAGCCGATCGGCGAGGCCCTCAAGGCGTCGAGCGCCCAGGTGCCACACGGCGCCGAATATGCGCCCGGGCTGGCGGAGGCCCTGGGCAAATAAATCCTCCCCGCGATTCCGCGGGGAGGGGGACCGGGCGAAGCCTGGTGGAGGGGTTCTCCCAAGGGCCCCTCCACCGCCCTTCGCGCGGTCCCCCTCCCCTGCAAATGCAGGGGAGGATTTCTAGACCCCGACATCCCGCCATTCGTCGAACACTTCCCTCGGCACCTCCACCCCCTCGCGCTCGTCGTCCCAGATGAGGTGCATCAGCCACCAGCGTTTCCCGTCGTTGAACAGGTGGGCGCAGTTCATCCCCCGCTTGATCAGCTCGCCGCCCTCGGGGGCGGTGCGCGCCTCGTAGGCGGAGAAGACCTGGGCGACGTTGCCGAAGCGCACCGTCCGCCGCTCGGTCTCGACCTCATAGAAGGGCAGGTCCGCGAGCAGGGCCTTCGCGTTCGCTTCGTAGCCGTCGGCGGAGAAGGAGAAGGCGACCGGCCTGCCGGCTTCGTCGAGCCGGGTCCGGACCAGCCTCACGTCGGGATGGTAGACCCGCCTCGAAAGCTCGAAATCCTCGCCTCCCGGAGGGCCCGAGATGGAGCTGTAGAGCGCATCCATCAGCGCCCCGATCGTCGCGAATTCCTCGGTCCCGTCCGTCATCCGTCCCTCCCGGCCCGGGCCGCTACATTGCACAAAGGAGGGGGCTGGGCTATGGGCCTGAGCCCGACCGCCACGCCGCGTCCGGGACCCTTGTTTCCCAGTCCGTGGAGGACCTCCCCACCCATGTCCCGCCGCCGCCAGATCTACGAAGGCAAGGCCAAGATCCTCTACGAGGGCCCGGAGCCGGGCACGCTCATCCAGTATTTCAAGGACGACGCCACCGCCTTCAACGCCCAGAAGCGCGGCACCATCTCCGGCAAGGGCGTGCTCAACAACCGCATCTCCGAGCATATCTTCACGCTGCTGGGGACGATCGGGATCCCGACCCATTTCATCCGCCGCCTGAACATGCGCGAGCAGCTCATCCGCCAGGTCGAGATCATCCCCATCGAGGTGGTGGTGCGCAACGTCGCCGCCGGCACGCTCTCGACCCGGCTCGGGATCGAGGAGGGGACCCAGCTCCCCCGCGCCATTCTCGAATATTTCTACAAGGACGACGCCCTGGGCGACCCGATGATCGCCGACGAGCATATCGCCTGCTTCGGCTGGGCGAGCCAGGAGGAGATGAACGACATCGCGGACATGGCGGTCAGGGTGAACGACTTCCTGTGCGGCCTGTTCGCCGGGATCGGGATCCGGCTCGTCGACTTCAAGCTCGAGTTCGGCCGGATCTGGGAGAATGAATATCCCCGCGTCATCCTCGCCGACGAGATCAGCCCCGACGGCTGCCGGCTTTGGGACATGACCACCAACGAGAAGCTCGACAAGGACCGCTTCCGCCGCGACCTCGGCGGCGAGGCCGAGGCCTATCAGGAAGTAGCCCGGCGCCTGGGGTTGATGCCGGAGGGCGACGGCAACATGGTCCTCGACCTCGACAAGCACCGGCAGAAGAAGGGGCGGTAGCGTCCCGGAAGGCGCGGGCGCCTCCGGCCGGCCGGTCAGCCGCCGAGCGGAAGGGCGATCCGCGGGAAAGCGGCGAGGAGCCGCGATTCCTCGAGGCTGTAGGTCCTGCAGCGCGGCTCCGCGCAATCGTGGATCACGCTATGCGCCGTGACGATCCCGGAATAGACGACCGGGATCCTGACGGTCGGATGCTTGCGTCGGAACCGGTCGACGACGGCTTCGGCGCGGGGATCCCCATCGAGATCCAGCGACTGGCTGACGCGCAGGCTCCACTGCCCGCAGCCGCGGCCGACCAGGAGCCGTTCGTGAGGAGTGGCGAAATAGATCCCCTCGACGACGATCCGCCGTCCGACCAGGGAATCGGGATCGGCCATCACCTCGCACACCGTCTTCGCCGCGGCCTGGACGGACTCGAACTCCCGTATCCGCCCGCCGTCCGCCGCGCAGCCGGAGACCAGGACCGCGGCGATCAACGCGACTCTCATTCGACCTCCCTCCGGCTCCGGCGGAGCGCCGGCCACTTCCGCCGCTCATAGCATGGCCCGGCCGGAGCGTCCGGGGGATGGTTTCGTCGGGGCATCGGGGACCGACCGCGCGGATCGCAGCTCAGGGACGCGCTCCTGCCGCGCCGGCAAATCCTGTCGAGCTGGATTCGGCGGCACGTTGCGTTTTTCCGAGGCAAGGAAAAGGCCCCGCCGTCGCCGGCGGGGCCTTTCGAATGCCTTCGGGCCGGGATCAATTGGCGGCGGCGGGCCCGCCGATGGCGATCCGGGTGGCGGCGGCGGCGCGCTGCTGGACCGACTGGAGGTAGGAGGTCGACTGGAGGAAGGGGACCGGGTTGACCGCCTTGCCGTCGATCCGGACCTCATAGTGGAGGTGGCTTCCCGTCGAGCGGCCGGTCGAGCCCATCAGGGCGATCATGTCGCCGCGCTTCACCTTCTGGCCGGCGACGACCATCGACTTGGAAAGGTGGCCGTAGCGGGTCTGGATGCCGTGGCCGTGGTCGAGCTCGACGAGGTTGCCGTAGCCGCCATTATTATATTCGGAGCGCTGGACCACGCCGTCGGCGGTGGCATAGATCGGGGTGCCGATCGGGCCGGCGAGGTCGATCCCGGCGTGCATCGCGGCGCGGCCGCGGAACGGGTCGGAGCGGACTCCGTAGCCGGAGGTGAAGTTGGTGCCGCGGACCGGCTCGGTCGACGGGATGGCGACGGTGCCCTGCTCGAGCTGGTCGAGCTTGGTCCAGCTGTTGAACAGCGCCTTGAAATTGGGGTCGGCGGCGCGGACCGTCTCGACCGCCTCGAACGGACCGCCGACTCCGGCCTGGATCCGGCTCGGGTCGAGGCCGAGGCGGCGAACCTCGAGGGCGGTCAGCTGGTAGCGGCGCTGGGCGGCTTCCTTGATGATGGCGACGTCGGCCTGCATGGCGGCGAGCTCGCGCTCCATCCGGACCACGTCGGCGCTCGAGGGCGCGGCGGCGGCGGTAGCGAGCTGGGCGGCGGCGAAGACCGACCAGAAGAGCAGGAGAAGCGCGGCGAGGGCGCCGGCGGCCTGGACTCCGGAACCGACCCGGACCCGGCGCAAGGCCTTGCCGTCATGGAGGAAAATGTCGCGCGGCTTGAACATCGTGCGGAACATTCCGGAGAGCCCCGCATTGTTTGTTTTCGTCAGCACCATCAAATCCCCGACTGGCCGCCCCTTACTGGGCGCGGCCACGCACAAGCGCGACCGAAAGCATTAAATCTAAGGCGTTTCCGCCCCCTCGATACGTCTGGGAGTTGCCCCCTCCGCGACGTGTGAGCGGAGACTGTTAAACATCTCCTGCAACGGCAAGCGCCATGTAGTAATCCCGGGACAGACCGGCTTCGTCGCGCGCTGAATCGTTGAAAGGCGGCTTCAGGGCGCCCCGGAAGTGAGCCCCGACCAGTTGTTTCCACGCCGAAACGGGGTCGATTCTCCGCGATTCACAGCCCCAGCGGAACCATTTCGAGCCCGCCGCGACGTGCCTGATCTCGTCGCGGTAGATCCGGCCCAGGATGGCCGCGGAGCGCCGGTCGCCGGCCGCCTCGAACCGCGCCACCGCGGCCGGAGTGACGTCGAGGCCCCGGGCCTCGAGCACCATCGGGACGACGGCGAGCCGAGCGAGCGGATCGCCGGCCGTCGCCGCCGCCGCTTCCCACAACCCGTCATGGGCGGGCAGCTCGCCATAAGAGGAGCCGAGGCTCCTCAGCCGGCGGTCGAGCATGGCGAAATGGATCGCCTCGTCGGCGCCGACCCCGAACC
This sequence comes from Allosphingosinicella sp., assembly GCA_035714565.1. Lineage (GTDB taxonomy): Bacteria > Pseudomonadota > Alphaproteobacteria > Sphingomonadales > Sphingomonadaceae > Allosphingosinicella. Next base: position 68,214 of record DASTLX010000014.1, read on the forward strand.
AGTCGTCGACGAAGGCGCTCGGGAAGGCCGCTCCGAAGCGGCCGGCGAGGTCGAAGGCGAGGTCGATCGCCGCGAACTCGATATGGGCGAGGGCGTGGAGCATGGCGATCCGGCCGCGCTCGGAGCCGCCGCGCCCCCGCTTGGGCATTTGCGAGGGCGGCAGAAGCTCGGGCCGCGCCGGCCGGGCGGGCGAATCCGGAATCGCGACGTCGAATTCGTGCGCCAGCTCGCCGCGCCGCCAGGCCCGGGCGGCGGCCCGCGCTGCGCGCACCTTGCCGCTCGGCTCGGCGGCGAGGAGGACGCTGCGGCAGGCCTGGGCGACGGTGGAGGGGGAAGCGACCGGCATCATTTTCACGCACATCCGTTCGGGCAGGGCTTGTTGGAGCCCTCCCTTCCCGACCGGAGGCAGGAAAGGAAGCCTTTCGACGGGCTCGGGGCGAACGGGCCGTGGAGAACCGGGCTCACAGCGCGTCGAGGCTTTCCTCCAGGCGGTCGAGGTCGATCCCGCTGCGGAGCGTGTCGAGGCCGTCGACCACGAAGTAGAGCGGCTGGAACGCGTCCGAGCGATAGGCCGTCCGGATCACCCGCTCGAGATCGAACCGACGCCGCTCGGGCCGGGCGCTGTCGAGGGCGTAGGCCGCCTCGCCGAAGCTCGAGGCGAGGCCGGCCCCGTAGAGCCTCAGCGCGCCCGCCTCCAGCGCCACCCCGAACTCCACCGTGAACCAGTAGAGCCTCGAGAAGACCGCGACCCGGTCCTTCGCCACCGCCTTCAGCCCTTCCTCGCCGAGCCGCTGCATGAAATCGGCGAACCAGGGCTCGGCGAGCATCGGGACGTGGCCGAACACGTCGTGGAAGACGTCGGGCTCCTCGAGATAGTCGAGGCTCGAGGCCGGCCGGATGAAATTGCCGGCCGGGAACTGGCGGCGGGCGAGATGGGCGAAGAAGATCTCGTCCGGAAGCAGGCCGGGGACCGCCACCACCGTCCAGCCGGAGCGGGCGAAGAGACGCTCGTTGAGATCGTCGAAATCGGGAATGCCCGAACGCGAAAGGCGCAGGGAATCGAGCCCCTTCTCGAAGGCCGCGACGACCCGGCCGGCGAGCTTGCGCCGCTGGCGGGCGTAGAGAATGTCCCAGACCCCATGCTCCTCGGCGCCGAACCGCTCCCAGCTTTGCGGGATGGTCCAGTCCTCGGCCGTCCCCGGGGGCCGCGCCGCCGCGGCGGAGGCAGGGGTCTGTGTCAACTCGGTGAACATCGGGGTCTCTCCACATGAAAAACCCCGCCCGGAAGGTCCGGACGGGGTCGGTTGAAGCCTGGCTGCTAAGCGCGTGCTATTCCGGTCCCGCCCGAGCGAATCCGTAATAATAATAGCTGGAAGCCGCGGCGGAGGTCGTCGCGATATCGAGGGCGGCGGAGGCGCGCATCGGCTTCATCCTTCGAAAGCTGACCTACGAAAGCCTATTTGTCAACGCGCGCCTGAGCCCGCGCTGAACGTCGCCCCCCCGCGGCCGGAGGCGATCAGGGCAGCTCGCGCGCCGCCTCCAGCACTTCCTCGGCATGGCCCGGCACCTTGACCTTGCGCCAGATCCTTTTGACCACGCCGGTCCGGTCGACGAGGAAGGTCGCGCGCTCGATCCCCATATATTTGCGGCCGTACATCGATTTCTCGACCCAGGTTCCGAACGCTTCGCAGGCAGACCCGTCGGCATCGGTCGCAAGGGGAACCTTGAGCCCGAACTTGTCGATGAACCTGACATGCTTCTTCGCATCGTCCTTCGAGACTCCGAGGACCCAGGTTCCGGCATTCTTGAAGTCGTCGGCGAGCGCGGTGAAGGCCTGGGCCTCCGCGGTGCATCCTGAAGTGTCGTCCTTGGGATAGAAATAGATGACCAGCTTCTGGCCGCTGAAATCGGTCGGGCTGATCGCCTTGCCCTCGATGCTCGTCAGCCTGACGTCCGGGACCTTGTCGCCTTCGCTCAGCATTTTTTCCTCCAACGTCATCCCGGCGAAAGCCCGGACCTCGGCCCCGAAAAAGCGTTGCGCCCTTCACTCGTCCAGGCCCCGGCTCTCGCCGGGGTGACGGGTCAGGCGCCGGACACCCTTCTCCACAGCTCCGCAACCCTCTGCCGCGCCGCGTCGTGCGCCGCAAGCAGCGCGTTCCAGTCCGGGAGCCCGCAGGCGGCCGCCACCAGGGGCTTGGTCTCGTCCGGCGGCTCGTCCGAGGCCGGCGAGACCAGGCGGAACATGACCAGCATCCGGGTCAGGAGCCGGAGCGCCGGGTCGATCTCCGCCGTGACCAGGCCCGCGGAGACCAGGTCCTCGAGCGCGTCCTCGAGATGGGGATGGAGGCCGACATTGTGCTTGAGCTGGAGCGTGTGGACGGCGAATTCGAGGTCGACCAGCCCGCCCGGGCCGAGCTTGATGTCGAACCGGCCGCGAGCCGCCTTGTGGGCGGCCATGTCGGACCGCATCGCGACCGCGTCGGCGACGAGCCGCTCCGGATCCCTCCTCCTCGCCAGGGTCGAGTCGATCACGGCCTGGAGCTGCGACCGTCCCTCCGCCGAGCCGAAGACGGGGCGCGCCCGGGTCAGCGCCATATGCTCCCAAGTCCAGGCCTGCTCGCTCTGATAGCGCTCGAAGCTTTCCAGGCTCACCGCGAGCATTCCGTCGGTTCCGGAGGGCCGAAGCCTGGTGTCGACGTCGTAGAGGGGGCCGGAAGCGGTCGGTACGCTGAGGGCGGCGGTGATCCGCGGCGCGAGCCGGTTGAAATAGTCGGTCGCACGAAGCGGCCGGGGTCCGTCCGACTCGGATTCATGGGTGCCGCTGAACAGGTAGACGAGGTCGAGGTCCGAGGCGTGGGTCAGGGCCTCGCCGCCGAGGCGGCCGAGGCCCATCACCAGCAGCTCGGAGCCGGGCACCCGGCCGTGGCTGGCCTCGAATTCGGCGATCGCGGCCCCGGCGAGGACGTTGATCGCCGCCTCGGCGATCCGCGAATAGCCTTCCGCCGCCTCGATCGGGTCGGAATGGGCGACGATCAGCTGGACCCCGAGGGCGAACCGCCGCTCGTTGACCCGCCGCCTGACCCGGTCGAGGACCAGCTGGTAATCCTCGCCCTGGCGGTCGGAGCGGGAGAAGTCGCGAACCAGATCCTCGACCGGGGGCACCGGCTCGAAGGCCGAGGCGTCGACCAGCCCGTCGAGCAGTTGCGGCCGGCGGCCGAGCTGCTCGGCGAGCGCCGGGGCATGGCTGAGGATGGTGCCGAGATGCTCGGTGAGCCCCGGTCGAGCCTCGAGCAGCCGGTAGAAATTGACCCCGCTCGGAAGCCTCGTGACGACGTCGTCGAACCGGTTCATCGCCCGCATGGGGTCGGGCGCCCGGCCGAAAGCCTCGATCAGCACCGGAAGCATCGCCTCGAACGCCTCGCCGGCGGCGGCGGTGCGCAGCGACCGCGCCTTGCCGCCGCGCCAGCCCTCGATCCTCAGCCGCGCCGAAACCGGGTCGTCGAAGCCCGCCCCGGCGAGGTGCGCCTCCAGCCGCTCCGGGTTCAGCGGGACCCGCTGCTCGCCGTGGCCGGCGAGGCCGTCGTAAAGCTCTCCGCAGCGGCTCACCGGCGCCTCGATCAGGTCGAGCAGCGCCCGGCCCGAGCCCACCCCGTGCAACCTCGCGACATTGTCGAGGGCCTCGGCCTCGGCCGGCAGCGCATGGGTCTGGCGGTCGTCGACCATCTGCAGCCGGTGCTCGACCGTGCGCAGCAGCCGGTAGGTCGAAGCTAGGACCCGAGCCGCCTCGGCGGGGATGCGCTCCGCCGCCGCGAGCGCGGCGAGCGCGTCGAGCGTGGCCGGCGCGCGCAAGGCTGGCTCCCGGCCGCCGTGGATGAGCTGGTGGATCTGGGCGAAGAACTCGATCTCGCGGATTCCGCCGCGGCCGCGCTTGACGTCGAATCCCGGGCCGAAGATCTGGCCCTGCGCATAATGGTCGCGGATTCGGCGTGTGATCGTCTGGATCTCGCCGATCGCTCCGAAATCCAGCGACCGCCGCCACACGAACGGATGAAGCGCGTCGAGGAAATAGCGGCCGACCGCCTCGTCCCCCGCGACCTGCCGCGCCCGGATGAACGCGGCGCGCTCCCAGGGCAGGGCCGAGGATTCGTAATAAGAGATGGCCGCGTCGACCGGGAGGGCGATCGGCGTGGCCTCGGGCGACGGCCTGAGGCGAAGATCGACCCGGAAGACGTAGCCGTCCGCGTCGCGCTTCTGGAGCAGCTCGACCAGTCGGTTGCCGATCCTCAGAGCGCCCTGCCCCGCCTCCTCGCGCGGCTTCAGCGGCAGCGTCCGCGGATCGTAGAGGAAGAGAAGGTCGACGTCGGACGAGTAATTGAGCTCGCGGCTGCCATGCTTGCCGAGCGCGATGACGGCGAATCCGGCGGGCGCGTCGTCCGCGGTCCGCTCGGCGAAGGCGGCGGCCAGCGCGCGCTGGAGCGCCCGGTCGGCGAGGTCGGCGAGCGCTTCCATCAGCCGCTCGAGCGGGATCGCTCCGGCGAGGTCGGCCACCGCCAGCGCCGCCGCCAGTCCGCTCCGCTCGAGCCTCAGGGCGGCGGCGAGATCCGTCGCTTCGGCGCCCGCGCGGGCGGCTCGGGCCATCGCTTCTTCGGCCCGGCCTGCCTCGAGCGCCTCGGCTATGGCGGGGAAGCGTTCGAGCTGAAGCCTCAGGAACGGCGAATGGTCCCGCGCCCGGGCGAGCGCGTCCTTAACCGCTTCTTCACTCTGTGTTTCATTCATACAACAGCACAGGTCAGTTCCGTTCGGGACGCGCAACGTTTGAAACTCGTGCGTTCGCGGCGCGTTCTGAGACCCGTGAATACGATGAATCCGAGATTAGAAGCCATGGTCCATGCTTCCTCAAGGCGCTTCGTGAAGGTCGCGCCGCCGACGGTGCATGCCGGCGTCGGCAACGCCCTGCGCGAGGCGTTCGCGATGGACGGCGAGGTCCGCTCGCTCGCCATGTTCGAGGAATTGCTGGTCCGCCTCGACCAGGCCTGACCGATTCATGGTCGTCCCGGCGAAAGCCGGGACCTCGTGGAAACATGCCGGGACTATCCGACCTGGGGTCCCGGCCTTCGCCGGGATGACGACGAAGCTTAAATCCCCGGATCCCTGTCCCGGCTCAGCTCGTCCACTTCGCTCATGATGCTCTGGAGCGCCGAGCGGCCGCCCTCATTCTCATGCTCGCGTCGCGAGGGCAGCTTGCCGTCGGTGAGCAGGGCCTCGAGAGCGACCCGGCCGCGGGCGACCCGGCTCTTGATCGTCCCGACCGCGCAGCCGCAGATTTCGGCCGCCTCCTCATAGGCAAAGCCGCCGGCGCCGACCAGGATCAGGGCCTCGCGCTGGGGCTGGGGCAGATGGAGGAGGGCGCGCTGCATGTCGGTCAGCTCGACGTGCCGGTCCTGGCTCGCCGGCGCCGCAAGCATCTTGGACGCGGTGATCTCGTCCCATTCGCCCTTGAAGCGCGCCCGGCGCATCTGGCTGAGGAACAGGTTCCTGAGGATGATGAAGGTCCAGGCCCGCATGTTGGTCCCGGCCTGGAAGCGCTTCCTCGCGGCCCAGGCCTTGAGCAGGGTTTCCTGCACCAGGTCGTCGGCGAGGTCGCGGCTGCCGGAGAGCGAGCGGCCGAAGGCGCGCAGATGGGGAATGACCTGCGCGAGCTGGTCCTTGAACTCGTCGTCCGGCAACGGCGCCCATTCCACCCGCGGCGCCTCGTTGTCGTCGTCGTCCGATTCCGGCTGCTGAACCAAGCTGCCCCCGTTATACGCTGTACCGATGTCGCTCATGCGATCCGGACGGGCCGAAGCCCCCCTCTCTTCTCCAAGGATGTAGGCCTCTACTTCCAGAGAAACAACAAGAGGGCGAAGACAATGACCACCAGTCCGAGTGAAATCGGCAGGATGTAGCGAGTCATGTGCGGAGTGGCCCCAGCGCGCGCGCTCGTCGTGTCGATGTGATTTTCGCGCTCGTCCATGGTCCCTCGGTTCCGCTCGTTATGTGGGCGCAACGCCCGCTGCCCGAGCGGGTTCCGTCAGGCCGGCAGGGTGGCGCTGTCGAAGAAGAGCGCCTGGGCGATCGCCGCCTTCACCGTCGAGCGCTGGAACGGCTTGGTGATGAGGAAGGTCGGCTCGGGCCGCTCCCCGGTCAGAAGCCGCTCGGGGAAAGCGGTGATGAAGATGACGGGCACCTGGAATTCCGCGAGGATGTCCTTGACCGCGTCGATGCCGCTGCTGTCGTCGGCGAGCTGGATGTCGGCGAGCACCAGGCCGGGGCGCCGCGCCATCGCCTGGGCCACCGCCTCGTCGCGGGTGACGGCCACTCCGGTGACGCTGTGGCCGAGGTCGCGGACGATCGTCTCGATGTCCATGGCGATGATCGGCTCGTCCTCGATGATGAGGACTTCGGCGCGGGTCTGACGCTCGATCTCGGCCAGCGCCTCGGAGACCAGCCGCTCGACATCCTCGGCCGACGCTCCGATCAGGTAGCCGGCGTCTTCCGGCGTGAAGCCTTCCATCGCGGTCAGGAGCAGCGCCTGGCGCGACAGCGGCGTGATCCGGGCGAGGCGCGCCTTGGCGATGTCGGCGGGATTGTCGCCGTCGACGCCTTCGGGGTCGTCCTCGATATTGGCCGAGGACCAGATGGCGTGGAAGGTCCGGTAGAGGCCGAGCCGGGGATCGACGTCGCGCGGGAATTCGCCCGGAGCCGCGACGATCGCCTCCAGGGTCGCCTTGACGAACGCATCGCCATGGCCCTGGGTGCCGGTGAGCGCACGCGCGTAGCGCCTCAGGAAGGGAAGGTGTGGCGCGAGATCCTGACCAAGCGACATGTTCGTTTCGACTCCTGTTCGGTCCGGGTCCTATTGAGGTTGCGCCCGCGCATTGCAACCGCCTTCCGGCGTCCGCGACGCGCGGCGAAAAGGAGGCAAAAACGTCCCGGCCCGCTCCTCACGCGGCGTTGGAACCAATCAGCGAGTTTTTTGTTTCCACGGCGACTGCGGGCCATTATCTGGCCGCGGGGTGGGTCCTGCGCATTCGGTCGACTTGATCGGCGGCCGTGGCGGATGCCGGTTGCAATGAGCGGGCGCGCCGTCAGGCGCCGCGAGGGGTAGACGATTTGAGCTTCGAGAACGAGAGCGATCGCCGGCGCAAAACCGATCCCACCCCTCCGGCCGATAGTGAAGACATGCCCAGAACCCGAAAGCGTCGCGGTCCCAATGCCGAGATCGGCCAGGCGCTGCGAAAGGCGTATAGCGACGCGGTGGACGAGACGATCCCTCCGGAAATGCTCGATCTGCTCGGCAGGCTGGGTTAGGATTCCTACTCACCACCGGAGGCGCCGCTCGGCGGTATCGGAACGGCGTGGCGACTGAAGCGAAAGGCTGGCTTGCATCCCGCTGGGCCCGGCTGTCGACCGGGCTCAAGATGGCGCTCATCTTCAGCGCCGCTTTCTTTCCGCTCGGCCTGGTCGCGATCCTCGTCTCGATCCAGAGCGCCGACGAGAAGAAGGCCGACCGGCGCGAGGAGACCCTGTCCAGGCTCCAGCTCAAGGCGCAGAGGCTGAACTCGGCCTTCTCGCGAAGCGTCCTCACCATCAACACCGCCAGCGTCGCCGTCTCGCTCACTCCGCAGGGTTCGAGGGTCTGCCAGACGACCCTGCGTCAGCTCGAGCAGGGGCCGGTGCGGGTCCGCTACGCCCTTTACGCCCGCGACGGCGGCCTGCGCTGCGCAAGCGCCGGATTCGCGCCGTCCGCCCCGACGGCGCGGGCGCGCCGGTCCGGAACCGTCGCCCGCATCCGGAACGACGGCTCGGCGCTCAGCCTCTTCGTCTTCGGCGAGGCCGGCGAGCTGGAAGGGATAGCCGAATATAGCCGCGGGGCGCTGAGCGAGCTCACCTACATCCCCGGCACCAGCCGCGACTTCAACCTCGACCTCAGCGACGGCCCGAGGCGGATGGTGCTCCGCTCCGGATTCAAGGGCGGCGCCTGGCGACAGCGCGTCGAGGGCACCGAATCGGTGGCCGCGGGCCAACTCCGGCTGACCATCCTGCTGTCCGCGGTGCCGATCACCTTCGCGGACATACTGCTCATCCTGCTGCCGGTCCTGATGTGGGTCTTCGCGACCGCGATCGGCTGGCTGATCCTCAACCGGCTACTGCTTCGGCCCCTCGCCCGGATGGAGCGCGCCGTCGCCGACTACCGGCCCGGCGACCGCGAGCTCGCCCTCCCCCGCGTGGCGACCCCGGCGCGCGAGATAAGGGAGCTGGGCGAGGCCTTCGACCGGGCGGTTCGGACCGTCGCCCATCACGAGGGGCAGCTCGAGGCCGCGGTCGAGCGCCAGACCAAGCTGGTTCGCGAGGTCCACCATCGGGTGAAGAACAACCTCCAGGTCGTCGCCTCCCTGCTCAACATCCATTCGCGCGGCTCGCCCAACGAGGAGGTCGCGGCCGCCTACGCGTCGATCCAGCGCCGAGTCGACGCGCTCGCCGTCGTCCACCGCAACCATTTCGCCGAGCTCGAGGAGAATCGCGGGGTCGCTCTCAAGCCGCTCATCTCCGAGCTGGCCGCAAATTTGCGGGCCACCGCGCCCGCGTCCGCGATCGGGATGAGCATCCGACTCGGCCTCGAGCCTTATTACGTGACCCAGGACGTCGCCGTCTCGGTCGCCTTCCTGATCACCGAGATCGCCGAATATGCGATGCTGTGCGGCGCCGGAACGGTCAGCATCGCGCTCACCGGCGAGGGGGCGGGCCCCGGCACGGCCCAGCTCGCGATCGAATCGGACAGCCTTCGCCCGGGCGCCCCCTGCGAAGCGATCCTGACCGAGCGGTTCGAGCGGATCGTGACGGGCCTCTCCCGCCAGCTGCGCTCGACCATCGACCGCGACCTCGATGCCGGCCGCTACACTCTGGCCGTCGCCGTGGTGGACAAGGCGGAGCGATAGCCCTCGCGCTGCCCGGCGGCAGGTCAGGCGCTTCGGTCGTCCCTGTTCTCGACATCCTCGGCATAATCGGGCCGGGCCTTGTTCTCCCGGGCGGCCCGGGCCAAATCCTCGCTGTCCTGCCCGGCCTCGACGGCGCTCTCGACATTCGGCTTCTCGTCGCGATGGACTCCGTCGATATCGCTGTGCGGGGTGGATTCGGGCGGCTTGCTCACTGGGTCCGGGCTCCTCTTCGCCCTGTGAACCGGCGATGATGGGGCCGGTTTCGAAAAAATCGCACCCGATGCAATTTTTTTGCGGATCGGGGGGAACCGCCCTCCACCTTCGTCGTTATGCAGTTCGGATAGTGACCTTTTGCCCCCCCGCTCTCGCTATCCACGACATGAGCCCGGACGCGCCAACCTCCCCCCCCCCCCGGTGGCGCCTCCGGGCTCAAATTTTTCCTCCCTCTCCCATCTCATTCGGCAAAAGCCGCCACCCATGCCTCGGGCTCGGAGCTCCCTTGTCGGCGCCGTCGCGAGGCGGAGGCGGAACAATCGCACCCATCCCCGCATTTCCCTCCTACCTTGCGACACCGGACGCGCGATGCGGCCGGCGTTGCATTCGAGGAGACGGAACATGCGTAAGCTTATCACCCTCGCTCTCATCGCCACCGGCTTCACCCTCAGCGCCTGCAATACGGTCCACGGCGCCGCCAACGACGTCGAATCGACGACCGACTGCGCCGACGGCAAGCCCGGCAATTGCTGAGCCGCAGCTTTTGAAGAAAGGCCGCCTCCGGGCGGCCTTTTTTTGTCAGGCCCTGGGCGCGGCGACCAGCTCGACGACGGTGAGCCCGCTTCCGGGCGACGGCTCCGGCAGGACCAGCCGATAGCGGAATTCCCCGATTCGCTCGACCAGACCCGCCGCGTCGCGCGCCGGTTCCTCGCCGTAGGCGCGGGCGGTCGCTGCGCCGGCGGGGACCGCGCCGCCCAGGAAGACGAGCCCTTCGCCCCCCTTGAGCTCCCACAGGTAACCGCCGAGGCGAAGCCCGCGAAGCTCGGTGGCGAGGCTCAGCTGCCCCGCTTCCACCCCGATATAGCAAAAGCCCTGGGCCGAGCTCACCCATTTGCGGCCGCCGGGGCGCACGTAGCGGCAGCGGTAGCTTCCCGGCGCCGGCGCCGCCCGGGCGAGCCGGGCTTCGGGAACCAGAAGCGGGCCCTCGGCCGAGATCCGGCGCGACAGGTTCGCCGAGCGCCCCGCGGCGAGCGCCTGCCGCCAGCGGGCGGCGAGGCCGTCGAGGGCCGCGGAGTCGCGGGCCGAGGCGATTCCGCGCCAGGCCTCCGCTTCCTCGATCACGACCTTCGGCGCCGCCGATGCGGGCGGCGGCACCTTCTGGCACGCCGCAACGGCGGCCGAGGCCGCGAGCAAACCGACTTTAACCAGGCGCGACATCGCCAATACCCTCCCAATTCACGGACGCCACGCCTACGAACCCGCCGCCGGCGGCTCAGCCGCTCCGCCGCGCCGAGGCGATCGGAACCACTCCGTCGCCGTCCGCCTCGACCAGCCACGGCGCCAGCTCCCAGCCTTCCATCGCCCGGGCGATGAAATAGCCCTGGGCATGGTCGCAGCCGAGCTCGGCGAGCAACGCCATGGTCTCGGCGTCCTCGACTCCTTCCGCCGTCGCGGTGAGGCCGAGGCCGTGGGCAAGGTCGATCACCGCCTTGACGATGAGCCTCGATTCGCGCGAGCGGACGGCCTCGCCGACGAAGCATTGATCGACCTTGAGCTCGTTATAGGGAAGCTGCCTCAGCTGGAGCAGTGAGGAATAACCCGTACCGAAATCGTCGAGCGCCAGGCTCATTCCCTTCAGCCGGAAGCGGGTCAGGGTGTCGAGCAGGCGAACCAGATGCTGGGTCGCCCCTTCGGTGACCTCGATGGTGAGGGCGTTCGCCGGAACCCCTTCGGTCTGGCAGAGCCTGTGCAGATAGTCCGGAAAATAGACGTCGCGCAGGCTCAGCGCCGACACGTTGAAGGCGATGTCGGTCCGCAGCCCCTGCTCGCTCCACGTCACCCACTGCTTGAGCCCGCGCCTCAGCACCCAATCGGTCAGCTCGTCGATCAGGCCGTAGCGCTCGGCGAGCGGAACGAAGGTCGACGGCTCGACCAGGCCGAGACTCCGGTGCGGCCAGCGCGCCAGCGCCTCGACGCCGACCAGCCGGTTGTCGGCTACCGACACCTTGGGCTGGTAGAGCAGGGAAAGCTCGTCCCGCTCGACCGCCAGCTGGAGCTCGGTCAGGAGCTCCGCCTCAGAAACCGATGCAGCCCGCATCCTGCGCCTCCCGTCCCTGCATCGCGTCCATCAGCTGCTGGAGCCGGATCGGCTTCTGCAGCGGCCCGGTCATCCGCAGGCCGAGCGCCGTTCCAAGCCGCATCGCGGCCTCCAGGACCCGCTCGTCGAAGCCGCTGATCGGAAGGACAAGGGCCCGGCATTTCTCCTCGGCGAGGAAGCGCAGGAGCTCGACTCCGTCGCTTCGCGGCAAGGCCAGATCCAGCACGACCACGTCGGGGTCGCAGGCCAGATACTGGCTCCGGAAGCTCTCCGCCGTGACCGTGATGATCGCCTCGTAGCCGCATTCCTCGGCGGCATGGGCGATGAACCGCGCCACCGAGAGCTCGTCGTCGATCAGGAGCAGACGGCGGCGGGCTCCGGGCTTGCGCATGAGCGGACGGACCGCCGGCTCGGGGAGGAGCGGCTCAGTCATGGCGCAGGCGCGGGCTCATGCGAAGCCCGTCGACTCCCGACCGGTGGAAGCGGCGCTTCCAGAGGCTGAATTCCTCGATGCTGAGCTCGTAGCGCCTCAGCGCCTCGTCGAGCCTCAGCATCCCTCCGAGCACCGCCTCCACCACCTGAGCCTTGCGGCGGGCGACCCAGCGGCGCGTTGCCCGGGGCGGGATGTCGAAGGTGGGTGAAGGCCGGGCCGGAGCCGGGCGGGGAGAGTTGCGGCGATCGGCCATGTCGGCCTCCTTGTGCTTTCGCCCCGCTCCACGGCGACTCAGCGCCCGAAAAGGTTAAGAAAGTCCTAAGATGTGCGATTCCCCGAAGATTGCGCCGCTGAGCCGTTGGAGCGGTGCGCCGAAATTCCGTTAGCCGGCCGGAGGCGCGACCGCCGCCTCCTTGGCGCGGCTGCGCTCGGTGAACCAGATCGCGACCAGGGACATTTCGTAGAGGAGGATGAGCGGGATCGCGAGCAGGAACTGGGAGACGATGTCGGGCGGGGTCGCCACCGCCGCGACGACGAAGGCGACGAGGATGGCGTAGCGCCGGCCGCCCTTCAGCTGCTGGCGGGTCACCAGACCCGCCCGCTCCATCAGCATCAGCAGGATCGGCAGCAGGAAGGCGATCCCGAAGGCGAGGATGAAGTGCATGACGAAGGACAGATATTCCCCCATCGCCGGAAGCGCCTCTTGCCGGATGCCGGGGATCTGCCCCTGGTAGCCGAGGAAGAATTTGATCGCGAGCGGCATCACCACGTAATAGGCCAAGGCCCCGCCGGCGACGAACAGCACCGGGGTCGCGATCAGGAAAGGCAGGAAGGCGCGCTTCTCCTTCGCGTAGAGGCCGGGGGCGACGAAAGCCCAGAGCTGGATGGCGATGATCGGGAAGGCGAGGAAGAAGGCGGCGAACAGCGCGACCCTGACCTCGGTGAAGAAAGCCTCGTAGAGCTTGGTGTAGACCAGCCGTCCCTGTCCGGCACCGAACCCGGCGATCAGCGGCTGGACGAGGAAGGCGAAGATCTTCCCCGCATAGTAAAAGCTGATCCCGAACGCGATCCCGAGCGCCAGGAAGGACCAGATCAGCCTCCGCCTGAGCTCGATCAGGTGGTCCATCAGCGGAGCCCGGGTCTCGTCGATGTCGCTCATGGCAGCGGGCCCTGCGCCGCCGGCGGGGCCGGCGCGGAGCCGTCCGGCTCAGGCGGCGGCGAGGCTTCGCCAGGCGGCGGAAGCTCCGCCGGCGCCGCCAGCGCTTCGGGGTCGGCAAGAGGCTCGGCGAACGGATGCTCGGCGAGGATACGCGCATTCTCCTCGCGCCACTTCTTTTCCATCTCCTCGAGCTCGGCCTCGCGCATCATCGTGTCGATTCCGGACCGGAAATGGCGCGCCATGCCGCGCGCCCGACCGACCCACTGGCCGACGGTGCGCATCACCCGCGGCAGGTCCTTGGGCCCGATCACCACCAGGGCGACGATGGCGATGACCAGCAGCTCGGTATAGCCGATGTCGAACATCAGGCGCGCCTTTCGCGCGAGGTCCCGGGTCCCGTGCTACGGCTCGCGGCGATCGCCGCGGTCGGCGTCGTGCATCCGCTCGGCGGGCGCGTCCACGGTCTTGGCCTCGGTGATCCGCGGCGGCTCCGCCGGCCTCGCCGCGGCCGCCTCCTCGTCCTCGCTCATCCCCTTCTTGAAGCTCTTCAGCCCCTTGGCGACGTCGCCCATCATCTCGGAGAAGCGGCCCTTGCCGAACAGCAGCAGGATGATCACTCCGACCACCAGCCAGTGCCAAATGCTCAACCCGCCCATGATCCGTCTCCAATGGCTGTCACCGTCATCCCGGCGAAAGCCGGGACCTCAGGTCGATAAGGCGCGATCCTGCTCGCCGAGACCCCGGCTTCCGCCGGGGTGACGGGCTACACCTAGTCCGCCTGCGCTCCACTTTCCACCCCGTCAGGCCTCCGCTTCCTCTTCGTCCTCCATGCCGAGCCCGAGCTGCTCCATCGCGGCGTCGATCGGGTCGAGAAGGCCGGCCGCCTTGAGATCGTCCAGGCCGGGAAGGTCGCGACGGCTCTCCAGCCCGAAATGGGCGAGGAAGGCGGGCGTGGTGGCGTAGATGAGGGGCCGCCCGGGCGCCTCGCGCCGGCCGGCGGGCCGCACCCAGCCCGCCTCCATCAGGACGTCGAGCGTGCCCTTGGAAATCTGGACTCCGCGGATCGCCTCGATCTCGGCCCGGCTGACAGGCTCGTGATAGGCGACGATCGCCAGGGTCTCGACCGCGGCCCGGGACAGCTTGCGGGTCTCGTCGCGCTCGCGCCGGAGGATGAAGGCGAGGTCGGGGGCGGTCTGGAAATGCCAGCGGCGGCCGCGCTCGACCAGCTCGATGCCGCGTCCGTCATAATGGCGGGCGAGCTCGGCCAAAGCGGCAGCGACGTCGACCTCGGGCCCGACATGGGCGGCGATGTCGTCGGCGCCCATCGGCTCCTCGGCCGCGAACAGAACCGCCTCGACGGCGCGAAGGCTGTCGTCCATCCCGATCATTCCGTCCTCCAAAAAGAGGGACAGTCCCCCTTTTCCGGGCGCGCCGGCCGTCCCGCGCGCGCGGGCAGGCGAAAAAGAGGGACTGTCCCTCTTTTCATGAGGCGAAAAAGAGGGACTGTCCCTCTTTTCATGCGGCGCGGATGAAGAGGGGCTCGAACGCCCCCTTCTGGTCGAGCTCGACCCGGCCCTTGCGGGCGAGCTCGAGCGCGGCGACGAAGCTCGAGGCGAGCGCCGACTTGCGGAACTCCCCGTCCTGGGTGTCGGGAAGGAAGGCCTCGATCCGTGTCCATTCCAGCCTCGCGCCGATCATCCGCTCGACCCGGGCCAGCGCCTCCTCGAGGGTCATGACGGGCCGCCGGGCGACGACGTGGAAGGCGGGCTCGCTGCGCGCCCGGACCGAGCCGTAGGCCGCGATCAGGTCGTAAAGCTCCGCCTGCCACAGCGACTTGCGGACCACCCGCACGCCCTCGGGCGCCCCGCGCAGGAAGACGTCGCGGCCGAGGCGGTCGCGGCCGAGAAGCCGGGCCCCCGCCTCGCGCATCGCCGACAGCCGCTGAAGCCGAAGCTGGAGCCGCATCGCCAGCTCCTCGGGGCTCGGATCCGCCTCCTGGTCGCGCGGCAGCAACAGGCAGGATTTGAGGTAGGCGAGCCAGGCCGCCATGACCAGGTAATCGGCCGCGATCTCCAGCTTGAGCTTCTTGGCGTCGGCGATGAAGGCGAGATATTGCTCGACCAGGGCAAGGATCGAGATTTTCGCGAGATCGACCTTCTGCGACCGCGCCAGGGTCAGCAGGAGGTCGAGCGGCCCCTCCCAGCCGTCGAGGTCCAGGGTCAGCCGGTCGGCCTCCCGGACCGGAGCCCCGGCATCGAATTCGTCGAAGGGTTCGTCGCCGCCCATCGCCCGAGACTAGGGTCCGAGCGCTCGGAAGCGAAGGGGTATCGAACCATTTATGCACAGCATTTTTCGGCCCCTTCGCCTCGACCCGCCGCGACGACGGGAAGTATCCGGGACGTGTCGAGGGAGAAGCCCGCGTGGCCCGCCGCCCGTCCTCGGCCGGATGACGGGGAGGTTGCGCTATTCGGTCCCTAATGCGTAGACGCTCCCATGCTCGGCCCGACCCTCGAAACCGACCGCCTGATCCTGCGACCGCCGGAGGAGCGGGATCTGGACGGCTTCGCGGCGATGATGGCCGACGAGGAGGCCGCGCGCTTCGTCGGCGGCCAGCAGCCGCGCTCGGGCGCCTGGCGCGGCATGGCCGCGATGGCCGGGAGCTGGGCCCTGAGGGGCTATGGCATGTTCTCGGTGATCGAAAGGAAGACCGGGCGCTGGATCGGCCGGGTCGGCCCGTGGCAGCCGGAAGGCTGGCCGGGCGCCGAGGTCGGCTGGGGGCTCGAGCGCTCCGCCTGGGGCAAGGGCTATGCCACGGAGAGCGCCGCCGCGACGATCGAGTGGGCGTTCGAGTCGCTCGGCTGGGACGACGTCATCCATTGCATCGCTCCGGCCAACCGCCCTTCGGCGCGGGTCGCCGAACGGCTCGGCTCGGCGGTCCGCGGAAGCGCCTATCTGCCCGCGCCCTTCGACAGCGAACCGGTCGACATCTGGGGGCAGAGCCGGCAGCAATGGCGGGCCGCGCGCCGCTAGGCGACGAGGTCGGCCGCCCGGTCCCACCTGACCCGCAGCTGCGGCGCGCTGCCGCCGCCCGGAGTCGGCGCGTCGAACGTTTCCACCTCGCGCCCGCCCAGCCGCGCGTAGAAAGCCCGCGCCGCCTCGTTCCTGGCCCAGACGACAAGCTGGAGCGGCGAATCCGGCTCCTTCTCGACCAGCCAGGCCGCCGCCGCCGAGATCAGGCGCCGGCCGATCCCCTCGCCCTTGCGCTCGGGAAGCACGTGCAGGTTGTCGAGCAGCGGCCCCGCCGCCTCGGCCTTGCGCCGCAGACAGGCGAAGCCGACGGCCCGGCCCCCCTCCTCGGCGAGCAGGACGGCGTCGAGCTCGGGATCCATCCCGCCGAACGCTTCGCACCAATAGCCCCGCCGCTCCGCCGGCACCGCCTCTTCAAGGTAGGAGTCCGGATAGATGCCGCGATAGGCCGACCGCCAGCTCGCCGAGTGGATCGACGCGATCGCGGCCCAGTCGGCGGGACGGGCTCGGCGGATGGTGATCGGGGCGGATGCCATTCAGCTGCGCTCCTACCGAATCGGGCGGACCTCTAGCACCCTCAGGTAGCTCCTCAGAGTCCCCTTCTCGACCCGGGCCTCGAATTGCGACCATCGGCCCGGCAGAAGCGCGCAGAGGGCGGAATCGACCTGCGGGCCGACCGGGCCGATCAGGACCGGCAGCTCGCGGACCACCTCGTAGGTCACCACCCGGTCCACCGCCGGCTTCCAGTCGCTCCGGACGGCGAGGTCCTCGCGGACGTCGGCGACGCTTGCGATCCGGTCGAAGGTCCCGAAGCGGCCCGGCTGGTCCGGGGTCTGGGCTCCTCCGATCGCCATCTGGAAGCGGGTCCCGGGCGGGAGGCTGGTCTCATAGGGCCGGTACCAATCGGGCCAGGGCGACGCCTCCTGGGCGAGACGGCGATAGGCCAAAGCGGCCTCGTCCTCGCTGGCATAGCGCCAGCTATTCTCGCGCCACCATTTCCTTCCCGGCGGAGATTGCAGGCCGGCGCCGGCGGCGCAGGCGCCGGCCTGGGCCGGCCGCGCCGACTGCGGAGTGGCGCAGCCGGCAAGCGCGGCGGCGAGTAGGAAGATCGGTCGGGCCATGCGCCGATCCTAACGGCGCACGGGCCGGCGGCAAGGCCGGCGCCTCGGGGAATCAGGCCAGGGCCAGCAGCCGGTCGCGTTTTTCGGCAAGCTCCGAATAAAGGGAGGAGTCCGCGGCGGCGACCGCGGCTCCGGCCATCGCCCGCTCCAGCCGCGCCCGGCCCGCCTCGCTCAATTCCCCGGCGGCGCTCGCCACGGCGACCATCTCCGCCATGTCGCCCGAGCAATGGAGGACGGCGTCGGTCCCCGCCTCGATCACTCGCCGGGCCCTGTCGGCGAAGCCGCCGCCCAGCGCCTTCATCCCGATATCGTCGGACATCAGGAAGCCGTCGAAGCCGATTTCGCCGCGTATCACCTCGCCGACCACGACCGGCGACTGGCTTCCCGGCCGCTCCGCGTCCCAGGCGGAATAGAGGCAATGGCAGGTCATCCCCATCGGCGCCGAATTGAGGGTTCGGAAGGGCTCGAGGTCGACCTCCATCTCCTCCGCCGAAGCGTCCACCACGGGCAAAGTCTCGTGGCTGTCGGCCAGCGCCCGGCCATGGCCCGGCATGTGCTTGACCACCCCGACGACCCCCGCCGCGGCGAGCCCGTCGAGCGACGCCCGTCCCAGGGCCGCCACCTGCATCGGCTCGGAGCCCAGGGCCCGATCGCCGACGATGTCGGTGGCGCCCGGGCGGCGAACGTCGAGCACGGGCAGGCAGTCGACATTGACTCCGACCTCGCGGAGCAGGACGGCGATCGCCTGGGCGTTGGCGCGGGCGGCCTCGATCGCCGATATGGGCGCCTTTTCGTAGAGGCGGGCGAAGGCCTCGGCGGCCGGGAAAGCGGGCCATTCGGGCGGCCTCATCCGGGCGACGCGGCCGCCCTCCTGGTCGATGAGGATCGGGAGCTCGTCGCGGCCGTGGAGGCCGCGAAGCTCCGAGGCCAGGGCCCGCATCTGCTCCCGCGACGCGATGTTGCGCCTGAAGACGATGTAGCCGACGGGGTCGCAGTCGCGGAAGAAGGCGCGCTCGTCGGGCGTGAGCTCGAGCCCCGAAGGGGCGTAGATGGCGGCTTGCATGGGCGCGGGATTAGCTCCGCCGGGTCGCCAAGTCGAGCGGACCTCCGGCCCGATCAGCCGTGCGGCTCGAAGCTGCTGTCGAGGAAGTCGAGTTCCTCGCGAGGACCGGTGCGCAGGTCCCCCTCGCCGGGCGCGCCTGGCCTAGACCTTCAGGCACTGCTCCCCGGCGACCTTCAGCCGGCCGCAGATGCCGGCGGCGCCCGGACCGCTGGCCCGGAGGCGGTAATAGGTCTTGCCGTTGACGTTGGCCGAGACGACGCTGTGGCTCAGCGGCGCGAGATAGGCGAAGCGTCCGGAAAGCGACTTCCAGGCCTTTTCGGCTGAGGCCGAGTTCGGGAAGGCGCCGAGCTGGATGGTGGCGCCCCCGGCGGCCGCGGGGGCGGCGGCCGGAGTCTCCGGCTTCGCGGCGGGAGCGTTGGTCGGCGGCGGAGCCTTGAGCAACGGCGGCTCCTCGGCTGCCGGAGCCTGGCCCTTGGGCTGGGCGGTCACGGGCGCCTCGGCCACCGCGCTCGTGTCGATGCTCGCATTGGGCGTGCCGCCCTGGGCGGCGTCGAACGCCGTCTCGCCCTGGCCCTCGACCGTCATTCCGCCCGGGCTGTCGGGCTTGACCTTGTAGGGGCCGTTGGGTGCGGCGATCAGCTCGGGGGCGCGGTTCTCGGCCGCGTCGCGATTGCCCATCCAGAAGATTCCGCCGACGATCCCGCCGATGGCGGCGAGGCCGATCAGGACGGCGACGATCAGCTTGAGGGCCGACGGGCCGCCTTCGCCGCCTTCCTCCTCGACCGCCTCCAGCCAGGGAAGGCGATCGGCGTTGTCGAGCGCGGGATCGTCAGCGCGAATGTCGGTCATCACTGCATCTCCTCGGCGGCCGCCACGCCCATGATTGCAAGGCCGTTGCGCAAAATCTGACCCGTGGCCGCCGCCAACTCTAGCCTCGCTCTCGTTAATTTCAAATTATCTTCAAGGAGGAAGCGCCTGGAGGGATCGTCGTTGCCGCGATTCCACAAGGCGTGAAAGGCGGCGGCGAGGTCGCCGAGGTAGAAGGCGATACGGTGCGGCTCATGGGCCTGCGCCGCCGCTTCCAGTATCCGCGGGAATTGCGCAGCGATCCTGACCAGAGCGAGCTCCTCGTCGTCGAGCAGGCCGAGATCGGCGGCATCGCCCGTGTCGAGGCCCGCCTCGGCGGCGCGGCGGTGGAGCGAGCGGATCCGGGCATGGGCATATTGGACGTAGAAGACGGGATTGTCCTTCGACGCCTCGACCACCTTGGCGAAGTCGAAGTCCATCTGGGCGTCGTTCTTGCGGGTCAGCATGGTGAAGCGGACGACGTCCTTGCCGACCTCCTCGACCACCTCGGCGAGGGTGACGAAGCTGCCCGAGCGCTTCGACATCTTGACCAGCTCGCCGGACCGAAGCAGCCGAACCATCTGGACGATCTTGACGTCGAGCGCCGGGCGGCCGGCGAGCGCCTGGACCGCGGCCTGGGTCCGCTTGACCGTCCCGGTATGGTCGGCGCCCCAGATGTTGATCAGCTCGTCCGAGGCCTCGAGCTTCTGCATGTGATAGGCGGTGTCGGCGGCGAAATAGGTCCAGCTGCCGTCCGACTTCTTGATCGGCCGGTCCTGGTCGTCGCCGAACTCGGTCGAGCGGAACAGGGTCAGCTCGGTCGGCTCCCAATCCTCGACCGTCTTGCCCTTGGGCGGCGGCAGGGTGCCCCGATAGACCAGGCCCTTATCGGCGAGGAGGGCGAAGGCACGATCGACGGCGCCGGATTCCTGAACCTCGCGCTCCGAGGAGAAGAGGTCGTGATGGACTCCGAGCGTCGCCAGATCGGACCGGATCAGGTCGAGCATCGCGGCGACGGTGCGGCGGCGGAACGTCTCCAGCCAGGCCTCTTCGGGCGCATCGGCGTAGGCATCTCCGAATTCGGCCGCCAGCGCCTTGCCCACGGGCTTCAGATAATCGCCCGGATACAGTCCTTCCGGAATCTCGCCGATCTGCCGCCCCAGCGCCTCCAGATAGCGAAGATGCGCCGAGCGGGCGAGCACGTCGACTTGGGCGCCGGCGTCGTTGACATAATATTCGCGGACGACCTCGTAGCCCGCCGCTTCGAGCAGGCTGGCGAGGGCATCGCCGACGACGGCCCCGCGGCAATGGCCCATGTGCATCGGCCCGGTCGGGTTGGCCGAGACATATTCGACGTTCACCCGTCGCCCCGCGCCCGCTTCGGAGCGCCCGTAATCGGCGCCGCCGGCGAGGATGGCTCGAAGCTCGCCGTGCCAGACGTCGGGCGCCAGCCGGATGTTGATGAAGCCCGGTCCCGCGACCTCGGCGCTCACCACTTCGTCCAGGGCCGACAGCCTCGGCGCGATCAGCTCGGCCAGGGCGCGCGGGTTGGTCCGGGCGCCCTTCGCCAGGACCATCGCGGCGTTGGTCGCGAGGTCGCCGTGCGAAGGATCGCGCGGCGGCTCGACCGCCACCGACCTGCGCTCCAGCCCGGACGGCAGCGCGCCCTCGCCTTCGAGAGCGTCGAGGATGGAGCCGAGATGCTCGGCGAAGCGGGCGTAGAGGGTCACGATGGGTCCGGATTTTGGAGGAGCGCGCGGCTTAGACGAAGTGCGCGCCGATTTGAAGGCGGCGGCGGAGCGACCGCCGTCGACGACCTGGAGGACTTGCCCGCGGGACTCCATTTTTTTCGGCGACGTCGGCAGGCGAAGTTGATGAATTGCCCCGGTAGAATTTCACCGTGACCGTTTCACCGGGGAAACCGCGAATCCGCAGCCGCACCGGCCAGCCTTGTGATTCACGCCGGCACCGGATCGGTTTGGAGCGCCGCGTTCAGGGAGCCGTCTAGAACATAGTAGAGACATCAAGTTTTTCAGAGTCTGAGGCCAGGCCGCGAAGGCACCGGTTCTCATGGCGGAAGATGCCCGGCGCGGCTTGCCGAAGCGCGCCGCCTATCGCCGCCGCGACGATATCGGCCTCGATCGCCGCATAACGGTCGAGCCGCCCGCGCAGAAGCAGGTTCGCAACCGGGCTCAAAGCGATCCCGATGCGCTCGCCCGGCCGCCGCTCCCCGCCGCGCTGGCCGCGGAGCAGCCCGGGGCGAAGGATATCGAGCCGGTCGAAGCCGAGCGCCTCCAGCGCACGCTCCATCTCCCCTTTCGTCCGCAGATAGAAATTTCGCGACCGCTCGTCGGCGCCGACCGACGACACGGCCACCATATGCCGGGCGCCGGCCCGCCTGGCGGCGGCGGCGAAGGCGACGACCGAATCGAGATCCACCGCCCGGAACCGGGCTTGCGATCCGGCCGCGCGCATCGTCGTCCCCAGCGCCGACACGGCGGCTTCCACCGGAAGGGTTTCGGCCAGCCCGGGCCAGGCCGAGGCCGGCGCGACCTGCTCGTGCCAGCGCTCGTGGGTCCGTCCGCTCGGCCGGCGGACCAGGGCGTGCACGACGGCCCCCTCCGCGGGCGCCAGCAGGCGGTCGGCGAGCAGTCCGCCGACCAGCCCGGTCGCCCCGATCAGGGCGAGCCGCGGCGGGCCGGCCTCAGGAGGTCGGATCGGACCTCACCCGCCGCAGGTAGAGGGTGGCGTCGCCGAGGACGTGAGTCAGCTTCATCTTGTCGCCGCTGGTGCGATAATCGAAGACCAGCCCGTCCTTCGGGAAGTGGATCTGCTCCTCGTTGATCTCGTAGCTGGCATGCTCGTCGTCACCCTTCCAGCGCCGTTGCGTCAGCACCTCCTTGTCCGTGTTGAAGGAGAGGCGGTCGCCGCGGCGCAAATCCCCGACCCCTTCGACCCGGCTGACCTCCCAGGTGCCGACCACGGTCAGGTGGCGAAGCGCCCTCGGCGTTTCTCCCGCATAGCCGGAGTAGAACGCGGCCTGCTGGAGCATGTCGGCGGCGAGCCTCCTCTCGTCCTTCAGGCCGTCGAGGCCGGCGCCGTCGAGCCGGTCCGACAGGCCCTTGAGGAGCGCATAGGCCTTCTTCGGATTGCCCTCGGCGTGGAAGGCGGTGGCCGCGCCGCGCAGCGCGAAATATTCGTCGACGAGCAGGTGGGCGAGCCGAAGCGGCCGGCTCGCGGCCCCGGCCGGAGCCTCGACGGCGAGCCTGTCCGTCCCGGCCCGGCCGTCGCGCGCCCCGACATAGGAGAGCGTCACGCCGAGCAGCGGCTTGCCGCCGAGCGCCGCCGCCGGCAAATTCTCCCGTTCCCGGGCCTTGGCGAGCGACAGGAAGATGCCTCCGCCGTTGGTGCTGAGGAAGGCGGTCGGGACGGTGATGCTGACGGCGCCGTCCTGGCCCTCGGCCATCAGTCCGTCCGGGACGCCGTAGACTCCGGAGATCCGGTAGCCCTCCCTCGGGCTGAGCACGAGCGTGACGTCGTGGGCGAGCTCGCTGACCATCGTGTCGAGCTGCTTGTCGAAGACGCTCGCCACCTCCGCCTCGTTGGAGATGAAGAAGAGGTTGCCGCCGCGAGCGCTCGACACCTTCGTCGCCAGCGCTCCGTCGAACTGGACGCCGACTCCGATGGTGGTGAGGCCGATCTTCCGTCGCGACGCCGCCTCGGCCATGCCGATGAAGCTCTCGGCGTCGGTTCGGCCGACATTGGGCTGCTCGTCGGTGAACAGCATCAGCCGGGTGTTGCCTCGGAAGGCGGGCGCGGTGGCGAAGGCGGTGTCGTAGCCGACCTTGAGCCCCGCCTCCATGTTGGTCGAGCCGGCGCTCTCGATGCGGTCGATGGCCGCCAGCGCCTTGCCGCGGTCGCGGCCGATCTCGGTCGGAGCGAGATAGAGATGGGAGACGTCGCCATAGAGGACGATCGACAATCGGTCGCCTTCCCGCATCTGGCCGACGATCTGGCGCAGGCTTCGCCGGACGAGGTCGAGCGGGGCGCCCGACATCGATCCCGACTTGTCGACCACGGCGACCAGGTTGAGCGGCTCGCGCCGCCAGGTCGCCGGATCGATGTTCGAGGTGAAGCCGAGGCCGACGAACAGCCGGTCGTCGGGCCGCCCAGGCAGGTTCGCGGCCATCGCCTCGGTGACGAGGCAGAAGAGCTGCGCGCAAGGCTTGCTCGAGGGCAGGTCGAGGTCGTGCTCGCCCATCAGCCCCTCGACCGTGAGCGACTCGGGCCGCGGCATTCCCACGTCGGCGGCGATCGAGCGGAAATGGCGGATGTCCTGGGCCCCGCCCTGGCGGACGCGGGTGCCGGTGACGACGATGCTTTCGTCGGAATGTTCCTCCTGTTCCTCCGGCGGCGGCGCATCCTGGGCGAAGGCGGGCGCGGCGAAGGCGAGGCAGGCGGTGCACGAGGCGAGCAGGCGGAGGGTCGAGCGCATGGCGAATCTCCTCATCCAGGGGCGTGGAGAATGCCTGAAAAAGTCCCTTGTAACAATATCTCGTCTCAGAAACCCTCGGAAAGCTCGATCTCGCCGACGACCGCTCGATATTGCCGGATCGCGTAGCGGTCGGTCATCCCGGCGATGAAGTCGCCGATCGACCGCAGAGTCCCGACCGGGCTCTCCCCGTCCGCCAGCCAGCCGGGCGGCAGCCGGCGGGGGTCGTCCCGATAGGCGGCGAACAGGGCCGCGACGACCTTCTGCGCCTCGCCGCGCACCGCCATGACCGGGGGCGCATTGTACATCCGGGCGTGGAGAAAGCGCTTCAGGACACGCTCCTCGTCGGCCATTGCCGGCGAGAATCCGGCGAGGGGCCGGCCGGCCGCGCGCACCTCGTCCAGCGTCTGGACGCCCGAGCCGGCCAGCCGCCGCCGAGTCTCGCTCAGAATGTCGCCGACCATCAGGCCGATCTGGTCGCGGACCAGCTCCGGAACCAGCCGGGCCTCCTCGACGTCGGGGAAGCGCGCGCGGACGTCGGCCCAGACGCGCGCGATCAGCGGCACCTCGAGCAGGTCGGCGAGCGTGAACAGGCCGGCGCGGAGGCCGTCGTCGATGTCGTGATTGTCGTAAGCGACGTCGTCGGCGACCGCCGCGACCTGGGCCTCCAGGCTCGGCCAGGTCGCCAGATCGAGCGGGAATTCCGAATCGGCTTCGGCCAGCGCCCAGGGCGGCGGGCCGGTCACCGGGCCGTTATGCTTGGCCAGCCCCTCCAGGGTCTCCCAGCTTAGGTTGAGGCCGGCATGGCGCGGATAGGGGCTTTCGAGCCGGGTCAGGAGCCGGATCGTGTGGGCGTTGTGGTCGAATCCCCCGGCGTCCGACATCTCCGCCTGGAGGACCTCCTCGCCCGAATGGCCGAACGGCGGATGGCCGATGTCGTGGGCGAGGCAAAGGGCCTCGGTCAGGTCCTCGTTGATGCCGAGCGCCCGGGCGATCGTCCGGCCGATCTGGGCGACTTCGAGGCTGTGGGTGAGGCGCACCCGGAAATGATCGCCGTCGGGCGCGACGAAGACCTGGGTCTTGTGGCGCAGGCGGCGGAACGGGATGGAATGGATGATCCGGTCGCGGTCGCGCTGGAAAGCGTCGCGCGGGCCCCTCTGGCCGGTCTCTGGCTCGCCGTAGAGCCGACCGCGCGAAGCCGCGGGGTCGCAGGCATAGCGGGCGGCCGGCCTCACTTGCCGGGAAGCTTCTCGACCTTTTGCCCGGCCGCGCTGGTCCAGGCGAAGCCGCTCAGATCCTCGGCCTTGAGCTGGTTGACGAAGGCCTGCGCCTCCCTGGAGCTGGCGAAGGGGCCGACGAGCAGGCGGTTGGTGGCGTTGAGCGGGGCGGTATAGGCGGCCCGGCTGCCGAACACTTTCGGCGCCTTCGCCTTGAGCCGGGCGAATTCGCGCGGAAGCGCGGCCTTGGCGGCGCCGCCGGCGATCTGGACCCAGACCCGGCTGGGCTCGACCGGAGCCGCTTTCGGCTTCCTGGCCGCGGCCGGCGTCGCCGGCTTGGCCTTGGCCGGACTCGCCCGGGCCGGCGCCGGCTCGGGCTCGGCGATCTCCTCGATCGTCGCCGACAGATCGGCCAGCCGGTTGCCGGCGGGCGCGGCCTCCGACTGGGGCGCCGGAGCCGGCGGCAGGGTTTCGGCGATCCGCAGCTCGGCGCCCTGCGCCGGCGGATCGGGCTGCGGCTGAGGCGGCAGCGAATAAGGCTCGATGCTCGCGATCGCGACCTCGGCGGGCTGCGGCTGGGGCTGTGGCTCGGCCGGAGGGGTCGACATGGAGTCGGTCGCCGGCCGCGGCTCGGCCGAAGCGGGCTCGATCGAAGGCGGCGGGCTCTGCGGAACGGCGACGGGCGGAGCGACGGCGGCGGTGGACGCCGCGGTCTCGATCCGGTTCTCCGGCGTCGGGGCCGGTTTTACGGTCCTGGGCTTGGGCTCCGGCTGGCGGCGAGGGCCCGGGGCGAGCCCGCGCGACCAGGCCCAGGCCGGGTTGCCGCCGCCGAAGCCGGGGCTGGCCGCCGGACGGGCGGTCGAGGAACGCTGCCGGACTCCGGCGAGAGTCTCGTCCGACCCTTTCTTGGCGACCGGACGGATCGTCGCCGTGCGGCGGACCGGCGGGGCCAGCCCTTCGTCGGAGCCGGGCCGCCGTCGCGGCGCGGTCGAGACCGGCTCGGCCGGCGGCGAGCGGCGCGCGAGCGATTCCCGGCTCGGGTCGGGACGGCCGGCATCGGTGACGGCGTTCGCGAAATCGTTCGCGGCATAAGCGGATGGGGCGGCGGTGCGCCCGTCCTGGGGGAAGACTCCCAGATGGACCGCGAGCGCCCGCTCCGACGGCGACAGCGACGGAAGTCGCGCCAGGAAGGGGCTCATCGCGGTCGCCTGCGGCCCGGGCATCGCCGACTGGACGGCGCGGGTCGCGCCGGCGGCGTCCCCGGTCAGGGCCAGCACCAGCGCCCGGGCGCGCTCGGCGGCGCGGTCGCGGACGAGCAACTGGTCCTCGAGCAGGCGCAACGCAGGCTCGCGCTCGCCGCTGATCGCGAGCGACAGCGCCAGGCGTCGAGTCGCCTCGTCGTCGCGGCCCTTCTGGAGCGCCAGCCGATAGTCCCGCTGGGCCTCGCGCGGGTTGCCGGCGATGTCGTGGGCGAGGCCGCGGTCGCGGGCGATCTCCGCCGCGGGCACTCCGAGGTCGGCCGCGTCCCGGAAGAATTTCAGGGCGGCGTGCGGCTGCTGGAGCTGGACCAGCGCCGAGCCGATCCACATCTTGACCCGCCCGTCGCGCGGCAGCTGCTCCTCGGCGCGGGCGAAGAAGGTCAAGGCCGCCTGCGCGTCGCCGAGGTCGAGCGCCGCCTTGCCGGCGCCCATCAGGGCGGTGACGCTCTTCGGGTTGGCCGCAAGGCTTCTGAGGTTGCGCGACAGGGCGGCGTTCGGGCTCTCGGTGAAGAGGCCCGTTCCGGTAGCGGTCTGCGCCGCAACCGGCGCCGCCGCGAACATTGTCCCCGCACCCAGCACGGCCAAGCCGAGCCGAACGCCCCTCCGCAATGAAGTCATGCTCGCGATTAGAGCGGGCGGTTCCGCCCCGGGCAACGCCCATGCGTTCAATCGGTTAGCAAGGACGGCGAGTAGCAAATTCCTTCCCCCCGATTTCCGGGGGAGGGGGACCGCGCGTAGCGCGGTGGAGGGGTTCTTCGGAGCCCGTAGGGCCCCTCCGCCATGCTTCGCATGGTCACCCTCCCCTGCAAAAGCAGGGAAGGAATTTCAATTGCTTACTGGTTGTTCTGGCGCCCCAGGAACCGCGGGATGTCCAGCGGATCGCGGCGGAGGCGGGGCTGCGGCTCCTCCTCGACCTGGGCCTTGGCGGCGCCGCGGGCGATGCTGGACATGCGCTCGAACAGGGTCCCGCCCTCGCGCGCAGGCCGCGCCTCGGGCTCGGCGGCCGCCTCGGGCTCGCCGTCGATCCAGCTGCGCGTTCCGGGCGCGACGCTCTCGGGGCCGCCGGCGAAATCCTCCTCGATGAAGCTCTCGCCGCCGTCGTCCTCGTCGCCGAGCATCGCCGCGTCGAGCAGCAGCTCGTCGCCCGCCTCCTCGGCGACCGGCTCGTCGAGCGTCAGCTCCTCGGCCGTCTCGCCGGCGGTCTCCGGCTCGGGCGTCGAGGCCTCGGCGGCCTCGGCTTCCGGCTCGGGCGGGGTCAGGGAGATCTTCGGCGCTTCGGCGGCGGGGGCCGCCGTCCGGGCCCCGGGGAAAGTGAAGACCTTGGCCGGCATCGGCGGCGCCTGCGTCACCGCCTCGGCGTCGATGCCGGTGGCGACCACGGAGACCCTGATCTTGCCCTCGAGCTCGTTGTTGAAGGCCGAGCCCCAGATGATGTTGGCGTCCGGGTCGACCAGCTCCTTGATGTGGCTGGCGGCCTCGTCGACCTCCATCAGGCGCATGTCCTCGCCGCCGGTGATCGAGATGATGACTCCGCGCGCGCCCTTCATCGACACGCCGTCGAGCAGCGGATTGGCGATCGCCTTCTCGGCTGCTTCGATGGCGCGGTTGTCGCCCGACGCCTCGCCGGTGCCCATCATCGCCTTGCCCATCTCGCCCATGACCGAGCGGACGTCGGCGAAGTCGAGGTTGATGAGGCCGGGCATGACCATCAGGTCGGTGATACCGCGGACGCCCTGCTGGAGGACCTCGTCGGCCATCATGAACGCTTCCTTGAAGGTCGTGTTCGGGTTGGCGATCCGGAAGAGGTTCTGGTTGGGGATGACGATCAGCGTGTCGACATGCTGCTGGAGCTCGGTGATTCCGGCGTCGGCCGAGCGGCCGCGGCGGTTGCCCTCGAAGCTGAACGGCTTGGTGACGACTCCGACGGTCAGAACGCCGCGGTCGCGCGCCGCCTTGGCGATGACCGGGGCCGCGCCGGTGCCGGTGCCTCCGCCCATCCCGGCCGCGATGAAGCACATGTGGGCGCCCTCGAGCGCCTTCTCGATCTCCTCGATCGCCTCTTCGGCGGCGGCCTTGCCGATCTCCGGGCGGGAGCCGGCGCCGAGGCCCTGGGTGATCCTGAGGCCGAGCTGGATGCGCTGGTCGGCGGGGGAGGCATTGAGCGCCTGGGCGTCGGTGTTGGCGACGATGAAGTCGACGCCCTGCACGTCGTTGGCGATCATGTTGGCGACCGCATTGCCGCCGGCGCCGCCGACTCCGATGACGCTGATCCGGGGCCTCAGTTCATCTACTTCCGGCCGGATGAAGTCGATGCTCATGCTTGCTCTCCCCCTGCTTTAGCCCAACGGGACCCATCGTTAACTCCTTTTGCACTATGCGATTCTTGGGCGCGAGCGAAAAGTTAACGAAGTGGTATTTTTTCGGTGTGGAGACCCCCGTGTGAGTCCCAAAAGTCACGGAACTGAGTCCCGAAAGCCACGCGCTGAATCTCAAAAGCCACTCTTCACCGCGTTGATCAGCCGCTGGACGATATTGCCGCCCGTCTCGCGGGGCATGATCCGCTCCGGCGACATCACCGATCGAAGGTCCAGTTCGTCCGACGCGGCGAACAAAGCGAGGCCGACGAGGGTCGTGAAGGCCGGGCCCGAATGGGCGTCGGGAAGGCCGGCCAGGCTCGGCCGGCCGATCCGGACCGCCCGGCCGAGGACGCCCTGCGCATAATCGGCGATTCCCTTCAGCTCCGAGCCGCCGCCGGTCAGCACCACCTGCCGTCCGAACGGGCCGCCGAAGCCGAGATCCTTCAGGGCGGCGGCGATGTCGCCGGTGAGATGCTCGAGGCGCTGGCGGATGACCGCGATCAGCTGCGCCCGGGTGATCCGGGCCGCTTCCGTACCCTCCTCGGACCCGGCGATCGGGGACAATTCGATCATGTCGTGATTGTCGCGGGGCGAGGTGGTCGCCGAGCCGTAGAAGCATTTCATCCGCTCGGCCTCGACCCGGCGGGTCCCGAAGGCGGAGGCGATGTCGTCGGTGATGTCGATCCCGCCGACCGGGATCGACTTGAGGCCGAGCAGCATTCCGCCCGCGAAGACGGAGACGTTGGTGACTCCGGCGCCGAGTTCGACGAGAGCGACTCCGAGCTCGCGCTCCTCGTCGCTGAGGCAGGCCTTGCCCGCGGCCACCGGCGAGGCGACGATCGCCTCGACCCCGAGATGGGCCGAGCGCACGCACAGATCGAGGTTGCGCACCGGCGACGGGTCGCCGGCGATGACGTGGATGTCGACCGCGAGCTTGTCGGCATGGAGCCCGAGCGGCTTCTTCACCCCTTCCAGCCCGTCGACCGTATAGAGCGCCGGCAGGGCGTGGAGGATCATCCGGCCGTCCGAGCTGATCGATTCCCGGCCGATGCCGAGCAGCTGGTCGATGTCCGCCTTCTCGATCCGGCGGCCGCCGATCTGCAGCTCGACGCTGGCGACGGTGCTGACCAGCCCGCCGGCCGAGAAGCCGACGAAGACGTCCTCGATGTTGGTCGCCGCGATCCGCTCGGCCTGCTCGACCGCCTCCCGGATCGCCCCTTCCGTCTTCTCCATGTCGGCGATGAAGCCGCGCCTCACCCCCTGGCTCTGGCGCTGGCCGGTGCCGAGGATCCTGAGGCGCCCGTCGTCGCCGGGCTCGGCGATCAGCGCCGACACTTTCGACGAGCCGACGTCGAGGGCGGTGACGAGCCTGCGCGGGGCCTGGACGGTGGGCCGCTTCATCAGATCGTCCGGGCGGTGTCGACGTCGCCGCTTCCGGCCGCGGCCGGCGGCGGGGCCTCAGGAGCGATCTCGGGAACCGTGCTTCCCGGATCGCCCGGAAGCCGGATCAGCATCCGCCTGGGATCGCGCATGTCGATCCTGACATAGCCCTTGCCGAGCAGCTGCACCGACTGGTCCATGCTCGCGAACTTGGTCAGCGCCTTGCGCGCAGCCGCCTCGCCTTCGGGAAGAGCGAGCACTTCGCCCGACTGGAAGCGCAGGTCCCAGCGCCGTCCGCCGACCCAGCTCGCGCCCGCCAGCGCGGGCCTGAGGTTGGGGGCGACCTGGGTCAGCCGGGCCAGCTCGGAGGCGTGGAGATTGGCGGCGGGCCCGATCAGCAGAGGCAGATCGGGCATGGCGTCGAGCCGGACCGCCTCGAGCACCACCCCGTCCATGTCGATCAGCGCGAGCCTCCGGTTGTGCTGCCAGATCGCCGCGGGCTGCCGCTCGACGATGTCGACCACCAGAGTGTCGGGGAGCCGTCGCGAGACCCGGGCGTCGCGCACCCAGCCGAACTGGAGCAGGCGCTGCCGGGTCGCCTCGAGGTCGACCAGCGGCATGGCCGAGGAGGGCTGGTCGAAGGCGATGTTGTAGACGTCGATCTTGCGGACATGGGTCGCGCCCTTGATCTCGACGTGCTTGAGCGCGAAGCCCATCTCGCCGACGCTCTCGCCCATCGTGCCGCCGATCATCTGCGGAAGTCGAAGCGCCCAGAGCAGCGCGCCGGCGAGGGCGATCGACATTCCGTAGAAAATCCACCAGCTCAGCCGGCGGATCGCGTCCGGCAGGGCCGGGGCCTGAGCCGCGGCGCGGCCGCGCTGCGCCTTGCCCCGGGCCGGGGCCTTGGCCCGGCTGCGCTGTCCCGAGCCGCGAGCGATCGCCTTGCTCATAACGCTTCCTCCACGATCTTCTGGACCAGATCGGCGTAGCTCATGCCGCGGTAGCGGGCCTGCTCGGGCACGAGGCTGAGCGGAGTCATTCCGGGCTGGGTGTTGATCTCGAGCAGATAGAGGCCCTCCAGCCCCCGCTCGTCGTCCCAGCGGAAGTCGGCGCGCGAGCAGCCCCGGCAACCGAGGGCGCGGTGTCCCTCGAGCGCCATCTCCATCGCCGCCCGGGCGATCTCCGCGGGCACTTCGGCCGGGCAGATATGCTGGGTCATCCCCTCGGTATATTTGGCGTCGTAATCGTAGAAGCCCGACTTCACCTGGAGCTCGGTGACGGCCAGCGCCTCGTCGCCGAGCACGGCTACGGTGAGCTCGCGGCCGCGGATGAACGGCTCGGCGAGGAGCCTGTCGAAATGCCGCCACGGCCCTTCGCTCTCGCGGCCGATCGGATCGCCGTAATTGCCGCCCTCGGCGACGATCGCGACTCCGACCGACGACCCCTCGTTGACCGGCTTCAGGACATAGGGCCGGGCCATCGGGTCGCGTTCGTAGAGGCTCTCGCTTTCCACCATGGTTCCCGCCGGCATCCGGATTCCGCGCGGGACGAGGACCATCTTGGTCAGCTCCTTGTCGATGGCGATGACCGACGTCTCGACCCCGCTATGGGTGTATCTGAGGCCCATCAGGTCCATCAGGCCCTGCACCGTCCCGTCCTCGCCAGGGGTCCCGTGGAGGGCGTTGAACACGACGTCCGGAGCCGCCTCGCGAAGCCGCTCGGCGACGTCGCGGCCCATGTCGATCCGGGTGACCCGGTGACCGAGGCTCTCGAGCGCGGCCGCGACGTCGCCGCCGCTCATCAGCGAAACCTCCCGCTCGGCGGACCAGCCGCCCATGAGGACGGCGATGTGGAGGGGCGCGGTCACGGGCAAAAACTCCAAACCGACCCGAAGCCGTTCGGGCTGAGCTCGTCGAAGCCCAGTCCTCCAATTTGCGCCCGGAACAAGGAAAGGGCTTCGACAGGCTCGGCCCGAACGGTGGGGGTGCTGTTTGCCCGGATCACTTCTCCACTCCCACCCTCTGAATCTCCCACTCCAGCGTCACGCCGCTGCGATCCTCGACCCGCCGTCGCACTTCCTCGCCCAGCGCCTCGATGTCCGCGCTTCTCGCCTTGCCTAGGTTGAGCAGGAAGTTGCAATGCTTTTCAGAGACTTGGGCATCGCCGATCGTCAGCCCGCGGCAGCCCGCCTCGTCGATCAGCTTCCAGGCCTTGGTTCCGGGCGGATTCTTGAAGGTGGAGCCGCCGGTGCGGCTTCTCAGCGGCTGGCTCGCCTCCCGCTCGGCCGCGATCCGGTCCATCTCGGCGCCGATCGCGGCCCGCTCGCCGGGGACTCCCTCGAAGAGGGCCTCGACGACCACGGCGCCGGCGGGCACGTCGCTGTGGCGGTAGGTGTAGGCGAGGCGCTCGGCCGGCCAGGTCTCGATCCGCCCGTCGCGAAGGACAAGGGTGGCCTCGACGAGGATGTCGGCGACCTCCCGTCCATAGGCGCCGGCATTCATCCGCACGGCGCCGCCGGCCGTGCCGGGAATCCCGCGCAGGAATTCGAGGCCGGCGACATGGGCGTCGCGCGCCTTCGAGGCGACCGTGATCCCCATCGCGCCGCCGCCGGCCCGGATCCGTCCGCCGGGCTCGACATGGACGTGGCTCATCGCCTTGGGCAGCCGGACGACCACGCCGGGGACTCCGCCGTCGCGCACGATGAGGTTGGAGCCGACCCCGACCGGCATGACCGGGATGGCGGGGTCGAGCTCGCGCAGGAAGCGGGCGAGATCCTCGGCGTCGTTCGGCCTCACCAGGCACTCGGCCGGCCCGCCGGTGCGGAACCAGATGAAGTCGGCAAGGGACCCGGCCGGTTCGACGGAGCCTCCGAGCCGCGGCAGCTCGATCACCCCGCTCACGCCCCGCCTCCAAAAACAGGGACAGTCCCTCTTTTTAAAACAGGGACTGTCCCTCTTTTTCCGAATCCACCCCCGAAAAGAGGGACTGTCCCCGTTTTCCGGCTCATTTCTCGCGCCTCGCGCAGGCGATTCCGTCGGCGAGGCCGGCCGCCCACTTGGTGATGTCGCCGGCGCCGAGGCAGATCACCATGTCGCCGGGGGCGGCGAGGTCGCGAAGGCTGAGGCAGAGCTCGTCGAGGTCGGCGACCGCCTTGACCGCGCGGTGGCCGCGCTGCTTGAGCCCGTCGGCCAGGACCTCGGAATCGACGCCCTCGATCGGCTCCTCGCCGGCCGGGTAGACCGGGGTGACGTAGACCACGTCGGCATCGTTGAACGCGCCCTGGAACTCCTCCATCAGGTCGCGCAGCCGGGTGAAGCGGTGCGGCTGGACGACCGCGATCACCCGTCCCTGAGCGCCCTCGCGGGCGGCGGAGAGTACGGCGCGAATCTCGGTCGGATGGTGGCCGTAATCGTCGATGACGGTGGCGCCTTCGATCTCGCCGACCTTGGTGAAGCGCCGCTTGACGCCGCCGAACTTCTCGAAGCCCCTTGCGATCGTCGAGTGCGGGATGCCGAGCTCGGCGGCGATCCCGATCGCGGCCAGAGCGTTCTGGACGTTGTGCCGCCCGGGCATAGGCAGCTCGACGTCGGCGATCAGGGCGACCTCTCCGGACCGGTCGCGAAGCGAGACGTCGAACAGGTTGCCGCCCGGCACCGGCCGGACATTCTCGCCGCGGACGTCCGCGAGCGCAGCGAAGCCATAGGTCACCACCCGCCGGTCGCGAAGCCTCGGGATGATCGTCTGGACCTCGGGATGGTCGACGCAGAGCAGGGCGGCGCCGTAGAAAGGCACGTTCTCGACGAACTCGACGAACGCGTCCTTGACCTTCTCGAAGCTCCCGTAATGGTCGAGATGCTCGGGGTCGATGTTGGTCACCACGGCGAGGGTGCCGTCGAGCCGGAGGAAGCTGCCGTCGCTCTCGTCGGCCTCGACCACCATCCAGTCGGAGCTGCCGAGCCGGGCGTTGGAGCCGTAGGCGTTGATGATACCCCCGTTGATCACGGTCGGGTCGATCCCGCCGGCGTCGAGCATGGCCGCGATCATCGAGGTCGTCGTCGTCTTGCCGTGGGTCCCCGCCACCGCCACCGTCGACTTCAGCCGCATCAGCTCGGCCAGCATCTCCGCCCGCCGGACCACCGGGATCCGCCGCTCGTAGGCGCAGACCAGCTCCGGATTGTCCTTCTTGATCGCGGTCGAGATCACCACCACCGCGGCGTCGCCCAGATTGTCGGGATGATGGCCGACGCTGACCGGGATCCCGGCCTTGCGCAGCCCCTCGACGACGTAGCCCTCGGCGACGTCGGAGCCCTGGACCCGGTAGCCGAGGATGTGCATCACCTCGGCGATCCCCGACATCCCGATCCCGCCGATGCCGACGAAATGGATGGTGCCGATGTCCTTGGCGACCCCTTTCATCCCCCGGCCGGCCATCAGGCGAAGGCCCCGCCCGGAATCGGGGTGAGGATCATCTCCTCGGTCGGCACGGGGTCGGTTCCGAGGTCCCGGCCGGTCAGCTCGACGAGGTCGGCGAGATCGCTCGCCGCATTGGGACGGCCGACCGCCCAGGCCCTCGACGCGGCATTGGCCAGCGCGGCCGGCTCGAGGCCCAGCTTCTGCATCTGCTTGGCGAGCTCGACCGGAGTGAAGTTCCTCTGGCTGATCGTCCGGGCGCCGCCCGCCCTGGCCATCTCCCGGGCGTTGGCGGTCTGGTGGTCGTCGGTCGCCGAGGGCAGCGGGATCAGGATCGCCGGCCGGCCCGCCACCGTCAGCTCGGCGATCGTCGAGGCCCCGGCGCGGGCGATGACGAGGTGGGTCCAGGCGAGCTTGTCCGGCATGTCGGCCATGTAGGTGGCGAGATCGGCGGCGATGCCGAGCGCGGCGTAGCGCGCGCGGACGCCCTCGATGTCCTCGGCCCGGCATTGCTGGGTCACCTGAAGCCGGCGGCGGAAATGCTCCGGCAGGAGGCCTAGCGCCTCCGGCACCACCTCCGAAAGGATGGTCGCGCCCTGGCTGCCGCCGGTGACCAGGAGCCGGAACACGCCTTCGTCGGTGAGCTCCGGATAAGGCTGGTCGCGCAGGGCGAGCACCTCGTCGCGGACCGGGTTGCCGACGAGGTGGGTCTTGCCCTCGCGGCTTTTGGCGAGGCGCTGGACGTCGGGATAAGCGGTGGCGATGGCGTCGACCCGGCCCGAGACGATCCGGTTGACCCGGCCGAGCACGGCATTCTGCTCGTGGATCAGGGTCGGAATCCGGTCGCGCTGCGCCGCCATCAGGGCCGGAAGCGCCGGATAGCCGCCGAAGCCGATCACCGCGGAGGGCTCGAACGTCTCGTAGAGCCGCGACGCCATCGCCCGACCGGTGAAGATCTTCTGGATGGCGCGGATCCAGCCGATCGGGCCGCCGCCGAGACGGCCCGCCGGGAGGATATGCACCGGCACGCCCTCGAACAGGCCCGGGATGCGCGCGCCGCGGTCGTCGGTCACGAGGGCGACCCGGTGGCCGCGCCGCATCAGCTCCTCGGCCAGAGCGTGGGCGGGGATCATGTGCCCCCCGGTGCCCCCGGCGGCGAGGACGTAGTGACGGCTCAGCATGCCGTATTCCTCCCCCGCCTTTGCGGGGGAGGGGGACCGCGCGTAGCGCGGTGGAGGGGCCCTTCCGACTCCGAAGAACCCCTCCACCAGGCTTCGCCTGGTTCCCCTCTCCGCGAAATCGCGGGGAGGATTTTGGATGCGCCAGCCCTCATCGCCCGCTCCATTTCACGACGTAAGGAGAGCGGTGCAGATAGGGGTTGCGCCGGGTGAAGGCGAGCAGCAGCCCCATTCCGATCGACAGGGCGACCATCGACGAGCCGCCGTAGCTGATGAAGGGCAGGGTCATGCCCTTCGACGGGGCGATCTGGACGTTGACCGCCATGTTGATCAGGGCCTGGAGCCCGAACTGGCAGACGAGGCCGGCGGCGGCGAGGACGACGAACTTGTCCTCCTCGTGGAGCAGCCTGATCAGCACCCGGGCGACGATGACCAGGTAGATGACGGCGATGGCGAGGCAGGCGATGATCCCGAACTCCTCGCCGATCACCGAGAAGATGTAGTCGGTGTGGGGCTCGGGCAGGTGGAACTTGCGGACCCCCGCCCCCGGCCCTGCCCCGAACAGCCCGCCGGCGGTCAGCGTCCTCAGAGCCGATTCGGTCTGGTAGGTGTCGTGGCCGGCGCCGCTGAACAGGAAGGCGTCGATCCGGGTCGTCGCGACGGGATAGAAGAAATAGGCCATGACGATCCCGACCAGGCCGGCCAGCCCGAGCAGGCCGAGCACCCGAAGCGACGCGCCGGACAGCGTCAGAAGCATCACCCAGGCCGAGACGAAGATGATCGTCTCGCCGAAATTGGGCTGCTGCATCAGGAGGAGCGCGATGAGGCCGGTGCAGATGCCGGACAGGGGCACGACCGGCAGGGTGGCGTCCTGCTCCTTCAGCGACAGCATCCAGGCGATGCTGACGATGTAGAGCGGCTTGAGGAACTCCGACGGCTGGAACTGGGTGAAGCCGACTCCCAGCCAGCGGCGGGCGCCGTTCACCTCGACCCCGATGACCGGGACGAGGAAGAGCAGGCCGGTGAAGACGAGCGCGCCGATCAGGCACCAGCGCTTCGCCTTGGTCCTCGGAAGCATCGACACGCCGATCATCACCGGCAAAGCGAGGACGATCCACATCAGCTGGCGGTAGAAATAATGGAGGGGGGCGTAGCTCACTCCGCCGCCCGACAGCCGCTGGCCGGCCGCGGGCGAGGCGGCGGCGACCGCGATCAGGCCGATCGCGATCAGCACCGCCACGAAGAAGAGGAGGACCCGGTCGATCTCCCAGAACCAGCGACCCGCCGCGCTCCGGTCCGACCGGCCCAGCCGGTTCGCGCTTTTGCTCCTGAGGTCAGCCACAACGCCCATCACAAAGCCTCCACCGCGGCCCGGAACGCGTCGCCCCGCGCTTCGTAGTCCCTGAACTGGTCGAACGAGGCGCAGGCCGGCGAAAGCAGCACAACCTCGCCCGGACGTGCCGCCTCGGCCGCCGCGCCCACCGCCTCGAACAGCATTTCGCACTCGCTAACCGGCACCTTCTCGCGAAGCAGCCTCGCGAACATCGGCCCGGCCTCGCCGATCGTGTAGGCGGCCCGGACATGATCGAGGAAAGGCTCGCAGGCCTCGAGATCGTCGGACTTGGGAAGCCCGCCCAATATCCAGTGCACCGCCGGATAGGCGGCGAGCGCCGGCGCCGCCGAGGTCGGGTTGGTGGCCTTGCTGTCGTTGACGAACAATACGCCGTTCTTCTCGGCCACCCTCTCCATCCGGTGGGGGAGGCCCGGATAGGTGGCGAGGCCGCGGGCGATCGCCTCCTCCGGCACCCCGAGCAGCTTGGCGGCGGCCACCGCGGCGGCGATGTTCTGGGCGTTGTGCGGACCCTGGAGCGCCGGCCAGCGCGACTGGTCCTTCACCTGATCCGACGACACCAGCACCTTGCTTCCCTGTATCTGGCCGGCGATGGCCCGGGTGTAATCGTCCTCGGCGGCGATGACGGCGACATGCGCGGGCGACTGCATGGCGAACAGCCGCGCCTTGGAGGCCGCATAATCGTCGACCCCGTCATAGCGGTCGAGATGGTCGGGGGTGATGTTGAGAAGCACGGAGACGTCGCAATCGAGGCTTCGGGTCAGGTCGATCTGGTAGGAGGAGAGCTCGAGAACATAGATTCCGCCTTCGCCGAGCGGCTCCTGGCCCAGGATCGGGAAGCCGATGTTGCCCGCCATGGTCGCGGGCCGTCCGGCCGCGCTGACGATATGGTGGATGAGGGCGGTCGTCGTCGACTTGCCGTTGGTGCCGGTGATTCCGACCACGAGGTGCGACGGCAGCGTGGAGCGCGCCTGGGCGAACAATTCGATGTCCCCGATCAGCGGCACTCCCGCCTCCCGGGCGCGCGCGGCTATGGGGTGGCGGTTGAGCGGAACTCCCGGCGAGACGACGATCCCGTCATAGCCGTAGAGCGAGGTCGTCAGCGGGTCGGCCATGCGCAGCCCGAGATGCTTGACCTGCTCGCGGGCGGCCTCGTTCTGGTCCCAGGCCATGACTTCGGCGCCGCTGGCCAGGAGCGCGCCGACCGTCGCCAGGCCCGACCGGGCGAGGCCGTAGACGGCGTATTTCTTGCCGGCGAAGGCGGAAGAGACGATCATCTCAGCTTCAGCGTCGACAGGCCGGCGAGCGCCAGCACGAAGGCGATGATCCAGAACCGTATGACGATGGTGGCCTCGGACCAGCCGATCTGCTCGAAATGATGGTGGATGGGCGCCATCTTGAAGATCCGCCGGCCGGTGCGCTTGTAGAAGAAGACCTGGATGATGACGCTCATCGCCTCCACCACGAACAGCCCGCCGATGATCCCGAGCACGATCTCATGCTGGGTCGCGACGGCGATCGCTCCGAGCGCGCCGCCGAGCGCGAGGCTGCCCGTGTCGCCCATGAAGACGGCCGCCGGCGGCGCGTTGAACCACAGGAAGGCGAGTCCCGCGCCGACGATGGCCGAGCACAGGATGGGGAGGTTGCCCGCCCCGGCGACGAACGGGATGCCCAGATAGGCCGAGAAGACCGCGTTGCCGGCGACGTAGGAGATGACGAGGAAGGCGAGGCTGGCGATGATCACCGGCATGGTCGCGAGCCCGTCGAGACCGTCGGTGAGGTTCACCGCATTGCCGAAGGCGACCACGACGAAGGCCCCGAAGAAGGGGTAGAAGAAGCCCAGGTCGACGACCGGTCCGTTGTAGAAGGGGATGTAGAGCTCGGTCCCCGCCCCCCAGGTGATGATCGTGCAGCCGATTCCGGCCACGACGAACTCGGCGAGCAGCCTGACCCGGGCCGAAACCCCCTTGTGGCTCTTCTTCGTCACCTTGTCGTAATCGTCGAGGAATCCGATCAGGCCGAAGCCCACGGTGATGAACAGGCAGGCCCACAGGAAGATGTTTCGGAAATCCATCCACAACAGCATCGAGACGGTCAGCGACGTGAGGATCATCAGCCCGCCCATGGTCGGCGTTCCGCGCTTGGCCAGGTGCGACTCGGGCCCGTCGAGCCGGATCGGCTGGCCGTGGCCCTGGCGGACCCGGAGCCAGCCGATGAACTTGGGGCCGATGATCAGGCCGATCAGCAGCGCGGTCGCCGTCGCGGCGCCCGCGCGAAAGGTGATGTAGCGGAAGAGGTTGAGCACCCCGGGGAAGCCAAGCTGTTCGGCAATCCACAATATCATCAGCTTTTACCTGTCCCGACCCCTTCGGCTGCCGCCGGCGGCCGCCCGGAGTGAATCGAGGGGCCGGCCGCCAGCGCCTCGACGAGGGCGGCGAGTCCGACCGAATTGGATCCCTTGACGAGTATCGCGTCGCCCGGCCGGGCCTCGGCCCTCGCAAGCTCGATCGCCGTCGCCGTGTCGGGCACATGCGCCATTTTAACCTTTGCGCCAAGGGCTTTCGCCAGCGCCGCCATCTCCTCGCCGACGAGGATGGCGAGATCGATGCCGGCCGCCTCGACCGGCCCGGCGAGGCCGGCGTGGAACTCGTCGGAGCTGTCGCCCAGCTCCTTCATGCCGCCGAGCACGGCGATGCGCCGCCCGGCCGGGGAAAGTCCGGCGAAGGCCTTCAGGGTCGCCGCCATCGAGGCGGGATTGGCGTTGTAGCTTTCGTCCACCAGGAGCGCTTCGCCGCCCGCGACTCGGATAAGGTGCCGCTCGCCGCGGCCCTTCAGTCCCGGCAGGTCGGCCAGCGCCAGCCCGGCCTGCGCCAGGTCGCCGCCGAGCGCCTCGACCGCGCCGAGCACGGCGAGCGCGTTCGACACCCAATGGTCGCCGGGCTGCGAGACGGTGAAGGTGAGCTCGGCGCCGGGCAGGGTGGCGGTGACCAGCGATCCGCCGCCGGGCGCGGCGACGACGTCGCGGGCCCGAATGTCCGCGCCTTCGCCCAGGCCGAAGCTGAGCACCCTTCCGGCATAGGGCCGGGCGGCGGCC
Organism: Allosphingosinicella sp.; assembly: GCA_035714565.1. GTDB lineage: Bacteria > Pseudomonadota > Alphaproteobacteria > Sphingomonadales > Sphingomonadaceae > Allosphingosinicella. The sequence goes on from DASTLX010000014.1 coordinate 107,890, forward strand.
GCGAGGCGATCGCGATAGGGGCTGTCGAAGGGCACGAGGGCGATGCCGCCCTCCTCCAGGCCCTGGAAGATCTCGCCCTTGGCGTCCGCGATCTCCTCCTCGCTCGAGAAGAAGGCGCGGTGCGCGGACGCGATCGCGGTGACGATGGCGACGTGCGGCCTGACCAGGCGGGTCAGCGCCGCCAGTTCGCCGGCATGGTTCATCCCCATCTCGAAGACCCCGAAGCGGCTCTCACGCGGCATCCGGGCGAGCGAGAGCGGGACTCCGACATGGTTGTTGTAGCTTTTCACCGAGCGATGGGCCGAGCCGGGCGCGAAGCGGTCGAGCGCGGCGTGGAGCGCCTCCTTGGTCCCGGTCTTGCCGGCCGAGCCGGTCACTCCGCAGATCCGGGCGGACGTGCGGCCGCGGGCAGCCCGGCCGAGCGCGTCGAGCGCGGCGGCGGTGTCGGCGACCCGGACGTGGGGCCGCTCGACGGGCTCGGAGACGACGGCGCCGGCGGCGCCCGCGGCGAAGACCTTGTCGAGGAAGCGATGGCCGTCCGTCGCCTCCCCCTTCATCGCGACGAACAGGTGGCCAGGCTCGACCTCGCGCGAATCGAAGGCGACCCCGCTCGCCTCGAAATCGCCGTGCGCCGCTCCGCCCACCGCGGCCGCGATCTCTCCGGAGGTCCAAAGCGCCGTCACCGCCCGCCCCCAAAAAGAGGGACAGTCCCTCTTTTTCCGAAAAGAGGGACAGTCCCTCTTTTTCCGCCAATGGGAGTGACGAAAGCGGGACGGCCCGTCGGATAGCCCCGACCGGAAAAGGGGGACTGTCCCTCTTTTTTCATGCGGCGCACTCCCTTGCGACGGTGACGTCGTCGAAGGGGAGGACCTTGTCGCCGACCACCTGCCCCTGCTCGTGGCCCTTGCCGGCGAGGAGGATGAGATCGTCGGCCCCGGCCTCCGCGACCGCCGCCGCGATCGCCTCGCGCCGCCCCGGCACTTCGAGGGCGCCGGACGCGCCCGCCAGGATGTCGCGCCGGATCGCCGCCGGATCCTCGCTCCTCGGATTGTCGTCGGTGACGATGGCGAGGTCGGCGAGCCGGACCGCGGTGGCGCCCATCTCCGCCCTCTTGCCGACGTCGCGGTCGCCGCCGGCCCCGAAGACGATGATCAGCCGGCCTTTGGAATGCGGACGCAGCGCCTCGATCGCCGCTTCGATCGCGTCCGGGGTGTGGGCGTAATCGACATAGACCGGGGCCCCGGCCCGGGTGATCACCGCCCGCTCGAGCCGCCCGCGCACGCCTTGCACCCGGGGCAGGCAGGCCAGCGTCCGGCCAAGCTCGCCTCCGGTGGCCAGCACCAGCCCGGCGGCGGTGAGGGCGTTGGCCGCCTGGTAGGCGCCGATCAGCGGAAGCTCGATCCTGTGGACGGCGCCGCCGGCCTCGACGGTCAGCCGCTGGCCGAGCTGGGTCGGCTCGCGTTCGATGAGCTTGAGGGTCTCTCCGCCGCGGCCGACGGTGAGAAGGCGAAGGCCGCGGGCCGCGCAGCGCGCCGCGACTTCGTCCGATTTCGGGTCGTCGGCCCAGACCACCGCCGTGCCGTCCGGCTCGACCACCTCGGCGAACAGTCTCATCTTGGCCTCGAAATAGGCCTCCATCGTCCCGTGATAGTCGAGATGGTCGCGAGTGAAGTTGGTGAAGGCCGCCGCCCGGACCGGAAGCCCCTCCGTGCGATATTGCGCGAGGCCGTGGCTGGACGCCTCGAACGCGGCGTGGGTGACCCCTTCGCGCGCCAGGCCCGCCATGTTCGACAGGAAGGTGACGACGTCCGGAGTGGTGAGGCCGGTCGTCGTCCGGTCGTCGGCGGTGGTGACTCCGAGGGTCCCGATCGAGGCCGCGTGGTGGCCGGCCATCCGCCACAATTGCCGGGTCAGCTCGACGCTCGACGTCTTGCCGTTCGTTCCGGTGACGGCGGCCACGATGCCGGGGAAAGGCTCGAAGAACTTCGCCGCCAGGCGGGCGAACTCGCGCCTCGGTTCCTCGGCCGCGACATGGACGGCGCCGGGGACCTCGACTCCGGGCCGCGCGACCACGGCGACGGCGCCCGAGCGAACGGCCTCGGGAATGAAGTCCTCACCGTTGAAGACGGTGCCGCGGAAGGCGCCGAAGACCGTGCCGGGCGCGACCTTGCGGTGGTCGATCGCGAAGCCCGTTACCCGGGAATCGCCGCCGATTCCCGCGAGGTCGGCGAGGCGCATCGATCAGCCTTCCTTTTTGACGTAGGGGAGGACCTCGGTCATGTTGACGTCGCGATGTTCGTTCGGCTGCACTCCGAGGAGGGCGCCGATCCGGCTCACCACCCGCGAGACGACCGGAGCGACGTTCCAGCCGGCGGTGTGGAAGCCGAAGGTTTCGGCGGTCGACTTGGGATCGTCGAGCATGGCGACGACCACATAGCGCGGCTCGTCCATCGGGAAAACGCCGGCGAAGGTGGTGACCACCGCGGCGCCGGTATAGCGGCCGCCGACGATCTTCTCGGCCGTCCCCGTCTTGCCGCCGACCCGGTAGCCGGGAGCGTCGGCGCGCTTGCCGGTTCCGTCGGTGACGACGAGCCGGAGCAGGGCCCGCATCCGGTAGGACGTCTCCTCGCTGAACACGCGCCGGCCCTGAGCGACCGGATGGCGGCTGTCGGTCTTGAGCAGGGTGGCGGGCCGCCACACGCCGCCGTTGAAAAGGGTGGCGTAGCCGGTGGCCAGGTGGAGCGGAGTAACCGCGATGCCGTGGCCGTAACCGACCGTCATCGTCGCGACGTCGCCCCAGTTCGCGCCGGGGGTGAGGGTGCGGCCGCGCTCGTTCAATTCGATCGAGACCGGCTCGAGGAAGCCCATCTTGCGAAGGAATTCCTGCTGCCTTGCCGAGCCCACCTGAGCCGCGATCTGGGCGGTGCCGATGTTGGACGATTCCTTCATGATCTCGGCGACGGAGCAGGCGCGGTTGAACGGGTGGGTGTCGGTGATCGTGAAGCCGCCCGCCGGCAGACCGCTCGGGCAATTGTACATCTGGCCGAAGCTCTTCACGATGCCGGCGTCCATCGCCATCGCAACGGTGAAGGGCTTGAAGGTCGAGCCGAGCTCGTAGACGCCCATCGTCGCCCGGTTGAACCCGGCCTGCTCGGCGTTGCGCCCCGGCTTGTTCGGGTTGAGCTGCGGCAGCGAGGTCATGGCGATGACCTCGCCGGTCTTGATGTCGAGGACGATACCGGCGGCGCCGATCGCGCTGAACTTGGTCATCGCCGCGTAGAGCTCGGTCTCCATCACGCCCTGGACCCGGGCGTCGATCGACAAGGCGACGGGCGCTCCGCGCTGCGCGGGGTCGCTGAGCCGGTCCTGGAGCACTCGCTCCATGCCCGCCACGCCGTTGCCGTCGAAATCGGTCCAGCCGAGGATGTGGCCGGCCATGGCGGTCTGGGGATACATTCGCTGCGGCTCGCGGCTGAACTCGATGGCGGGCTCGCCGAGCGCGTTGACCGCGGCGACCAGCTCGGGGACGGCGCGGCGGCTGAGGTAGAGGAAGGTTTTCCCGGAGGTCAGCATCGCCTGATATTCGGCGGCGCTTCGCTCCGGCATCAGCTCGGCGAGCTTGACGGCGAGCTCGGCGGGGCTGCCGAGCAGGCGGTCGGGATGAACGGCTATCGACCAGGCGTCGATGGTCCGGGCCAGCGGCATTCCGTTGCGGTCGACGATGTCGGCGCGGGGCGGGATCAGGGGGTTGCCGCTCTGGCCGGAGCCCGCGCGGTCGGTGAACAGCTGAAGGAAGAGCAGCCGGCCGGCGATCAGCATCGTCACGCCGGCGAACACCAGCATCATCAGCATCAGCCGCTGGTAGGTGAGGCTGAGCCCCTGCGGACGCTGGCCGGCGCCGCCGAAGCGGTCGGGAAGGATCGCGGCGCTGGCCATCAGTTGCCACCGCCTCCCTTGCCCTTGGCTCGCGGGGCGGCGGCCGCCTCGCGGACCGGCTTGGCCGCCGCGGCGGTGCGCTGGGCTTCGGGCCTGGCGGATGGCTTGGCGACGGCCGGGCGGGCGGCGGGCGCCTCGGGCTTGACGGTCGCGGCCGCGGTGCGCTGGGCGGCGGGCTTGCCGGGCTTCGCGGCCGGCTTCGCGGCCGGGCGGCCGGGCTCCGGCTTCGCGGTCGCGGCGGAGGCCGTGCGCTGGGCCTCGGGCTTGTCCGGCTTCGCGGCCGGCGGCTTGGGAGTCGCCCTCGCCGGAGCTTCGGCGGTGGCGAAGCTCGCCCGATGGATCATGGGCGGCTGGGCGGCTGGGCGCTCGGCGACCGCCTGGACGACGGCCGGCGCGGCCGGCTTGCCGGCTTCGGCGGGCTTGGCCGCGGCGGTGTCGGCGGTGTCGGCGGAGGCGAGGCGCACCTCGGCCGAGCGCTCGGCGACCGTCGGATCCTCGCGGTAGAGCCGGGCGAGGGTGAACTCGTCCTTGAGGAACTGCGCCGAGCTCGGCGCGGCGAGGGCGAGGACCTCCGCGTTCCACTGCTCGAGCTGGGTCATCCGGCCGCGGGTCCCGAGCTCGGTCTGGAGCGAGCGGATGTCGCGCTTGGCGGCGATGATCTGGCGCTCGACCTTGGCGAGCTCGTTGCGCTCGGTGGCGACCCGGAGCGACACCATGTAACAGGCCAGCGCGGCGCTGCCGACGGTGGCGACCCATATGACGGACTTGAAGCCCCGTGCGATCATGAGGGCATCCCTTCCCTGCTCGTCCATGCGGAAGCCGAGGTCCGCCGGGCGACCCGAAGAGTCGCCGAACGGGCCCGCGGATTGGCTTTGATCTCGGTTTCGCCGGCCTTGACCGGCCTGGCGACCGCCTCGAACGTGGAGTCCGGCCGGTTACCCGCCTGCACCGGCAGGTGGCGCGAGCCCGAGGGCACGTCGCCGCTGCGCTCCTTGAGGAAGCGCTTCACCATCCGGTCCTCGAGGCTGTGGAAGGTGACGACCGCGAGGCGGCCGCCGGGCTTCAGCACCTGCTCCGCGGCCTCCAGACCGCCTTCGAGCTCCTGGAGCTCTTCGTTCAGATGGATTCGGATCGCCTGGAAGGTGCGGGTCGCCGGGTCCTTCTTCATGCCGGCGTGCCAGCCCAGCGCCCTCCGGACGATCTCGGCGAGCTGGCCGGTCCGCCCGACCGGCCGGGCCGCCACGATCGCGCGGGCGATCCGGCGCGACTTGGGCTCCTCGCCGTAGCGGTAGATGACGTCGGCGATGACCTCTTCCGGGGCATGGTTGAGGAAATCGGCGGCGCTCTCGCCGTCCCTGCCCATGCGCATGTCGAGCGGACCGTCGGCCTGGAAGGAGAAGCCGCGCTCGGCGCGGTCGAGCTGCATCGAGGAGACCCCGATGTCGAGGGCGACTCCGTCGACCTGCCCGACGTCGCGGTCGGCAAGCGCCTGACGCATCCGGGAAAAACGCTCCGGAACAAGCGTCAGGCGCCCCCCGCTCGAAGCCGCCAGGGCCTCGCCTTCTTGTATCGCATCGGGATCGCGATCGAAGGCGTAGACCCGGGCGGCTCCTTTTTCGAGAATGGCTCTGGTGTAGCCGCCGGCCCCGAAGGTGCCGTCGACATGGGTCTCGCCGGGGGCGACGGCGAGCGCGCGGACGACCTCGTCGAGGAGCACCGGGACGTGCGGGGCGGGCACGGCCGGGGTTTCCGAAGCGGGGCTCATGGGGCGATGCCCTTTTCCTCGAGGCGCCAGGCGGCGATCTCCTTGAGGTCGCGGTCGCCCTCGACGAGGGCGATCCGCGGATTCCATATCTCGACGATCCCGCCGACTCCGACGAACAGGGCGAGATCCTCGATCTTCCCCTTGCGGCGCATCATCGGCGGGAGGACGATCCGCCCCGACGGATCGTAGGGCACGTCCTCGGTCATTCCGAACATCCGCCGGGCGCGCGCATAATGATCGTCGAGAGTGCCGCCGCGATCCTCCTCGGCGAGCCGGCGGCGCTCGAGGTCGGTCCACAGATTCTTCGCGTAGTTGCGCCCGTAGGCGGTCAGGCAGGGGGCGATCTCATGGGCGCCGACGACGATGGCCCGGGAGTCCGAGCGGCGCTCGATGACGGAGCGGACGAAGGCGGGAACGGAGAGGCGCCCCTTGGCGTCCACTACGTTGAGCGCGCTTCCCTGGAAGAAGTCCTCGACCTCCACCGCCCCTGTCCGCTCCCATACACGGAGCTCTCCCGTTCGCGGACGCGCACAGTGCGCCGCGTGACTCGCCGGTCAGCCGAGAAGATGCCCCAAAAATCAGAAGGCGTGGATAACATCGGCGGTCCCCCAAGGGAAGGGGATTTCATGCCTTTTTTGGGGATTTGATGCCTTTAGAGGGTATTTCGCGGTTTGTTCACAGATTTGTTCAAATATTGTTCTTACCTGCCTTCCTGTGGATAAGTATGTGGTTAGTGCTTTTGGCGCCGCCGCAGCAATTAGCAAGATTCCGAGCGCGACCGCGAGCAGGGCCGCGGCCGCGGCGGCGAGAATTCGATTCGATCCCGCCCGCGCGAGCCGGGGCCGAGGCCGGGTCACCTGGGCCAGTTCGTCCAGCCATTCGGCGACCGCGACGAGATTGTCCGCCTCGCGCGGCGCCCAGAGCGAGTCGCGCAGCAGATCGGCGTCGGCGACCAGGATCGCCACGCCGGTTCCCAGCCTGCACACCGCCCGCCAGCCCCCCGGGTCGACCGCGCAGTCCCGGCCGGAGCTTCGGAACCGGCCGGGCGAATCGAGCCGGATCGGGCGCGCGTCCCAGCGCGCATCGACGATCCCGGGCGCGGCCGGCGCTTCCAGGCTCATCCCCCAATGGGCGAGCAGGGGCGAGAGCAGGCCGACCGGCGGCGGCCGCCGGATGTCGCCGAACGGAAGCTGGCTCGGCCAGGTCAGCATCGGATCGGTGAGGATGAGCGCCCGCCCGCCCTTCCGGATCCAGGCGTCGAGCGCGACCATCTCCGCCGGTGCGAGCCGCTTCGGCTGGGCCAGGAACAGCCGCCGCCCGCGCGCCAGCGTCGCCGGGTCGAGCACGTCCACCGGCCGGAAGTCGAACTCCCTGCTCAGCTCGACATAGGCCGGGGCGGGCCGGGAATCCGGGTCGAACGGCCCCTTCTCGCCCCAGACGAGGGGCAGCCCCGTCATCAGCATTACCGGTATCCGGGATCCGGCTTCGGCCGACGCCGGAGCGAGCAGAAGCAGGACGGCGAGAAGCCGCCCGGCGATCGCGCGATCAGCGCGCCGGGGCCGGCGCCGGCTGGGCGGTCCTGTTGTCGTCGTCGGCATTGCCGGGAGCGACTCCGAGCTCGGCGAGCGGCTCCGTGGGCTCGGCCTGGTTGACTCCGGGGACGACGATCTGGTTGCCGCCGGAAAGCTGGGTCTCGATCAGGTTGGGGGTGATCGGCGCCTCGTTGCTCGGGCTCGTGAACACCGCGCCGAGAAGCACGAGCAGGAAGACGAAGGCAAGGCCGGTGAGGCCGATTCGGACCCGTTGCACGCGCTTCCCTTGTCTCCGGCTCACAAGCGTCGCGGAGACTAACTTACGCCGCCCCCTTTGTCGAACCCGTCCTCGCTGTTGCGAAGCACTCGCAGAAAAGCCCTTGACGGCGCCTGCGCCGCTCGCGAAGTGATTGATATGATGAAAAGCCGTACCGCGCTCGCCGCCGCTCCCCTCGCGGCCCTCCTCGCCCTCGCAGGCTGCCAGAACGAAACGATCGACGGCAACGCCGATCCGCAGGCCAACGCCGCCAACGCGACCGCCACGCCGGTCGAGGCGCCACCGATGATCCAGGCCAGCCGCACCTACCGGTGCAAGGACAACAGCCTGCTCTACGCCGATTTCTACACCAACGACACGGTGCAGGTGCGGTCCGCCAAGGACAAGCCGCCGACGGTGCTGACCGCGGCCGCCGCCGGCCAGCCCTACACCGCCGAGGGCTATTCGCTCAGCGCCAATTCGGAGCAGATCAGCTACACCGCGCCCGGCAAGGGCGCCCAGAGCTGCAAGGCCTGAACCGTCCTTCGCCGAAGCCGGAGCCCTAAAACAGGGACAGTCCCTATTTATCGAAAATAGGGACTGTCCCTGTTTTTTCGATTGGGCGGGGGCGGCGCGGGCGACCTCGGGCCGGGGAGTCGATCGCGACCCCGTGGGTCTCGGCGAGAGCCCGGCGCCACCCCATGCTGCCCAAAGGCTGCCCGGTCCGCAGCGCGCGCTCGACCCGCTCCGCCTCGTCGCCGGCTTCGAGCCCTCGTGCCAGCATCGCCCGCCAGTCCGGCACATGCCTTCCCAGCGCCGCGACATCGGTTAGTCCGTCGCCGCGGCCCTCGACATGGGCCCTCGCGCTCGACCAGGTCCAGTCCTCGGGGCGCTCGACCGCCCCCGCCGCGACCGGATTGTTCTCGACATAGCGCGCCGCAACCATCAGGTGCGCGTCGTCCATGAAGTAGCTGGCGAACCGTCCCTGGAACAGATGGCCGCTCAGCTCGCGGGCCCGGTTGATGCGCTGCGCATAGGCGGTGTGGGCGCTGGCCAGCGGCGCCCGAAGGCCGTCGGCCGAGACCGGAAGCAGGATGAGGTGGACGTGGTTGTCCATCAGGCACCAGCCGAGACAGGACGTGCCGTGGCGCTCGAGGGCGGCGGCGAGCAGCTTCAGATAGGCGCGGCGATCGCCATCGTCGAAAAAGAGGCGCTGGCGCCGGTTGCCGCGCTGGACGACGTGATGGGGAATTCCCGGAAGCACGATCCTGGCCGCACGCGGCATGAGCCCTCCCGAAATGACGCCGCCCCACCGTCCTGCCGACGAGCTCGGATCGAGAGCGGTGGCGCCAAAGCGATGACTCGCTTATATTTTTCATCGCTTTTGCGCAAGCCTCGACCTGCCCGGAAAAACAGGGACAGTCCCTCTTTTTGAAAAAGGGGGACAGTCCCTCTTTTCCGCTCTCCCCGATCTGCGAAGGAAAAGGGGGACTGTCCCCCTTTTTCGCGGGCGGGGCCGCGGGAGGCCCGTCGGGACTTCCGCAGGGGGTCTGGTTGCGAAGGAAAAGGGGGACTGTCCCCCTTTTTCGAGGCGTAGAGCGAAGCCGTCGTGCCCGGCGGAGGCCGGGGGCCCGGGGGGTCGAGAAAAGACGGGTCATTCGCTCGCCGGGAGGCCAGCCTGCGCTGGCATGACGGCAGGCGCGCCGCTAACAGGCGCTGGCATGAGCGAATCCATCACGCCCGAGATCGTCGCCGAGCACGGCCTGTCGCCCGAGGAATATGAGCGCGTCCTCCGAGCGCTCGGCCGCGAGCCGAACATGACCGAGCTCGGCATCTTCTCGGTGATGTGGTCGGAGCATTGCTCCTACAAGAGCTCGCGGATCCACCTGAAGAAGCTGCCGACGACCGCCCCCTGGGTGATCTGCGGCCCGGGCGAGAATGCCGGGGTGATCGACATCGGCGACAACCAGGCCGCCATCTTCAAGATGGAGAGCCACAACCACCCCTCCTACATCGAGCCCTATCAGGGCGCCGCGACCGGGGTCGGGGGAATCCTCCGCGACGTCTTCACCATGGGCGCCCGCCCCGTCGCGAACATGAACGCGCTGCGCTTCGGGCGCCCGGACCATCCCAGGACCCGCCACCTGGTCGCCGGGGTCGTCGCCGGGATCGGCGGCTACGGCAATTGCGTCGGGGTCCCCACCGTCGGCGGCGAGGTCGATTTCCACCGCGCCTACGACGGCAACATCCTGGTCAACGCGATGACGGTCGGGATCGCCGAGCAGGATAGGATCTTCTATTCGGCCGCCGCGGGCATCGGCAATCCGGTCGTCTATGTCGGCTCCAAGACCGGCCGCGACGGGATCCACGGCGCGACCATGGCCAGCGCCGATTTCTCCGAGGATTCCGAGGAAAAGCGCCCGACCGTCCAGGTCGGCGACCCGTTTACCGAGAAGCTGCTGATCGAGGCCTGCCTGGAGCTGATGGCCTCCGACGCCATCGTCGCCATCCAGGACATGGGCGCGGCCGGCCTCACCTCGTCCTCCGTCGAGATGGCGTCCAAGGGCGGAGTCGGCCTCGAGCTCGACATGAACGCCGTTCCCTGCCGCGAGACCGGGATGACGCCCTACGAGATGATGCTGTCCGAATCGCAGGAGCGGATGCTGATGGTGCTGAAGCCGGGCCGCGAGGCCGAGGCCGAGGCCATCTTCCGCAAGTGGGAGCTCGACTTCGCCGTCATCGGCCGGGTCACCGAAGCGGGGCCGGACGGCGGCCACCTCGTCCTCAGGTGGAACGGCGAGACCGCCGCCGACATCCCGCTCGCCCCGCTCGCCGACGACGCGCCCTGCTACGACCGGCCGTTCACCCCGACTCCGGCGCCCGCGCCGCTCGCGGACGCGCCCGGGAGCGCCGACGTCGCCGCCGACCTCATCGCGCTGATGGCCTCCCCCGACCTCGCCAGCCGGCGCTGGATCTGGGAGCAATATGACCACATGGTCGGGGCCGACACCGTCCAGCGGCCCGGAGGCGACGCCGCGGTGGTCCGGGTCCACGGCACCGGCAAGGGCCTCGCCATCACCACCGACGTCACTCCGCGCTATTGCCGAGCCGACCCCGTCGAGGGCGGCAGGCAGGCGATCGCCGAGGCGTACCGCAACCTCTGCTCGGTCGGCGCGACCCCGCTCGCCGCCACCGACTGCCTCAATTTCGGCAATCCGCAGCGACCCGAGATCATGGGCCAGCTGGTCGGCTGCATCGAGGGGATGGCCGAGGCCTGCCGGGCGCTCGACTTCCCGATCGTCTCCGGCAACGTCTCACTCTACAACGAGACCAAGGCCGAGGACGGCAGCTCGAACGCGATCCTCCCGACCCCGGCCATCGGCGGCGTCGGCCTCCTCAAGGACTGGCGCAAATCGGTCGGGATCGCCTTCAAGGGCGTCGGCGACGTCGTCGTCGCGATCGGCGAGCGCCGCGGCCATCTCGGCCAGTCGCTCTGGCTTCGCGAGATCCACGGCCGCGAGGACGGACCGCCGCCGCCCGTGGACCTCGCCGCCGAGCGCGCCGCCGGCGAGTTCGTCCGCGCCGCCATCGCCGGGGGAGCGATCACCGCCTGCCACGACGTCTCGGGCGGCGGTCTCGCCGTCACGCTCGCCGAAATGGCCCTGGCCGGCAATATCGGAGCCCTGATCAACAAGCCCCTGACCGGAGGCACGACCGGCCTCTTCGCCGAGGACCAGGGCGTCTACGTCGCCACCATCTGCGACAATTGCCTGCTCACCTTCCTGCATCGCGCGCACGCGGCCGGAGTCGAGGTCCAGGCGATCGGGCGGACCTGCGGCAGCCGCCTCATCTTCGAATTCCCGGACTCGGACCACGTCATTCCCCTCGACGAGCTGCGCAAGGCGCATGAGGGCTTCTTCCCCAAGCTGATGGGAAGCGATTCGGCGCTGGCCTAGGCGCATCGTCGCAGCGCGGCGGCGGCGTTCGGCGAAAGCGCAATCCGGCCCCTGCTTCGCGGAAGCGCGGAGGAGGCGTCCCTCGGCGGACCCGCCGGATTGACTTTCGACCGACCGCGTCTTCTTGTCACTTCGGGGGGCCACGATGCTCAGACCGATCCTGCTCGCCACCGCCGTCGCCGGGACGCTCGACATCCTCTCCGCCTTCGTCTTCGCCGGAATGGCCGGAACGAAGCCGGCGCAGGTGCTGCTCTATGTCGCCAGCGGCCCGTTCGGCGACTCCGTCCGGACCGGGGGAGCGGGCTGGGCCGCGGTCGGCCTCGCCGTCCATTTCGGGATCATGGCCTGCATGGCGGCGGCATACATGTTTGCGGCCCCGCGCCTCCCCGGCCTCGTCCGCCATCCGGTCCCGGCCGGCCTCGCTTACGGGCTCCTGCTCTGGCTGGTCATGTACTGGGTGGTGAAGCCGATGCGCTGGCCCGGGGCGCCGCTCCCCCACACGGCCTGGGGCATAGGCAATGCGCTATTCTCCCACTGCTTTCTCGTCGGACTGCCCATCGCCCTGACGGCGGCCCGCCATTTCCGCCGGCTGGCGCGGTGACGTCCGGCTATTCCGGCACCCCGCTGGCGCTCAAGCTGTCGCTGAAGGACGGGCAGCGGGTCTGGTGGGACGGGATGCCGGACGGCGTCCGCGCGGAGATCGACGCTCGAGGCCTCGTCCTCGACCTTCTCCCCGCTCCCGAAGCGCCGATCGACGTCGCTCACATCTTCGTCACCGACCGAGCCGACATGGAGGCAAAGCTCGCCCGGCTTCGGCCCAGGCTCGCCCCCGGCGGCTTCATCTGGGTGAGCTGGCCCAAAAAGGCCTCCAAGGTCCCGACCGACATCACCGAGGACCGGATCCGCGACGCGATCCTGCCGTCGACCGACCTGGTCGACGTCAAGGTCTGCGCGGTCGACTCGATCTGGTCCGGCCTCAAGCTGATGGTCCGGCGGGCTCGATCGGGCCGGGATTGATCGACGGCCTATTGCGAACGCTTCGCATTATCGCTATATCAAGGGCCATGATCGTATGCGTCTGTAACGCGATTCGCGAATCCGACGTCCGCCAGGCGGCGCTCGAGGGCGCGTCCTGTCCGTCGAGCGCCTATGGCCGCTTCGGCCGCAAGCCGCGCTGCGGCCAATGTTTTTCCTTCGCCCGCCAGGTCATCGCCGCCGCCCAGGCCGCCGGCTGACGGCCCCGCTCGGCCGACGGCGCCAGGCCTCGGGCCGCCTGCCCTGACAATGACTCGCAATCGCCGGCCGAAGCCGGCGAAGCGGAGCCGCGACTGACTCGCAGGAGCAGTGTATTTTCCGCAGTTTTCCGCCGTTTTCAGATGCTTTTCGAGCTTCGACCCGCTAAACGTCCGCGCAGAAGGGAGAGCCGCAAATGAAGGGCGACGCGAGGGTCATCGAGCTTCTCAACGAGGCTTTGCGCAACGAGCTCACCGCCACCAACCAATATTGGCTCCACTACCGGATGCTCGACAATTGGGGCGTCCGGCGTCTCGCCGCCTTCGAGCGCGGCGAGTCGATCGACGAGATGAAGCATGCCGACCGCCTCGCCGAGCGCATCCTCTTCCTCGACGGGCTTCCCAACTTCCAGCTTCTCGGCCGGCTCAGGATCGGCGAGACCGTCGAGGAGGTGCTTCGCTCCGACCTCGACCTCGAGATCGAGGCGGTCGAGCAGCTCAAGGGCGCGATCCAGCATTGCGAGGCGGTGCGCGACTATGTCAGCCGCGACCTCTTCGCCGAGATCCTCGAGAATGAGGAAGCCCATGTCGACTCCCTCGAGACGCAGTTCGAGATGATCGCCCGGATGGGCCTCCAGAACTACGTCCAGCTCCAGAGCCGGCCGGCCGAGGACTGACCTCCCTCATTCCGGCGGAAGCCGGAATCCATGCACACGGCGTACCGGGATTCTCGTCGGCCGTGCATGGATCCGGGATCAAGTCCGGGATGATGGAGCGGCGGCATTTGCACCCGCTTTCCGATCGGATATCACGGGCTCGGAAGGGGTATCCGGATGACCGCCGCGACCGAGCCGCCGCCGCGCATCGTTACCCTCGACATCGTCCGCGGAGTCGCGGTGATGGGCATATTGGCGATGAACGTCGTCGGCTTCGCCCTGCCCTTCCAGGCCTATCTGAACCCGCTGGCGCTCGGACCGGTCGGCGAGGCGGACTTCGCCTCCTGGGTGGTCGGCTTCATCTTCATCGACGGCAAGATGCGCGGCCTCTTCTCCTTCCTGTTCGGAGCGAGCATGCTGCTCGTCATCGAGCAGGCGAAGGCGAAGGGAGAGGCGGAGGAGCGGATCCACTATCGCCGGATGTTCTGGCTGCTCGCCTTCGGACTCGTCCACCTCTACCTGGTCTGGTTCGGCGACATCCTCGCCGGCTACGCCCTCGTCGGGATGATCGCCTTCCTGTTCCGCGACCTCCCGAGGCGCGCCCTCGTCGCCTGGGCGATCGGCCTGCTCGCCGTCCAGCTGCTCGTCTTCGCCGGTCTCGCCGCGACCGCGGCGGCGCTCCAGCAGCAGGCGGCGGCGCCCGGCGCCGAGCCGGCGATCATCGCCGAATGGGAGGGGCTGCAGCGCCTGTTCGGGGCGATGAGCCCGCAGGCCCGGGCGCAGGAGCTGGCCCTCTATCGCGGCGGCTACGGCGCCATTCTGGCCGACCGGCTCCGCGACCAGGCGATCGCGCCGGTCAAGGGGCTGGGCCTGTTCGGCTGGGAGACGCTCGCTTATTTCCTGCTCGGGATGGCGGGGCTGAAGTCGGGCTTCCTGACCGGCGGCTGGAGCGCCGGGCGCTACCGGAGGACGGCCCTCGCCGGTTTCGCCGTCGGCATCCCCGCTTATGCCGGGCTCGCCTGGCTGCTCGCCCGGGACGGCTTTTCGGTGCCCACGCTGATCGCCCTGTCGATGGCGGCGACGGTTCCGCTGCGCCCCGTGATGGTGGTCGCGACCGCGGCCCTGATCATCCTGGCGACGCGCGAGGGCGGAGCGCTGGTCGAACGGATCGCGGCGGCGGGCCGGGCCGCCTTCACCAACTATCTCGGCACGAGCCTTCTCATGACTAGCCTCTTCTACGGCTACGGCGGCGCCCTCTACGGAAGAATGGGCCGGGCCGAGCTGTGGCTGGTCGTCGTCGCCATGTGGGGCCTGATGCTGCTCTGGTCGAAGCCCTGGCTCGAGCGCTTCCGCTACGGCCCGCTCGAATGGCTGTGGCGCTCGCTCGCCCGAGGCGCGCTCCAGCCGATGCGCCGGACGAAAAGAGGGACAGTCCCCATTTATCGCGACGCCTGAGAAAAAGAGGGACTGTCCCTCTTTTCAGAAAAAGAGGGACTGTCCCTCTTTCGGGTCAGGGCGCCGCGGCGCGGCGCTGGACGAGGGGATTGGCCTCCGCCTCGAGCTGGGACATGGTCTCCAAATAGAGTGGGCGCAGACGGGCCACCGAGGGAAGCAGGTTGTCGGGGAAGAAGCCCATCTCGATCGCGCGCCGGGCCCCGAACTCGATCTCCTCGGCCAGCGCTCCCAGGGGCTCGGCGCCGAATTGCCGCGCCTCGGACTTCATCGTGTGGGCTGGGAGGACCAGCCCGGCGGTGTCGCGGGCGTGCATCGCCGCCTCGATCCGGCTCACCGCTTTCTCGCCGTCCTCGCGGAAATAGCTGAGGATTCGCGCGAATCCCGCGCCCAGCTCGCTGCGCGCCGCACAGAAGACCGTCCAGTCGACGACCTCTTCCTCGTTCCCGATCCACTCGTCCACGCCGCAAGCCTAGGCCCGAGGGAGTAAAGGACCGGTTGACGGCACCCGGCCGTCGAGGCCCGGAAAAACGTCCGCGGGCCCCTTCGCCCGTCCGGGTGAGCCTGTCCAAGCCGTTCCTTCCCTTCGGAACCAGGATGCAGACCCTCGACAGCCTCGGGGCGAACGGTCCTTCCGACCGGCCTAGTCCTTCGATGCCTTCGCATCGTAGGGATTCCTGCCGCCCCTCAACGCCAGCCGGATCGGGACCGCGCCGAAGCCGAGCTCGCGCCGCATGCTGTTCATCAGATAGCGGCGATAGCTTTCCGGCAAAGCTTCCAGGCGGCTTCCGAAGACGACGAAGCTCGGCGGCCTCGATCCGACCTGGGTGATGTAGCGGAGCTTGATCCGGCGCCCCGACGGCGCCGGCGGCGGATTCTTCTCCACGGCCTCCTCGAACCAGCGGTTGAGCTGGCCGGTCGACACCCGCTTCGACCAGATTTCGCGAACCTCGAAGGCGGCGCCGAGAAGGGCGTCGAGGCCCTTGCCGGTCTTCGCCGAGACGGTGAGCAGCGGCACGTTCGGAGCCTGGGCGAGGCCCTCGCCGAGGGCGGCCTTGATCCCGTTGAAGAGGCTGCTCTGGTCGTGCGCAACGTCCCATTTGTTGATCGCGATGATCAGCGCGCGGCCTTCCTGGAGCACCCGGTCGGCGATCTTCAGATCCTGCGCCTCGAGTCCGAGCGTGCCGTCGAGCAGGAGCACGACGACCTCGGCGAAATCGACGGCGCGGAGGCCGTCGGCGACCGCCAGCTTCTCGAGCTTGTCCTGGACCTTGGCCTTCTTGCGCATCCCGGCCGTGTCGATCAGCCGCACCGGCCGCTCCTCGCCGCCGGGCGAGCGCCACAGCCAGTCGATGGCGATCGAATCGCGGGTGATCCCGGCCTCGGGCCCGGTGATCAGCCGCTCCTCCTCCATGATCCGGTTGATCAGGGTGGACTTGCCGGCATTGGGCCGCCCGACGACTGCGAGCTTGAGCGGCCCTTCCCCGGTCCTGTCCTCGTCCTCTTCCTCCTCGCGCTCGATATGCGGGCGGAGATGCTCGAACAGGTCGACGACCCCCTCGCCATGCTCGGCGCTCATCGCGATCGGCTCGCCGAAGCCCAGCGACCAGGCTTCCATCACACCCCCTTCGCCGGCTCGGCCCTCCGCCTTGTTGGCGGCGAGGATGACCGGCGTCGTCTCGCTCCTCAGCCAGCGGCCGATCTCCTCGTCGAGCGGGGTCAGGCCGGCGCGGGCGTCGATCAGGAAGAGGGCGGCGTCGGCCTCGCGCACCGCGGCGACGGTCTGGGCGCGCATCCGGCCCGGAAGCGTGTCGGGATCCTCGTCCTCGTAGCCGGCGGTGTCGATGACCCGGAAGTCGAGGCCGAGCAGCGTCGCCTCGCCCTCGCGCCGGTCGCGGGTGACTCCGGGGCGGTCGTCGACCAGCGCCAGCTTGCGGCCGACGAGCCGGTTGAAGAGGGTCGACTTGCCGACATTGGGCCGGCCGACGATCGCGACGGTGGGAAGCTTCGCCATGGCGGGGGCGTTGCAGCTTCTGGAGTGACGGGTCAACCGTCGCCCCGGCGGAGGCCGGGGCGACGCGCTATCTCCAGGCCGTCAGCTGGCCGTTGTCGTGGAGGACGTAGAGGGTGTTGTTGGCGACGATCGGCTGGAGCGACACCGGCATCCTCGTCTCCTGGGTCGCCTGGACCTGGCCGTCGGTCGGCGACACGTAGAGGATCTGCCCGGCCGAATTGGCGAGCACGAGGCGGTTGCCGGCCAGGATCGGACCGACCCAGTCGATCCTTCCCTTCTTGTCCTTGGCGTCGCGATAGCGGGCGAGCTGGGTCATCCAGCGGATTCCTCCGGTCGTCCGCGACAAGGCGAGCAGCCGGGCGTCGTCGGTGACCACGAAGATCCATTCGCCCGCGACCCAGGGGGTGGAGATGCCGGCGACGTTGATCTCCCAGATGCGCTGGCCGGTGATGAGCTCGATCGCGACCATCCGGCCGCCCTGGCCGACGGCATAGACCCGGCCCGAATCGATCACCGGATCGGCATCGATGTCGGAAAGCTGGGTGACGCTGGTCGAGATGCTGGTCCGGGCGAGCGCGTCCTGCCAGAGATTCTGGCCGTTCTCGTAGCGATAGGCGTTCAGCTCGCCCGACGAGAAGCCGGCGACGACCGTGCCCTGGGCCGCGGCGGGCGAGGAGGCGCCGAGGATTCCGGCGATCTCGACCGCGCCCGAGCCGGTCCAGCGGGTGGCGCCGTTGACGGGGTTGAGCGCGAACAGCTGGTTGTCCTGGGTGACCACGTAGACGTTGTCGTTGGCGACGGTCGGAGCGCCGCGCAGCGGCCCGCCGGGACGCACGCGCCAGATCAGGGCTCCGGTCTTGGCGTCGAGCGCGGCCGCGTCTCCGGCGCCGTTGGTCGCGTAGATCCGGCCGTTGTCGTAGGCGACTCCGCCGCCGAACAGCGCGCCCTCCGGGGCGTTGGCGCCGCGCACCTGGGCCTGCCAGAAGGTCCCGCCATTCTCCGGGCTGATCGCGCGGACCACGGCCCTCGTGTCGATGGTGAAGATCCGACCCTCGCCGATGACGGGCGAGGAGGCGAGCTGGCCCTGGTTGCTGCTGCCCGAGCCGGTGCCGACCCGCCAGGCCAGGCCGGGCGAGGCGGCCATGGCGAGGTGGCCCATCGACTTGGCGGCATTCCCGCCCGACTGCGTCCATTCCGAATTGGCCTGGGCCGGCGGCAGGGTGACGGGGATCGCGCTCAGTGCGGGATCGACCTCGAGCACGCGCTCGCGGGAGAGGACGGAGATGCGCTCGCCGACCGTCGGGGTCACGCTCTTCGTCTTCTTGAGGCCGAGGCCGCCGCAGCCGCCGACCAGGCCGGCGGCGACGAGGGCGAGGAGGATACGCTTCATTGAGTGCCTTCCTGTGTTGCGTTCGCCGGCTCCTGGACGGCGTCGACGCCGAGCGAGCCGGCCATCTGGGTGGCTCGGGAGCGCAGGGTGTCGGGTAGCTTCTTGTCCTTGGCCATGGCGGCGAAGACCGCGGCCGCCTGGTTCGGCTTGTTGAGCTTCAGGTAGGAGAGCGCGACCATCTCGCCGGCGCTTCCGAACCACGGGTTGCCGGCGACGGCGAGTCCCTTCAGCCGGTCGATCACAGTCTGCGGCGGCAGCGTGTCGAGCTCGACCGCCGTCCGCTTGATCAGGGCGAGGTCGCGATAGGGCTGGGCCAGGTCCGAATCGGCGGCGACCTGCCCGTAGAGCGCGGCCGCGCCCTTCAGGTCGTTCGCCTCGATCGCGAGATCGGCCTTGGTGAGAAGAGCCGCGGCGCGATGGCCGGCCGAGCCCGACTTGACGAGCCCGTCGAGCTTGGCGGTCGCGGCGGCCTTGCGGCCGGCGGCGACGTCGTCCAGGGCTTCGACCAGGGTGCCGCTCCGCTCCGCGGCCTTCACCTCTTTCTGGTTCTGCCACCAGATGTAGCCGCCGATGAGCGCCAGCAGCAGGACCACCCCGGCGATGACGAGCTTGCCGAACCGCTCCCAGTAGGTCTTCATCTGGTCGCGGCGAAGCTCTTCATCGACCTCGCGGTAGAAGGATTCGTTGTCGACAGGCCTCAGCGCCAAGAAAAACCTCCAAATGCTGTCCGGTCGACCCCGTCCGCCCAAGCCTCTTCGCCGATGAAAGCGATACGGAGGATGAACGAAAAAAGCGGCGCCGGCATCTGCCCCGGGCGCTTCTCTACCCAGCGACGGGCCGTAACGGAAGCCTTCACTTCTTGGCGCGCTGGATTTGCTCCTCGCCCGGGAAGGCCCGGCTTCGAACCTCGCCCGCATAAGCGGCCGCGGCCGCCTCGATTCGGCCGGCGAGATCGTCGAACCGCTTCACGAAGCGGGGGGTCCGCTCGAATAGCCCGAGCATGTCCTCGGTGACCAGCACCTGCCCGTCGCAGCTCGGCGAGGCGCCGATGCCGATGGTCGGGCAGGACACGAGGCCGGTGATCTCGGCCGCCACCTCCTCCATCACCCCTTCGAGCACGAGCAGGAAGCATCCGGCTTCGTCGATCGCTCGGGCGTCGGCGACGATCTTCCGCGCCTCCGCCTCGCCTCGGCCGCGGGTGCCGTAGCCGCCGAGCGCGTTCACCGCCTGGGGGGTGAGGCCGACATGGCCGATCACCGGAATTCCGCGCTGGGTCAGGAAGGCGACGGTTTCCGCCATCGCCTCGCCGCCTTCCAGCTTCACCGCCGCCGCGCCCGTCTCCTTGAGGATTCGCGACGCGCTGGCGAAGGCCTGCTGCGGGCTGCCCTCGTAGGCGCCGAACGGCATATCGACCGCGACCACCGCGTGCCACGAGCCGCGAACCACCGCGGCGCCGTGGGCGCACATCATCTCGAGCGTGACCGGAACCGTCGAAGGCAGGCCGTAAACGACCTGGCCGAGGCTGTCGCCGACGAGCAGGATGTCGCAATGCGGATCGAGCAGCTGCGCCCAGCGGGCCGTATAGGCGGTCAGCATGACGATCGGCTCGCCGCCCTTCATCGCCTTCAGCTTCGGCACGGTCAGCCGCTTCATCGGGCTGGGGACGGGATTGGCCCGGCTGGTCGCGGTA
This sequence comes from Allosphingosinicella sp., assembly GCA_035714565.1. Classification (GTDB taxonomy): domain Bacteria; phylum Pseudomonadota; class Alphaproteobacteria; order Sphingomonadales; family Sphingomonadaceae; genus Allosphingosinicella. The sequence goes on from DASTLX010000014.1 coordinate 127,769, forward strand.
TCGAGCGAGTGGGTGACGGACATATCCGCGCTCTAGCCGCTGCGCCGCCGCAAGGCAAAGCCGCGACGGGAGACAGACCTTCGCGGCCAGGCGCTAGCCGCCGAACTGCATGGCGACCAGCCCGGCCGCGAGCCCGAGCGCCGCGGCGACCCGCCGGGCGCCGAATCCTTCCTTCAGGAACACGGCCCCGAGCAGCGCGGCGAAGACGACCGAGGTCTCGCGAAGCGCCGACACCTTCGCCGTCTCCATCAGGCTGAAGGCGTAGACCGCCGATCCGTAGGAGAGGATCGACAGGAAGCCGGCGGCGACCCCGAAACGCCATTTCGAGGCGATGACCCGCCCGAGCTCCGCCCGGCGTCGAAGCAGGGCGGTCGAGGTGATTCCGACCGCGTCGAGCAGGAAGATCCAGACGATGTAGGTGAAGGGCTCCGGCGCCCCGCGGACTCCGCGCGCGTCGGCGACGTTGTACAGGGCGACTCCGACCGCCGTCGCCAGCGCCCAGGCGAGCACCCTCCCGTCCGGATGGTGGCGCAACAAGGTACCGCGCGGCGGAGCGGCGAAGACGAACACGGCGGCGGTCGCCGCCACCAGCCCCGCCAGCGCCAGCGGCGGCAGGGTCTCGCGGAGGAAGAAGAAGGCGGCGGCGGCGGTGAGAAGCGGCGCGGCGCCCCGCATCACCGGGAAGACCAGCGACAGGTCGCCGCGCTGCAGAGCCCGGATCAGGCAGAGCTGGTAGCCATAATGGGCCGGCACCGCCAGCAACAGCGCGCCCCAGGTCCGGGAATCGGGCAGCGGCACGAAAAACGCGGCCGGGGCGACCATGAGGGCGGCGCTCGCGGAAAGCACCGCGCGGCCGACGAGGATGTCGCTCCCCATCTTCACCGACATGTTGGCGGCGGCGAGGGTGATGGCCGAGAAAAGTCCGAGGAAGACGGCGAGCAGGGCGCCGTTCACGGACAAGACCCGGCAAGGTGATTCGCCCGCATCCGAGTCATCCGGCTTCGGCTGTATCGCCTACTGAGGTAAACGCCCCAGAAGCGATGCAAGTCATTGGGATAATTAACCATTTTTCGGATAATTTGTAGGAGTGAATCGAGCCGAACTGTGATATTCATTCGAAGTTCATTCAATCCAAAATGGGGGATAATCAATGATTGGAATGAGAAACCGTATCCTGATGGTGGCGCTCGCCACCGCCGGCATGACCATCGGCTATGCCGCCCCGGCCTCCGCGCAGGCGACCCGGACCTGGGTCTCGGGCGTCGGCGACGACGTCAACCCGTGCAGCCGTACGGCGCCCTGCAAGACCTTCGCGGGCGCCATCTCGAAGACCGCCGCGGGCGGCGAGATCAACTGCCTCGATCCGGGCGGCTTCGGCGCGGTGTCGATCAACAAGTCGCTCGTCATCGACTGCCATTACACCGAGGGCGGCGCGCTCGCCGGCGGCAACGGCATCACGGTCAACGACGCCCTCGGGCCGACGCCGGCCCAGTCCGTCGTCGTCCTCCGCGGCCTCGACATCTTCGGAGTGAGCCCGCCGACCCACGGCATCCGGATTCTCTCCGCCGCCGCCGTCCTCGTCGAGGATTGCGTCATCCGCCGCTTCAACGCCGCGAGCAGCTTCGGCATCTCGTTCCAGCCGAGCACGACGACCAACCTCATCGTCACCAATACGACGATCAGCCAGAACGGCAGCGGCGCGACCGGTGGCGGAATCAACATCCAGCCGACCGGGACGGGCGTCGGGCGCGTCAGCCTGCGCGATGTCCGGATCGACCAGAACGCCAATACCGGCGTGTTCATGAACTCCACCGGCAATACCGGCATCGGCATCGCCCTCCACATGGACGATACGCGGATTTCCGGGACCACCGGCGACGGCCTCCGCCTGCTTCAGCCGGTCGGCACCGCCGGGCTCTTCGGGATGGTCACCAACTCGACCATCTCGAACAACAGCGCCTCGGGCATCTCCGCCAACGGAAGCAGCATCGCTTTCCGCGCGGGCAACAATACGATCACCGGCAACGCTTTCGTCAGCGGCGCGGGCGTATTGCTGGCGGGCGGCGCGGTGATCCAGACCTATCTGGACAACCGGCTCGACGGCAACGCCACCGAGGGAGCGTTCACCGCCGGGAGCATCCCGAAGAAATAGGCTAAAGGGGAGGGGCGTCACCGCTCCTCCCCCATTGTCAGGGTCGCGGCGGTCGCGGCGTGGCTTCGGTCCCGCCCGGCCGCCGTTTCCTTGTCATTCCCACTCGATCGTTCCCGGGGGCTTCGACGTATAGTCGTAGACGACCCGGTTGATGCCCCTCACCTCGTTGATGATCCGGGTGGCGACCCGGCTGAGGAATGCGGAATCGAAGGGATAGACGTCGGCGGTCATCCCGTCGGTCGAGGTGACCGCGCGCAGCCCGCAGACATATTCGTAGGTGCGCCCGTCGCCCATCACTCCGACGGTGCGCACGGGCAGGAGCACCGCGAAGGCCTGCCAGATGGCGTCGTAGAGGCCGGCGTTGCGGATCTCGTCGAGATAGACGGCGTCGGCCTTGCGCAGGATGTCGCAGCGCTCCTTCGTGACTTCGCCTGGAATCCGGATGGCGAGGCCCGGGCCGGGAAAGGGGTGGCGGGCGACGAAGGCGTCGGGAAGCCCGAGCTCGCGGCCGAGCTCGCGCACCTCGTCCTTGAACAATTCCCGGAGCGGCTCGACCAGCTTCATGTTCATCCGCTCGGGCAGGCCGCCGACATTGTGGTGGCTCTTGATCGTGACCGAGGGGCCGCCGGTGAAGCTGACGCTCTCGATGACGTCCGGATAGAGCGTGCCCTGCGCCAGGAAGTCGGCGCCGCCGATCTTGAGCGCCTCGGCCTCGAATATCTCGACGAAGGTCTTGCCGATGAAGCGGCGCTTGTCCTCGGGGTCGGTGAGCCCGGCGAGGCCGGAGAGGAACAGATCCTCCGCGTCGACGTGGACGAGCGGGATGTTGTAATGGCCCCGGAACAGCGAGACGACCTGCTCCGCCTCGCTCTGCCGCATCAGCCCGTGGTCGACGAAGACGCAGGTCAGCCGGTGGCCGATCGCCTCGTGGATTAGGACCGCCGCGACCGCGCTGTCGACTCCGCCGGAGAGGCCGCAGATGACCCGCCCGTCGCCGACCTGCTCGCGAATGCCGGCGATCTTGGTCGCCCGGAACTCGGCCATCGTCCAGTCGCCGCCGAGGCCGCAGACGCGGCGGACGAAATTGGCCAGAAGCCGGCCGCCGTCGGGCGTGTGGACGACTTCCGGGTGGAACATCAGGCTGAAGAAGCGGCGCTCCTCGTCGGTGGCGATCGCGTAGGGGGCGCCCTCGGAATGGGCGACGACACTGAACCCTTTCGGCAGCCTCTCGACCCGGTCGCCGTGGCTCATCCACACCTGGTGCCGCTCGCCGCGGCTCCACAGCCCCTCGAACAAAGCGGAATCGCCGACGATGTCGATGAAGGCACGGCCGAATTCGCGGCTGTCCGAAGGCGCAACCATTCCGCCAAGCTGGTGCGCCATCGTCTGCTGGCCGTAGCATATGGCGAGGATCGGCACGCCGGCGTCGAAGAAATGCTGAGGCGCGCGCGGGCTGTCGTCCCACATCACCGAGGAGGGGCCCCCGGAAAGGATGATGCCCCTCGGCTTCAGCCGCTCGAAGGCGGCGTCGGCGGCGTTGAACGGCGCGATCTCGCTATAGACCCCGGCCTCCCGCACTCGGCGGGCGATGAGCTGGGTCACCTGGCTTCCGAAATCGACGATGAGGATGGTTTCGGAAGGGTGCGCGGTCATGACGGCCGATAAGCGCGGCGGTCGCCCCCTGTAAAGGACGATCCGCAGGCCGGGCCCCGGCGGGCGAGAGGCGCCAGGTTCCTTCGCCCGCGGCGACGCCAGCCCCGCCGGCGTGACGGGTCAGGCTTCGCCGGCGCGCGTCTCGAAGCTGTAGATGGTGCCGCGGCGGACGGTGCAGGTGAAGTCGGCCGCCGGCCCCTCGCCGCCCTCCAGAGCGCCCTCGACCGTATAATAGCCCTTGCGCCGGGCGACGTGGAAAATCTCCGCGACCCGCCCGCCGGTGCGGCTCTCGGCCTCGCCCGAGCAGCGGTCGACCGCGGCATCCTGCTTGCGGCGCTTGTCCTCCCTGATCGCCGAGGCGATCGCGGCGATCCCGCCGATCACGACCGCGCCGGCGACGACGTCGCCCGAATCGACGTCGTCATGGTGACGGTGATGGCGCCGCCGGGCGTCGGCCGGCGAAGCGATCGTCGCGAGCAAGGCGGCCGCCGTGAGACCGGTGATGATCCTGCGCATGTTCCCTCCGTGTACGAACGGGGGGGTCGTTACGGCAACGTTTCTGTCGCGAGGCTGAACCCGAGAAAAATGCGCGCGGACTTTCGCCCGCGCGCATCCTTACGCATTCAACCGCTGATTACAGGCGGAAGTCGGTGATCCGGCCGTTGCCGCGGGCGGTGCAGGTGAAGTCGTCGCGCCCGTAATTGCCGTAGCCGCGGTCGTAGCGGTCGTAGCGGTCGTAGCGGTCGTAGCGGCTGTCATAGCCCCGGCTGTAGCCGCGGTCGTAGCGGTCGTAGCCGCCGCCATAGCCGGCCTGGACGATTCCGCGGACCCGGTAGCGGTCGTTGCCGGCGCGGTCGACGTCCAGGATCTGGACCTGGCCGCGGCCCATGCGCTGGGCTTCCTGGGCGCAGGCCTGGACGGCGTAATTGTAGCCGCCGCGATAACGGTCGCGATAGCCGTAGCCGTAGCGGCTGCCGTCGCGGTCGAGCGCGGAGCTGATCGCGGCGATTCCGCCGAGGATGGCGACTCCGGTGATGATGTCGCCCGAGTCGATGCCGCGGTCGCGATCGTAGCGCCGGTACTGCGCCTCGGCGGGGGCGGCGAAGGTGAGAGCCGCGACGGCGGCGGCGCCCGCGCCCAGCATGGTCTTCGAAATGGCCTTCATGGCATGATCTCCTGTAGACGAGGGCCTCACAACAGGCGTGGGCTATGCTCTGCGTCTACAGGAGCGGGCCTGAGTCGGCGCTGAACCGGTTTGTCGGCTAATATTCAGCTTTCTCAATCGGCTAAAGCATCCAGACGTCGGCATGATGGCCGTGCATCTCCGCCGGCGCCGCCGCGAACGCACTCGAGGGCGCGGAGGCGGCGAAGCTGAAATCGGCCGCGGACAGCTTGCTCGCCTTGTAGCCGTCGAGCGTGATGCTGTCGCCCGTGCCCCAGCTGATCACCGCGCTTCCGCCGGCATTGACGATCGTGAGGTCCGAGAAATCGTCGACTCCGGCGATTCCCCCGATCGCGATGACGTCCTTCTTGGCGAAGTCGGTGACGTGATCGTCGCCCGAGCCGGGACCGAAGACGAACCGGTCTTCGCCCTGGCCGCCGGTGAGGATGTCGTCGCCGCCGCCGCCGACCAGGACGTCGTCGCCCTTGCCGCCGACGAGCGTGTCGTTGCCCGAAGCGAGGTCGGGATCGCCGGGGAAGGCCGCCACGACGTCGCCACAGGTCGCGATCGGGCCGGAAGTGCCCACTCCGTGCACGTCGACGATGATCCGGCCGTCGCCGTAGAGCGTGTCGTTGCCGGCGCCGCCGTTCAGGACGTCGTCGCCGATGTCGCCGGCGAGAATGTTGGCGGCACCGTCGCCGGTCAGGCTGTCGCCCTGATAGGATCCGGAGACATTCTCGAAGCCGGTCAGGGTCATGCTGCCCGCTCCGGTGGCCTGGGCGGCGCCCTGCAGCAGCAGCGAGACGGCCACGCTCGCCGTCACCCCGGTCCCGTTGGCGAAGAAGGACAAGGTGTCGTTGCCGGCGCCGCCGTCGGCGACATGGTTGCCGGTCCCGACCTCGACCAGATCGTTGCCCGCGCCGGCGAGGAGGGTGTCGTTGCCCTCCTCCCCCCACAGCCAATTGTCGCCGCCATTGCCGATCAGGACGTCGTCATACGGGCTTCCCGAGGCATGCTCGATCCCGATGAGCGTATCCATGCCCTGTCCGGTATCCTGGGCGACGCCCTGGATGTTGAGGTCGACGTGAACGCCCGTCGCGGCGTCATGGTAGAAGGCGGCCCGGTCCCAACCGGCGCCGCCGTCGATGACGTCGTCGCCGAAGCCGCCGCCCAGATAATCGTCGCCGCCGCCGCCGAGCAGCGTGTCGTTGCCGCCGACCCCGCGCATGTAATCATGGCCGTCGCCGCCCTCGAGCCGGTTCGCCCCGCCGCTGCCGAGAAGCTGGTCGTCGAAGGCCGAGCCGACGGCGTTCTCGATGCTGTGCAGATCGTCCTCGCCGGCGGCGCCGGACGAGAAACCGCTGGTCAGGCTGACGAACTGGCCGCCGCTCGAGCCGGCATAGGAAGCCGTGTCGGAGCCGCCTCCGCCCCACAGCGAATCGTCGCCGTCGCCGCCTTCGAGCACGTCGTCGCCGTCGACGAACTCGCTGCCGGGAAAGTCGGCCTCGACGTCGGTATAAGTCCTGACCGGCCCGGACAGGCCGGTATCGTGGGTATCCACGATGATCCGGCCGTCGCCGTAGAGCGTGTCGTCGCCGGCGCCGCCCGCCAGCGAATCGTTGCCCGAGTCGCCGGCCAGGACGTTGGCGTTGCCGTCGCCGGTCAGCGCATCGTCGCCGGCCGAACCCGACAGATTCTCGAAGCCGGAGATGGTCATCGCGCCGATCCCGGTCGCCTGTGCGGCGCCCTGAAGCAGCAGAGAGACCGTTACCCCGGCCAGCGCGGCGTTGTTCGCCCAGACCGAGAAGGTGTCGTTGCCCGATCCGCCGTCGGCGCTCACCGTGCCCGGACCGACCTCGACGAGGTCGTTGCCGCCGAAGGCGCCGATCGTGTCGTCGCCATTCTCGCCCCAGAGCCAGTTGTCGCCGTCGTTGCCGAAGATGACGTCGGCGAACTCCGTGCCCGACGCATGCTCGATACCGATCAACGTATCCATGCCGAGGAGAGTGTTTTGAGCGCCGATGATTCGCAGGTCGACGGCGATCCCGCTCGTCGCGGTGAAGAAGGCGACTCGGTCCCAGCCGGCGCCGCCGTCGAGCAGGTCGTCGCCCGGACCGCCGCGAAGATAATCGTCACCGTTGCCGCCGGCCAGCGAGTCGTCGCCGCCCTCGCCGCGCAGATTGTCGTGGCCGTCGCCCCCGTCGACCGTGTCGTCGCCGTCGCCCGCATTGACGAGGTCGTCGCCCGCGAAGGCGCTGATCGTGTCTTCGGCGGGGGAGCCCGCCAGGAAGTCGTCGTCCGCAGTACCGTTGATGATCGCCATGTCTCCGCCCCCTCGGGAAAGCTCAGCCGCTTGCGCGAAGCCAAGCTACAACAACCGCTCCGACGCGCCAAACGGCCTTGGTGGTTCGGGAAAGGCCGGAGCCCGCGCCTGCCGGCGCGGGCCCGGCGCAACGGTCAGGCGAAGGTCTGGGCGAGATCCTCGCCCTTCGGGTCGGGTCCATATTCATTGGGACCGCGCACGCCCTCGAGGACGTAGAAGACGAGCAGGACGATGCCGCCGACCAGGGGCACCAACGCGATCAGGATCCACCAGCCCGAGCGGCCGGTGTCGTGAAGGCGACGAATCCCGACGGCGATGCTCGGGACCAGGATCGCGAGCATGAACAGCGTGCTCAGCGGGCCGTAGGGCCCGACCATGTTGTTGAGGCCGAGCATGCCCTCGACGAAACCTATGACGAGCGCGACGACCATGCAGAGAAGGAAAAACATCCAATATTCCTTCCGGCGCGAACGGCCGGAAAATTCCGCATACCTCTTCAGCGGCAGAGTTGCCCATTCCATATGATTTCCCCCTTTTCTCGGATCGACCGAAGCTGCGCAGCCTAGCCGGAACGTCCGGGATGGCAAGCCCGGTGCGCGCCTGGAAGTGGAACGAGCCTCTGCGAACCTAGTTGAGGGAAGGGCATCGAATCCGGACCAGGAGAGCAAAATGGCAAGTCACGACGATCACGGGACCTACTGGAACGCGACCGCACCGGCTCCGGAATTTCCGGCGCTGTCCGGCGACATCTCGGCCGACGTCGCGATCGTCGGCGGCGGGATCGTCGGCGTCACGACAGCCCGGCTGCTCAAGGACCGCGGGGTCAGCGTCGCCCTGGTCGAGGCGAGGCGAATCGGCCGCCAGGTCACCGGCAAGTCGACGGCGAAGATGAGCTCCCAGCACGGGGCCGAGCACTACCAGACGCTCGAGCGCAAGTTCGGCGAGGACCGCGCCCGGCTCTACGCCGAGGCGCAGGAGGCCGGGATCCGCCGGATCTCGGAGCTCGCCGCCCGGCACCGGATCGACGCCGACATCGAGCCCATGCCCGCTTTCGTCTACACGCTCGACGAAAGCTACGTCTCGAAGCTCGAGAAGGAGGTGGAGGTCGCGAAGCGGCTCGGCCTCCCCGCCAGCCTGACCCGCGAAACCGGCCTGCCCTTCGAGGTGCTGGCCGCGATGCGCTGGGACGACCAGGCCCAGTTCCACCCGGTCAGATATGTCGCCGGCCTCGCCGCGACCCTCCCGGGCGACGGCTGCCAGGTCTTCGAGAACAGCCGGGTCGTCGACTATGAGCCCACCCGGGTCGTCACCGACCGTGGCACCGTCTCCGCCCGCCACGTCGTCATGGCCACCCATTTGCCGCTCGGCCAGGTCGGAATGTATTACGCGACCAACTATCCCAAGGCGGAGCCCGTCATCGCCGCCCCGATCCGCCGGGTGCCGCCCGGAATGTACAAGAATGCCGAGCAGCCGGGACACTCGATCCGCACCCACAGGAACGAGAACGGCCAGGTCTACGGAATCGTCGCCGGAACCCACTTCAAGCCCGGCCATCCCGACGAGGAGCGCGAATATCTCGCCGACATCGAGCGCTGGCTGACCGAGAATTTCGAGGCCGGCCCGATCGAATATCGCTGGATCAACGAGGATTACACGCCGATGGACGGAGCGCCCTTCATCGGCTGGTCGTCGAGGTCGGACGGCTATCTGGTCGCCACCGGCTTCGACGCGTGGGGGATCAGCAACGGCACCGTCGCCGCGACGATCATCGCCGATCTCGCCACCGGCAAGGAGAATCGCTGGCTCGAGGTGTTCGATGCCACCCGGGTCAAGCCGATCGCCGGCGCTCCCGACTTCGTGAAGGAGAATCTGTCGGTCGCCGCTCATCTGGTCGGCGGCTATCTCGGCAGCAAGGCGAAATCCTATGACGAGCTCGCCCCGGGCGAGGCCGCGATCCTGAAGGTGGACGGAGACAATGTCGCCGCCTTCCGCGACGAGAAGGGCGCCCTCCACGCGGTCTCGGCCGTCTGCACCCACATGGGCTGCCTGGTCGGCTGGAACGACACCGACCGAACCTGGGATTGCCCCTGTCACGGTTCGCGCTTCGAGCTTGACGGCGAGGTCATTCACGGCCCCGCGACCCGGCCGCTGGGATCGAAGATCACGGGGTGAACAGCTCGGGCGTGCGCGCCCGATTCCGACCCGATTTTCGCCATAAAATCCTGCGAGGTTCCGCTCCGGGGCATGGCGGGGCCGGGGACGGCCCGGGACGGATTGACTTCGATGAGCTACATGACGCGCAGCCCGGCGCGGGTCGTGCCCGAGCGGTCGGTGCCGCAAATGCCGCTTCTCTTCCGGTTCGGAAAGAGGATCCGGCACCGCATAGGCGCCGTGATCGCCCGCTCCTCCCGGGTCGGCGACACGCCCGTCTACGACACCAGGCTTTTCCCCTGGATCGCCCAGCTCGAATCGCGCTGGCCCGAGATCCGGGCGGAGGTGGACGCCCTTCTCGACCGCGAGGAGGGGATCCCGCCGCTGGCGGATATCTCGCCCGACCACCGCCGGATCGCACCGCCCGGAAAGTGGAAGTCCTTCTTCCTTTGGGGCTACGGCTATCGCAACGAGGAGAATATCGCGCGCTGTCCGAGGACGGCCGCGGCGGTGGCGGGAATCCCGGGCCTCAACAGCGCCTTCTTCTCGATCCTCGCGCCCGGAGCGCATATCCCGCGCCACCGCGGAGTGACCAAGGCGATCCTCACCGCCCATCTCGGCCTGATCGTTCCGAAGCGGGGCCGCGATTGCCGGATGCAGGTCGACGACCGGACTGTGCGCTGGGACGAGGGCCGGGCCTTCGTCTTCGACGACACCTATTTTCACGAGGTCTGGAACGACACGGACGAGCACAGGGTGATCCTCCTCATCCAGTTCCGCCGGCCGGCGGGGCTGCTCGGCCGGCTCGTCGGCGGGCTCTTCCTCGCAGCGGTCCGCCGCTCGCGCTTCGTCCAGGACGCGCGCTCGAGCCTCGGCGACTGGGAACAAGCGATGCAGCGGCTCGAGCGCGATCGCGGCTGAGCCCTCTTCCGTTGTCCTGCCCGGCTGCTAAGTAGCGGGAATGAAAGCCTTTGTACCCCTGATGGCGCTGGCGATGATTTGCGCCTGCGCCAAGCCCTCGGTACCGGTCCCGGCGCGCTCGCCGGCGGCCCGGCTGGCGAGCGCCGAGGTGGCCGGCCAGGTGCGCCGCTGCTATCGAAGCCCGCGAATTCCCTCGGCCGGCAAGCGCATCGTGACCCACCTCCTCGTCCGCTATTCCGCCGACGGGATGCTGGTCGGGCTCCCTCTCCTCATCGGGCAGGAAGGGCTCACGCCGGAGAGCCGGCCTTATGCCGGCAGGATGATCGAGGCGGCGAAGCTCGCCGTCGTCCGCTGCAATCCGGTCCGGCTTCCGGCGCCGCTGGACAGGCGCCGCTCGAGCGTCTTCTACCTCACCTTCAGCCCGCAGATGATGGCCTGACCGCCGTGAATCACAGCCCTTGACCTTGTTGAGAATGACTTGCAATAGCACCGCAGGCAAGTCAGCGCAGGGGTATTGAATGAGTTCCGGCCGTTCCGAGCCGATCAGCGGGTCGCTTCCCGGCTTCCTTGCGCTGGCCTGCGTCGGATTCCTGTCTTCTCCCGCGATCGCGGCCGACGACCAAAGCTCGGTCCAGCCGGACAACCAGCGGGACATCGTTGTCACCGGCACCCGCGACCAGCCGAAGCTGGAATCGCCCAAGGCGACGAGCGACCTCATCGACACGCCGCAGACCGTCACCGTCATCTCCGACCAGACGCTGCGCCGCCAGAACCTTCTGACCCTTCGCGACGCTCTGACCGCCATCCCCGGAATCACCTTCGGAGCGGGCGAAGGCGGCGGCGGCTATGGCGACAATATCAACCTGCGCGGCTATTCCGCGAGCAACGACATCACCGTCGACGGGGTGCGCGACAGCGCCCAGTACAGCCGGACCGATCCGTTCAACCTCCAGCAGATCGAGATCTACAACGGCGCCAATTCGGTGTTCAACGGCTCCGGCTCGGTCGGCGGAACCATAAACCTGGTGTCGAAAATCCCGCAGCCGCGGGACCTGACGATCCTGCAGGCGGCGGTAGGCACCGACAATTATCGCAGGGCCACCGTCGACGCCAATCGAAGGGTCGGCGATCTCGTCGGCCTTCGGCTCAACGCCATGTATCACCACAACGACTATCCCGGCCGCGACTTCGAGGATTTCGAGCGCTGGGGCGTGGCTCCGGCCGTCACCTTCGGCATAAGCGGACGAACCGACCTCACCATCGCCTACGTCCACCAGCAGGACGACAACGTCCCGCTCTACGGCATCCCCTTCTTCCTCAGCCAAATCCACGACGGCCCCCTCGAGGAGGCCGATCCGAGCGATTATTACGGCTACCGGAACTTCGACCGGCAGGACATCCGGCTCGACCGCGCCACGGCGACCTTGAACCACGAGTTCGAGAAGGGCCTGTCGGTGCGCAACCTGTCGCGCTGGCAGCGTGTGGCGCAATACAGCCAGACCAGCGCCCCGCAGGGCACATTCTGCCTTGCCGCGACCGGTCGCCAGCCGGTCGCCGCGAACTCGACCGCCACTCAGGGCCTCCCCTGCCCGGCCAATCTGGCGCCCGGCACCTGGCAGCGCTCCGGCAATCCGATCGGGCTGGTGCGCGACCAGGAAAACAGGCTTTTCCACACCCAGACCGATCTGCGCTGGCGGGCCGGCGAGGCCGGCCGGCTCCGCAACACGCTGGTCGTCGGCGGCTCGCTGACCTGGGAGGATTACCGCCTGGAGACCGCGTCGCTTGCGCGCACCGCCGGCGGCGCGGCGGTGCCTTTTCCGGTCGACACCATCGCCGATCCCGTCTCGGTCTATGCCGGCCCGGTCAATCATACGGTGACCGCCCGCTCGCGCGGAGACACGAGCAATCGCGCCCTCTACGCTTTCGACACGCTCGAGATCGGCTCGAGGTTCGAGCTCAACGGCGGGATCCGCCTCGAACGCGCGAGAGGGACTTTCCGCAACCTCGCGCTGGCCTCCTATCCGCCGGGAACGGTCCCGCTGACCGCCCTCCAGCTCCTGCCCCAGAGCAGCAGGGAGACCCTTCTCTCCTATCGCGCCGGGGCCGTCTTCAAGCCCGCCGCCAATGCCAGCCTCTACGTCGCCTATGGCAACGCGCTGACGCCGACCTCGGCGACGGTACGCCTGGGCTGCGGGGTGATCGCGACGCCCGGCGCCGCCGATCCCTGCGCGGCCGATCCCGAGCGCGCCCGAAATTACGAGATCGGCGCCAAGGCTGACGTGCTCGGCAAGCGGCTGCAGCTGACCGCCGCCCTGTTCCGCAACGAGCGGAGCAATTTCCGGGTGCCGTCGAACGATCCCGCACAGCCCGCCGCCCTGCAGGTCGTCGACGGTCGCTCCCGCGTCGACGGGCTCGCGCTCGGCGCCAGCGGCTACATCACGCCGCGATGGTCGATCTTCGCCAATTACACCTACCTCGACAGCGAGGTGCTGCAGAGCGTCTCCGACTTCTGCCTCGCCAACCCGAGCGCCGCCTGCCTCAACAGCGCGGCCATCCCCGATCCGCAGCGCGGCGACCGCCTGCTGCAGACGCCCAAGCATTCTGGAAGCCTGTTCACGAGCTACAGGCTGAGGTCCGGGCTCGAGCTCGGCTACGGCCTCACCTATCAGGGCGGGTTCGCCACCCACCAGCGCAACCTGCTCCAGAGGACTCAATATTTCACCGACGGCTATCTGGTCCACCGGCTCTTCGCCTCCTATCCGGTGAGCGACGGCGTGACGGTTCAGCTCAACGTCCAGAACGTGACCGACGAGCTCTACTTCACGAGCGTCCGCAACAACGTCAACGCGACCAGCGGCGCGATCACCGGCGGCTGGGCGATGCCGGGGGAGAGCCGGTCGGCCGTGCTGAGCCTGTTCTACAGCTTCTAGGCGGACTAGGCTCGGTCCGATGATGCTCGCCATCCCCGATCTGCTCGACAAGGAAGGCGTGGCGCGGGTCCGCGCGATCATAGATCCGGCCGAATGGCAGGACGGCAACGCCACCTCGGGCCCGCAGGCGGCCCTGGCCAAGCGCAACCAGCAGCTTCCCGAGGAGGGCGCCGCGGCGCGCGAGGCGGGCCGGCTGGTGCTCGAGGCGCTCGGCCGCTCGCCCTTGTTCATCGCCGCGGCGCTTCCGCTCAAGATCTTCCCGCCGCTGTTCAACCGCTACCGGGGCGGCGAGGCCTTCGGCACCCATATCGACAATGCGGTGCGCATCCACCGGGCCGGCGAGTTCAGGGTCCGGACCGATCTTTCGGCGACCCTGTTCCTCGAGGAGCCCGATTCCTACGACGGCGGGGAGCTGGTGGTCGAGGACAACCTCGGCACTCAGGGCGTCAAGCTTCCGGCGGGCCACCTGCTGCTCTATCCCGCCTCGAGCCTCCATCGCGTCGAGCCGGTGACCCGGGGGGTCCGGGTGGCGAGCTTCTTCTGGGCCCAGTCGATGGTCCGCGACGACGGCGCCCGGACGATCCTCTTCGATCTCGACCGCTCCATCCAGGCGGTGGCGGCCGAGCGCGGCCAGGACGACCGCGAGGTGATCCGGCTCACCGGAGTCTATCACAACCTGCTTCGGCGCTGGGCGGACAGCTAGGCCCCGGCTCGCCGCGACAGAACCAGCGGCATTCCTCCCGCCGGGCGAAGAGTCACCATGCCGTGGACGCGGACCTCGTGCCCCGGAACCGGGTCGAACCTCCAGCTTGCCAGCCAGTTGGCGAGGATGGCGAGCGCCTCGGCGGTGGCGAAGCGGGCGCCGACGCAGAGGCGGGGCCCGGCGCCGAACGGGATATACTGGAAGCGGTGCCGCCCCTCGCGCCGGCCTGGAGCGAAGCGGTCGGGATCGAATTCGTCGGGGCGGTCCCACAAGGCCTGGTGGCGGTGGAGGATCCAGGGCCAGATCGAGACGATGTCGCCGGGTTGCACCTCTTCGTCGCCGAGCCTGTCCGGCTCGACCGCCTGCCGGTCGAAGCGGGGGGCGGGCGGGTAGAGCCGGAGCGACTCCTCCAGCACCGTCCTGAGCAGCGGCAGCCGGTCCGGTAGATCCGGCCCCTCGCCGCCGGCCAGGGCCTCGCCGCTCTCGGCCGCGACCCGCTCCTGAAGGTCGGGTTGCTCGGACAGCAGGTAGAGCGTCCAGGTCACGGCGTTGGCGGTCGTCTCGTGGCCGGCGAGATAGAAGGTCATGGCGTTGTCGGCGGCAAGCTCGGCCGCCTGACGCGGCTCGAACCGGTCGCCGAGGCCGCGGATGAGCTTGCCCAGGAAGTCGTCCGGGCCGCCGTCGGGAAGCCGCTCGCGGACTACCGCCTCCAGTGTCCCGCGCAGATATTTCTGGCCCTTCTGAGCCCTCCATCCGCTCGGCGTCCACGGGATCCGGGGCAGACCCAGCATCGCCTGAAGCCGAGCTTCGCTGACTCCTTCGAGCGCGGCGGCGATGTGGGCCATGGCCGCGTCTCGGGTGAGACGCGGATCGCCGCTGAACAGGGTGTTGGAGATGATCCGCATCGTCGCCTGGGTCGCTTCGATCGCCATGTTGCGGACTCCGGGCCGCCACTGCTCGAGAGCCTCGCGCCCGACCCTCCCGAACTGCGGCACGAGCGCGTCGACCGCGGCCGGGGCGAAGTTGGCGGCGACGATCCGCCTCTGCTCGCGCCACAGCCCGCCGTCCGACGTGAGCAGCCCCTCGCCGATCGCCGGGGCGAGCAGCCTCTTGACGACGTCGGGCTTCACGTAGTTGCCCGCATTGTCGAGCAGGACGCGCTGGACCATGTCCGGGTCGAGCGGGATGTGGACGTTGAAGCCGAGGATCCGGCGCCGCATGTAGCGCTGGCGGAAGGCGAGCTCGGACCAGCCGTAGACGGCGGTTCGCGCGCGCTCCCCGAGGAACCCGCGCCATACCGGCACCGGGCCGGCGCCGCGCGGCGGGTGGGGCGGAACGAAGACCGGCCTGGTGCTCATCAATCACCTATACCCTTTACCGGCTTCTGATGCGCCTGGATCATGGCCTCGTCGTAAACCTCGATCAGGGCGTCGAAGCCGGCCCTGAACTCCGCCGCCTCCGTCCTGAACGGGACGTCGGTCCCTTCGGCGATCTCGGGCGAGAGCAGCCAGTCGAGATGGCGCCGGGCGGCGTCCCGGCGACCGCCCCGGGCGCCGTCCTCGCGGAGCCGGATCATCGCATCCTCGACGCTTTGGAACCGCCGCGACCAGACCTTGACCCAATTGGCGCCCTGCTCGCCGTAGCGGCGAAGCCAGATGATCTGCGGATCGTCGGGGTTCACCTCCGACTCGTCGGCGAGGATGGCGCGGGTGCGCTCGTACATCAGCTCCTGGAAGACGAGGTCGCGCTCGCTCCGCCAGCGGGCGAGGAGGCGGGCGTCCGGCCGGCCGAAATCGCCGTCCGGATAGAGGAAGCGATCCATGAAGATCGGATGGTCGAAGGTCAGGGGCCTCAGCTCGGGAAATTCGAGATAGACCGCCATCTCCGTCGCGGTGCTCGCCTCGCGCTCGTTGCGGAAGGCCTTGGCCTCGAACGTCGGGACGTTGCCGTTGGGGATGTAGGGCAGGGTCGCGGCGTGGTGGATCTCGTGCAGGTAGCGAAGGTCGCGGATCGCCGGATTGTCATAGTCGCACAGCAGGATCCCGCCCCACCAGGTCGAGAAGTGGGTCCATTCCAGGCGATGATCGGAGGCCCGGAAGAAGAATCGGGGGAGCCGCGCGAAGCGGTCGACCAGCCGCTTCACCGAACCGCCCGAGGCATGGGAGCGGCGGATCGGTCCGTCGCTCCACAGGCCCAGCACGAAATCGTGGATGTCGGCCGGCTCGACCAGCAGCTCGATGCTTCCGGGCTTCATCTCCAGGCCGCTTCGAGGCCGGGCGCGGTCGCCGGCGCCATGGCCGGGTCGATGAGGCACGTCATGGCCGGAGTCAGGCAGAGCCGGACGACCTGCTCGGCCCGGCTTCCCCTCAGGACGTTGGCGAGCAACGGCGGCAGACCGGGATCGGGGGCGGCCGTGGCGAGCAGGAGCACATCGGCGGCTGCGAGGCCCTCGACGCCGAGCAGGCCGGCCACCCGGCGGGCGGCCTCTTCCTGGACGGGACGGTATCGGCGCGGCAGGTCGAAGACTCCGTGGCGCCGCATCATCTCGGTCCCCCAGGCCAGGGACAGGAGGTTCTTGAACCATTTGTTGCCGAACAGCGACGGATGCTCGCGGCGCGCCAGGACCCCGCCGACCCGGTGATAATAGCCTCCGAACGGCTTGCTGTGGCTGATCACCACCGCCGGAATGGCGGGCGAATCGAGCGCGATCCGATAGTCGCGGGCGACGCTCCCGACATAGGTCAGGTCCGGAATCACCTCGGCGCCCCGGCCGGCCCGCGCGACCGCCGCGACGAAAGCCTCGAAATGCGGCCACAGGCCGCCGTCGATCGCCGAGGGCTGGCTGATCCAGAACTGGGCGCCGTCGTCCAGCCTTGCGGGAACGTCCTGCCAGGAGGCGCGATCGTGGCGGACGACCCGGACCTTCAGAGCGTCGGCATAAGCGGGGAAGCCCTCATATTCCCCGTCGAACATATGGACCGCCGGCTCGCGCCCGCCGGAGCGGCAATCGGAGGCGAACTCGGCGATGAGCTTGAAGATGGCCTCGCTCGCACCGGCGGTCGGGTAGCGGAACGGGAAGTCCTCGCCGCGGATCGAGACCACGGGGGCCGACCATCGCAGCCACTGCTCGAAATATTCCTCGTGCATCGAGTCCTGCTTCTGGGTCCAGGGCTCGCGGTAGCGTTCGAGGAAATCGGGCTCGGCGACGACGGCGGCGAGCGCCTGCTCCGATTCGGGCATGACCAGCGAATAGATGGTGCCAGACGCGCCGGCCGCGAGCAGCGCCGACTTGACGTTCGGCATGGCGTAGGCCGGAAGGTCCGCCGGCCGGTTCCCGGCCATCACTCCGCCGCGAGCAGGCGCTCGGCGCCGCCGAGGTCGACGCTGACCAGCCGGCTCACGCCCTTCTCGATCATGGTGACCCCGAAAAGGCGGTGCATTCGGCTCATCGTCACCGCGTTGTGGGTGACGATCAGGTAGCGCGTGTCGGTCTCGTTCACCATCCGGTCGAGGAGGTCGCAGAAGCGCTCGATGTTGGCGTCGTCGAGGGGGGCGTCGACCTCGTCGAGGACGCAGATCGGAGCGGGGTTGGTGAGGAACAGGGCGAAGATGAGCGCGATCGCGGTCAGCGCCTGCTCGCCCCCCGAGAGCAAGGTGAGAGTCGACAGGCGCTTGCCTGGGGGCTGGGCCATGATCTCCAGGCCCGCTTCGAGCGGGTCGTCGGATTCGACCAGCTCGAGATGCGCCTGGCCGCCCTCGAACAAGGTGGTGAACAGGCTCCGGAAATGGCGGTCGACCGTTTCGAAGGCGGTGAGCAGCCGGGCCCGGCCTTCGCGGTTCAGGCTCCCGATCGAGCCGCGGAGGCGGTTGATCGCAAGCCCCAGCTCCTCGCGCTCGGCCTGGGAGGCGGCGCGGCTCTCGTCGAGCTCGGCCAGCTCGCGCTCGGCGATGAGGTTGACCGGCCCGATCCGTTCGCGTTCGGCCGACATCCGCTCGTGGCGGCTCGATTCCTCGCCCGCCGGGAGGACGGCGTCTTCCTCGAAGCCGACCTTCTCGGGGAGGAGCGGCGGCGGGCATTCGAAGCGCTCGCCGGAAATCCGCCCCATCTCGATCCGCCGCGCCTCCTGGTTTTCGTGACGGGCGGCGGCGCCGGCGCGCGCCTCGCGGGCGGTGGCGAGCGCCTCGGCGACTTCGGCCAGCCGCGCCTCGGTCTCGCGAAGCGCCGCTTCCCCCTGCCGCTCCGCCTCGGCCGCCGCCGCCGCGGCCTCGCCGGCCGCCACGGCTTCGGCCTCCAGGCCCTCGATCCGGAGGGCGATCTCGGCGGGAGCATCGGCGAGCCGGCCCGCCTCCGCCTCCGCTTCCGATATGCGGGCGCCCATGTCCGAGTGGCGCCTGGCGGCCTCGGCGGCCCGGACACGCCAGTCCGCCGCCTCCTTCAGCGCCGCATCGGAGCGCTGCTTGTCGGCGCTGACCGCCCGGGCGTGGGTCGCGGCTTCGGCCCGGACCTCCGCCAGGTCGTGCTGAGCGGCCTCGGCGGACCGGCGAAGCCCGGCCACTCGCGCCTCCGTGGCGGCCGCGTCGGGCAGGTCGGCGACGACCCTTCGGGCCTCGGCTTCGCCCCGGCGCGCCTCGTCGAGGTCCTGCGCCGCCTGGTCGAGCCGCTCGGCAAGGCCGGTCCGGCGAAGATCGAGCCGCTCGATCTCGACCCGCGCCGAATCCTCGGCGCGGCCCGCGTCGCGTATCTCCGCGGCCGCCTGGGCCTCGCTTCGCCGGGCCGAGTCCGCCGCGTCCCGAGCCGCTTCCATTTCGGCGAGCGCGGCCGCGATCCGGGCCTGGGCGGCCTCGACCGCGGCGGCGGCGGCGGGGAGCGCCCGGTCGATCTCGGCGAGACGGTTGACGCGGATCAGGCGCTCCGCCGCGGCGGCGCCGAGGCCGGTGGCGACGAAGCCGTCCCAGCGGCGAAGCCGGCCGTCCCTCGTGACCAGGCGCTGGCCGACGGCCAAGGCGATGCCCTCGTCCGTGTCGACGACTCCGACCTGCCGGAGCCGGCGGCCAAGGGCCGGCGGAGCCTGGACATGGGCGGCGAGCGGCTCGCAGGCATCCGGGAGCGCCGGGTCGCCGGGAAGGGCCTCGGCGCCGGCCCAACGCCTGGGCGATTCGCCTTCGAGGGCCGCCTCGAGATCGTCGCCGAGGGCGGCGGCGAGCGCCCGCTCATAGCCCGGATCGGCCTTGACATGGTTGATCGCGCGGTCGCCGCTGCTGCCCTCGACGGCCTTGATCAGCGCCTTGGCTTCGGATTCGAGCGCGGCGAGCGCGGCTCGGGCCGTCGACCCCTCGCTCTCGGCCGAATCGCGGGCCGCGGCGGCCTTCTGGCGACGGGCTTCGGCGGAGCCGATCGCCTCCCCGGCCGCTTCGAGCCGGGATTCCGCTTCCTCGCGGCGCGAGCGCGCGGCGCGCAACGCTTCGACCAGGGGGGCCTCCTCGCCGAGACCCGACATCTGCTCCTCGAGCCGGCGGCTCTCGGCTTCGGCCCGGACCAGCTTGGCCTGCGCGGCTTCGAGCGCGGCGCGGGCGACGCGCGCCTCCGCCTGCTCCGCCGCCTGGACGGCTCGGGCCTTGCCGAGCTCGGCCTCGGCTTCCCGCGCCTTGTCCTCCAGCTCGACCGTGCGGACGTCGATCGTCCCCTTGGCCGATTCAGCGGCGGCGAGCCGGGCGGCGATGTCGCGTCCCTCCTGCTCGAGCCGGGCCAGCGCCGCCTTCGCGTCCTCGCCCAGCGCCGCTTCGCGCTCGCGGTCGCCGAGCAGGGCCGTCCGCCGTTCCGAAAGCTCGCGAAGCCGCCGGGCGAGGCCGTCGCGCTCGGCGCGCAAGGTCGCCAGCTGGTGGCCGAGCGAGGTCGAGCGGTCGCGCGCGGCCAAGGCGGCGGAGCGGCGGTCGGCCAGCGTCCTGGCCGCCTCGGTCTGCCAGGCCGCCGCGGCGCGCTGCGCCTCCGAGGCCTTCTCGACCGCGGCACCGGCGGCCTCGGCGTCGCGCTTCGCGGCGTCGGCCGCGGCGGCCGCCTCGCGCCAGCGCGCGAAGATCATTCGCCCTTCCGCGATCCTTATCTGGTCGGAAAGCTTTCGGTAGCGCTCCGCTGCCTTGGCCTGCCGGCGAAGCGCGGAGGCGCGCATCTCCATGTCGGCGAGGACCTCGTCGAGGCGGGTGAGGTTGGCTTCGGCGGCGCGCAGCTTCTGCTCCGCGTCCTTGCGGCGGACGTGCAGGCCCGAAATGCCCGCCGCCTCCTCGAGCATCAGCCGGCGCTCGGTCGGCTTGGCGGCGATCACGGCGCTGATCTTGCCCTGGCTGACCAGCGCCGGCGAATGGGCTCCGGTCGCCGCGTCGGCGAAGAGCAGCGCGACGTCCTTGGCGCGGACGTCGCGGCCGTTGACCCGGTAGGCGGAGCCGGCGCCGCGCTCGATCCGGCGCGCGACCTCGACGTCGCCGACCGGCGCCAGGGTGACGTCACCCGGCATGTCCTCCGCCTCGCGCTCGACGAGCAGCGAGACTTCGGCGAAGTCCCGCGCCGGACGGGCGGCGGTGCCGGCGAAGATGACGTCGTCCATTCCGGCGCCGCGCATCGACTTGGGCGAGCTCTCGCCCATCACCCAGCGGATCGCCTCGAGGACGTTGGACTTGCCGCAGCCGTTCGGGCCGACCACCCCGGTGAGGCCGGGCTCGATGCGCAGCTCGGCCGGCTCGACGAAGCTCTTGAAGCCGGAAAGCTTCAGCCGCTTTATCTGCATGGCCGCCCCCCGACGCTCATCCTAGCCCGCCGCCTCCCTGAGGATCGGCTCCAGGGTGGCCCAGGTGTGGGTGCCGATGTTCGCGCCGTTGAAGAAGAAGGTCGGAGTGCCCTGCACGCCCTGCGCCTGGGCCGCCTCGGCCATCCTCGCGAGGCGGTCGAGCGCGGCCTGGTCGGCGAGGCAGCGCTTCGCCTGGACCGGGGCGATTCCGTACTGGGCGGCGATCTGGGTGATGCCGGCGAGCTCGGCCATCCGGCCCAGCCGCTGGTTCTCCGGGAGCGCGTTCATCTGCGCCTTCTGCGCCGAGGTCAGCGAGCCGACCCGGCCCATCCATTGGCCCTGGGCGGCATAGAGCCGGTCGGCCACGGGGAAGAAGCGGCCCGGCCCGCCGCAGCGCGCGACCAGGGTGGCGGCGACGTCGAGGCCGTTCAGGATGAAGTTGCGATACTCGTAGCTGACCTTGCCGCTGCGCACGTAGGTGCCGACGAGCGAGGGCATACCCGCTCTGGCGAAAGCGGCGCAGTGGCCGCAGGTGAGCGATCCGTATTCGACGAGCTTCACCTTCGCCGCGGGATTGCCCATCCGGAAGCCGCCTTCCGGAGTCGCCACGACATTGCGCGCCCAATCCACCCGGGCCGGCGCCGCCTTGCCGGCCGGCGCGGCCGACGCCACGGGCACGGCCGCGGCGACGCCCGCCAGCAGGAGAAAGGCCGCGGCCCTCGTCACCCGACCGCTTCCCGAAGCACGGGCTC
This sequence comes from Allosphingosinicella sp., assembly GCA_035714565.1. Classification (GTDB taxonomy): domain Bacteria; phylum Pseudomonadota; class Alphaproteobacteria; order Sphingomonadales; family Sphingomonadaceae; genus Allosphingosinicella. Next base: position 149,295 of record DASTLX010000014.1, read on the forward strand.
GAGCCCTTTCCAGTTCGCCGGCCCCTCGTAGAACTTGCCGTTGATGAAGAAGGACGGGGTGCCGTTCACGCCCGCCTCGTCGCCCTTCTTCTTGATCGCGGCGATGTTCTCGAGCCCCGCCTGGTCGGCGAGGCAGGACTGGATCTGCGCCGACGGCATGCCGCGCTGCCGGAAGAACTCGTCGAGACCGGCGGCGCGGACGACCATGCCGGCCGATTCGCGCGGGGCCATGGACCCGAGCGCGGCAAGCTGCTCCTGGGGCATGGACTGGATCCGGCCCATCCAGTTCTTCTGGTCCTTGTAGAGCTGCTCGACGAGCGGGAAGAAGGCCTCGGCGCTCTGGCAGTTGAGGAGCAGCGAGACGCCCGGATCGGTCGGGAAGAGCAGGTAGGTGCGGAATTCCCAGCTCACCTGGCCGCTCTTCACATAGGTGTCGCGAAGCGTCGGCGCGCCCTGCTCCTCGAACTCGGCGCAGTGCGGACAGCTCAGCGAGCCATATTCGACCAGCTTCACCGGAGCCTCGGGATTGCCCATCCGGTAGCCGCCGTCGGGAGTCTTCGAGACGGTCTGGGTCCAGTCGCCGTTGTTCGGCGCGGCGATCGACTTGAGCGGCGCATCCGGCACGGGCGCGGATGCGTTGCCGCCGCCGTCGCCGCAGCCGGCCAGGATCAGGGTCAGAGCGGCCGCACCGGCCGCGAGCATCGACTTCATCTCTTCGTCTCTCCACCAATTCTGCCGAGCACCGGAATGGCGACCGCCGGCCCGAGCGCCGCCTCGTTCGCCGCGACGGTTCGGGCAAGCGACTCCAGACAGGCGCGAAGCTCCGGGTCCGCCACCTCGCGCAGCGACTCGCCGAGCTCGACCGGGATCGGGCGCAGGGAGGGCGGCGCGACGCGGGTCCTCGCCCGGGCAACCTGAACCAGGCCTTGCCTGAAGGCGACCCGCGCCACCGCCTGATAGCCGAAGAAGCGGTTGACCCGCTCGATAATCACGGGCGCCACATGCTGCATCATGGGCGCGTGGGCGCCCTCGACGATCAGATTGAGCACGCCCTCGGACCTCTTTCCCGGCGGGAAGCGGATCGATTCGGGCGAGGAGACGGCGGCGTAGCGATCGCCGACGATTTCGCTCCACCGGCTCACGATCGAGGACTGGACGAAGCCGAATCGGCGGAAGGCGGCGCGGCCGATGTCGGGGACGAGATCGGACACCGCCCGGGCGCGATTGGCCCGCGGCGCTTCCGCCTGCTTTTTCCTGGTCCCACCCGATTTAACCATCGGCCCGACCATGGCATAGGCACGGCATGTCCGTCGATGCTCCCCAGGCCCTTTTGCGTTGGTTTGCTGTGGATAAACGGCGGTTGCCGTGGCGGGCGGAGCCGGGCGGGCGGGTCGATCCCTATCGGGTGTGGCTGTCCGAGATCATGCTCCAGCAGACGACCTGCGCCCACGCGGCGCCTTATTTCGAGGCCTTCACCCGCCGCTGGCCGACCGTCGAGGCGCTTGCGGCGGCGCCCGAGGCGGACGTCATGGCCGCCTGGGCCGGCCTCGGCTACTACGCCCGCGCCCGCAACCTCATAGCCTGCGCCCGAAAAGTCGCCGGCGATCATGGCGGCCGCTTCCCCGATGCCGAAGAGGCGCTGAGGAAGCTCCCGGGAATCGGCCGCTACACCGCCGCGGCGATCGCCGCGATCGCCTTCGGCCGGCGCGCCGTCGTGGTCGACGCCAATGTCGAGCGGGTCGTCGCCCGGCTGTTCGTGGTCGAGGCCGAGCTGCCGGCGGCCCGCGGCGAAATCTACCGGCTGGCCGGCTCGATCACGCCCGACGTCGGAGCCGGCGATTTCGCCCAGGCGATGATGGACCTGGGCGCGACCGTCTGCACCCCGCGCTCGCCCGACTGCGGCCGCTGCCCGCTCGCCTCCGGCTGCTCGGCCCGGGCCTCGGGCGAGCCCGGCCTCTATCCGCGCAAGGCGGCCAAGGCGCCCAGGCCGAGACGGGAGGGGGTCGCCTACTGGCTCGAGCATGACGGCCATGTCCTGCTCGTCCGGCGTCCGGCCAGGGGCCTGCTCGGAGGAATGCTGGCGCTTCCGACCGACAGCGAGGGCGTCCCAGCGCAGGCGCAGTGGCGCGAAGCCGGAAGCGTCGACCACGTCTTCACCCACTTCGCCCTCAGCATGCGGCTGCTCTGCGCCGACGCCGAAGCCCGGCCGAGCGGGACCTGGTGGCCGATCGAACGGATCGGCGAGGCCGGCCTGCCGACCCTCTTCGCCCGCCTCGCCGAGCGCGGCGCCGAATGGCGGAAGGCGGCGTGAGGCCCGGATTCACCGGCGCCGGACTCGACCGCGCGGATCATCTCCGACTCGACGAGGCCCGCCTGGCCGACCTGGCGGCGAGCCTCGAGGCCCGGCTGCTCCGCCTGAGCGGCCTCGATCCCGAGCTGGACGAGGAAGGCCGCCTCGGCTGGGACGCGATGGCCGGACCAGGAGAGCGCATCTTCCTCGGCCTCCGCGACGGCGCGCCCCTGTTCGCGCCGCTGGTCCGGGTCGAGCCGGGGCAGCGCGCCTGGTCGGTCTTCGCCCTGCTCGACCGGATGGCGTCCGAGGACACGGCCGTCTGGGGCGCCGCCCGAAGCCTGATCGAATGGCATAGCCGGCACGGCTTCTGCGGCGCCTGCGGTAGCTCGACGACGGCGTTCCGGGGCGGCTGGGGCCGGCGCTGCGGCGGCTGCGGGCTCGAGCATTTCCCGCGCGTCGACCCGGTCGTGATCATGCTCGCCGAATATGAAGGGCGGGTCCTGCTCGGCCGCCAGCCGCAATATCCCCCCGGTCGCTACTCGGCCCTGGCGGGATTCGTCGAGCCAGGCGAATCGATCGAGGAAGCGGTGGCGCGCGAGATCGCCGAAGAGGCCGGCATCGCGGTCGGCGAGGTCCGCTACGTGGCGAGCCAGCCCTGGCCCTTCCCCGGCCAGCTGATGATCGCCTGCACCGCGACGGCGGCGGGAGACGAGATAGTCCTCGACACCAAGGAGCTGGAGGACGCGATCTGGGTCGACCGCGACGGCGTTCGGGCGGCCCTGGCCGGCGAGCCGGGCGCGCCGTTCCTCGGCCCGCCGCATTTCGCCATCGCCCACACCTTGCTGAGGCATTGGGCCGGCTGATCCTCCCTGTGGGCGAAGCCCGTGGGGAGGGGGACCAGCCGAAGGGTGGTGGAGGGGTAAATGACGAGGCCTGAGCAGCCACCCCTCCACCATGCTTCGCATGGTCCACCTCCCCATCTCCGATGGGGAGGACAGCTCCGTCTTGCCCCGTCTCCACACCCCGCCTAAAGGGGCTCGCAAATTCCCTCGTCCCGCGCGTCCGCGGGCCGCCCTGGAGGTCTTTGAAGGCATGGACAACCGCTCCAACACGATTGCGGGCTGGGTGCTCGGCGCCGGCATCGTTGCGCTCGGCGCCTCGATCGTCACCGGCGAGATGTTCCATCGGGAGCGGCCCGAGAAGATGGGCTATCCGATCGAGGGCGTGGTCGTGAAAGGCGAAGGCGGAGCCGCCGAGGCCGAGGTGCCGATCGCCAATCTCCTCGCCACCGCCGACCCGGGCAAGGGCGAGCAGGCTTTCAAGAAGTGCACGACCTGCCACACGATCAACAAGGGCGGCCCCAACGGCCAGGGCCCGAATCTGTGGGGCGTCCTGGGCAGCCCGATCGGCAAGCACGCGCCCGGTTTCGCCTATTCCGCCGCGCTCGCCGGCAAGGGCGGCACCTGGGACTGGGAGAATATGAACCACTGGGTGAAGGAGCCCAAGGCCTTCGCTCCGGGAACCAAGATGGGCTTCGCCGGGATGAGCAACGCCCAGGAGCGCGCCAATCTGATCGCCTTCCTGAACACGCAGCGCGACAGCCCGCTGCCGCTGCCGACTCCCCAGGCCGCCCCGGCGGCGAATCCGGCCAAGGCCGCCGCGGAGAAGGCCGACCAGCCCGCCGCCGGCGACAAGGCCGAGACCGAGCCGGTGATGAACGAGCAGCAGGCGACTCCCAATAGGGTCGGCGGCGAGGGCGCGCCCTCGGTCGCGGGCCGGGCCGGGCAGGAAAAGCATTAGGGACTTGGGGGATGGTCGCCAGCAAGGCCCCCACCCCCGAAGCCTATCTCGCCGAGCTTCCTCGGGAGCGCGCGGACTTCGTCTCCCGCCTCCGCGACCTGGTCAACGCCAACCTCCCGGCCGGCTATGTCGAGCGGATGAGCTGGGGCATGATCAGCTGGGAAGTCCCGCTCGCCCTGTTTCCCGATACCTATAACGGGCAGCCGCTCGTCTACGCGGCCCTCGCCGCCCAGAAGAACCACACCGCCCTCTACCTCAATTGCGTCTGCGCCTCGGCGGAGCGGACCGAGCGGATGCGCTCGGCCTGGGCCGCGACCGGCAGGAAGCTCGACATGGGCAAGAGCTGCCTCCGCTTCAAACGGCCGGAGGAGGTCGCCGAGGCGGTACTGGCGGAGACGATCCAATCGATTCCGGTCGAGCGCTTCATCGCCGAGCACGAAGCGGGCCGGCGGAGGGGCTGAGCCGGCGGACGGCCCAACCTCGTCATGCCGGACCTGATCCGGCCTCGCCGGAACGACGCTTTTCAGGCGCAGTCCACCGGCTCGTCGTTCGCGGCATAATGGTCGCAGACATGCTTCCACGCCTCCTCCGCCGTGTCGACGAAGGTGAACAGGTCGAGGTCGTCGGGCGCGACCACGCCCTCCTCGACCAGGGCGTCGAAATCGACCACCTTCTCCCAGAACTCCCGGCCGAAGAAGAGAATCGGAAGCGGCTTGACCTTGCCGGTCTGGACGAGGGTGAGCAATTCGAACGCCTCGTCGAACGTGCCGAAGCCGCCCGGGAAGACCGCCACGGCCCGGGCCCGAAGCAGGAAGTGCATCTTCCTGAGCGCGAAATAGTGGAACTGGAAGCTGAGCGACGGGGTCACGTAGGGATTGGGCATCTGCTCGTGCATCAGGACGATGTTGAGGCCCACCGACTCCGCGCCCTCGTCGTGAGCGCCGCGATTGGCGGCCTCCATGATCGAGGGGCCTCCGCCCGAGCAGACCACGAAATGGCGGTTGCCGGATTCGTCGGGCTTGCAGCGGCTTGCCAGCCGGGCGAGGCGGCGCGCCTCCTCGTAATATCGGCCCTTGGCCTTGAGACGCTCGGCGATGTGGCGCTGCTGGTCGGTCGAGGCGGCGGCGATGAGCGCGTCGGCCTTGTCCGGCTCGGGGATTCGCGCCGAGCCGTAGAAGACGAAGGTGGAGGCGATCTTCGCCTCGTCGAGGAGGAGCTCCGGCTTCAGCAGCTCGAGCTGGAAGCGGACCGGGCGAAGATCCTCGCGAAGCAGGAAGTCGAGGTCCTGGAAAGCGAGGCGATAGGCATCGTGCTCGGTCTGCGCTGACGCGGTCTGCTGGGCGGCGGTCGCGGCTTCCTGGCGGGCGGCGGGGAAGACTCGGTTGGGCGGGATGGGATCGTTCATGGCCGCCCGTTTAGCGGCAATAGGGCCCCTGTCCCATGTCGAAATGAAGATGGTCGCGATGGAAGGCGTCGGCGTCCGGCCCGAGCACGATCCCGAAGCGCCGGCAGCCGGCGGCGTGGACGTTGCGGAGGAAGCGCCGGACGTCCTCGTCGCGGCCGCTCCAGCCCTGCTCGACCGTGATCCGTCGTCCGTCGGCGAGGAGGAAGGCGCCGATGTCGACGGCGTTGGCCCGGCCGTGCTCGCTGAGCCTGGCCCCGGGCCGGCTGTTGACGGGGCGGCAGCTGTAGGTCCCGAAGCTCTCGACCCTGACGACCGGGCTGCCGAGCCACGCCTTGGCCGCCGGCTGCATCGCCTCGCGCGCCCAGCGGGCGAACTGGCGCGCGAGCGAACAGGTCATCGCTCCGAGATTGGCCACCGGAGTGCCGATGTCGAGCAGCTGGACGGCGCCGACGGCGCTGCAGCCGTTGCCGAACCGGCGGTCGGGAAGGGCCTTGAAGCGGACGCCCGCGGCCCGAAGGTCGGCCTGGCATTGGAGGATCTCCCGGGCCGGCGCCGGGCGGTCCCGAGCGGTCGACGCGGGCTCGCGGTCGCCGGACGGGATGCAGGCCGCCAGAAGCAACGTCAGCGAAAGGGCCCACCGCATGGGGAGGCTCTACGCCACGGGCGGCAATCCGTCATCCCGGCGGAAGCCGTCGCGACGGACCATTCCAATCGTTTTCTTTTTGTTCTTGCACTGTAGGACTTTTCCTATTAAACGATTGGTGGGCGAGTCGCGAATCGTCCGGGGCTCTTTGACATTGTCGATCGAATCATGAGGCGGCGGGGCGTCGAGCGCCCTCGTCGTGCCGGCGAAGGCCGGCATCCCGGCGCGTGAAGAGGCGGCGCTCTTCACCCCGGGGCCCCGGCCTTCGCCGGGGCGACGAGGATCGGTTGACACCGCCGTTCCCACCCCTAAACCCCGCCACGGGCCACGCCGTCCCAACGCGGCGCGTGCTCTCTGCGAGGAGAGTTGAAAGTGACGCATACGAAACCGGACGTGCGGCCTGCGCGTCCCTTTTTTTCCTCCGGCCCGTGCGCCAAGCCGCCCGGCTGGGACCCCGAGCATCTCGCCTTGGGCTCGCTCGGCCGCTCGCACCGTTCGAAGCTGGGCAAGGCGAGGCTCGCGCACGCGATCGACCTCACTCGGCGCGTGCTTCGGGTGCCGGCCAGCCACCGCATCGGGATCGTCCCGGCCTCCGACACCGGCGCCGTCGAGATGGCCTTGTGGTCGATGCTCGGCGCCCGGCCGGTGACCCTCCTCGCCTGGGAGAGCTTCGGCGAGGGCTGGGTGACCGACGTCGTCAAGCAGCTCAAGCTCGACGCGACCGTGATCAAGGCGGATTATGGCGAGCTTCCGGACCTCGCCGCCGTCGATCCCGGTCACGACGTCGTCTTCACCTGGAACGGCACCACCTCCGGCGTCAAAGTTCCCGACGGCGAGTGGATCAGCGACGCTCGCGAGGGCCTCACCATCGCCGACGCGACTTCCGCCGCCTTCGCCCAGCCGCTCCCCTGGGAGAAGATCGACGTCGCCACCTTCAGCTGGCAGAAGGCCCTGGGCGGCGAGGGCGGCCACGGCATGCTCGTGCTCGGCCCGCGCGCGGTGGAGCGGCTCGAGAGCTACACCCCGCCCTGGCCGCTGCCGAAGATCTTCCGGATGACCAAGAGCGGCAAGCTGATCGAGGGCATCTTCCAGGGCGAGACGATCAACACGCCCTCGATGCTGGCGGTCGAGGATTATATCTTCGCGCTCGAATGGGCGATCGGGGTCGGCGGACTGGCGGGGCTCATCGCCCGCTCGCAGGCCAATGCCGCGGCGGTCGACGCCTGGGTCGAGCGGACCGACTGGATCGATCACCTCGCCCGGGCGCCCGAGACCCGCTCGAACACCAGCGTGTGCCTGAAGTTCGCCGAAAGCGGCGACCCGGAAGCGCAGTCGGCCCTGGTCAGGACGATGGCCGGGCTGCTCGAGGCGGAAGGGGTCGGCTACGACGTCGCCAGCTATCGCGACGCGCCGCCGGGGCTCAGGCTCTGGTGCGGAGCGACGGTCGACACGGACGACCTCGAAGCGCTCTTCCCCTGGCTCGACTGGGCCTTTCACGAGGCGCGGGCGTAGGCGTCGTCCCGGCGAAAGCCGGGACCTCGGCGAGGAAAGTCGCCCCATTCTTCACCCCACGAGGTCCCGGCTTCCGCCGGGACGACGGAGAGTTCAAATGCCCAAAGTGCTGATTTCCGACTCGATGGACCCCAAGGCCGCGGAGATTTTCCGAAGCAAGGGGGTCGAGGTCGACGAGAAGCCCGGTTTGTCGAAGGAGGAGCTCAGGGCGATCATCGGCGGGTATGACGGGCTCGCCATCCGTTCCGCCACCAAGGTCACCGCGGACCTGCTCGAAGCGGCGACCGCTCTGAAGGTGATCGGCCGGGCCGGAATCGGGGTCGACAATGTCGACATCCCCGCCGCGACGGCGCGCGGCATCGTCGTCATGAACACGCCCTTCGGCAATTCGATCACCACCGCCGAGCACGCCATCGCCCTGATGTTCGCCCTCGCCCGCGACCTGCCCGCCGCCGACAGCTCGACCCAGGCGGGCAAGTGGGAGAAGAACAGGTTCATGGGGGTCGAGCTCACCAACAAGACCCTCGGGCTGATCGGGGCGGGCAATATCGGCTCGATCGTCGCCGACCGGGCGCTCGGGCTCAGGATGAAGGTGCTGGCCTACGATCCGTTCCTGACCGCGGAGCGAGCGCTCGACCTCGGGGTCGAGAAAGCGGAGCTGGACGAGCTGCTCGCCCGGGCCGACTTCATCACCCTCCACACCCCGCTGACCGACCAGACGCGCAACATCCTCTCGCGCGAGAATCTGGCGAAGACGAAAAAGGGCGTCAGGATCGTCAACTGCGCCCGCGGCGGCCTGATCGACGAGGCGGCGCTCAAGGAGGCCCTCGACAGCGGCCATGTCGCCGGCGCCGCGCTCGACGTGTTCGTCGAGGAGCCGGCCAAGGCCAGCCCCCTGTTCGGCACCCCCGGCCTCGTCGCCACGCCGCACCTCGGCGCGTCGACCACCGAGGCCCAGGTCAACGTCGCCATCCAGGTCGCCGAGCAGATGGCCGAGTTCCTGGTCCGCGGCGGAGTCACGAACGCGCTCAACATGCCCTCGCTCTCGGCCGAGGAAGCGCCCCGGCTGAGGCCCTACATGGCGCTCGCCGAGAAGCTCGGCTCGCTGGTCGGCCAGCTTTCGCACGGGGCGATCGCCGGTCTGTCGATCGAGGCCGAGGGCGCCGCCGCCGAGCTCAACATGAAGCCGATCACCGGCGCCGTGCTGGCCGGCTTCATGCGGGTCCATTCGGACACGGTGAACATGGTCAACGCGCCCTTCCTGGCCAAGGAGCGCGGGCTCGACGTTCGCGAGATCCGCCACGACCGCGAGACCGACTACCACACGCTGCTGAGGGTCTCGGCGATGACGTCGGCGGGGGACCGGCCCGTCGTCGGCACCCTTTTCGCCAATTCGACCCCTCGCCTGGTCGAGATTTTCGGGATCCGGGTCGAGGCCGAGCTCGAGGGCGAGATGATCTACATCGTCAACGAGGACACGCCCGGCTTCATCGGCCGGCTCGGCACCCTGCTCGGGGAGGAAGGGGTCAATATCGGCACCTTCAGCCTCGGCCGCCGCGAGGCCGGGGGAGAGGCGGTGGCCCTGGTCTCCGTGGACAGCCATGTCGGTCCCGAGCTGGTCCAGCGCCTCCAGTCCCTGCCGGGGGTGAAGACGGTGAAGCCTTTGCGGTTTTGAAAAATCCTCCCCTGCCTTTGCAGGGGAGGGGGACCATGCGAAGCCTGGTGGAGGGGCCTTGCCGAACCCGTAGAACCCCTCCACCGCGCTTCGCGCGGTCCCCCTCCCCCGGAAAGCCGGGGGAGGAATTAAGAACTCCGGCCCAGCCGACGTTGATATAGAGGCTTGGAGTCATTCGAAAGGAAGCAGGCCTTGGCCAACGTCACCGTCATCGGAGTCCAGTGGGGCGACGAGGGGAAGGGCAAGATCGTCGACTGGCTGGCGAGCCGGGCGGACGTCGTCGCCCGATTCCAGGGCGGGCACAATGCCGGCCACACGCTCGTCGTCGGCGACCAGACCTACAAGCTCTCCCTGCTCCCGTCCGGGATCGTGCGCGGCACCCTCTCCGTCATCGGCAACGGGGTCGTGCTCGACCCCTGGGCGCTGAGGGCCGAGGTCGAGCGGCTCGGCGAGCAGGGCGTCGCGGTAAGCCCGGACACCCTCCACATCTCCGACACCTGCCCGCTCATCCTCCCCTTCCACCGCGACCTCGACGCGCTTCGCGAGGACGCCTCCGGCAGCGGCAAGATCGGAACGACGAGGCGCGGCATCGGCCCCGCCTACGAGGACAAGGTGGGCCGGCGGGCGATCAGGGTCTGCGACCTCGCCCATCTCGGCCATCTCGGGCCGCAGATCGACCGCCTCTGCGCCCATCACGACGCGCTTCGAGCCGGGTTCGGCGAGCCGCCGATCGATCGCGCCCGGCTCGAGCGCGACCTCGGCGAGATAGCCGAATTCGTGCTTCGCTTCGCCAAGCCGACCTGGATCACGCTCAACCGGGCCAAGGCCGGCGGCAAGCGGATCCTCTTCGAGGGCGCGCAGGGCGTGTTGCTCGACGTCGACCACGGCACCTATCCGTTCGTCACCTCGTCCAACACCGTCGCCGGAACCGCCGCCGGCGGGAGCGGGCTCGGCCCGGGCGCGGCCGGGTTCGTGCTCGGCATCGTCAAGGCCTACACCACCCGGGTCGGCGCCGGCCCCTTCCCGACCGAGCTGGAGGACGAGACCGGGCAACGCCTGGGCGAGCGCGGCCGCGAGTTCGGCACGGTCACCGGCAGGAAGCGGCGCTGCGGCTGGTTCGACGCGGTCCTTGTCCGCCAGGCCTGCGCGGTCGGCGGAGTCACCGGCGTGGCGCTGACCAAGCTCGACGTGCTCGACGGGCTCGATCAGATCCGGATCTGCACCGGCTATCGACTGCGCGGGCGGGCGATCGACCACCTTCCGGCCCATGCCGCCGACCAGGAAGCGGTGGAGCCGGTCTACGAGACCGTCGCGGGATGGAGCGAATCGACCGCCGGAGCGCGCAGCTGGGCCGAGCTGCCCGCCCAGGCGATCAAATATATCAAGCGAATCGAGGAATTGTGCCGGATCTCGGTGGCGCTGGTTTCGACCAGCCCGGAACGCGAGGACACGATCCTGGTCAGGGACCCGTTCGCGGATTGACCGGTCCGTTCTAGCTCCCCCCTTCCCCTGCCCGACTCCGCCGACTATCGCGCCGCCATGGCAAACATCCTCGTCACCGGAAGCAGCCGGGGCATCGGCAAGGCGATCGCCGCCGCCCTCTCCGCCCACAAGGTCGCCGGCCATTCCAGCCGGGGGGGCGACGGCATGATCGCCGCGGACCTCTCCGAGCCGGGCGCCGCCGCTCGGCTCTGGCGCGACGCGCTGGAGCGGCTGGGCGGCAGGGTCGACGCGCTCGTCAACAATGCGGGCATCTTCGAGGCCGCGCCGGTCGACCTTCCGGCCGAGGAATGGACTGCGCAGTGGGAGCGGACGATGCGGGTCAACCTCACCGCGTCGGCCGAGCTTTGCCGGCTGGCGGTCCTCCACTTCCGCGAGGCCGGGGGCGGGAGGATCGTCAACGTCGCCAGCCGGGCCGCCTATCGCGGCGACAGCCCGCAGCACTGGCATTATGCCGCGTCCAAGGCCGGAATGATCGGGATGACCAAGTCGATCGCTCGCGGCTATGCCGCCGACGGCATCCTCGCCTTCGCCGTCTGCCCCGGCTTCACGGCCTCGGACATGGTCGAGGAATATATGGCGAGCCGGGGCGGCCAGAAGATCGTCGCCGACATCCCGCTCGGCCGGGTCGCCGGCGCCGAGGAGGTGGCGGAGACGGTGCGCTGGCTTGCCGTGGAGGCGCCCGCTTCGGCCACCGGAACGGTGATCGACGTCAACGGGGCGAGCTATGTCCGCTGAGGAAGCGGCTTCGCCGCCGCCGCCGCGGGCGCACTGGATCGTCTGGCTGTTCGCGATCGTCGGGCTGCTCGGGCTGCTCGCCTTCATCCTCGTCGTCGCGCTCGCCCTCGCTCCGTCCGGGCGGTACCAGCCCGCCAAGGTGGCCGGGAAGAAGCCGGAGGAGACCTTCACCGTCGGCAGCGCCTATCCGCTGAAGGGCACCGACCTGATCCGGATGGATATCGCCGCCTCCGACGGGCGCGGCGGCTCGTACGGCGGAAGCCGGGCCGACATCCGCAACATCCTGCTGCTCGACCGGCGGACGGGAACCAGCCGGAGGCTCCTTCCCGACAACAGCCGCCGGATCGCCCACTCCGGATTCTTTCCGGCGCTGGCGGACGGGGGCGACTCGGATCCCGACCTCGACCTGCTGCCGGGCGAGCCGGCGGCGGACGGCGCGAAATCCCGACCGGCGGCCTATTACCTGCTCCGGCTCGAACAGGCTCGAAACCGGGACCTGCAAGACATCGTCGCCGGCCGGCTCGCGGACGGGCGGCAGGCGGTGGTGATGACCGGGATCGACGGGATCGACTCCGCCTGGATGGACAGCCCCACCCGACTCGGCCTGATCGTGCGCGACAAGCTTCGACTCCATTACCGGATCGTCGACATGGCCTCGCTCAGGGTGGTCGAGAACCGCCCGATCGCGATCGATTGATGGCCGACAGCTGGAAAGTGTCGCTCCCCTGCACCCGGGGGGAGGCGGAAGCGCTCAAGGACGACATCTCGCCGCTCGCCTGGCTCGATTTCCCGCCGGTGCTGATGACCAGCGAGGCGGACGGGGCCCGGCCCGACGAATGGCGGCTCGACGCCTATTTCGACGCCGAGCCGACGGCGGAGATGATCGGCCTGCTCGCCGCGCTGGCGCCGAGCGCCGCGGCGGTGGCGCCCGCGGTCGAGAAGGTCGAGGATCGCGACTGGGTGACGCTGAGCCAGCAGGGGCTCGAGCCGATCCGGGCCGGCCGCTTCTTCGTCCACACCCCGGCCCATCGCGATTCCGCGCCTTCCGACCTCATCGCGCTCGAGATCGACGCCGGGCGGGCCTTCGGCACCGGCCAGCACGAGACCACGAGCGGCTGCCTGATCGCCTTGAGCCGGCTCAAGTCCGCCGGCGCCAGCGTCGGCGACTTCGTCGATCTCGGCACCGGCACCGGCCTCCTGGCCTTCGCGGCCCTGAAGCTGTGGCCGGCGGCCCGCGCCGCCGCATCCGACAACGACCCGGTGGCGATCGAGGTCAGCAAGGAGAATGCGGCGATCAACGGCGTGAGGACGGGCCGCGCCCGCGGGCAGCTCGAGCTTCTCGTCGCCGAGGGGTTGGAGCATGCCCGGCTGGAGGCGCGGGCGCCCTTCGACCTCGTCATCGCGAACATCCTCGCCGGGCCGCTGATCGCGCTCGCCCCCTCGGTGGCGGAAGCGATCGCTCCGGGCGGGCGGCTGATCCTCGCCGGGCTTCTCGACCATCAGGCGCCCGCGGTGGCGGCCGCCTATCGCCGCCAGGGGATGATGCTGACGGGACGGGTCGAGCGCGGCGAGTGGCCGACCCTGGTGATGCGCAAGCGGCGGGCGCCGCCGGTCCGGAAACGGCGGGGCTGAGACCCGCCCGTCATCCCCGCGAAAGCCGGGATCAAGTCCGGGACGACGCTTAGCCAGCCTCCGCCACCAGCGCGTTCCAGCCCGCCTCGTCGATCGTCTCCACCCCCAGCTCCGCCGCCTTCTTGAGCTTGGAGCCGGCGCCGGGGCCGTAGACGACGAGGTCGGTCTTGGCGGAGACCGAGCCCGCGACCTTGGCGCCGAGCTTCTCGGCCTGGGCCTTGGCCTCGTCGCGCGACAGGGTCTCGAGGCTTCCGGTGAAGACCAGGGTCTTGCCGGAGACGGGCGACGGCTTCGTCTCCCACACCACGTCCGCCGGGCGAACCCCCGCCGCGAGCAGATCGTCGAGAACCGCGCGATTATGCTCCTCCTCGAAGAAATCGAGCAACGCGTTGGCGACTTCGGGGCCGATATTGGGGGTCTCGACCGCCTCGACCACGGCCTTGTCCCGGCGCTGGAGGAACTTGCGCTCCTCCTCCCCCTCGATCCGCGCCGTCTCGCCGCGGACCTTGAGAGCGCCGTCGATCATCGAGCGCAGATTGTCCCAGCTCCGGTAGCGGCGGGCGAGGTCGCGGGCGGTGACCTCCCCGACATGGCGGATGCCGAGCCCATAGAGGAAGCGGTCGAGCGGCGGCTCTCTCCTGGCGTCGATCGCGGCGATCAAATTGGCGGCCGAAATCTCCGCCCACCGTTCCCGGGCCAGCAAGTCCTCCCGGGTCAGCCGGAAGATGTCGGCCGGAGACTGGAGCAGGCCGTCTCGGAAGAAATTCTCGATATGGGTGATTCCGAGCCCCTCTATGTCGAGGGCGTGGCGGGAGACGAAGTGGCGAAGCCGCTCGACCCGCTGCACCGGGCAGACGAGGCCGCCGGTGCAGCGCACGTCGACCTCGCCCTCCTCGCGGACCGCGTCGGAGCCGCATTCCGGGCAGGTGGACGGGAAGACGTAGGCCGGACGATCCTCATGGGGGGTGAGGTTCTCGAGGACCTGCGGGATGACGTCGCCGGCGCGCTGGATCCGGACCCGGTCGCCGACCCTTACCCCGAGCCGCTCGATCTCGTCCTTGTTGTGAAGGGTCGCGTTGGTGACGGTCACTCCGCCGACGCTGACCGGCCTAAGCCGAGCGACCGGGGTCAGCTTGCCGGTGCGGCCGACCTGGATGTCGATCGCCTCGAGGACGGTCTCGGCCTTCTCCGCCGGGAATTTATGGGCGAGCGCCCAGCGCGGCGCGCGAGCCACCTGGCCGAGGCGGCGCTGCCAGTCGAGCCTGTCGACCTTGTAGACCACGCCGTCGATGTCGAAGGCGAGATCGGCCCGCTTCGCCTCGATCGTCCGGTAGTGGGCGAGCAGGGCGTCGAGATCGGTGCAGCGCCGGAGATGGTCGGCGATCGGCAGGCCCCAGGCCTCGATCGCCCGCATCACTCCGAGCTGCGTTTCGGCCGGCAAGGCCGACACCTCGCCCCAGCCGTGGGCGTAGAAGCGAAGCGGCCTCGAGGCGGTCACCGCCGCCTCCTTCTGGCGGAGCGAGCCGGCGGCGGCGTTGCGCGGGTTGGCGAACTGGCGGGCCTTGGCCGGATCCTCGGCCTCGGCGAGCAGCCGCGCGTTCAGGGCGGCGAAGTCCGCTTTCGACATGTAGACCTCGCCGCGTATCTCGAAGACGTCGGGGGCGTCGCCGTCGAGCCGCTGGGCGATGTCGGCGATGGTCCGGACGTTGTCGGTCACGACCTCGCCGGTGGTGCCGTCGCCTCGGGTCGCGGCGAGGACCAGCTCGCCTCGCTCGTAGCGAAGCGAGCAGGACAGGCCGTCGATCTTCGGCTCGGCGGTGAGCGCCACCTCCTCGTCCGGGGCGAGGCTGAGGAACCGCCGAACGCGGCCGAGAAAGTCCGCCACTTCCTCGGCGGAAAAGGCGTTGTCGAGGCTGAGCATCGGCAGCGCGTGGCGGACCTTGGACAGGTGGGCCGCGGGCGCGGCGCCGACCTGGCGCGAAGGGCTGTCGTCGCGGACGAGGCCGGGGAATTGCCGTTCGAGCTCGGCGTTGCGCCGGACGAGCGCGTCATATTCCGCATCCGAAATCTCCGGCGAATCCTCGCTGTGGTACAGCCGGTTGTGATGCGCGATGTCCCGCGCGAGGCGCTCCAGCTCGGCGGCCGCTTCCTTCGCATCCATGCAGGGCTTCATTGCACGGCGCCCGCCGAAATCAAGCCGTGACAGCGATCACGCCGATCGCGGCGCGAATCGGCGCATCATCGCCGTCTCAGTGGAAGGAGATTCGTCATGGCACTTCTCATCGTCCAGGCATCGTCCGAAGATACGATGGCCGCCCCCGGCAACCGCCAGAACAATTATGTCTGCGTGTCGGTCACCGACAGCGCCGGAGCGCCGGTCGCCGGACTGACCGCGGCCAACTTCAAGGTCGACCCGCTGATCGTCGGCCCCGGCGGAGCGCTGGTCAACATCGCCTCGGCCAACCCGGTCAGGCTTCCCGGCACCTATATCGTCGAGGTCGTGCCGATCGGCACCCAGACCTGGAAGGCCGGAGTCTACATCTTCGCCGTCGCGGTCGCCCGGGGCCCGGACCAGGGCCAGGCGCTGTGCAGGGTCAAGATGGACTGACCCGGCGGAGACGGCCTCAGGCGGCCTCCAGAAGCCGCACGGCCTGGGCCCTCGCCTCGTCGGTCACCTGGGCGCCGGACAGCATCCGGGCGATCTCCTCGCGGCGGCGGCCCTCGTCGAGCATCTGGACGCTGGTGCGGGTCACCAGGCCTTCGTGGCTCTTCTCGATGAGAAGATGGCGCTGGCCGCGCGCGGCCACCTGAGGGCTGTGGGTGACGACGAGGAGTTGCGCGCCCTCCGCCAGCCGGTGGAGGCGCTCGCCGACGGCGCTGGCGACGGCGCCGCCGACTCCGCGGTCGATCTCGTCGAAGATCATCGTCCGGGCGTCGCCGCGCTCGGCCAGGGCGACCTTGAGGGCGAGGATGAAGCGGGCGAGCTCGCCGCCGCTGGCGATCCGGGTCAGGGGCGCGAACGGCGCCCCCGGATTGGTCGAAACCTCGAACTCGACACGGTCCCGGCCGCGCGCCGCCCATTGCGCCTCGGCGAGCGGCTCGACCAGCGTCCGGAAACGGGCGGAGTCGAGCTTGAGCGGAGCAAGCTCGCGCTCCACGGCGGAGTCGAGGCGGGCGGCGGCGGCGGCGCGGAGCCCGGTCAGGCGCTCCGCCTCCGCCACATAGGCGGCGCGGCCGTCGCGAACCCTTCGTTCCAGCGCGGCCAGGTTCTTCTCGCCGGATTCGAGCGCCGCGAGCTTCGCCGCGAGCTCCTCGGCGAGCGCCGGCAAGGCGTCGGGATCGACCCGGTGCTTGCGCGCGACGGCGCGGATCTCGAACAGGCGGGTTTCGGCTTCCTCGAGCCGGGCCGGGTCATAGGCCAGGGCCGCCGCGGCGGCCTCGAGCCGGTCCTCGGCCTCCGAGGCCTCGGCCAGCGCCCGGTCCAGCGCCTCGAGCGCCTCGGCGAGGCGGTCATGCTCGCCGGCGATCCGGTCGAGCCGGCGAGCGGCCTGGCGGCAGAGCGAGAGCCCGCCCTCCGAGCCGTCGAGCAGCTGGCCGATCGCGGCTATGTCCTCCGCCAGCCGAGCGCCCTTCTGCATGTCCGAGCGCAGGCCGGCGAGCGCCGCCTCCTCGCCCGGCTCCGCGGCGAGCCGGGTCAGCTCCGCGACGGCATGGTCGAGCCACTCCCGGTCGCGCGACGCGGCTTCGAGATCGTCCCGGGCCCGGGCCAGGGCCGCCTCGGCCTCGCCCCATGCCCGATAGGCCCGTTCGGCGGCGGCGGCATCGATCCGGCCGAAGGAATCGAGAAGGGCGCGGTGGCCTCGGGGATTGAGCAGGCCGCGATCGTCATGCTGGCCGTGTACCTCGACGAGCAAGGCGCCGAGCTCGCGGACCAGCGCGACGGAAGCCGACTGGTCGTTGACCAGGGCGCGGCTGCCGCCGTCGGCGCGGACGATGCGGCGGACGACGAGCGGCTCGTCCGGCTCCCCTTCGAGGCCGTTGTCGCGGAGCAGATCGCGGGCGGGGTGGTCGCCGGGGAGATCGAAGCTGACGGTGACGACGGCCTGCGCCTGGCCCTGGCGGACGAGGCCGCTGTCGGCGCGGGCGCCGAGCGCCAGGCCGAGCGCGTCGAGCAGGATCGACTTGCCGGCGCCGGTCTCGCCGGTGAGCACGCCCAGGCCCGGGCCGAATTCGAGGTCGAGGCTCTCGATCAGGACGACGTCGCGGATGGAGAGGCCCGTCAGCATGGCGCCAGCCCCTAGCCCGTCACCCCGGCGGAAGCCGGGGCTTGGGGTCGCCCGCCGTGTCTTCTTGTCCCGAGGTCCCGGCTTTCGCCGGGATGACGGGCCTGCCTCACGCCGCCGGCGCCGCCGGCGCGTGCTTCTGGACCAGCGAATAGGCGCGCTGGTACCATTTGGTGTTCGGATAATTGGCGCCGAGCACCGCCGCCGACCGGCGCGCTTCGTCCGGGATGCCGAGGGCCAGATAGGATTCGGTGAGCCGCATCAGGGCCTCGGGCGTGTGGCTGGTCGTCTGATACTGGTCGACGACGGTCCGGAAGCGCATCACCGAGGCGAGCCACTGGGCGCGGCGCTGGTAGAAGCGGCCGATCTCCATCTCCTTGCCGGCGAGGTGATCGCGGACGAGATCGACCTTCAGGCGGGCGTCGGCCGCGTAGCGCGTGTCCGGATAGCGCCGGACCAGCTCGCCGAGAGCGTCGAGCGCCTGCTTGGTGGTGCTCTGGTCGCGGGTCACGTCGGTGATCTGCTCGTAATAGCTGAGCGCGATCAGGTAATAGGCATAGGGCGCGTCGCGGTTGCCGGGATGGATCGAGAGGAAGCGCCGGGCGGATTCGATCGACTTGGTATAATCCTTGGCCGCGTAATAGCTGAACGCGCTCATCAGCTGGGCGCGCCGGGCCCAGACCGAATAGGGATGCTGGCGCTCGACCTCGTCGAACACGGCTCCGGCGGTCGCGTAGTCGCGCGCGTCGAGCCGCTTCTTGGCGAGGTTGTAGAGCGTGTTGACGTCGCGCGCGACATATTGGGTATCGGCCTTCGTCTTCTTGCCCCCGGTGGCGCAGCCGGCGAGGGGAAGGACGAGGCTCGCCATGACGGCGGCAACGGTGAAGCGGGCAGGTTTACGCAGCATGGGGGGCTTCTTAGCGGAGGGTTGGGACGAGGCCAAGCGCGGACTGGGTGCGCCGCGATACTGGCCTTGCCCGATGAACGGCGGTTTAATGTCTCGGCTGTAAGGGGAAGCGATGCTGCGCGTTCTGACCCTCTCGACGCTCTATCCGGATTCCGGCCGGCCGTCCTTCGGGGTCTTCGTCGAACGCCAGGCCCGGGCGCTGTCGGAGCGGGCGGGAGTCGAAGTCGAGGTCGTCGCCCCGGTCGGGCTCCCGCCCTGGCCGCTGAGGCTCCATCCGCACTATCGCCCGAGGGCGGCGCTTCCGGCGGCCGAGGACCGGAACGGGCTCACCGTCCACCGGCCGCGCTTCCGGACCTGGCCGGGACCGGTCGCGGCGGGAGCGGCGCGCGCTCTCGCGGCCGCCGTCCTGCCGCTCGCCCGGCGCCTCAAGTGCGACGTCGTCGACTCCCAATTCTTCTGGCCGGACGGGGTCGCGGCGATGCACCTCGCCCGGGCGCTGGGGCTGCCCTTCTCGATCAAGGCGCGCGGCAGCGACGTGCATTTCTGGGGACGGCGCCCGGCCGTGGCGCGACAGATGCTCGCGGCCGCGCGCGAGGCCGGCGGAATGCTCGCGGTCAGCGCCGCGCTCAAGGCCGACATGGCGGCGCTGGGCATGCCCCCCGACAAGATCCGGGTCCATTATACGGGAGTCGACCTCGAGCGGTTCCGGCCGGCGGAGCGGGAAGAGGCGAAGCGCCGGCTGGGGGTCGGGGGGCCGCTGATCGTCACGCCCGGCAACCTCGTGCCGCTCAAGGGCCACCGGCTCGCCGTCGAAGCGCTTGCCGACCTGCCCGGCGCCACCCTCCTGATCGCCGGCGAGGGCCCGGAGCGCCCGGGGCTCGAGGCGCTGATCGCGGCTCGCGGCCTCCAGTCGCGCGCGCGCCTGCTGGGAAGCGTGGCGCCGGCGGAGATGCCCGGGCTCCTGGCCGCGGCCGACCTGATGCTGCTGCCCTCCGAGCGCGAGGGGCTGGCCAACGTCTGGATCGAAGCGCTTGCCTGCGGAACGCCGATCCTGATCGCCGACGTCGGCGGCGCGCGCGAGGTGCTGGACCGGCCCGAGGCCGGGCGCGTGGTCGACCGCGACCCCGCGTCGATCGCCGCCGCCGCACGAGAGATGCTCGCTTCGCCGCCGGAGCCGGCGGCGGTGCGCCGCTCGGCGGAGCGCTTCAGCTGGGAGCGCAACGGCGCCGAGCTTCACGAGCATCTGGCGGGGCTGGTGCGTTAGATCCTCCCCGCGATTTCGCGGGGAGGGGGACCAGGCGAAGCCTGGCGGAGGGGTTCTTTAGAGGCCGCGGAACCCCTCCACCGCGCTTCGCGCGGTCCCCCTCCCCGACAATGTCGGGAGGAATTCTAGAGCGGCATCAGCGCCGCGGCGATCCAGCGTTCCTCGCCGCGCAGCAGGCCCCAGGTCCGGGCGGCGGCCCGGCTGTCCATCACTTCCAGGCCGACTCCGAGCGCCTCGAGCGCCTCGCGCAGCGGCCGCGGCGGATGGGTGAGGCGTGGGCCGGTGCCGAGGATCAGGAACTCGGGCGCGGGATCGAGCGCGAGCAGCGGCTCGAGATCGGCCAGGGCCAGGGCGGCGAGATCCGGCGCGTCCCATTCGTCCGCCCGCAGCGGAGTGAGGAGCAGGGCCCGGTAGACGCCCTCGTCGACGACGAAGCCGCCCGCCGAGAAGGCCGTGACCACGGGCCCCTGGGCGGCGGCATCGCGGTCGAGGCGCGCCATTAGAGGCTCTCGTTGCGGCTCGTCATCCGCTCGCCGCCGGACGTCGTCGTGTTGGTCCTGGGAAGGAAGCTGTTCGAATCGACCTTCAGCCAGACCAGCCAGGGCGCGGCGATGTAGACGGTGGAATAGGTGCCGACGATCACGCTGATCAGCAGAGCCGTGGTGAAGCTCCGGATGATGTCGGGCCCCAGGATCATCAGCGAGCCGAGCGCGATGAGCATTGCGAAGTTCGTCGCCACCGTGCGCGAGAGAGTCTCGTTCATCGAGAGGTTGAGCAGCGAGACGATGTCCATCTTGCGATATTTGCGAAGGTTCTCGCGCACCCGATCGAAGATGACGATCGTGTCGTTCAGCGAGTAGCCGATCAGGGTGAGCAGCGCGGCGACGACGTTGAGGTCGAACTCCATCTGGGTCAGCGCGAAGAAGCCGAAGGTCAAGGTGACGTCGTGGAACAGCGAGAACATCGCGCCGACGCCGAACTGCCATTCGAAGCGGACCCAGATGTAGATCACGATCCCGATCGCCGAGAGCAGGAGGGCGAGCGCGCCGTCCCAGACCAGCTCCTCCGAGACCTTGCCCGACACGGTGTCGACGGCGTCGATCCTGACCCCGGGATATTTCTGCTGGAGCGACTGGCGGATCTTGGACGCGGCCGCGTTCGCGCCTTCCTCCCCCCCTTCCGGCAGGGGCAGTCGGATCGCGATCTCGCGAGGGCTTCCGAATTCGGAGATGCTCGGATCGCCGAGCCCGAAAGCGCTGACGTCCTCGCGCAGCTTGTCGAGCGAGGGCGGCTGGGCGAAGGTCGTCCGGATCACCTGCCCGCCTTCGAAATCGACCCCGAAGTTCAGCCCCTTGACCGCGACCAGGGCGACCGAGGCGATGATCAGCAGGGTCGAGAAGACGATGGCGACGTTGCGCCAGCGCAGGAAATCCAGGTTGGTGTCGTCCGGGATGAGTTTGATCAGGCGCATGGCGTCCTCAGATCCTAAGCTCGGTGGGGCGCTTGCGCAGCCAGAAGGACACGAACATGCGGGTCACGGTGACCGCCGTGAACACCGAGGTGGCGATTCCGATCATCATCACGACGGCGAAGCCCTTCACGGGGCCCGAGCCGAAATAATAGAGCAGCAGGCCGGCGATGACGTTGGTGATGTTCGCGTCGAAGATGGCGGTGCGGGCCTCGTCATAGCCGTGCTGGACGGCCTCCATCACCCGGCGCCCGCGCCTGTGCTCCTCGCGTATCCGCTCGTTGATGATGACGTTGGCGTCGACGGCCGCGCCGACGGTGAGCACGAAGCCGGCGATTCCGGGCAGGGTCAGGGTGGCGAACGGCGCCATGATGCCCAGGATGACGACCACGTTCAGGATGAGCGCGATGTCGGCGTAGATACCGAACCGGCCGTAGGTCAGCCACATGAAGAGCAGGATGCCGACGGTGCCGACGATTCCGGCGATGACGGCTTTCTTGATCGAATCCTTGCCGAGATCCGGGCCGACCGTGCGCTCCTCGATCACCCTCAGCTCGACCGGGAGCTTGCCCGAGCGAAGCTGGATGGCGAGGTCGGTTGCGGTCTGGACGGTGAAGCTTCCGGAGATGTTCGCCTGGCCGCCCAGGATCGGCTCCCGGATCTCGGGCGCCGAAAGGACGACGTCGTCGAGGACGATGGCGAACGGCTTGCCGACATTCTGCTGGGTGACCCGGGCGAACGCCTTGGACCCGCGCCCGTCGAAGCGGATGCTGACGACCGGCTCGTTATTCTCGTTGAAGGTCTGCTGGGCGTCGACGAGCTGGTCGCCGTTGACCATGGCCCGGCGAAGGACCGCGATCCGACCGCCGCCGGCCATCGGCAGAACCTGGCTTCCGACCGGCGCCCGGCCCTGGGCGACCTGGTCCGCGGCGGCGGTGAGGTCGACCATCTTGAACTCGAGGCGGGCGGTCTTGCCGAGCAGGGCCTTCAGTCCCTCGGGATCCTGGAGGCCGGGCACCTGGACGAGGATCCGGTCCTTGCCCTGGCGGATGACGGTGACTTCCTTCGTGCCCTCCGGGTCGACGCGGTTGTAGACCACCTCGCGGGCGGTCTTCATCGCGTTTTCCAGCGCCTCGTCGAGACCGGACTGGGTCGGCGTGAGGATCAGCCGGGCTCCGTCGACGACCGAGACGTTGAAGGTCCGCTGGCCGGTCAGCGCGACCGGCTGGGTCTGGGTGTTGGCGATCTCGCGGGCGGCGTCGACCTGGGCCGGATCGCGGACCAGGAAGGACAGACGACCGCCCGCCGTCGACATGTCGCCGACCTCGATCTTGGCCCGGCGCAGCTCGCTGCGCATGATGTCTTCCATCTGGTCGAGCCGCTGCTTGGCGACGTCGCTCGTGTCGCCCTCGAGCAGCAAATGGCTGCCGCCGGCGAGGTCGAGGCCGAGGTTGATCCGGGCGCTCGGAAGGAAGGCGGGCCATTTCGCGACCACGGATTCGGGGAAGAAGCTCGGCACCGCCATCGCGATCCCGATCAGGCAGAGCAGGCTGACCGCCCAGACCTTCCAGCGGGGGAAATCCAGCATGGCGTCAGTCGTTCGCCGGCTTGGCGCCGTGCGGGCGGACTTCGCTGAGCATCGACTTGACGACCCGGACCCGGGTTCCCGACGCGATCTCGAGCTCGATCTCGGCCTCGTCCACCTTGGTCACCTTGCCGATCAGGCCGCCGCTGGTGACCGCGACGTCGTTGCGCTTCACCGCCGCGATCATGTCGCGATGCTCCTTCACCCGCCGGCTCTGCGGCCGGATGAGCAGGAAATAGAAGATGACGAAGATGAGCAGCAGCGGCGCGAACTGAACGAGGATGGCCGAAAGGCCTCCACTGGCAGCGGCGGCGCCGGACTGGGCATAAGCGGGGGATGAGAACATGAGGCCATACCTGGTGAGGGACCGGCGCCGACGCAAGCGTCCGGGGAAAGGCGGCGGCGACTAACATGCGTTGCGCGGCTTAGGCAAGCGCGCCGAGGCGGAGCTTCAGCCGCGGGGCTGGAGGATGATCAGGGTCGACGTGCCGTGGGCGAGGACCTTGCCGTCGGCCGAGAGCAACCGGGCCTCGGCCGTCGCGATCTGCCGGCCGCGGGTCACGACCCGCCCCTCGCAGCGGACCGGGCTTCCGTCGGGCGGGACCGGACGGGTGAAGTTCACCTTGGTCTCGACCGTCGTGTAGCCGATTCCCGGGGCAAGCTCGGTATGGACCGCGCAGCCGGCGGCGCTGTCGATCAGGGTCAGGGCCACTCCGCCATGAACGCCGCCGAGCGGATTGAGCAGATGCGGCCCCGCGGCGCCTTCGAACACCGCCCGGCCCGGCTCAACCTCGACGAGGCGGAATCCCATGGTCGCCCCGATCGGCGGCGCCGGAAGCCGGCCGGCGATGATCGCCTGGAGCATCTCGAGCCCCGTCAGCCCTTCCACGTCCTCGCGCGAGGCGATGCCCGTGCCGTCAGAGTTCATAGCCGGCCTCGTTTGTAAGTTGCTATTTGCAACTAGATGCAGCCCTGGCGCGGGTCAACGGCCGATCGAAATTCGTCGGCCGTATGGCCGAAGCCGATTTTCCGGCGGCTTGCCTTCGCCGGAGGCACGGCCTAAGTCGCGCGCCTTGGGGCGCCCCGGTTGGCGCCTCGGTCGGGGCGTAGCGCAGCCTGGTAGCGCATCACACTGGGGGTGTGGGGGTCGCTGGTTCGAATCCAGTCGCCCCGACCATTTTTTTCCGAGCGGGGCCCGTCACTCGGTCCTGCGCCGCGGCAGGTCGAAAAGCTGCTCCGGCCTCGCTATCTCCACCTGCTCGCTGCGCGTGCCGGGACGGTAGCCCAGCCCCCGCATCACCTCGTCGATGTCCGCCCGGTCGTACTCGACGCCGTGGCAGGCGCGCAGATAGGCTATCGCCGAGGCGGTGTTGTATCCGCCCAGATTGAACAGATCCATGGCGTGGGCGACCCAGCGCCGCCCGGAGCGAAAGGCGAATGCCGGCTGCGAGCGGGAGCAGAGTACGTAATCGACCGACGCCGCCTTCTCCCAGGCGATCCGGATCGAGGGACGGTAGCCGGACGGCGGATCGTCCCGGTGCACCGAGGTGCCGCGAATGGCCGAGACCCTTCGCAGGGTGCCGGCCGGGGTCGTTCGGACGGCGACGTTCGCGACCGGCTTCGACCAGGCGCATTCCATCATGTGGCAGTGGACGAGGCGGGGCGCCGGGGCGGCGGGCGCCGCCAGGGCCGCAAGGACGAGCGCGATCATGCCTGTTCTTCTCCCTTGGCCTGTCGGGCCGGCCGGGCCTCGGCGTCGAGGACCTTGGTGTAGAGCTTGCCTATCCCGATCAGGGCGATCCCGAGGACCAGGAAGGAGAGGATTCGGAGAACCCCTTCCAGGGCGCCGGCGTCGACCAGGAACACCTTGACCGTGGTGGCCGTGAGCAGGACCAGCCCGGCCAGCCGAAGCGCCTTGTCGGCCAGCCGGATCCCGCCGAGCAGAAGCGCGACCGACAGGAGCAGGCCGGCCAGCGAATAGCCGTAGGATTCGGCCGACGGAAGGTCCGGCCCGTCGAGCATCGCCCCCTGGAAGCCTTGCCGGACCATGAGCATCACCCCGAGCACGACCGAGGCCAGCGCAAGCAGCAGCCAGGCGCCCGACCGCACCCTGGCGTCGGCGCCGCGGCGGGCGCGATAGAGCCAGAAGGCGCTCAGCAGATAGGCCGGGGCGAGAAGGTTCAGGACCGGCCAGCCTCCGACATTCTGGGGTGCGAGCACGGGATTGTGCAGGAGCATGTCGAACCAGACGAGGCGCGTCGCCGCGAGCGCGGTGATCAGCGTGCCGGCCAGCCATCGCGCGGCTTCGTCGAGGCCGCGGATCGGGATCCGGCCGCTGCAGACGAGCCAGCCGGCGGCGAACAGCGCCTGGTTGAGGATCGTGCGCTCGGCGAAGCCCCGCGCGACGAAATCGAGACCGGAGGACAGATCGAAGGCCTGCTTGAAGAGCAGGTAGGCGGCCGCGCCCGCGAACCCGGCCGCGAGCGCCAGCGGCGCCGGACGCAGGGCTGGCATGGGCGCCGGCAGCAGCCGCCAGATCGCCGCGAGGAGGAGCGCGGGGAGGAGCAGGTTCTGGAGGCCGGCGCCGACGCCCGGCAGCTGCGATGCCAGGGCAGGCTCACCGGCGAGGGAAAGAAGAAGGGTTTCCCAGAGCTGGGGGACCCGGCCCGCGGCCCAGAGCGACGCGGCGGCGGCGGCGGCCAGGGCCAGCGCCGCGACTCCGCGGTCGCCGAGCCGGCGGCTCGCGAGCGCGGCGAGGAGCGCGATGACGAGCCCGCCGCCCGCGACGAGATTGGCGGGGAGGAGCTGCCAGGCGGCGATCGCGAGCGAAACCATCGCGCTTCCCGCGGCGAGGACGAGCGGGGCGTCGATAGCGGTCTCGCTCGCCGCCCGGCGACGGCTCCAGGCGAGGAAAAGCGGTCCCGCGGCGAGGAGCAGGAAGAGCAGGCCCCAGAGCGGCCGGTCGAGCCATTCGGGACGCTCGACGCGAAGGATCCAGGCCGGTCCGATGAAGCCGGCGCAGGCAGTGGCGAAGGGCAGGAGCGGGCGCTCCCGGCGCAAGGCCGCGGGCAGCGAGCCCAGGGCGAAGAGGGAAGTTGCCGCCGCCGCGACCGCGGGGACGTGGAGCGGCTGGTCGAAGGCCTTGATCGCGATGAGGATCAGGGACAGTCCCAGGGCGATGGCGGGCAGCGGGCGATATTCGGGCTTGCGCGACTCGAGCAGCAGGCAGGCGGCCGACAGCACCCCGAACACGCCCCACGCCGGCAGGCCGATATCCTGGCGGCCGACCAGCACCGCCAGCTGGACCAGGCCGATCGCCGCCGGCCGAAGGAAATCGAGCTGCCAGCCCGGGCCGGCGCGGAGCACCGACGCGCCGATGCCGACGAGAAGGACGAAGACGCCGGCGGCGAGGGCGTCCGGAGCGTCGCCGCCGAGTAGCGCCGCGCTCCAGCCGAAGCTGAGCAGGGCCGCGGCCGCGGCCAGCCAGGTCCATCCGCGGCGGCCGGCCAGGGTGAAGAGAGCGACGTCGAGCAGCGCGAGATAGGTAAGCAGCGGGATCGCCGTCTCGCTTCGCTCGCCGACCAGCAGCGGAGTCAGGAAGCCCCCGACCAGGCCCATCACCGCCGACGGAGCGCCGTGGCGGAGGGAGAGGACCAGGGCGGCCCCGGTCACCATCACCATCAGACCGAAGGCGGTGCCGTTGCCGATCAGGTGGTGAAGGACGAGCGAGCCGTAGGCGGTGGCGTAGAGGACCAGGATGCCGGCCCCGACCAGGGCCTGGGCGACCCGGCGGTCCAGCGCCCAGTCGGCCCGGCTCCGGGCGAACTCGCCGAGCGCGAGCAGGAGCAGGCCGAACAAGGCCGCCATGCCCATCTGCACCGGCGGAGTGATCAGGCCGATCTGGATCGAGTAGCGGACGAGCAGGACGCCGGCGACCGCAAGCGCGATGCCGCCCACCCAGATCATCAGCCGCCCGCCGACCCAGCGCTCGAAGAAGCCTGCCAGCGTCTCGCGCGGCGAGGCCGCTTCCTCCCAATCGTCGTGGACAGGCGACTCCGGCTCGGCTTCGAGCCGCCGCTCCCGTTCCAGCTGCTCGAACGTCGCTCGGGCCGGAACCCGCTCCTGTGCCCCGGCGGCAGGCCGCTCGGAGGCGCTGGAGCCGACGAATTCCGGACCGGGAGGCGCCGCGACGGCTTCGGCGCCCCCTAGTCTCTCCACTTCCCGTTCCAGCGCCTTTACCCGCCTCGACAGGACCAGGGTGAAGGCGAGCAGCCCGGCGAGGCTGAGGAAGGTGAGAAACCCCATCGATGAGAAGCTAGCGATACGTCTGTCCCCTGTCAGCGCTCAATCGCGACGTGGAAGTTTCGGAAGTTTCGGCTTCCTGAAGGCGGAATACTTCCGCGGGCGCTTCTCAGGCGGGCGGAAGCGCCGGGTCCTTCGGCGGCGAGTCGGGCTCGCGCAACGCGCGCCGAGCCTGCTGGACCGCGTCGATGACCCCCGGCGCGGCTGCGAGCACGACGGGCAGGGCCCTGATCATTCGGCTCAGCAAGGATCTTCTTCTCGTCGGCATGGTCCGTTCCTCTCGAATAGCCCGGTATGATTCGTCGATAGGAAAGAACATACCATGAACACGTGGCGATAGGAAATTTCTTTGCCTCCGTTTCGGATGATTCAGGGCCGATCCCCGACCGGCATCGTCCGCGGCCTTCGATTGCATCGCCCCGTCCCGGCTCCCATATCGCCGCCGTCCAAGAGCGGGAGCATCCGATGGAAAGCTGGCACGGCACGACGATCCTGGCGGTGCGCAAGAACGGGCGCGCGGTGATCGCCGGCGACGGCCAGGTCACTCTCGGCCAGACCGTGATCAAGCCCAATGCGCGCAAGGTGCGCAGGCTCGGCGACGGAAGCGTCATCGGCGGCTTCGCCGGAGCGACGGCCGACGCCTTCACCCTGTTCGAGCGGCTGGAGCGCAAGCTGGAGCAGCATCACGGCCAGCTGATGCGCGCCGCCGTCGAGCTCGCCAAGGACTGGCGCACCGACAAATATCTTAGGAACCTCGAGGCGATGATGATCGTCGCCGACAAGGAAGTCACCCTGGTCCTGACCGGCAACGGCGACGTGCTCGAGCCCGGCTCCGGAGTGGCGGCGATCGGCTCGGGCGGCAACTTCGCCCTCGCCGCCGCGACCGCGCTGCTCGATTACGAGGCGGATGCGGAGACCCTCGCCCGCAAGGCGATGGCGATCGCGGCCGAAATCTGCGTCTACACCAACGGCCACCTGACGGTGGAATCGCTGGAGAGCGCGGCTTGAAAACACAAGATTCTCGGGGCCGACAGGCGGGTCCTTCGTGTCTTTCGGCGACCCCCGCGCGATGACTGGCTGGTCGGTCGAACGGCTGGATTGGACCGACGAGCCGCTCGGCGAGATCGGGCTTCCGAAACGGACCATGCGTTTCCGTTCGGGCTTCGGTTCGGGCCTTTCCAGGAGGGCCGGGGACCCGCCGGGCATCGTCTGGGCGGTCGGCGACCGGGGGCCGAACATCAAGGTGAAGACGGCGGTGAAGCTCTACGGCCTCGACCGGCTTGAGAAGTTGCGTGGCGAGACGGGCGCCAAGATCATGCCGCGCCTCGATCTCGGCCCCGCCATCGCCGAGCTTCGGGTCGAGGGCGGCCGCGTCGAGCTGGTGCGAAGCCTTCGAATCGCCGACGCCGAGGGCCGCCCGGTCTCCGGGCTGCCGGTTCCGGGAGGGCCCCACGGGCGCTGCGAGCCGGCCTTCGGCCTCGACGGCGAGCCGCTGGAGCCCGATCCTTCGGGGCTCGACACGGAGGGCATCGCCGCATTGGCCGACGGCGGCTTCTGGGTCGGCGACGAGTTCGGACCGTCGCTGGTCCGGCTCGATCCCGCCGGTCGAGTGCTGAGGCGGCTGGTGCCGCAGGGAGTCGCCCTCGACGGCGCCGCTTATCCGGTGGAAGCGTGCCTGCCCGCGATCGCCGCCCGCCGCCAGCTCAACCGCGGCTTCGAGGCGATCGCCCTCTCGCCCGACGGCCGGTGGCTGTTCCTCGCCTTCCAGAGCCCGCTCGCCCACCCGGACGAAGCGGCGCACGAACGGGCCCGCCACGTGAGGCTGTGGAAGCTCGACTCGGCGACCGGCGAGCTTGCCGGCCAGTATCTCTACCCGCTCGACCCCCCGGAGACCTTCCTTCGCGACCAGGCGACGAAGCCGCTCGAGCGAAGCGACCTCAAGCTGAGCGAATTGTGCTGGGCGGGCGACGGCTCGCTCCTGGTCCTGGAGCGGGGCTCGGAGACCACCAAGATCTATCGGGTCGCTCCGGAGCCGGCGTCGGCGCTGCCGGCGGTCCATGCCGACATCGCCACCCGCCCCACGGTCGAGGAGCTGAGCGCGGGCGACATCGGGCTCCCGGTGCTCGCCAAGAGCCTCCTGTTCAGCACCGACGACGCACCGGAGGTGGGCGCCGATCTCGAGGGCATGGCGATCCTTTCGCCGTCCGAGTTGCTCCTCGTCAACGACAACGATTTCGGAGTCGAGGGAGCCGAAACCGGCTTCTGGATCGTTCGCTTCGACCGGCCTGTTCTCGCCTGAGCCCGCCATGACGATGCCTCGATCCCGCTTGCTTCCCCTCGCCGCCGGCTTGGCCATGCTCGCCGGCTGCGGCGGCGACGATTACGAGCCGGAGGTGAGGGCGAAGGAAAAGGAGGTCGGCGCCCAGCAGCATCCGCAGCTCCTGGCCGAGTTCGGCGGCGCCTATCGGGCCCCCGAGGCGGCCTATGCGCGGCGCGTCGGCGAGAAGGTCGCCTCCGCGGCCGGCCTTGGAGGGGAATGTACCTTCACTCTGGTCAACAGCGACGTCGTCAACGCCTTCGCCGTGCCGGGCTGCTACATCTACGTCACCCGCGGGCTGATGGGCATCGTCAACTCGGAGGCGGAGCTCGCCTCGGTCCTGGCCCACGAGGTCGGTCATATCGTCGCCGCCCACAACCGCCGCCAGCAGAGGCGGTCGCTGTGGCGGAGCCTCGGGGTCTGGGCGGTGGGCGCCGTCACCGGCTCGGAGGACCTTGCCCGCATCGCCGGCCGGGCCGCCGAATATTTCACACTGCGCTATTCGCGGAAGCAGGAATATGAGGCCGACGACCTGGGAGTCCGCTACCTCGCGGCGGCCGGCTACGACCCCTACGCCGCCGGCGACATGCTCGCGGCGCTCGGCCGGCACGAGGAATATATGGGCCGCACCCGCGGCCGCGACGAGGCCCGGGCCATTCCCGAATGGGCGCGGACCCACCCGCTGGCCGGAAACCGGGTCGAGCGGGCCGCGAAGGCCGCGGCGGCGACCGGAATCGCCGACGGCGCGGTGCCCGAGCTCGAGGCGCCCTATCTGCGCGAGCTCGATGGCCTGCTCTACGGCGACGACCCGGCGCAGGGCTTCGTCAACGGGCGCCGCTTCGCCCATCCGGTGATGCGGATCGGGTTCGAGGCGCCCGAGGGCTTCACCCTGACGAACAGCCCGCGCTCGATCCTGATCGAGGGGCCGGACGGGCTTCGCGGCGAGTTCGGCGGCGGCCCGATGCCGCCCGGCGGACTCGTCGACTATGCCGACGGGCTCGCCAGGGCGCTTCTGAACGGCGCGCCGGCACAGGCCGGCCCGGCGGAGCCGACACGCATCAACGGCCTTCCGGCCCTGCTCGTGCCGCTCGTCGTCCAGACCGAGCAGGGAACGGTCGAGCTCACCATAGCGGCCTATGACGGGGGCGACGGCGGCGCCTATCACTTCATCATGGTCGCTCCGCCCGCCGAGGCCTCGCGGGCGGCGATCGCCGCCTTGTTCGCCTCTTTCCACCTGCTGTCGGACGCGGAGGTCCGGAGCCTCCGGCCGAGGCTCATCCGTACGGTCCGGGTCGGGCCGGGACAGACTCCGGCCACGTTCGCGGCTGCGATGGCGAGCGACCATCCGCTCGACCATTTCCTGATGCTCAACGGCCTCGCCCCCGGCCAGGCGCCGAAGCCCGGCAACCTGGTCAAGATCGTCGCCTTCGCTCCGCGCTGAGCGCGCTCGATTCGAGGCCGGCCTTAACCGGCTTCGTCGAGCAGCCAGGACTGGAAGGCGGCCATGGCGGGGGTCGGCTTGCGCGACTTGAGGCTCGTCAGCCAATAGCCGCCCATCGGGATTTCGATGCGGAAGGGAAGTGCCGCTTTCCCTTCGGCAAGCTCGCGCTCGAACATGCGGGCAGGCGCGAGCGCGACTCCGTGCCCGGCGAGCGCCGCCTCGACCATCACGGCGGCGCTGTCGAAGACCGGGCCGGTCAGGGCCGGGGCCCGGACGCCGGCCGCCTCGAACCAGGCCTGCCACTCTCCGGCCCGGTAGGAGCGGAGCAAGGTCTCCCCGGCGAGGTCGTCCGGCTCGCTCAGCCGGGCCGCGATCTGCGGGGTGCACAGCGGGGTCAGTGGCGCCTCGAAAAGCAAGGCCGCATCGGTGCCGTGCCAGGCGCCGTCGCCGAACCTGATCGCGAAATCGAGGCCTTCCTCGGCGATGTCGACCCGGTTGTTGTTGGTCGTAAGCCTGAGGTCGACGAACGGATGCCCGGCCCGGAAGGCCGGAAGCCTCGGCAGCAGCCAGCCGAGCGCGAAGGTGCCGACGACCCCGACCGACAGGATTTCGCGCCCCTTGCCGCCCCCGAAACCGTCGAGCGCCGCCGCCACCTTGTCGAACGCCTCGCGAAGCACCGGCAGAAGAGCCTGGCCTTCGTCGGTCAGGGCCAGGCCGCGCGGCAGCCGGCGGAACAGAGGCACTCCGAGCCTTTCCTCGAGCGCCTTGACCTGATGGCTGAGCGCGGGCGGAGTGACGCACAGTTCGATCGCCGCCTTGGTGAAGCTCAGATGGCGGGCCGCCGCCTCGAACGCTCGGAGGCCGTTCATAGGCAGATAGGGGCGGATCATGGCCTGTTTCTAGCCGGGCGGGTCACGCAGGTAAGATGAAGAAAAGTATCGGCTGCCGCTAGCTATCCTCCTTCATTGCGGCAATTTGGCCCCTCGCCGCGCCGGGCCGGGGCGGTTAGGCTGCCGGGAATGGACCGCCGCGCTTTCATCGGCTCAGCCGCCGCGACCCTCGCCCTGCCGGGCTGCGCGACGACTCCCCGGCCCGCGGTCGTCCGCACCGGCTGCCTGCCGCCGGTCGACGTCAAGGCCGAGCGGGTCATCCGCACCGCCGCCGGCCTTCGCCCGTTCCGGGCCTCGGGCTTCGTCGTCCGCGCCGAGGCGCTCGGCGACAAGAGGCTGGTCCACAATTACGGCCATGGCGGCGCCGGGATCACCCTGAGCTGGGGCAGCTCCAAGCTCGCGACCCAGCTCGGACTTCCAGGCCATCGAGGGCCGGTCGCCGTGATCGGCGCCGGGGTGATGGGCCTGACCACGGCCCGGCTCGTCCAGGAAGCGGGGTTTCCAGTCACCCTCTATACCGAGGCGCTTCCGCCCCACACGACCTCCAACATCGCCGGCGGGCAGATCTCGCCTTACGGCCATTTCGATTCCGGCCAGGTCACGCCCGAATGGCGCGCCCAGTTCGCCGCGGCGATGGATTACAGCTGGCGGCGCTTCCAGATCATGGTCGGCGACGATTACGGCATACGCTGGCTTCCCACCTACCAGGAGTCGGGCAATCCCGCCCGCTGGCGGGACCCTTTCCATCCCGATTCGCGCCCCCTGGGCCCGAACGAGCATCCCTTCCCGGTCGAGCGGATCGTGCGCTACACGACCATGTACGTCGAGGTCGGCCGCTTCCTGCGCGAGCTGACCGAGGACGTCCAGCTCGCCGGCGGCAGGATCGAGGTGAGGAAGTTCGCCGCTCCCGCGGAGATCGCCGCCCTTCCGGAGCGGCTCGTCTTCAACTGCACCGGGATCGGCGCTCGCGACCTGTTCGGCGACAAGGAGCTTCATCCGGTCCGCGGCCAGGTCGCCATTCTCCTGCCGCAGCCGGAGATACGCTACGCTTTCGCGGGAAACGCGGGCTACATGTTCCCGCGCGCCGACGGAATCCTTCTCGGCGGCACGTTCGAGCCGGACGAGTGGCAGGCCACCCCGCAGCCCGCCGCGATCGAGCGGATCGTCGCCTCGCACAAGGAGCTGTTCGCGGCTTTCCGCTGCACCTCCTGACCGTGGGCCGGTGGAAGCCGTATCTCCGGGCGACCCGGCGAGCCTACCCGACCCGGGGTCCGGCTTTCGCCGGGACGACGGGGGTTACGCCCGCCCGGCCATCGCGGCGTCCAGCACGACGCGCGCCGCCGCCGCGTCGAAAGGCAGCGGGTTGCCGGCGGCGGAAGGGTCGGCCTGCGCCATGGTCGCGATCCGATCCAGGTCGCCCGCGGCGACTCCGAGCTCGCCGAGGCTGTGAGGGATGCCCAGCCGCCCGCGGAGCTCGATTATCCAGGCGAGGAAGCCGTCGAACGAAGCCTCCTTCAGGCCGATATAGCCCGCCAGCCGGGCCAGCCGCTCCTCGATCGCGCTCCGGTTATGGGCAAGCATGTAAGGCATCAGCACCGCGTTGGTGAGGCCGTGATGCGTTCCGAGAAGGGCCCCGATCGGGTGCGAGAGCGCGTGCATCCCGCCCAAGCCCTTCTGGAAGGCGGTCGCCCCCATCGAGGCCGCGACGAGCATGTGGCCCCGGGCTTCGAGGTCGTCGCCGTCCTCGACGGCGCGAGGCAGCCATCGGCGGATCAGCTTCATGCCCTCGGCGGCGATCCCGTCGGCCATGGGATGGAAGCCGGGCGCGCAATAGGCCTCGAGGCAATGCGACAGCGCGTCCATGCCGGTGGCCGCGGTGACGTGCGCGGGTAGACCGAGCGTGAGCTCGGGATCGAGGATGACCACGGCCGGAAGCATCTTCGGGTGGAAGATGATCTTCTTCACGCCTTCGTTCTCATCGAGGATGACTCCGGCCCGTCCGACCTCGGATCCGGTCCCGGCGGTCGTGGGCACGGCGACGACCGGCGCGATTCCCGCCGGATCGGCGCGCGACCACCAGTCCGACTGGTCCTCGAAGTCCCAGAGCGGGCGGCTTTGCCCGGACATGAAGGCGATCACCTTGCCGACGTCGAGCGCGCTTCCGCCGCCGAAAGCGACGACTCCGTCGTGGCCGCCCGCCCGATAGCCGGCCAGGCCCGCCTCGACGTCGGCTCCGACCGGATTGGCGTGGATCGCGCAGAACAGCCCGGCGCCGGCGGAGGCCCGGGCTGACTCGACCATGGGGAGCTTCGCCAGCGCCGGATCGGTGACGAGCAGGGGCCGCTCGATGCCGAGCCCGCGGCACGCCTCGCCAAGCTCCGCGACCCGGCCGGCGCCGAATCGGATCGCGGTCGGATAATTCCAGTTGGCGTCGGGAAGGACCATCAGGCGCTCCGCAGGTGGAGGGACTTGGGGCGGGTGACCGTGTCGAACCCGTAGCGGCCGAGCGCGGCGCCCCGGCCGCTGTCCTTGACCCCGGTCCAGGCGAGAAGCGGATCGAGATAGTCGCAGCGATTGGCCAAGACGGTCCCGGCTTCCACCCGCCCCGCGAGGCTTTCGGCGGCCCGCAGGTCGCGGGTCCAGATCGAGGCGGTGAGGCCGTAGCGGCTGTCGTTCATCAGCCGCACCGCCTCCTCGTCGCCGCCCACCTTCATGATCCCGGCGACGGGCCCGAACGTCTCCTCGCGCATGACCGCCATGTCGTGGCCCACTCCGGTCAGCACCTGCGGCATCAGATAGGGCCCTTCCCCCGTGTCGGCCGCGAACGGCTGCGGCGGGATATGGGCGGTCGCGCCCGCCTCGACGGCCTGGCGGACCTGCTCGCGGACCGAGGCCGCGCCGCGGGCGCTCGCCATCGGGCCGAGCCCGGTTTCCGGATCGAGCGGATCGCCGAGGCGATATCGGGAAGCGGCCTCGACGAAGCCCTCGACAAAGGGCCCCCACACGGCTTCGTGGACATAGATTCGCTCGACCCCGCAGCAGGACTGGCCGCTATTGTAGAAGCTGCCGTCGGCGAGGCTTTCGACGGCGCCCTCGACATCGGCATCCTCGCGAACATAGGCCGGGTCCTTGCCGCCCAGCTCGAGCGTGAGGCTGGTGAACGACCCCGCCGCTGCCCGCTCGACGGCCCTCCCGCCTTCGACCGAACCGGTGAAGGTTGCATGGTCGACGAGGCCCGCGGCCAACAGCCTGGAGGTCTGCTCGTGGCTGAGGAACAGGTTGGCGAACAGGCCGCCGGGCAGTCCCGCGATGCGCAGCGCCTCGGCGATGCGCTCGCCCGCGAGCGGAGTCTGGGCGGCGTGCTTGAGG
>DASTLX010000015.1:0-24595 GCA_035714565.1 Allosphingosinicella sp.
AACAGGCAGAAGGTCGCCGCGACCAGCAGCAGGAAGGCGGCCATCCAGAAAGGGTGAAGCACCGTCACCGGCACGAACAGGTTCGCGGTCGCGAGGATCACGAGGGAGACCGCGATAGCCTTGGTCATCGCCGCGCCGACATAGCCGAGCACGATCTCGAAAGCGGAAAGCGGCGCCGACAGCGGCTCGTAGATCGTGCCCGTGAAGCGCGGCATGTGGATGCCGAAGCTGGCGTTGAAGATGCTCTCGTTGAACAGCGACAGCATCATCAGCCCGGGCACGATGAAGCTGCCATAGGGCACGCCGCCGATCTCGCTCATCCGCGAGCCGATCGCGGATCCGAACACGACGAAGTAGAGCGAGGTGGTGATGACGGGGGTCGCGAGGCCCGTCCAAATGGTCCGCACGAAGCGGTGCATCTCGAACTTGTAGATCGCCCACACGCCGTGGCCGTTGAACGCACCGACGCTCATTGCCCGCCTCCCTTACGCTCGGTGACGAGGCTGACGAAGATGTCCTCCAGCGAGCTCTGGCGAGTGGCGAGGTCGCGGAAGCCGATGCCGAGGTCGCTCATCCGCCGCAGGAGCGAGGGAATGCCGGTCCGCTCCGCCTTGCCGTCGAACGTGTAGACCAGTTCGGTGCCGCCGGCGCGCAGCTCGAGCTCCCACTCGGCCAGCTCGGCAGGCACCGTCGCCATCGGCTCGGAGAGGTTGAGCGTCAGCTGCTTCTTGCCGAGCTTCTCCATCAGCGCGGTCTTCTCCTCGACCAGGATCAGCTCGCCCCTGGAGATGACGCCGACCCGGTCGGCCATTTCCTCCGCTTCCTCGATATAATGGGTGGTGAGGATGATCGTCACTCCGGTGTCCCTCAGGCGCCTCACCAGCGTCCACATGTCGCGCCTCAGCTCGACGTCGACCCCGGCGGTCGGCTCGTCGAGGAAGAGGATGTCGGGCTCATGGCTGAGCGCCTTGGCGATCATCACCCGGCGCTTCATCCCGCCCGACAATTCCATGATCTTCGACTTGCGCTTGTCCCAAAGCGACAGGTCCCTCAGCACCTTCTCGACATGAGCCGGACCGGGCGGCTTGCCGAACAGGCCTCGGCTGAAGCTGACCGTGGACAGCACGCTCTCGAACGCATCCGTGTGAAGCTCCTGCGGGACCAGGCCGATCTTCGTGCGCGCCGCGCGATAGTCGCGGACGATGTCGTGGCCGTCGACCTCGACCTCGCCGGCCGAGGCCGTGACGATTCCGCAGACGATGCTGATCAGCGTCGTCTTGCCGGCGCCGTTGGGGCCAAGCAGGGCGAAGATCTCGCCTCTGGCGATGTCGAGGCTGACGTCCTTCAGCGCCTCGTGCCCGCCGGCGTAGCGCTTCGACAGGTTGCGGATCGAGACGACGGGCGGGGCGGGGCTGGGCATCGCGCTCACCGTCCGTCATTCCGGCGAAAGCCGGAATCCATGAACACGGCCGTGTCCGGCGCCGTCCTCATTGCGACGGCGGCACCGGCGGCTCGTCCTTGCCCGCCTCCAGCTGCATCCCGTGCTTCATCAGCATCGGAACGTTGGCGAGGGCGAAGAGGACGGTGGCGGGGAGGAAGCCCCACAATTTGAAGCCGATCCAGAAGCTGGTGTCGGTGTTCCTCCACACCGCCTCGTTGACCGCCGCCATGACGAGGAAGAAGATCGCCCAGTTGCGCGTGAGGAGTTGCCAGCCGCGCTCCGAGAGCCCGGGATAAGCGGCGCCCAGCACCATCTTGAGGAGGTTCCGGCGGGTGGCGAGGCCGAAGATGAGAAGGCTGGCGATGAAGACGTAATAGACGGTCGGCTTCATCTTGATGAAGACGTCGTTGTGGAGCCAGATCGTCACTCCGCCCAGGATCACGACCATGATCCCCGAGAACCAGAGCAGGGGCGAGATATGGTGGTAGCGCAGGTAGGACACCATCATCGCGACGATCATCGCGGCCATGAAGGCCCCGGTCGCGTAGAAGATCTTGAGCACGTCGGGGACGGGCGCGAGGAAGTTCACCAGGAAGAAGACGAGCAGGGGCCCGAGGTCGATCAGAAGCCGGCCCGCCACCGAGGGTTCTCTTTTTTCAGCCGTCACGCTCACTCTCTTCCCAGTCCTGCGATCGCCCGGGCCGTCTCGCGCGCGTCGAACGGCCGAAGGTCGTTTATGCCCTCGCCGATTCCGATCGCGTGGATCGGAAGCCCGAAGCGCTCCGCCGCCGCCACCAGAACGCCGCCGCGCGCGGTGCCGTCGAGCTTGGTCATGACGAGCCCGGTGACTCCGGCCACTTCCTTGAAGACCTCGATCTGGCTGAGGGCGTTCTGCCCGGTCGTCGCGTCGAGCACCAGCACGACGTTGTGCGGCGCCTCCGGGTTGAGGCGGCCGAGCACGCGCCGGATCTTGGCCAGCTCGTCCATCAGGACCTTCTTGTTCTGCAGCCGGCCGGCGGTGTCGACGATCAGGGTGTCGATGCCCTCCGCGGTGCCCTTCTTGACCCCGTCGAAGACGATCGCCGAGCTGTCGCCGCCCTCGGGGCCGGATATGACCGGCACCCCGATCCGGTCGGCCCAGATCTTCAATTGCTCGATCGCCGCCGCCCGGAAGGTGTCGCCGGCGGCGAACAGGACCCCGTAATCCTGCTCGAGCAGGAGGTGGCCGAGCTTGGCGATGGTGGTCGTCTTGCCGGAGCCGTTGACTCCGACGACCAGGATCACCTGTGGCCTCGGGAAGGCGTCGATCTGGAGCGGGACCGCGACCGGGGCGAGGATCTTCTCCACCTCCTCGGCCATGATCTCGCGCACCGCATATTCGGAAAGCCCGCGCTCGAACCGTTCCCCGGCCAGCCGCGAGCGGATCCGCGCCGCGGTCGCCGGCCCCAGGTCGGAGGCGATCAGCGCCTCCTCGATCTCGTCGAGGGTCTCATCGTCGAGCGCGGCCTTGGTGAACAGCCCGGTGAGGTTGTCGCCGAGCCGCTCGGAAGTCTTCCTGAAGCCGGACTGGAGCCGGTCGAGCCAGGTCGCCTCGCTCATTCGGGGATGCCGATCAGCGCGCCGCCCTCGACGGCGGTGATGAGGGCGTCGACGATCCCCCCGTCATCCCGGCTGGAGCCGGGACCTCGGGGAGACCCGCCGGGGTGACGGATCGTGACCGGCGCGAAATTCTCCGCATGCCCCCGCCCATCCTTCTCGACCAGCACCCGCTGCCTCGTTCCGACGAGCCCCTCCAGCCACGCCGACCGCCGCCGCTCGCAGGCCTCCCTCAGCCGCCGAGCCCTTTCCTTAACCGCCGCCGGCGCCACCGCGGGCATCCGAGCCGCCGGGGTGCCCTTCTTCGGCGAGAAGGGAAAGACATGGCCCATGACGATGTCGCAATCGTCGATCAGCCGAAGGCTGTTCTCGTGCATCTCGTCGGTCTCCGTGGGAAAGCCGGCGATGAGGTCGGCTCCGATCGCCAGCCCGGGCCGCTTGGCCTTGAGCCGGGCCACCGTCGCCACCGCCTGCGCCCGGCGGTGCCGCCGCTTCATCCGCTTCAGGACCATGTCGTCGCCGGCCTGGAAGCTCATGTGGAGGTGGGGCATGAAGCGCGGCTCGCCGGCGACGATCTCCTCGAGCCTCTCGTCTATCTCGATGCAGTCGAGCGAAGAGAGCCGGAGCCGGGGCAGGTCCGGGACATGGCGCAGGATCCGCTCGACCAGTAGGCCGAGGCCCGGCGCGCCGGGCAGGTCCGGCCCATAGCTGGTGACGTCGACTCCGGTCAGCACGACCTCCCGGAAGCCCTCGCCGGCGAGGGCCCTGACCCGCTCCACCACCAGGCCCGCCGGGACGCTCCGGCTGTTCCCCCGGCCGTAGGGGATGATGCAGAAGGTGCAGCGGTGATCGCAGCCGTTCTGGACCTCGACGAAGGCCCGCGCCCGCTCGTTGAAGCCGGCGAGGAGGTGAGGGGCGGTCTCGCGGACGGCGAAGATGTCGGAAACGGTCACCGTCGCCCCGGCGGAGGCCGGGGCCCCGGCGGGAACGGGCTCCTCGCCATCCACGCCCCGAGACGGCAGCCGCCGCCGGGGCGACGAGTAGGAGGAGGCCGCGAACTTCTCCGCATTGCCCACCACCCGGTCGACCTCGGGCATCGCCGCGAACGCCTCCGGCTCGACCTGCGCGGCGCAGCCGGTCACGACCACCCGGGCGGAGGGCCGCGCCCTCTTCGCGCGCCGGATCGCCTGCCGGGTCTGGCGGACCGCCTCGTTCGTCACCGCGCAGCTGTTGACGATGACGAGGTCCTCCTCGCCCGCGGCGAGCAGGCGGATCGCCTCGCTCTCGGCGGCATTGAGCCGGCAGCCCAGGGTGATCACCTCGGCGACGCTCACAGCGCCACCTCGCCCTCGAACACCGTCGCCGCCGGACCGCTCATTGCGATCGTGGTTCCGGGCGCCCAGGCGATGCTCAAAGTACCTCCGGGCAGGATGACCCGGACCGGGCTCGTGACCAGCTTCCGGCTCACGGCCGCCACGGCCGTCGCGCAGGCGCCGGTGCCGCAGGCCAGGGTCAGCCCGGCGCCCCGCTCCCAGACCCGGAGCCGGATGGCGCCGTCCTCGACCGAGGCGACGCTGACGTTGATCCGCTCCGGGAAGAGCGGGTCCTTCTCGATCAGCGGACCGAGCCGCTCGAGGTCGACGGCGCCCGCATCGTCCACGAAGAAGACGATATGCGGGTTGCCGACATTGACCGCGAACGGCTCGCGCAGATCCTCCCAGCCGACCGGCATCGCGGTCGTGTCCATCGGGTAGGCGAGCGGGATCTCGTCCCACCCGAAGCGGGGATCGCCCATGTCGACCGTCGCCGACGCGCCGTTGGCATTGGCCGCGAGAAGCCCGCCGGCCGTCTCGATCCAGGCCGCCCCGCCGAGCAGCAGGGCGACGCATCGCGCGGCATTGCCGCAGGACTGGACCTCCCCCCCGTCCGAGTTCCAGATCCGCATCCGGACGTCGGCCTCGTCGGACGGCTCGAGCACGATCAGCTGGTCGCAGCCGATCCCGGTGCGGCGGTCGGCGAGCGCTCGGACCCGCGCCTCCGTCATCTCCACCGGCGCCTCCCGCCCGTCGAAGATGACGAAGTCGTTGCCGAGGCCATGCATTTTCCGGAACCGCCGCTTCATCGCGCTGCAGCATCTAGGGAGGGCAAGGGAGCAAGTCCACTGGAACGGTTCTCCCGGCGAAGGGATGCCGGACCGGCGGCGCAGCTCATTCAGATCCACAATGTCAAAGAGCCCGGGCGGGTTCGCGACTCGCCCAGCCCTGACTATCTCACGCTGCGGCTCCCCGAGTCTCCTACAAAATGGAACAAAACATGAAAATTCCGATCATCCCTCCTC
The DNA here is from genome assembly GCA_035714565.1 of Allosphingosinicella sp. Lineage (GTDB taxonomy): Bacteria > Pseudomonadota > Alphaproteobacteria > Sphingomonadales > Sphingomonadaceae > Allosphingosinicella. Next base: position 5,376 of record DASTLX010000015.1, read on the forward strand.
GAGCGGCCCTTCCGTCTCGACCGCGACCCAGGGGCAGCGGCGCTCGCCGTACCAGGAATAGGCCGGCTCGCCGAAGCCCGGGTCGCCGAAATTGCCGGCCGGAATGGTGATCATCCCCGGCCGCGCCTCGATCCTGTACCAGGCGGTCGAGCCGCATTCGGGGCAGAAATGGTCGGTGACCCAGCGGCCGCCTTCCTCGGTGAGCCGGGTCCAGCTTCGCGAGTCGCCCTCGGTCTCGACCTGCTCCTCGAGCCAGGTCGAGTTCCAGGAGAAGGCGCTTCCGGTGCGCGCCTTGCAGGCGAGGCAGTGGCAGACGGAGATTCGGGCCGGCTCGCCCCTCGCCCTCGCCTTGAGCGCGCCGCAGCGGCAACTCGCCGTCCTCGTCTCCATCGGCCTCTCCTCAACCGCCTCGAAAGAGGCTATCATAGCGGCTCGAAAGGAGACGTCATGCGCCTTGCTTTCCTGGCCTTCGCCCTCACGCTTCCCGCGGCGTCCTCCGCCCTGCCGGCGGCTTCCCCGCCCGCGGCGGCCGCGCCGCACCGCCTCGCCGGCGACGCCATGCCCTCGCGAATCTGCCGCGACGACACGAAGGTCCGGCCGATCCGCTCGCCGGAGGGCCTGAGGGCGCGGCCGCTCGGCGAGCTTCCGCCGGGAGACCTCACCCTCGCCGTCCTCAACCGGGTCGGCGACTGCATCGAGCCTGTGGTCGTCCGCCAGGGCGTGGGCGGCTTCGGCGACAGGCCGGTCCGCTGAGCCTGCGCGGCCGCCGCTGAGCGGCCCGCCGATGCTTCGAGTTCTGGTCCTCAGCAGCCGGTTTCCGGACCGGCTTCGCCCGAATATGGGCATTTTCGTCGAACGCCAGACCCTCGAGCTGGCCTCGCGCCCGAGCGTCGAGGTCGAGGTTGTCGCACCGATCGGGCGGCCGCCCTTTCCGCTCTCGCTCGGGGCGCGCGGGACCCTGGACGATCTGCCGGATCGGGAGGTCTGGAAGGGCCTCGCCGTCCACCGGCTCCGCTATTCGCGGTCTCGCGCCTTTCCCCGGCTCCGCCCCGGAGCGCTGGCGAGGCGGCTGCTGCCGCTCGCGACGGCGATCCGCGAGCGCTTCGCCTTTGACGTCGTCTCGGCGGAATTCTCGTGGCCCGACGGGCCCGCGGCGGTCGCGGTGGGCCGGGCGCTCGGGCTTCCGGTCGTGATCAAGGCGCGGGGGGAGTTCGAGGGCCGCTCGCGAGCGCGCTCGACCCGCCGGCAGCTGCTGGCTGCGGGGCTGGGCGCGCAGGGGCTGCTGGCGGTGAGCGAAAGCGTCAAGCGGAAGATGGCCGCGACCGGACTCCCGAAGGAGCGTATCGCGGTCCACCATTCGGGCGTCGACGCCGACCTCTTCCGCCCCGGCGACCGCGGCGCGCTCAAGGCCCGGCTCGGTATTTCCGGCACGTTGCTGCTCGCCGTCGGCAACCTCATTCCGGAAAAGGGCCACTGGCTCGCGGTCGAGGCGCTGGCCCGGCTCGACGGCGCCAGCCTGGTCGTCGTCGGCAACGGCCCCGAGCGCGCAGCCTTGCTCGCGAGGGCGCAAAGGCTGGGCGTGGCGGAGCGGCTGCGCCTGACCGGGTCGCTCCCGCATGTCCTGCTGCCGTCCTTTTTCGCCGCCGCCGACGTCACCGTCCACCCCTCGTTCGTCGAAGGCTTCGGCAACGTCCGCCTCGAATCGCTGGCCTGCGGCACCCCGCTCGTCACCACCGCCGTCGGCGACGCCGCGGTGATCGTCGACCGACCGGAGGCGGGACGAATCGTCGATCCGGATCCGGCTTCGATCGCGGCCGCGGTGCGGGAGTTGCTCGCCGACGCGCCGCCGGCCGAGGCTGTCCGCGCTTCGGTTCTCGAATTTAGCTGGGAACGTCAGGCCGCCCGGCTGGAGCAGCATTTGCTCCGGGCGATCGAGGCACGGCTCTAGGAGAAGGTCCCGCTGCCGTCGACGCTGGTGGACGAATTGAACTCGGCCGCTCCGCTGACGATTCTCCGAATCGTGGGTTTCGCCCACCTTTTCAGCTCGGTGCTTGCTTCCGGCCTGGACATGGAGTCCCCTCTCGGTCGTTGCGATTCCGCCCATCTACCGCACCCGGACGCGGCCGTCACCCTCCGAGCGCTTCCACGTCGGCGCCGATGGTCCCTATAATTATCCTATGATCCGCCTCCTCTCCCTGACCAGCGCCTACCCCGACCAGGAATGGCCGGGCGCGGGCAGCTTCGTCGAGCACCAGCTGCGCGCGCTTGCGGCCCGGCCGGGCATCGAGGTCGAGGTGGTGGCGCCGGTCGGCTTGCCGCCGTTTCCGCTGTCGCTGGCTCCGCGATATAGGCGGGAGCGGGCGCTGCCGCCGAGCGAGTCCTGGAACGGCCTCAGGGTGCACCGCCCGCGCTTCCGGCAGCCTCTCTCGGGAAATCGATGGCGCGTGGAAGCCATTGCCCGGGCGTTGCATCCCGCGGTTCAGGCCATTCGGCGCCGTTTCCCTTTCGATATCCTCCACGCCGAATTCTTCTGGCCGGACGGACCGGTCGCGCTTCGCCTCGCTCGAGCCCTCGGAATACCCTTCTCGATCAAGGCCCGCGGTGGCGATTTCGAGCGTGCGGCGGACGGGCACGACTGGGCCCGGGAGCAGGTCATGGAAGCTGGGGCAGGGGCGGCCCGCCTGCTCGCGGTAAGCCGGACGCTGCGTTCGGCGATGATCGCCTGCGGGCTTCCCGAGGACCTGATCGCCGTTCACCGGACCGGCCTCGACCGCGCCCGCTTCCGGCTTCGCGACCGCGCCGCGGCGAAGGCGGCGCTCAAGGTCGAAGGCACGCTGCTGCTCAACGTCGGCAACCTCGTTCCGCGCAAGCGCCAGCATCTCGCGCTCGAGTCCATCGCCCGTCTTCCCGAGGCGACGCTGGTGATCGTCGGAGGCGGGCCCGATCGGCCGGCGCTCGAGCGGCACGCCCGCGACCTGGGAGTCGACGGCCGGGTCCGGTTCATGGGCGCGATCCTGCAGCCGCTCATGCCCTTCTTCTACGCCGCCGCCGACGTGACGGTTCACACTGCCGAGCTGGAAGGACTGTCCAACGTCTGGGTCGAGTCGCTGGCCTGCGGCACACCGGTGGTGACGACCGACGCCGGAGCCGCGAGGGAGGTGATCGACCGACCCGCGGCCGGCCGGATCGCCGCTTCGGACCCGGCCGCCATCGCCGCCGCGGTTCGCGAGCTTCTCTGGAAGCCGCCTCGGCCCGAAGCGGTGGCGGCCTGCGTCGACGGCTATGGCTGGGAGCGGAGCGCCGAGGAGCTTGAGGCGCATTTGCGGGCGGCGCTCAGCCGCGCCTGAGCCTCACCAGGGCTTCATCCAGAGCCGAAAGGAAGCGCGATCGATCCGCCTTGGCGAAGGGCGGGGGCCCGCCGCCGGGTCCGTCCATGCCGGCGCGAAGGTCGGCCATGATCGCCCGCGTCGCCACCGACGCTCCGATCGACGCGGCCGTGAAGGGCTTTCCGTTCGGTCCGATCACGACCGCGCCCGACTTGAGGCAGCGGTCCGCGAGCAGGATGTCGCCGGTGACCACCACCGTCCGCGGCCCCGCGCGCTCGGCGATCCAGTCGTCGGCGGCGTCGAAGCCGGCTCCGACCACCACCCGTTCGATGAGCTCGTGCGCGGGCACTCTGAGATGCGCGTTGCTGACGATCCTCACCGCCGCATCGTGGCGGAAGGCGACCTTGTAGATCTCCTCCTTCACCGGGCAGGCGTCGGCGTCGACCAGGATGAGGACGGGCTCGCTCACCGGGCTCTGGAGCGCCGGGGGCGGACCGCCTCGTAGCGCAGCCGGGCGCCGTCGCGATGGACGACGAGCGCCCCGTCCGCCACCTCGATCCTGACGCCCTTGAAGTCGAACACGCCAAGGTCGTTGGGTATGAGGGTGAAGGCCAGCGCGTTGCCCGCTTCGAGGTCGATCGGGAAGCGAGGCGAGCGGACTCCGTGCATCGGCACGGCGAGCTCGATCCAGCGCGGCGTCCGGGACTCCGCCGCCGGCAGGCTCCACCCGTCTTCCTGCGTGTAGGCGTCGAGCACGACTCCGCCGTCGAGGCCGATGCGCAGGTCGACGCCGGCGATTCCCTCGCCGCCCGGCGCCGTCACCTTGACGCTGAGGGGTGCCTCCCTGGTCTTCGCGGAAGGCATCCGCTCGAACGCCGGCGCCACGGGCGAGGGCTCGGTCACCAGCACCGCGACGCCGTCCGCCGCGCTCCACCGCCCTTCCGCCCGTTCGTCCAAGGCCCCGGCGGCCAGGAAATATTGGAAACGGCCGTCGGGCCGAAGCCTCAGCCCGGAAGCGACGTCCTGCTCGCCGACCAGCCGGTAGTCCCCGGCCGGACCCGCGGCTCCGGCCAGCAGCAGCCCCAGGAGCGGCAGGAGAATCCGGCTCACGAATTATCCCTCCATTCGCATCGGAAGCCGGCTCTTGCCGCCATCGCGTCCGCCGCCTCGATGCCGGGACCGGCCGCCGGTGGCCGCCGCCGCGCCGCACCGCCATCTCTCGCTCAGGGCCAGGCGCCTCCCGCTTCCGCCGCTAGCGGCAGGGACCGGCATCTCGTCCACGTCGAGGCTTCCCTCGCTCACCGGTCGTCCCTTGCCCTTGCACAGGCGCGAGGCGGCGGCGATCAGCCGGCCCTGCGCATCGGCATGGGCCTGGATTCCGGAAGGCTTGTATGTGACGGTCAGCCGGAACCAGCCGTCGTCGAGGGGCTGGATCGACACCGGAGGCGCCGAAGCGAGGAGCAAGGCCGTCAACAGCGGGGTCATCGCGCGTTCCATAGCATGAAGGGGAGGCCGCCCCCACCCTTGCCATCTCTTCTCCCCGCCGCTATGCGCCCCCACATCCCTATGGGATAAGAACAGCGCCTCTGGGGGCGCGCGCTGGCCGGCGAGGTTTCGCCCGCCGGCGTTTTTCGCGTTTGGCGCCTCGGCGCGGTGGAAGGAAGAGCATGTTCGACAGTCTGAGCGACCGTCTCGGCGCAGTCTTCGACCGGCTGCGAGGCCGCGGGGCGCTGACCGAGGCCGACGTCCGCGGCGCCATGCGCGAGGTCCGGATCGCGCTGCTCGAGGCCGACGTCGCTCTCCCGGTGGTTCGCGAGTTCGTCGACAAGGCGACCGAGCAGGCGGTCGGCCAGCAGGTCCTGAGGTCGGTCACTCCGGGCCAGCAGGTCGTCAAGATCGTCCACGACGCCCTCGTCGAGATGCTCGGCGCGGAGGCCTCGGAGCTCGAGATCGACGTCACTCCGCCGGCCGTCGTGATGATGGTCGGGCTGCAGGGCTCGGGCAAGACCACCAGCACCGCCAAGATCGCCCGCCGGCTCCGCGAGAAGGCCGGCAAGAAGGTGATGATGGCCTCGCTCGACGTCGCCCGCCCGGCCGCCCAGGAGCAGCTCCGGGTGCTCGGCGAGAAGGCCGAGGTCGCGACCCTTCCGATCGTCGCCGGCCAGCAGCCGGTCGACATCGCCCGCCGCGCCCTCCAGGCCGCCCGCCTCCAGGGCTATGACGTCCTCCTCCTCGACACGGCGGGCCGGCTCCACGTCGACCAGGCCCTGATGGACGAGATGAAGGCGGTCGCCCAAGTCTCCTCGCCGGCCGAGATCCTGCTCGTCGTCGACGCGCTGACCGGCCAGGACGCGGTCAACGTCGCCTCCAGCTTCTCCGGGCAGGTTCCGCTGACCGGAATCGTCCTCACCCGCCTCGACGGCGACGCCCGCGGCGGCGCCGCGCTCTCGATGCGCGCGGTCACCGGAAAGCCGATCAAGTTCGCCGGAGTTGGCGAGGCGATCGACGCGCTCGAGGCCTTCCACCCGGAGCGGGTCGCCGGCCGCATCCTCGGAATGGGCGACGTCGTCAGCCTGGTCGAGCGCGCCCAGGAGACGATCCAGGTCGAAGAAGCCGAGGCGATGGCCCGGAAGATGGCCAAGGGCCAGTTCGACCTCGACGACCTTCGCGCCCAGCTCGGCCAGATGCAGCGCATGGGCGGGCTGACCGGCCTCGCCGGGATGCTCCCGGGAATGAAGAAGGTCGCCGGGGCCATGGAGGCGAGCGGGGTCGACAACAAGGTTCTCGTCCACCTCGACGCGATCATCTCGTCGATGACTCCGAAGGAGCGCAAGCGGCCCGAGCTGCTCAACGCCAAGCGCAAGATCAGGGTCGCCAAGGGCTCCGGGCGCACGGTGCAGGAGGTGAACAAGCTCCTCAAGATGCACCAGGACATGGCCGGCATGATGAAGAAGATCCGCAAGATGGGCGGCCTCGGCAAGCTCGGGGCGCTGTTCGGCGGCGGCGGCGGGTTCGGCGGCATGGGCGGAATGGGCGGCCCTCCGGGCGGAGGAGCGGGCGGAATGCCCGGGCTTCCCGGCCCCGGCGCGGCTCCGATGAACCTCCCGCCCGGTTTCGAAAAGTTCATGAAGAAATAGACTCAAGCTACACAGAAGGAACAAGAAAATGGCAGTTTCAATCCGGCTTTCCCGGGGCGGCGCGAAGAAGCGCCCCTATTACAAGATCGTCGTCGCCGACGCCCGTACCGCCCGCGACGGCAAGTTCATCGAGCGGATCGGAAGCTACAATCCGCTGCTCCCCAAGGACAGCCCGGACCGGGTGAAGCTCGACGCCGACCGCGCCCGCCACTGGCTGTCGGTCGGGGCGCAGCCGAGCGACCGGGTCGCCCGCTTCCTCGATGCCGCCGGAGTCCGCGAGCGCGCCGCCCGCAACAACCCGAACAAGGGCGTTCCCGGCGACAAGGCGAAGGAGCGCGCCGAGGAGCGCGCCGCCCGCGAAGCCGAAGCCGCCGCCGCTCCGGCGGAGGAGGAGACCGAGGCCGCCGAGGAGGCTCCCGCCGCCGACGAGGTCGTCGCCGAGGAAGCCGCCGCGGAGGCTCCGGCCGCCGAAGAGGCTCCCGCGGTCGAGGAAGCCCCGGCCGCCGAGGAGGCGCCCGCCGCCGAGGAGGCTCCCGTAGCCGAGGAGGCACCCGCCGCCGAGGAAACGCCCGCCGCCGAGGAAGCGCCTGCGGCTGAGGACGCACCTGCGGCCGAGGAAGCGCCCGCCGCCGAGGAAGCGCCTGCCGCCGAGGAGGCTCCGGCGGCCGAAGAGGCTCCCGCCGCGGAGGCCGACGCGACTCCGGCCGACGAGGCCACCAACGAGGGCGTGTCGACCAGCGAGCCGGCCGAAGGCTCGGACGAGGCCGCTCCCTCCGAGGGCGCCGAAAAGGCCCAATAGCCTTGCCCGACGATCAGGTCGCCCTCGCCGCGATAGCCGGAGCGCACGGCATTGGCGGCGAGGTGCGCCTGAAGCTGTTCGCGCAGAGCGCCGACAGCCTCAAGCGGCACAAGCAGGTGAGGGTGGGCGAGCGGCTGCTCACCCTCGCCTCGCTGAAGGGCGACGGCACGCCGATCGCGCGCTTCGCGGAGATTTCGGACCGCAGCGCCGCCGAGAGGCTGCGCGGCGCTCTCCTCACCGTCCCCCGCTCGGCGCTGCCGCCGCTCGAGGAAGGCGAATATTATCATGCCGACCTGATCGGCCTGCCCTGCGAGAGCGCCGCCGGCGAGCCTCTCGGGAAGGTCGTCGCGGTCGAGGATTTCGGAGCGGGCGACCTGCTCGAGATCGAGAAACCGGACGGCAAGCGCAGCATGGTCCCGTTCCGGCCCGGAGTCGCCGAGCTGCTCGACGGGCGAATCGTCCTCGACCCGGTTTTTCTCACCTGATCGTCGGCGGCGGCGGCGAAGGCCGTGGCGGCGCCGCCGCCGGGTCCAGGCTCCGCATCGGCGACACCCGGTCGGTCTCCGCCAGGGGCGCGCAGCCCTTGCCGAGCGCCAGGGTTCTGAGAACCTCGCCCATCAGCTCCCCGGCCGGCGGATCGTAGTTCGAGAGGACCGTCACCACCCAGCCATTCTCGGGGAAAGCGGAGAAATCGGTATTGGTCCCCATCGTGCCTCCGGACTGTCCGATCCTCCAGGCGGCGCCCTTGCGCGGGAAGATCCGGGCCTTGATCGCGGGCGACAACAGACGGTCGCCCAGCAGCGCCTTGCCGAGCCTGGACAGGTCGTCCGCATTGCTGACGCCGTCGCCCGCCGGTCCGCCGCGACGCTCCTGCCGAGCCACCGCGGCGGTCCAGTCGGGAAGGGCGCCGCCGCCGGGCAGGACCCTGGTGAAGCGGACCGCGGTCCGTCCGTCCGGGATCAGGTCGGTCGAGGCCATTGCCAGCGGCCGGAACAGCGCCTCCTCGAGATAATCGCCATAATCCTTGCCGGACACCGTCTCGATGATTGCGCCCAGCACATGGTAGCCGCCGTTCGAATATTCCTCGCCTTCGCCGGGCCGGAAGCTCAGCGGCTGGGCGGCGATGATCGGCAGCCGCTCGCGGCTGTTCGCCGCCCGGGCGAAGGCGGTCCGCACCTCCGGAGGGACCTTGGCCAGGTTGGTGAAGGGCGCGACGCCCGATCGGTGCTGGAGGAGCTGGTCGACGGTGATGGCGCCGAATTGCTCGGGCAAGCCGGGAAGGTAGGTCGAGATCGGCGCATCGAGCGCGATCTTCCCCTGCTGCGCCAGCTGGCCGACGGCGACCCGGGTCATCACCTTCTGGACCGAGGCCAGGCGGAAGCGGGTGTGGCGCGTGATCGGCGACTTCCCGTCCGCATCCGCATAGCCCGCCGCCCTGAAGAAGCTCTCGCCGCCGCGCTCCGCGAGCGCGACGCCGGAAAAGGGCACCAGCCTGGCCTGGCGGTCGAAGCAGGCGGAGAAGCTCTCCGCGGTCACCGCCGCCGGAGCGGGGGCGGCCGGCGCCGGCGCGACCGTCAGGCCCCCGATTAGGGCAAGGAGAATAGCTGCACGGGCGACACTCGGCACTGGCGGACTCCGGCTTGCGATTGCGGCCGCCAGCTTATTCGGGCAGCTACTCCGCATGGAAGACGACTTGCTGAGTAGAGCCCTGGAAGTGTCGGATCCGGCCGCCGGAGCCGTGTTCGCCGATCCCAGGCTTCGCCGGATCCTGATGCTGTTCGCTCCGGCGCCGCTCAGCGTCTCGGAGGCCGCGGCCAGGTCCGGAGCCGATTTGAAGCGGCTGCATCACCACGTCCAGAAGCTGCGCAGGCTTGGCCTGCTCGTGATCGACGGGGAGATCCGGCGGCCGGGGCGGCCGATCAAGCTCTACCGCACGGCCGGCGAGGCCTTCTTCGTCCCGATCGAGATCCTGCCCAGGGATTTCGGCGACGACCTGGCGGGCGAGATGCGCGGCTATCTGGCGGCGAACGCCCGGCGCACGACCCGGGGGATCCTGGTCGGCGCCGCGCCGGAGGGGCAGATCAGGGCCCGGATCGTCGCGGACGAGCAAACCGATCCGGAGGCGCTTGAGATCTGGCGCGTTCTCCGGCTGCAGCGGCGCGAGGCCAGGGCGCTGGAGGCCGAGTTGCGGGCGGTGCTCGACCGTTTCCAGGATTCCGCGAGCGGCCGCGGGAATGTCTATCTGGTCCACGCCGCAATGGCGCGGCGCCGGCCGGAAGGGGGCTCGGTCGACAATGCCCGGCGTTGAGCCCGTCGCCGCGCGACGCTCGCCCGACGAGGCTCAGGAGGCTTCCGGCGAGCCTTTCGCCCGGATCGAACCGCTCAGCGCCTCCCGCCTGATCGGCCTCTCCTTCGCAAGATCGTTGCGGATCGTCGTCGCGGCGACCCCGCCTTCGCCCATGGCATGGCTGATCTGGTCGAGGCCGAGGACGACGTCGCCCGCCGCATAGAGGCCGGGGACGCTGGTCCGCTGGTGGCTGTCGACGACGATGCAGCCGGTGTCGCTGGAAAGCTCCGCGCCGACCTGCTGGGCGAGCTCGGTATGGGTATCGGAGCCCAGGGCCGGGTAGACGCTGTCGAACGTGTAATGGCCGTCCGCGGTGTCGACGACGATGCAGTCCTCGTGCGCCGCGACGGCCGAGCAGGGACCGTCGACCGTCTTGATCCCATATTCCTCGAGCCGGGCGCGGTCCTCGGGGCTGAAATCGTGGGCGGCGTGAGGCGCGATCAGAGTGATGTCCGTGGTGAACCCGCGCAGGAAGACGGCTTCCGCGACGCCGTGGCTGTCGTCCCCGATCACCCCCACCGACTTGTCCGTCACCTCGTAGCCGTCGCAGATCGGGCAGTAGCGGATGAGGCCCCGGGCGAGCGCCTCGTCATGGAGGTCCTCGTCCATGGGCGGGCGGCGGTTGGTCACCCCGGTGGCGATCAGCACCTTGCGCGCGACTACCGATCCCTCGCCCCATTCGGCCTGGAACCCCTCGTCGACGCGGTCGAGCCGGGTGACTCGGCTGGTGACGATCGAGGCGCCGTATTTCTGCGCTTGGGCCTTCATCCGCTCGATCAGCTCCCGGCCGGAGATGCCGTCGGGATAGCCAGCATGGTTGTGCGTGCAGGGGATCCAGGAGGCGCGACTGTTGCCGGCGTCGACCAGCTTGATCGAGAGGTGGAAGCGGGTGAGGTAGATGGCGGCGGTCAGCCCGGCTGGGCCGCCGCCGATGATCAGGCAATCGAAAGCGGGTTCGGTCATGGCGGGCTCAGCGCATCGTGGGCGCGCCGGTTCCGGGCATGACAACAAGTCGGCGCCATCCTAAGGGTGCCGGAACGGCGCGATGGAGGGCGTCATGGTGTTCCTGATCGCCGTCGGATCGTCCGTCATCGTCGCCATCGCCGTGGCGCTCTTCTGCGACTGGCGCTGGCCGTCATCGCCGATCGTCCGCCTGGCGCTGCTGTCCGGGCTCGCCATGCCCTTGCTTCTCGCCGCGCTGATCGTGGCCGGCCTCGTCTGGGTGGGCGGGGGCGAGCCTTGCCCGCCGGAATCGATGTGCGACGCGGACGGGATGGTCGTCGCCGGCCTGATCCTCGTGGGCGGGGCCTGGGTCGCCATCAGCTTCCTGCTCGGGCTGCCGGCGGCCTGGCTCACCCTCCGCTACATGCGCCGGCCATGACCTTCGACTGCACGATCCTCACCCTTTATCCCGAGATGTTCCCGGGGCCGCTCGGCCTGAGCCTCGCCGGCCAGGCGCTTAAGGAGCATATCTGGTCGCTCGACACGGTCCAGATCCGCGGCTTCGCCACCGACAGGCACCGGTCGGTCGACGACACCCCGGCCGGCGGCGGGGCGGGGATGGTGATGCGCGCCGACGTGCTCGCGGCGGCGGTCGATCATGTCCTGGCCCGTCGGCCGGCAGTGCCGATGGTCGCCATGACACCCCGCGGCCGGCCGCTTACCCAGGCGCTGGTCCGCGAGCTCGCCGCGGGTCCCGGGGTCTCCGTCCTGTGCGGCCGCTTCGAGGGGATCGACGAGCGCCTGTTCGAGGCCCGCCCCATCCTCCCGGTATCGGTCGGCGACTATGTCCTGTCCGGCGGCGAGATCGGCGCTCTCGTCCTCCTCGACGCTTGCGTTCGGCTGCTCCCCGGGGTAATGGGCGCGGCCTCCAGCGGAGAGGAAGAGAGCTTCAACGACAGGCTTCTCGAATATCCGCATTATACCCGACCTGTCGAATGGGAAGGGCGCAGGATCCCTGAAGTGCTGCGATCGGGGGATCATGCGAGGATAGCCGCTTGGCGCCACGCCCAAGCGCTGTCCGACACACGGTCAAGGCGGCCGGACCTGGTCGAGCGTCATCGGGACGCGCGAAGGCCACCGCCCTCTGGCGCGCAGCGCGAAGAAGAGAGCGAAGAGAAATGAACCTCATCCAGCAGCTCGAGGCCGAGGCCATCGAGCAGGCCGTCCAGAGCCGTCCCATTCCCGAGTTCCGCCCCGGCGACACCGTCCGCGTCGGAGTCCGCGTCGTCGAAGGCGAGCGCACCCGGGTCCAGAATTTCGAGGGGGTCTGCATCGCCAGGGCCAATCGCGGCCTCGGCTCCTCCTTCACCGTCCGCAAGATCAGCTTCGGCGAAGGCGTCGAGCGAGTCTTCCCGCTCTATTCGCCCAACATCGAGACGATCGAGGTCGTCCGCCGCGGCGCCGTCCGCCGCGCCAAGCTCTATTATCTGCGCGGCCGCACCGGCAAGGCGGCCCGGATCGCCGAGCGCCGCGACACCCGTCCGGACAAGGCCGCCGCCGCGGCCGCGGCCGCCAAGGCGGCGACCCCGGAGACCGAGACCGCCGAGGGCTGAGCCCCTCGCGGATCGCGCCTGAAAGGGCGGGGAGGGCCGGCGCTCTCCCCGCCTTTTCGTTGGATCCCGGATCGGGCCCGGGATGACGGAGTGGGCGCAGCCGGCGCTACAGCCGAACCTTGCCCACCGCCACCGTCGTATCCGGCACATATTGCGGCTGGGCGGTGCCGGGGCGCGCCCGCGTCAGCTTCAGTCCCTCCGCCGGGAGACCGCTGCGGGTGCCGACGACGGTCGCCTCGACCGGAACCGTCCCCTCGATCAGAAGGGCGACCTCCAGCCCGTCGCAGCTACGGCCGTGACAGCGCAGGACCGGCGCTTCGTCCGAGCGGACGGCGCCGAAGCGGCGAAGCGAGCCGCCCGCCTTCACCGCTAGGAAGCGCGCGCCCTCGGGACCGACGATCCGGACCACGTCGGAGCCGCGTGCTCGAAGGCGGAACGAGACGAGCCGGTTGCCGGCGACGGCACGGCTGGTCAGCCGATCCAGCAGCGGCGGCGGCACGGCCGGGCCGCGAGCCTGTGCCGCCCAGCGCGTGTAGCTCGACCAGGGCACCTTCACTCCGCGCTCCGGCCTCCCCATGGCCGCAGGCAGCGGGCCGCGGTCGTGGTAGGCCATCCATCGCGCCTTCCCCGCCGCCTGGTCCCAGACATATTCGAGGCTCATGCGCTGCTTGCGCTCGAGCGAATAAGCGGGGGCGATGGCGGCGGGCAGCCAGGCGAGCGCCGCCAGCGCGGCCATCGCGGCGGTCACCCGGCTCCGCCCAAGCCGCGCCAGCGCCGGCTTCGCCTCGATCAGGAACGGGAAGAGGATGAGGGCGGACACGGGGGCGAACACCCAGGCCGAGTCGAAATCGAGCAGCACCTGGCTCAGGTGGAGGAGGGGCAGCCAGTGGATCGCGAGCGCGAGGAGGGCGAGCGCGGTCGCCGGCCGCTCCGCGCGCGGCCACAGCAGCCCGATCCCGGCGATCAACGGCGGCATCAGGAAGTAGATGGCCGCGCCGGGAGCGACCGCGCAAAGCCCCGCGCCGAGCGTCAGGAAGGCGAGCCAGTAAGCCAGTCGAAGCCGGTCCCGGGCCACCGGCCGGGCGATCCAGAGCAGGGCGACCCCGGCCGACGCCATCGCCGTCGCGTCGATAGCAAGCGAGATCCATTCGGGATGGGCCCGCCAATATTCGCCCGGCCGAAGCCAGCCGATCAGCCGATGGAGGAGGAAGGCGGTGAGGGCGGCGTCGGCCATGGCCAGGACCAGGGCGACCGCGCCGGCGCCCACGCCCCCGCGCCGCCGCCAGGCGAGCCAGGCGAAACCGATCAGCAGCGCTCCGAGCAGCGCGAGGCCGACCCGGAGGGGCAAGGTGACGAGCCCGACGCCGAGCACGTCGCCATAGATGAGCGCCCCAGCGGGCGGGGCCGTGCCGCCGGCGGCGAGATCCGCCGTCACCTGCAGAGCCTGCTCGCCCATGTGCCTCAGGCTGCGCGCGTCGAGATTGGCGATGCTATCGTCCGGGCTGTGATAGCGGGTCTCGTTGCCGATGATCGCGAAGTTCAGGATGGTCCACGGCCGCTCCTTGAGCACGGCGACGTCCGTCTGGTTCGGGATCAGCCGGGAGAAATCGGTGGTCAGCGAATTGGCCGCCGGATTCAGGACCGAGCGGGCGTAATGGCGGATCGCCCGGCCGTTGGGCCTGCTCGTCTCGAACATGATCGCCGGCCCCGTGGTGCCGCGCGATTCGAGGTTCACGAGCGAATCGACCCGGGCCGCCAGCGGATCCCGGTCGAGAAAGGCGCGGGCGCCGATCAGGCCGGTCTCCTCGCCCTCGCCGAACAGCAGGCTCACCGGCCGCTTCAGGGGCCGGTCCTTGAGCAGCGCGGCGACCTCCAGCATCGAGGCGACGCCGATGCCGTCGTCCGCGGCGCCCGGCCCGGTGGGGGTCGAATCGTAATGCGAGACGAGCAGGACGTGGCGTCCCTCCGCCGGCCCGAGGGTCGCGACCACGTTGCGGACCCTGGCGCAGGAGACGGTTTGGGCCGAGGCGGCGCCATTGCAGGTGAAGCTGTCGGCGACTCGAGGGTTGAGGCCCAGCGACCGCAACTCGGCGACGAGCCGGTCCCGAACCGAATCGTTCGCGGCGCTGTCGACCGGATGGGGTCGCTGGTCGCCGAGCACCCGCCGCAGCCGGGCCATCGCCCTGGCGCCGTCGAAGCCGCCGGTCGCGACCGCCCCGGTCGGCGGGCCCTGGATCGGCACCAGCGCGCCCTTGGCACCCATCACCGCGAGCAGCGCCAGAAGCAACGCCGCGACTATCCCCGCCAGTCTCATCTTGTCCCCCGTCGCCGCATCGCCATATCGCTTGTCGCTCGCCGCTGCGCTAGCAGGCGTGTCGCCTCATCTGGAGTTTGAATCATGGGTTATCGGGTGGTCGTCGTCGGCGCGACCGGCAATGTCGGGCGCGAGATGCTGAACATCCTCGCCGAGCGCGAATTCCCCCTCGACGAGATCGCCGCGGTCGCCTCGCCGCGCTCGACCGGCGACATCATCGACTTCGGCGACAGCGGCACGGAGCTCAAGGTCCGCAACATCGAGCATTTCGACTTCGCCGGCTGGGACATGGCCCTGTTCGCCGCCGGCTCGGCCGTGTCGCGCGACTATGCGCCCAAGGCCGCGGCCGCGGGCTGCACGGTGATCGACAACAGCTCGCTCTACCGGATGGACCCCGACGTGCCTCTGATCGTGCCCGAGGTGAACGCCCACGCCATCGACGGCTATCGCCGCAAGAACATCATCGCCAACCCCAATTGCTCGACCGCCCAGATGGTCGTCGCCCTGAAGCCGCTCCACGACGCCGCCGGGATCCGCCGGGTCGTCGTCTCGACCTACCAGTCGGTCTCCGGCGCCGGCAAGAAGGGGATGGACGAGCTGTTCGAGCAGAGCCGCAACATCTTCGTCGGCGACACCAACGAAGCGACCGTCTTCACCAAGCAGATCGCCTTCAACGTCATCCCCCATATCGACGAGTTCCTCGACGACGGCTCGACCAAGGAGGAATGGAAGATGGTGGTCGAGACCAAGAAGATCCTCGACCCGAAGATCAAGGTGACGGCGACCTGCGTCCGCGTGCCGGTGTTCGTCGGCCATTCGGAATCGATCAACATCGAGTTCGAGCGCGAGATTTCGGCCGGGGACGCGCAGAGGATTCTTCGCGAGGCCCCCGGAGTGATGCTCGTCGACAAGCGCGAGGACGGCGGATACGTCACCCCGGTCGAAGCGGTCGGCGAATATGCCACCTATATCAGCCGGGTGCGGGAGGATCCGACGGTCGAGAACGGCCTCAACCTCTGGTGCGTCTCCGACAATCTGAGGAAGGGCGCGGCGCTCAACGCGGTTCAGATCGCCGAGCTGCTCGGCCGCAAGCACCTGCAGAAGGCCGCGTGAGGATCGCCCCGGAGGACGTGGATTGCGAGGCGTTGCGGCCCGCGAAACGGTTCGCGGCCCGGCGCCGGGGGCGCGCGTGCGCGGGCTGACGGAGCCCTGGGCGTCGCTGCCGCCGGGGCAGAAAGGGATGCTGGCCGGACTGGCGGCGCTTCTGCTCCTGGTCCAGATCGACCAGCCCTATCCCGCCGTCGCGCCGCTCCATCACCTGCCGACCCTTCTGCTGCTGCTGACGGCGCCCTTCCTGCTGAAGCGCTGGCCGATGTCGAATGGGGCCGTCGCCTGCGTCGCCCTCTTCTTCTCCCTCCATACGATCGGGGGCCGCTGGACCTATACCGACGTGCCCTACGACTCGCTCGCCGCGGCGCTCACCGGCCGAAGCATCAGCGACGCGTTCGGACTCGGCCGCAATCATTACGATCGCCTGGTCCACCTCGCCTACGGCCTGCTCGCGGTGTTGCCCGCGCGCGAGGCGCTCGTCCGGCACGTCGGGCTCGGCGGCCGCACCGCGCTCTACATTGCGGTGGAATCGGTGCTGGCCGTCAGCCTGCTCTACGAGGTGTTCGAATGGCTTCTGACGCTCGGCATGGCGGGCTCCGTGGCCGACCGCTACAACGGCCAGCAGGGCGATATGTGGGACGCCCAGAAGGACATGGCGCTGGCCGCGATCGGCGCCGTCCTCGCCGCGGCCGCGCTGGCCTGGAGGAGAAGGAGAGGGGAGCAACATGGCCGATGAGATGAAGGGCGGCTGCGCGTGCGGAAGGATCCGCTACACGGCGCAAATCGAGAATGACGAGGCCTATCTGTGCCACTGCCGGATGTGCCAGAAAGCGACCGGCAACATTTCGATCGCGTTCAAGAACATCCGCAAGGATGCGGTGGACTGGGAGCGCGAGCCCGACTGGTACGTCTCCTCGCCGATCGCGCGGCGGCCTTATTGCCGGGAGTGCGGCACCTCGCTCGGCTTCGCTTTTCCCGACGGCGAGATAATGGACATCGCGATTGCGACTTTGGACGATCCGTCGCGTTTCAAGCCGAAGCATCATTTCGGCGCGGAGAGCCTTCACCGCGCCTGGATCGACACCGAAGGCCTGCCGGAATATCGAACCGATGAGTACAAGCCCCTCGTCGACCGCTGGATGGAGGCGACCGGAAAGCCGCCGCCGAAGTGAGCTTCGCCGTCATGCCGGACCCGGTCCGGCGTCCGTGAAAGCGGCGGTCGCAAGCGTCCGGCGGCCAGGCCCATGGACCCCGGACCGGGCCCGGGGCGACGGCTCGTGAGCGGCGTATCGACCCACCGATTCGCCGCTTCCGACGGGGTCGAGCTGGCGTGGCACGAGCTGGGCGAGGGGAGGCCGGTCGTCCTTCTCCACGGCCTCTTCTCGAGCGCCGACATGAACTGGATACGCTTCGGCCACGCCGCCGAAATCGCCGGGCGCGGCTTCCGGGTGATCATGCCGGACCTGCGCGCCCACGGCCACAGCGCGGCGCCCCGCGACCAGGCCGCCTATCCGCCCGACATCCTCGCCCGCGATTCGCTCGAGCTGATCGCGCATCTCGGCCTCGCCGGCTACGATCTCGGCGGCTATTCGCTCGGCGCCCGGACCTCGGCCCGGATGGCGATCATGGGCGCCCGCCCGCGGCGGCTGGCGATCGCCGGAATGGGCCTGCGCGGAATGCTCGAGACGGGCCGCCGCTCGGCCCATTTCCGAAAGGTGCTGACCGGCATGGGCACTCACGAGCGCGGCTCGAACGAATGGATGGCCGAGGCTTTCCTCAAGACCACGGGCGGCGACCCGCAGGCGCTTCTTCCGCTGCTCGGAAGCTTCGTCGATTCGACGGAGTTGGAGCTGCGCTCGATCGCCATGCCCACCCTGGTCCTGTCGGGGGCCGAGGACCAGGACAACGGCCCTGCCGAAGAGCTCGCCGGTCTGCTCCCGGACGCCCGCTTCGTCGAGGTCCCGGGCAACCACATGAACGCCGTCACAAGGCCGGAGCTGGGCCGGGCGATCGCCGATTTCCTCTCGCTTGATTCAGCCCCGCACGAGGCGCAATAGCCGCGCCAACGGACCAGAAAACGAGGACTCCCGCCCGATGAAAGCCAACGTCTCCGCTCTCGCCCTCGCAATCTGCCTCGCCGGCTGCAGCGCCGCGTCCGCCAACCGGGAAGTCGCTTCGGCGGAGTCGGCCGCCATGCCCTCGGACCGCGCCGAAGAGGCCGCCGCCGCCCCCGAGGCGCCGACGCTCGAAGGCGCCCGCGCCTTCGTCGCGAAAGCCGAGAAGGAGCTGGCCGAGTTCGCCGTGCTCAACAGCCGCGCCCAGTGGGTCAACGCCACCTACATCACCGACGATACCGATGCGCTGGCCGCCCATTTCGGGACCATCGGGACGGAGATGTCGGTCCGCTTCGCCAACGAAGCGGCCAGATATGCGAACGTCGAAGGCCTCGACTACGACACCAAGCGCAAGCTCGACATATTGCGCAGCGCGCTGGTCCTGCCGGCGCCGACGACTCCGGGCGCGGCCGCCGAACTGAACACCATCGCCACCCGGCTCAGCTCCGCCTACGGCAAGGGCAGGGGGACGCTTGACGGCAAGCCGATGACCGGCAACGACCTCGAGGAGAAGATGGGGACGGTCCGCAACCCCGACCAGCTCAAGGAGATGTGGACGAGCTGGCACACCAACGTCGGCGCGCCGATGCGCCCCGACTATGTCCGGCTGACCGAGATCGCCAACCAGGGCGCCAAGGAGCTCGGCTTCAGCGACACCGGTGCGATGTGGCGCTCGCGCTACGACATGCCGCCGGACGAGTTCGCGGCGATGACGGACCGCCTGTGGAGCGAGGTCAAGCCGCTCTACGACGAGCTCCATTGCTACACCCGGGCCAAGTTGAACGACAAATATGGCGACCGGGTCCAGCCCGACAGCGGCCCGATCCGGGCCGACCTGCTCGGCAACATGTGGGCCCAGGAATGGGCCAATATCTACGACGTGGTCGCTCCGAAGGGGGCGGGCGACGTCGGCTACGACCTGACCGACCTACTCGTCCGTAACAAATATACGCCGGAGAAGATCGTCAGGACCGGCGAGGGCTTCTTCACCTCGCTGGGCTTCGCGCCCTTGCCGGAGACCTTCTGGACCCGCTCGATGATCACCGCGCCGAGAGACCGCGAGGTGATCTGCCACGCCTCGGCCTGGGACGTCGACAATGTCGAGGACCTGCGCATCAAGATGTGCACGAAGGTCAATGCCGACGACTTCGTCACCGTCCATCACGAGCTCGGCCACAATTTCTACCAGCGCGCCTACAACAAGCAGCCGCTGCTCTACCTCGACAGCGCCAATGACGGCTTCCACGAGGCGATCGGCGATGCGATCGCTCTGTCGGTCACTCCGGAATATCTCGTCCAGGTGGGCCTCCTGCCGCGCAACAAGGTGCCGGCAGCCGACAAGGACATCGGCCTGCTGCTTCGCCAGGCGATGGACAAGGTCGCCTTCCTGCCCTTCGGCCTGCTCGTCGACAAATGGCGGTGGAAGGTGTTCAGCGGCGAGATAGCGCCGACCGCGTACGAGCAGGGCTGGAACGACCTTCGCCTGCAATATCAGGGCATCGTCCCGCCAAGCCCGCG
>DASTLX010000016.1:0-70667 GCA_035714565.1 Allosphingosinicella sp.
GCCCGGCTCGCCGAAGGCGGTGTTCGAGCCCGCCAGGAGCGAGATGTTCTCGATCTGGGTGATGTTGGCGGTCAGGACCAGAGCGGCGTAGGCGCCCTGGAGGACCAGCGTATCGATGCCCGAGCCGCCGTTGACCACGTCAGCCGAGGTCAGCGAGCCGATGAAGAAGATGTTGTCCATCCCCGCGCCGGCCAGGACCGTGTCGTCGCCGCCGTCCTGGAGCCGCAGCACGTCGTTGCCCGAGCCGCCGGTGATGACGTTGTTCGCCGAGCTGCCCCGGAAGTCGTGGTTGACGTCGGAGGTCGCCGTCAAATTCTCGACGTTGAACACATTGGGATTGCCGGCGAGGCTGTAGCTTGCCAGCGCGGTCCGGATCTCGTCGCTCCCTTCGCCGACATACTCGAACACCTTGTCGCCGGCGTCGTCGACCATGTAGACGTCGTTGCCGGCGGCGCCGCGCATCTCGTCGGCCCCGGCGCCGCCGTCGATCACGTCATTGCCGGTGAAGCCGGTAATGACGTTGGCGAGACCATTGCCGGTCAGGGTCTGGCCCGCCGCAAGCCCGCCGGCGAGATCCTCGACATTGGGGGTCGAGGCGAGACTGTAGACGGCGAGGTTGGTGTCGATCCGATCGGTCCCCTCGCCCGCGGCCTCGATGACGACGTCGCCGGCCTGATCGACCTGGTAATAATCGTCGCCGGTCCCGCCGGTCATGGTGTCGGCGCCGGCGCCTCCGAAGAACCGGTCGGTGCCCCCGCCGCCGCTGAAGACGTCGTTTCCGGAGCCTCCGAAGAAAACGTCCGTCGCGGCGCCGCCCGTGATCGAAAAGTTTCCGTCGGTTTCCGCCCGGCCGTCGAAGTAGAGTGTCTCGAAAGCGCCCAGCCCGCTGCCGTCCACCTGGAGCGTCTGGCCCGCCGCAAGATTGAGGTCATGGGTGACGAGCCGGTATCCCGACTGGCCGAAGGTGAGGAGCGTGATCCGTTCGATCGATTTGAGCGTGCCCGCGTTCAGCGTCACTCCGGCCGAATAATTCCCGAGGAGGAACAGGGTGTCGAAACCGGCGCCGCCATCGACCTGGTCCTCGGCCCGCAGCGACTCGCCGAAATGGATCTGGTCGTCGCCGTCGCCGGCATTGACGACGTCGACTCCGCCGTCCTCGAGATGGAGGACGTCGTTGCCGGCGGCCGCCCGGACGAGATTGTCGCCTGCGTTGGCGGTCAGGTTCTGGCCGGCGGCCGACGTTCCAGTCAGCTGCTCGACGTTCGCGCCCAGGGTGTAGGCGGCCAGCGCGGTGCGCACCTCGTCGGTGCCCTCGCCGGCATTCTCGGTGACGACGTCGCCGGCGCTGCTTACGACATAGATGTCGTTGCCGGTTCCGCCGGTCATGGAATCGTCGCCGCTGCCGCCGTCGATGAGGTCGTTGCCGCCGCCGGTGGCGACGACGTCGTTGCCGCCGCCCGTGCGGACCTCGTCATTGCCGTCGCCGGTGGTGATGTTGTCGGCGCCGCTCCCGGTCGCGATCAGGAAGCGGTCGATCGCCTCGAAAGTGGCGAGGCGCGTCGAATCGTCCGCGAACTGCCCCGAATAGCCGGCGGCGTTGCTCGTCAGCGCTCCGACATTGTGGACCCCGGTCGTCGCCAGGCCGTAATTGAGGACGAGGGTGTCGAGGCCGCTGTTCGTCGCCCCGGCGCCCGCCGCTCCGCCGTTCACCGTGTCGTGCCCGTTCCACAGGGTGACGCTGTCGCCGTTGGTCCCGAGCGTGATGTTGTCGTCGAGGTTGAGGTTGGCGGTGGTGATGCTGTCCTGGCCGCTGCCGGTGGTGAGCGACAGGAAATATTCGAAGCCCGTGTAGAAGTTGTGGATTCCGGGGAAGGTGGTCGGCTGGAGGCTCCAGAAGACCGGCGAGCCGAACACCCCCATCGTTCCGGAGAAGCCGTCAATACCCTCTCCCGCGTCGACCGTGTCGGTGCCGCCCATGCCGTAGAAGAGATCGTCGCCCGCGCCCATGTTGTAGAAGTTGCGCACGTTCGCGAAGGCGTCGTAATTGCCTCCGCCCCAGAGGACGTCGTTGCCGGAGCCGGTCGAGATGCTGAGGATCTCGACTCCGCTATAGGTGACGGTCCGCCCCCCCCCGGAAACCGAGCCGGTGAAGCCGCCATTCGGGTCGGCGCCGGGCTGGGTCATCGTGATCCCGGTGGTGTCGTCGTAATAGGAGACGAGCAAATTGTCCCGGTTGCCGGCCCCGCCTTCGACCTGGTCGGTGCCCAGCCCCCAGACGTAAAGGCTGTCGTTGCCGGCGCCGCCACGGACGATGTCGTTGCCTTCGGCGCCGTAGAGCGAATCGTTGCCGTCGCCGCCGTCGAGATCGTCGTCATCCTCGGAGCCGTAGAGATAGTCGATGCCCGCCCCGCCGATCAGCTCGTCGGCGCCCGCTCCGCCCTGGAGCGTATCGTCGCCGTCGCGGCCCTCGAGAAGATCGTCGCCTCCGCGGCCGTCGAGGAAGTCCGCTCCGGCGCCGCCGCGCAACTCGTCGCCGATCTCGCTTCCGAGGACGTTCTCGATGCCCGCGACGCTGCCCGAATGGCCGTAGCCGTCGAGGATCGTTCCGGCCCCGAGGTCGACCTTCCAGCCGACGGTCATCGGTTGCTCCTCCACCTCGTGGAGGCCGTCGCCATTCGAGTCGGGAAGGATCGGGGCGCCGTCGTGGAGGAGGATGAGCATGTCGTCGCCGTCGCCGCCGTCGACCACGACCGGGGCTCCACTCAGCTGGATGAAGTCCATGCTTCCGAAGCCGTAGAGGAAGTCGCCGAAGCTGCCCCACAGGCCGTTGATATTGTCGTTGCCGTAGAAGGTGTCGGCGTAGGCGGTGCCGTCGCCCAGCGACTCGATGTTCACCATCGTCTCGACGTTGCCGAAGCCGTCGTTGGAGATGATCCCGGTCCGCAGGTCGGCGATCACGCCCTGGGTCGCGAACTGCTCGTAGAAGCTGACCTTGTCGCCGAACAGGAAGCCCTCCAGGTCCAGCATCCCGCTGTCGGTCCCGCCGTCGAAGCTGTCGACTCCGCGGCCGCCGCGAAGATTGTCGTCGTCGGAATCGCCGAACAGCTGGTCGTTGCCGTCGCCGCCGCGAAGATTGTCGTTGCCCGCTCCGGCCTCGATCCGGTCGTTGCCGCCGTTTCCGCTGATCACATTGTCGTGATAGTCGCCGTAGAGAGTCTCGTCCGCGCCGGTGCCGACGACGTTGGTCGAGGCGGTGTCGATGAACTCGAACAGCGGCAGGCCGGAATAGGTCTTGATCGAATAGCCGAGGTCGGCGAGCACGCCGAGGTCGATCCGCCCGATGTCGAACCGGTTCTGCTCGTAATTGCCGAACTGGTACATGAGGCCGCGACTGATCGTGATGGCCGGATTCTGGGCATAGCCGTAATGGTCGTAGCCGGTCTGGAACGGCAGCGCTCCGCCGAACAGCGTCGAGGTCTGGGCGCCGTTGAAATAGGAGACGTCGCCGGCGACCGTGATCCGGTCGCTCCATTCCTTGGTATAATAGATGAAGCCCAGCGAGTGGAAGATTTCGTGGGTCAGGATGCCGACGAAGTCGTGCATTCCGGCCGGTATGGCCGGATCGACCTCGAACTCGGGATTGGGGTCGAACCAGACCGGGCTGCCGTAATTCCTGATGGTGCCGTCGTCGGAAAGATAGATGGTGAGGCCGGCGTCGGGGGCGCTGGGGTTGCGGTCGACCCCGGTCAGCGCCTCGTTAAGGGTGTCGTTGACCCAGGCGGAGCCGTTCCAGCTCGTCTGCACGATGCTGGGAAGCAGGCCGTCGGCGTCGGACCAGGTCAGCTCGTGGCCGGGACGGATCCGGACGGCGAAGTCCATCGTCCCGTTCCAGCCGATGTAGCGGCTGACGAGATTGATCACGTAGTAAGCGTCGATGGCGATGCTGGTCTCGAGCGCGGCCGAGACGAGATTGTCGGCATCGAGAATCTGGAACGTATAGCTGTTGGACACGATGACCCCGCCGGTGTGCACGTATGCCACCGGCACCGTGCCGCCAGCTCCCTACCCCAACACGTGCATTATCAGATGCTTAGCCGCAGGCAAGCCCGATCAGCCGGGAAAAAGCTCGTCCTCGGGATAGAATAGGCCGGCGCCCGCCGTCGCCTGCGCCGCGAGCCCCGCCGCCGCCGGGACGACATGCTCGATATAGTAACGGCAGGTGGCGCGCTTGAGGGTGGAAAAGTGGGGATTTTCGGCAATTTCGTCACTTTCGACCACTTTCAGCTGCCGCTGCATCAGCCATCCGCACACCAGCGTGGAGAGCAGGGTCAGGAACGGATAGGACCCCGCCAGCCGGTCTTCCGCCGCCATCCCGGTCAGCCGCTCGGCGGCGCTTCGGGTCACTTCCGCCAGCTCGAGCAGGGGCCCCCGCGACTCGCCTCGAATCTCGTCGAGCAGCCGCCGAAGCGTCTCGCCGCCCTCGAGGCCGAGCTTGCGCCCGACCAGGTCGGCCGCCTGGATTCCGTTCGTCCCCTCGTAGATCGGAGCGATCCGGATGTCCCGGTAGTGCTGAGCCGCCCCGGTCTCCTCGACGAACCCCATGCCGCCGTGGACCTGCACCCCGAGGCTGGCCACCTCGCAGCCGACGTCCGTGCCATAGGCCTTGACGAGGGGGGTCAGCAGGTCCGCCCGGGCCTGTGCCGAGCGGTCGCCGAGCGTGCCGCGGTCGGTCTGCCCGGCCGCATAATAGCAGAGCGCCCGCGCCGCCTGGGTCAGCGCGCTCATCCTCAGCAGCATCCGCCTCACGTCGGGATGCTCGACGATCGCCGCCGGCCTCCCCTCCCGGACGCCCTGGACGCGTTGCGCCGCATGGGCGATCGCGGCCTGGGTCGCCCGCTCTCCGATCGACACGCCCTGGAGACCGACGTTGAGCCGGGCGTTGTTCATCATCGTGAACATCGCGCGCATCCCGGCCGCCTCCTCGCCGATCAGCCAGCCGCGGCATCGCCCTTCGTCGCCGAACGCCATCACGCAGGTCGGCGAGGCGTGGATCCCGAGCTTGTGCTCGATGGAGACGCAGCGGACGTCGTTAGGGCTTCCGTCGGGCAGGGTCTTGGGCACCAGGAACAGCGATATCCCCCTGGTCCCCGGCGGCGCCCCGGGAGTCCGCGCCAGGACGAGATGGACGATATTGTCGGCGAGGTCGTGGTCGCCGAAGGTAATGAAGATCTTCTGGCCGCTGACCCGCCAGCTGCCGTCGCCGGCCGGCTCGGCCCGGCTCTTGAGGGCTCCGACGTCGGAGCCGGCCTGGGGCTCGGTGAGGTTCATCGTCCCGGTCCATTCGCCGGTGACGAGCTTCGGCAGCCACTGCGCCTTCATCTCGGGCGAGCCGTGGTGCCGGAGCGCCTCGACCGCTCCGGCGCTCAGCATCGTCACCAGCGAGAAGGCCATGTTGGCCGAGCCCAGATCCTCCATGACGACCGTGGCGAGGACGAGGGGAAGCCCCTGCCCGCCCTGTTCCGGCGGACCGGCGAGGGTGCCCCAGCCGCCCTCGACATAGGCGCGATAGGCCTCGCGGAAGCCGGGCGGCATGGTCACGCCTTGAGTGGACCATTTCGCGCCGACCTGATCCCCGATCCGGTTCAGCGGCGCGAACTCCCCCGCCGCGAAGGCCCCCGCCCCCTCGAGGATCGCGTCGACCAGATCCGCGGACGCCTCCGCGAAGGCGCTGTGCGCCGCAAGCTCGTCGATGCCGGCGACATGCCTCAGGACGAAGCGCTGGTCGGCGACGGGAGGCGTGTAGGTCATCGGGCTCCCCTGCGGGCCGTTGCGCTGCTGGAACGGGCGCTATAGCGCGGGCGGATGAAGGCGCAAAACACCTCCGTCTCGCCGTTCGACGGTGACAGCCTCAGGGAGGCGGCGAAGCGCCTATGCGCCGGGGAAGTGGTCGCCGTTCCGACCGAAACGGTCTATGGCCTCGCGGCGGACGCGACCAATCCGGCGGCGGTGGCCCGGATTTTCGAGGCCAAGGGCCGTCCGTCCTTCAATCCGCTCATCGTCCATCTCGACTTCGAGCAGGCCCAGGCTCACGGCTGGTTCGACGCCCGGGCCCTGGCCCTCGCCCGAGCCTTCTGGCCCGGACCGCTGACCCTGGTCGTGCCTCGTCGAGCTTCCAGCAGCCTCGTGCCCGCCGTCAGCGCCGGCCTGCCCACGGTCGCCCTGCGATTCCCGGCCCACCCCGTCATGCAGGCCTTGATCGCCGTTTCCGGCCGGCCCCTCGCGGCGCCTTCGGCCAATCTCAGCGGCGGGGTCAGCCCGACGCGCGCCGAGCATGTCCTGGCCAGCCTCGGCGGCCGGATCCCTTACATTCTCGACGGCGGGCCGGCCGAATGCGGACTGGAATCGACGATACTCGCCGTCGGCGCGGCCGGGGTCCGGCTGTTGCGGCCGGGCCCGGTCACGCTCGAGCAGATCGAGACCGTGCTCAATCCTCCCGGCTCGCGGGACTCGCCGATCGCCGTCGACCGGCCCTCGGCTTCGGGACGAGCGCCGGTCGAGGCCCCGGGCCAGCTCGCCAGCCATTACGCGCCATCGAAGCCGGTCCGCCTCGAAGCGGATTGCGCCGACGCCGGCGAATGGCTGATCGGCTTCGGCGGCGTGGCGGGGGACGACAATCTCAGCGAGTCCGCCGACCTCGACGAAGCCGCCGCCCGCCTGTTCGACGCCCTCCACCGTGCCGACTCCCAGCCTCGACCGCGAATCGCGGTTGCGCCGATTCCGGACCACGGCATTGGCCTCGCCATCAACGACCGCCTGCGCCGCGCCTCGGCCCCGAGGGACGAGCGCTGATGCCGCTCGCCCTGCAGGCCGGCCTCTGGGGCCTGCTCAGCGGCTCCGCTCTGCTCATCGGGGCGCTCGCCGGCTGGTTCCTGCCGATGCCGCGCCGTCTCGTCGCCGCCATCATGGCGTTCGGCGCCGGGGTCCTCATCTCGGCGCTGTCGTTCGACCTGATGGACGAAGCCTGGAGCCGCGGCGGCGTTTGGCCGGTCGCCGCGGGCTTCTTCGGCGGCGCCGCCTTCTTCACCCTTTGCAACCAGCTGCTCGCCGCCTGGGGCGCGCGTCACCGCAAGCGCAGCGATCCCGAGCTTCGCAAGAGCCATGGCGAGGGCAATGGCGCCGCCCTCGCCCTGGGCGCCCTGATCGACGGCATACCCGAATCGATCGTCATCGGCGTGAGCCTGCTCGAGGGCGGGGCCATCGGCCTCGTCGCGGTGATCGCCGTCTTCCTCTCCAACCTTCCCGAAGGGCTCGCCAGCGCGGCGGGAATGAAGGCCGAGGGTAAAAGCGCCGCTTTCGTCTTCCTCCTCTGGGGCGCGATCGCCCTCGCCGCCGGCGTGGCCGCGCTGGGCGGGTATCTCGCCTTCCAGGGCGTCGACCCGACCGCCGTGGCCGCCGTGCAGGCGGTCGCGGCCGGAGCGATCCTGGCGATGATCGTCGACACGATGGTGCCCGAGGCGTTCGAAGGCACTCAGGACTATGCCGGACTGATCGCCGTCAGCGGCTTTCTCGCCGCCTTCCTGCTCTCCAAGCTCGGCGGCTGAGCAAAAAAAAAGGGGCGGCCGAAGCCGCCCCTTTCGGACTGCCGGATGCCGAGGCTTAATTCTTCGCCTTCTTGCCGCGGGCCTTCTCGGCCTTCTCGCGCGCTTTGCGCTGCTTGTCGGTCTCGGCCATCATGCTGACCCGGGCCGGAGTGTAGCTGGCGGAGATGACCGCCGCGCCGTTGTCGGCCATGGTCACCGGGATCGCCTCGAGGGTGCGCGCGGTGAACTCGCGGCCTTCCTCGATCTTCGCGCTCTTGCCCTTGACCAGCATTCCGCCGACCAGGCCGGCGGCGACGACGGCGCCGACGGTGGCGCCGGTGCGGCCCTCGCCCGCCTGGTGATGACGGCCCTCGATCGGGATCTTCTTGCCGTCATAGTCGATGTAGCGGAAGGTGAAGTCCATCTTGCCGGACTTGCCGAACCCGCCCTTGCCGGTGCGGCGAGTGATCTGGGCGACCGCGCGGGTGCCGCGCGGGATGACGACCATGTTGTCGACCTTGACGTCCTGAGCCACGGTCAGCGAGAATTTCTCGCCGAGCCGGTGCGACTTGCTGCTCACCGTCTCGTTCATGGTGAGGACGACTTCGCTGTTGGCCGGAAGCACGACCTCGGCCGACATCGGCGCGGTGGCGACGACGGCCGGCTGAGCCGCCGGAACGTCCTGAGCGAAAGCGGCCGTCGGAACAAGCAATAGAGCAGCGCCGGCGAGCAGCGCCGAATGAATCGTTTTCATTGAAACCCCCCAAAAAGAGTCGCCCCAATACGACTCGCGGGCAAGAAGCTGAACGACTTGCGTCAATCTGGCAAGTCGCTGAAATGCCAAGCCATTATAATTTCTGGAAAATCGGGGAAAGTGTGTCTTATTTCGGATACGTTATTGTTAAATCCGATGATATTTTGGGGATGACTTAGCGATTTCCGTAAAGTTTTGCGACGGCTGATCGTTTTCGGATCAGTCGCCGTAATCGCATCCCGGGCCACGCGGACGCTTCCAGCATCGGAGAGCCTGCTCGAAGGCGGCTACTTCCGGGGGACCGCCGCCCTGAAACGCATATTGGAGGACGAAGGTGCGCCGCGGCATGTTCTCCTCGCGGTAGATGACGGGCTCGGTCGCGCCTTCCCCGTTCTGCACGATCAGCTCGCCGAACTTTTCGAGGTCCGACGGCCGAAGCACTCGGGCGAGGCACAGCCTGCGGGCGGGCGCGACGAAGCGATCGCGGGTCTGGCCGGCAAGGCGTTCCAGATGCCGGGGCGAGAGCCGGTAGCCGGCCTGCGCGAAGCTTCCGTCGGCCCTGGCGCCGATCGAGAGCGGGCAGCCGCCGGACGCCGCGGAAGCCAGCAGGAGCAGACCGGCCAGAAGCGCCGCCATCTCAGGCCGCGCCGGCGGCTTCGCTCTTCACGCGGTGGGCGAAGCTCTTGCGAAGCTTCTTCAGCTTGGGTGGGATGACGGCCAGGCAATAGGGGTTGCGCTGCCCTTCGCCGGCCCAATAATCCTGGTGATAATCCTCGGCCGGCCACCAGTCGGTCGCCGTCTCGACCGTGGTGACGATCGGCTCCGGCCAGTCCGCCCGGGCCCTCTCGATCGCGCGATGGACCGCCGATTCCTGCTCAGGCGAGAGCGGAAAGACGGCCGAGCGATATTGGGTGCCGACGTCATTGCCCTGTCGGTTGAGCTGGGTCGGGTCGTGGGTGGCGAAGAAGAGGTCGAGAATCTCGTCGTAGGAGATGATCGCGGGATCGAACGTCACCCTGATCGCCTCGGCATGGCCGGTGCCGCCGCCGCACACGGCCTTGTACGTGGGATTGTCGACATGGCCGCCGATATAGCCGCTCTCGACCTTGCTCACCCCGATCACGTCGTTGAACACCGCCTCGGTGCACCAGAAGCACCCGCCCGCCAGGATCGCCTGCTCTTGCGCCATGTCGTCACTCCTCTTGATGTAGGTGCGAGATAGGAGGCATGGCGGCAACGGCAAGCGACATCCTCGGTTGCGTTCCGCCCGGGCGGCGCTACGCCGGCCGAATGCGCTGGATTTGTCTTCCGCTTTGCTGTTCGCTGGCCGCGGCGGCGACCGCCGGCCCGGCCGCCGACGCTCCGCTCCGGCCCGAAAAATTGCGCGAGACGATGGGCCTTAGGCTCGGAAGCTGGAAGACGAGGGTCAGGCTCACGGACCTGCAATTCGAGCCGGAGTTCGTCGGCGATCCTGCGAAAGGGCAGCGGACCTCGGCGCAATGGCGGACGATCCTCGGCGCCGAGGTCACTCGGGAGCAATGTCTGGAGGACGGCCCCGACCGCGTGTCCGTCCCCCCATCGTTCCCCTCGACCGGCTGCGAATATGGCCGGATCGAAGCCCGCAACGGCCGTTTCGCCGTGGCGTTGCTTTGCAAGGACCCGGAATCCGGCGAAACGACGACAGTGGCTCTAGAAGGGGCCTATTCTCCCGAAAAAATGACCACCCGCTCGGTGTCGACGACCTTCTCCGGCGGGACTCGCATTCGAACGACGCTGGACCTCGAAAGCCGCTTCGCCGGCGGCTGCGAGTCGGTTCGGGCGGTCGGGACGCCGCGCATGCACGAGGGGCCCCCTATCCTGGTGCCGCCGAGAAAGGGCAATTAGCCGCGCGGCCGCGCAGGCAGCGTTTGCTTCACCTCGAGCATATCCGCCCACGGATCGCTCCGCTGCCTCGCCAGCAAGGCCGGCACCGTCTCCACCGTATAATCGCAAGGATCGAGCCCGGCCTTCACCTGCTCCCAGCGGATCGGCATCGCGACCGGAGCACCCTTGCGGGATCGGGTCGAATAAGGGGCGACGGCGGTCGAGGTCGGGTCGTTCCTCAGATAGTCGATGAAGATCCGACCGACGCGGTCCGCCTTGGTTGCCTTGGTGAGATATTTGCCGGGCGAGTCCGCCGCCATCTCCGCGGAGACGCCCTTGGCGAAGCTCTTCACTTCCTTCCACGGCGCCGTCGCGTCCACCGGCACGACGACGTGGAGGCCCTTGCCGCCGGTCGTCTTGACGAAGCTGACGAGCCCGAGCGCCTTCAGCCGGTCGCGTACCTCCTTCGCCGCTTCGATTACCGCCTCGAAGCCGAGGCCCTCGGCCGGGTCGAGGTCGAAGACGATCCGGTCGGCGCGGTCGGGCGACTCGATCTTCACGCCCCAGGGATGCATTTCGAGCACCCCCATCTGGACCATCGCGACCAGGCCGGGGGCGTCGGAGATGTAGAGGTATGGCTCGTCGAAGCCGGGGATCGTGACCTCGTGAAGCTGCTCCAGCACGCCCGAGCCGGCATGGCGCTGGTAGAAGCATTTCGTCCCCTCCCCCGTGGGGCAGCGAACCATCGTGACCGGGCGATATGCGATGTGAGGAAGTATCCGGTCGGCGACGGCGACATAATAATCGGCGAGCTGGCCCTTGGTGATGCCCTGCTCGGGATAGAGTATCTTGTCGGGATTGCTCAGCCTCACCCCCTCGACGGTCCGTTCCGGTTTCATGCCTGCGCTTTCAGTTGGGCGGCCAGGGTGTCCGCCGCCGCTTCCGGCTGGAGCTGGTCTATCCGGCACTGGGCGGGCGACTTGTCCGGCCGCCAGCGCAGGAACTTCGTGCCGTGGCGGAAGCGGCGGCCGGTGACGTGATCGTAGCGCACCTCGGCGATCAGCTCCGGCTTCAAGGGCTGCCACTCGCCGGTGCGCTCGGTCGACCAGCGGCTCGGCCCGCCCGGCGCATCGCCGGTGAAGCCGGGCGCCTCGATCAGGGCTTCCAGCCGCTCGGTCAGGGCCGAGCGCTGATCGGCGGGGATGGAGGAGGTGAAGCCGACATGGTGGAGCAGGCCGTCCCCGTCGTAGAGGCCGAGCAGGAGCGAGGCGACCTCGCGGCTGCCCGTGCCGTAGCGGAAGCCGCCGACGACGCAGTCGGCGGTCCGCATCGCCTTGATCTTCATCATCGCCCGCTCGCCCGGCTCGTAGCGCCCGTCGCGGCGCTTCGCGACGACTCCGTCCAGGGCCGCCCCGACCTGGTCGAGCCAGCTCCTGGCGACGTCCAGGTCGGCGGTGCAGGGTGAGAGCAGAAGATCGTCGTGCTGCTCCGCCGAGTAGATGATCTCGAGCATCCGCCGCCTCAATTCGAGGGGCGCGTCGAGATAGCTCGTCTCCTTGGAGAAGAGGAGGTCGAACAGCATCAGCTGCGCGGGAGTCTCGCGCGCCAGCCTGTTCACCCGGCTCTCCGCGGGGTGAAGGCGGAGCTGAAGGGCGTCGAAGGAGAGCACGCCGTCCACCGGAATGACCAGCTCGCCGTCGAGAACGAACCGGTCGGCCTCCATGCCCAGCACCGAATCCACGACCTCCGGGAAATAACGGCCGAGCGGCTTTCCCGACTTGGACATCAGCGCGACTTCCGGCCCGTCGCGGAAGACGAGGCAGCGGAAGCCGTCCCATTTTGGCTCATACTGCCAGCCCTCGCCCTCGGGCAGGGCGTCGACCAGCTTCGCCTCCATCGGCGGAAGCCCGGGCTTCACTTCAAGGCGATCGAACTCGGCCATAAGCGAGTCGAAAGACGCTTCCACGGCCTGCCGGGTTCCCCGCACGTTTCACCGACGCCGTTACGTCCCGGTAACCAACCGGGGCCGTAATCAATGCGATGAGTCGCGTCACGGGCGGGATGAAACGGATGCACTTCACTGGAACTTAAGGACAAAAGCTATAACTAGGATCTCAGAGCTGAGGGGAAAATCTTGATCTACTCGCGCAGGCAATTGCTTGGGGCCGGACTTTCGGCCGGATTTCTCGCCACCGCGGCCCAGGGCCAGACGCTGGCCGAGATCGTCGCAGGGCTTAAGGATCCGCAGCCGAAGCCGGCTCCGGTCCAGCCGATCGCTCGCGCCGTCGTTCCGGCCCAGCCGCGAGTCGCCGTCGACGGAGTCATCGATCCCCGGCTCCTCGCCCGCGCCCGCGCCTCGTTCGACCGGCATCGCTCGCAGCTCCAGCATACCGACGTCGTCGGGATCGCCGATTTCAGCCGGCCGTCGCACGACCACCGCTTCTTCCTTCTCGACACCGCCTCGGGGCGGGTCAGCAACCACCTCGTCGCCCACGGCCGCGGCTCCGATCCCGCCCACAGCGGGGAGCTCCAGCGCTTCTCGAACGCGATCGGCTCGGAAGCTTCTTCGCAGGGCGGCTACCGCACCGGCGAATTCTACAACGGCAAATATGGCCGCTCGCTCCGACTCTCCGGCCTCGACTGGAGCAACTCGAACGCCGAGACCCGCGCCATCGTCGTCCACCACGCCTGGTATGCCGAGCCCGAGCAGCTCGCCGCCCACGGCAAGCTCGGCCGTTCGGAGGGATGCTTCGCCCTCCCCTACAACAGCCTGCAGCAGGTCCTCGCCCGACTCGGCCCGGGCCGCTTCCTCTACGCCGACAAGCTCGCCTAGGACGCCGGCGACTACGTAATTCCAACAACTCGCCGGGTCCGCGCCGGCGTGACACCTTCCGCGCGTCGAAACCACGGGGGACGGACGATGCGGAAACTCACCTTCTTTGCGCTTGCCGGCGCGCTTCTCGCCGGCGAGGCGGCGGCCTGCGACGATCCGAAAGCGGCGGCCCCGGCGCGGTCGAAGGCCAATCTGGCGAGCCTCTTCAGCGACCGGGACTATCCCGCCGCCGCCCTGGCCGCGCGCGAGCAGGGCACGGTCGCCTTCGCCCTCGAGGTAGGGCCGGACGGCCGCGTTTCCGGCTGCACCGTGACCCAGCCGAGCGGCTCCATCGCCCTCGACGACACGACTTGCCGGCTGATCCAGTCGCGAGCCCGATTCACCCCCGCGACCGATGCGGCCGGAGCGCCGGTCCCGGACCAGGTCCGAGGCAGGATCGTCTGGGTCCTGCCCCCGGCGCCGCCCGCTCCGGCGCCCTGACGCCTTCCGGGCCTAGGGCTTCGCCGGAACGGCCATGATCGGCGGCGGCGGCGGCCCGGCCTCGAGCCGGAAGGACTGCACCCGTCCGTCGAGAAGATCGACCAGGATCGCCATCTCCGGATGGGGCTTGTGGGTCTGCGGGCACGTGAAGGGAACCATCGCCAGCCGCGAGCCGAGCCAGCGCCGCGACTCGGCCTCATAGGTACCGGGGGTGCAGCCGGCGAGCAGCCGGCGAAGGACGGCGGCGGTGACCGGCCCTTCGGGGTTGTTCAGGTGGTCGCTGTAAACCAGCGGGATCGAGGGCCGCGCATGGGGGAGGCTGGCGCGCCCGGCCTGGATTGCCGAGATCAGGGCGAGAGCGGCCGCCCGGTCGGCGGCGAAGCTCCCGTCCTGGTCGAGGCTTCGGCCTGCGCGGATCCTCTCCCGGTCGAGCTGCCTCGGCCCCGTCGCCACCCAGGCCTTGGCGATCTGGCCCTTCTCGATCTCCTGCTCCAGGACCGGCCAGCGCTCCGACTGGGGGTCCGAGGGACAATGGTAGCGGATGGCGACATATTGCTCGCTCGGCCCGTAGACATAGACCCAGGAATCGCCCCGGCGGCAGCCGGCCAGAGTGGCGCGAAGCCGAGCGGGGTCGCTCGCGGTCCGTTTGTATCTCGGCCGCCAATAGGCCTCGAAGACGATTTTCGGAGAGGCGTCGGGAAGCGCGGCGCCGGATTGAAGCGCGTCCGCGAAGGCGATGGCGCGCTCGCGGGCCAGAGCCTCGGGAGCGCCGCCGTCGGGCGCGGCCAGATGCAGGGCGGCGGCGGCAAGGATGGCGAACGGCATGAAGGATCAATAGCTCGGGCCTCGATGACCGGCAATGGAGCCGATCGGGCGGTGGCCGCTCAGCGCAGCGGCCACACGGCGAGGATCAGAGGCACTCCGACGGCCACCACGAGAAGCGAGAGCGGCGCTCCCAGCCTCGCATAGTCGCCGAACCTGTAGCCGCCCGGGCCCATCACCAGAGTATTGCACTGGTGGCCGATCGGGGTGAGGAAGTCGGAGCCCGCGCCGACCGCCACCGCCATCAGGAAAGCTTCCGGGCGATAGCCGAGGCCGCCGGCGAAGCTGGCCGCGATCGGCGCCATGACCAGCACGGTGGCGGCATTGTTCAGGAAGGGCGTGACCGCCATCGCCGCCACCATGATGAGGGCCACGGCCCCCCAGGCCGGCAGCGTCGCCGCGATCCCGGACAGGAAGTGGGCGATGAGGTCGGTCGCTCCGGTCGTCCGAAGCGAATCGGAGACCGGGATGAGGGCTCCGATCATCACCAGGATCGGCCACTCGATTCGCTGATAGGCCTCGCGCGCCGGGAGGGCTCCCGACAGCATGATGAGCGCGGCGGCGCCGAAGAAGGCGACGGCCACCGGCACCCAGCCGGCGGCGGTGAGCGCCATCGCGGCCGCCAGGATGGCGAGCGGGATCAATCCGCGCCGGGCATTGCCCAGCCTCAGGCTGCGCTCGGCGAGCGGAAGGCAGCCCAGCTCGCGAAGCCGCTCGGGCAGCGTGTCGAGCGCGCCCTGGAGGACGACGACGTCGCCGGGACAGAGGACGACGTCGCGGAGCCGCCGGGTGATCCGCTCGCCGCGGCGCGAGACCGCGATCAGGTTGACTCCGTGGCGGTCGTGGAGAGCGACCCGTCCCGCCGCGGTGCCGGCGAGGATCGAATCGCGGCCGACCACCGCCTCGATCACGCCCATGTTCGACGAGGAAGTTCCGGCCGCGGCGTCCCGGTGATGGCCCTCCAGCTCGAGGCTCAGCGAAGCGATGGCGCGCTCGAGCGCCTCGGGCTCGCCTTTGAGGATCAGGACGTCGCCGGCCCGGATGACGGCGTCGGGCAGCGGAAGCGTCGCCCGCCTGTCCCAGCGATGGATGCCGTTAAGCTCGACTCCGCTTTCGAGAAGCTCGCGCAGCTGGGCGACGCTTTTGTCTTCCGCCGGCGAGCCGGGGGGCACCTCGGCCTCGGTTGCATAATCCTCGATGTCGAGCGCCTCGCCCATGGTCGGGGCGGCGCGGCGGTCGGACGGGAGCAGCCGGTAGCCGAAGCGCAGGAAGAGGAGCCCCGCCGCCG
Organism: Allosphingosinicella sp.; assembly: GCA_035714565.1. GTDB lineage: Bacteria > Pseudomonadota > Alphaproteobacteria > Sphingomonadales > Sphingomonadaceae > Allosphingosinicella. The sequence goes on from DASTLX010000016.1 coordinate 15,621, forward strand.
CGATTCCGGCGCCGACCGGCGTGTAGTCGAACATCGAGAAAGGCTCGCCGGTCATGTCCTCGCGCACGCGGCTGACGATGATGTTGGGCGACGTCCCGACGAGCGTCATCAGCCCGCCCAGAAGCGAGCCGAAAGCCATCGGCATCAGGAAGCAGGAGGGGGAGCTGTCCGATCTCTTGGCCATCCGGAAGGCCGCCGGCATCAGCATCGCGAGCGCGCCGATGTTCTTGACCAGCGCCGAGAGCAGGGTGACCGAGCCGACCAGGACGGTCAGCTGCGAGCCCATTCGGGTCATTCCGCCGCTCAACCGTCCGATCGCCGCCTCGACCACGCCCGACCGCTCCACCGCCGCCGAGATGACGAGGGCCGAGGCGACGATAATGACGATATCGTCGGCAAAGCCGCTGAACGCGTCCTCGGGCTTGACCAGTCCGAGGATCAGGGCCGCGAGTAGCGCGAGGACGGCGACCATGTCGAAGCGGACGCGGCCCGATATGAAGAGCAGCATCATGCCGGCGAGCAGCCCGAAGGCGGTGAGTTGGGGAAGGGTGGCGGTCACGGGTTCGGGCGGAACGCGGGAGGAGTTGCCCAGTTGCCTCCCCATCGCCAGATGGGGAGGGGGACCACCCGTAGGGTGGTGGAGGGGTGACCTGACGAAAGCCTGTTCAAGGTCACCCCTCCACCACCTTCGGTGGTCCCCCTCCCCACCGCTTCGCGGCGGGGAGGCAGTTCATGCCCCCTTCCCCTCACCCCCCGTGCCCTCCCGCATAGGCCTTGCACTCCATCTCGACCCGTGCGCCGAGCGCCAGACCGGCGGCGGCGAAGGCGCTTCGCGCCGGCAGCCGATCCGAATCGAAATGCTCCAGATAGACGCGATTGAAATCCGCCCAATCGTCCATGTCGGCGAGCATGACCAGGCAATGGAAGACATCGCCGAAGCCGAGCCCCGCCTCGGCCAGCACCGCGCCGACATTGGCCATGACCTGCCGGGACTGCGCCTCGATGCCCTCGGCCAGGCTTCCGTCCGCTCGAGCGCCGATCTGACCCGACAGATAGAGCACGTCGCCGACCCGGACCGCCGACGAGAAGGGAAGCCTGAAGCCGCCGGCGCGGGCGGCCTGGGCGGCGGCGCCCGACGCGGGGTAGTGGCGCAGCGGGGAGCGGCGGGAGTCGGGCATGATCGCGGCTTTCCAAGTCGGGGTCGGGGACGAGGCTCGCTTTATCGCACGCCGGCGGCGCTTCGAGTCAAACTGCCGCAGGGATCGGCACGAGGAGGCCGCGGGCTCAGCCCTCGCTCACCCGGCCGCCCTCGACCCGGATCAGCCTGTCGCAGGCCGCCAGCGTCGTCGCCCGGTGCGCCACCGTCACCAGGGTCATGTCGCCGCGAAGCTCGTGCAGCGCCTGGAGCACGGCCCGCTCGGTCGCCTCGTCGAGCGCGCTCGTCGCCTCGTCGAGGATCAGCAGCCGCGGGCTCCGGTAGAGCGCCCGGGCGAGGCCGATGCGCTGGCGCTGGCCGCCGGACAGGCGCACGCCGCGCTCGCCGACATAGGTGTCGAGGCCGTCGGGCAGGCCGGCGACGAACCTCTCCAGCTGAGCGGCCCTGACCGCGGTCGCCAGCAGCCCGGGGTCCATCCCCTCGGGCCGGCGCGGAAAGGCGATGTTGGCGGCGATGGTGTCGTCGGCGAGGTAGATGGTCTGGGGGACGTGGGCGAGGCCGGCCTGCCAGGCGGGCCGGGTGGCGGCGTCGAGCGGCCGCCCGTCGACCAGGATCGCGCCTTCGTCGGGCTCCAGCAGGCCCATCAGCAGATCGAGCAGGGTCGACTTGCCGCCGCCGGTCGGGCCGGCGATCCCGACATGCTCGCCCGGGCGGACCCGGAAGCTCACGTCCTCGAGGCCGAAGCGTGCTTCGGGGAAATGGAAGCCGACGCCCCGGAAGGCCAGCTCGCGCTCGAAGGGGAGCGGCGGCGCTTCCGGCTGAGGCTCGGGGATCGGCGCCTCCATCATTTCGATCACGTCGCGGAAGGCGTGGATGTTGCCGCTGGCGAGGCTCCACCCGTAATAGGCCTGCTGGAGCAGCGGCAGAAGCCGCTGGGCGCCCAGGGCGAGGGCGCCCAGCACCGGGATCGCCTTGACCACCCCCCCCGGCTCCAGGCTCATCGCCAGAGTGACCAGGGCGATGGCGATCAGCCCGGCCGCCTCGACGATGTAACGCGGGAAACCGGCGACGAACTGGGTCGCCGCCTGCGAGCGCCGGTAGCGGCTGTCGAGCTCGCGGAACTTGGCCTCGAACAGGGGCTCGGAGCGGTCGAGGATGATGTCCCGGATTCCGCCCAGCCCTTCCTGGACGGTTCGCGTCCGCTCCACCAGGGTGCTGGCCAGGGCCTGCGAGTTGCGCCGCAGCCGGGGCCGGACGAGCAGGCTCACGCCGACATAGACGAGCCCGACCGCGAAAGCGGCGAGGCCGGCGGCGCGGGCGTCGATCCGGAGCAGGAGCGCGAAGACGCACAATGCGATGAACGCCCCGATCAGCCCCTGCATCGCCGGCTGGAGGAGGCCGAACACCACCCCCTGCACCTTCTCGACGGCGGCGAGGGTCTGGCTCGAGTTGCGCCGCACCTGCTCGGCGTAAGGCTGGCGGAGCATCCGTCCGAAGACGGCCGCGGCCATGTCGTGGCCGGTCGCCATGACGAAGCGCTGGCTGCCCCAGGTCAGGCCGAGACGGACCACCGCCGAGCCGAGCGCGGCGGCGATCAGGAGCAGGGCGGCGCCCACCACCGGCGAGCCGCCGGCGGCGTGGAGGAAGCCGAGCAGGCGCGGCGGGATGAGCGCGCCGTGCGGGTCCGCGACCAGGGCGAGGAAGGGCAGGGCCGCGCCGATCGTCACCATCTCGGCCGCGGCCCCGAGCAGCATCAGCCCAAGGGTCAGCGCGAACTGCCGCCGCCGCGCGGGCGAAAGCAGCCGGAAAAAGGCGAGAAAGGCGTTCATCGAGGCCGCTTGGTAAGGGGATTGGCCCGGGAATGCACCTTCCCCGTCATTCCGGCGAAAGCCGGAATCCATGAACGCCGCCGGGCAAGGCCCGCACCGCAGCGTTCATGGATGCCGGGTCGAGCCCGGCATGACGACCAGCCCTACTTCCCCGACGACGCCAGCGCCGTGCCGCCGCTTCGGTCGGTCAGCGCCGCGAGCACCTTGCCGTCGCGGCCGTACATGTCGGCATAGCTCATCGGCGGGCCGTCGCTGGTCGCGGCGACGGTGAAATAGACGATGTAGACCGGCACCGGGGCGGCGAGATTGGCCTGGGTCGCCTTGCCGGTGGCGAGGGCCTGGTTGATCTTCGTCCGGTCCCATTCGGTCCCGTCGAGCAGGGTCTCGGCGAAGCCGACCGCATCCTCGGTGCGGATGCAGCCGTGGCTGAACGCCCGCGCCTGGCGGTTGAAGAGGTTCTTGGCGTTGGTGTCGTGAAGGTAGATGGCGTGGGGGTTGCCCATCACCAGCTTGACCCGGCCGAGCGCGTTGGACGGCCCGGGCGGCTGGCGCCAGCGGACGACCTTGCCGCTCTCGTCCTTGACCGCGACATAGCCCTTCTTGCCGCGAACCTCGCCCGCGATGCTCGAGGGCACTTCCCACCAGGGGTTGAAGATGGCCCCGGTGATCATCGCCGAGAGCTGGGGGGTGGGGGTCTTGATCGCTCCCGCGACCGCGCGGCGGCGGTTGAGGGTCTGGCCGTTCTCGACCAGGGCGACCGTATAGGCGGGCACGTTGACGATCACATATTTGGAGCCGAGATCGCGGGGAAGCCAGCGCCAGCGGTCGAGGTTGATCCGGATCCGGTCGCGGGTCTTGGCGTCGGTCGAGGAATCGTCGAGCAGCGCCTTGAGCGCCGCATATTGCGGATGGGTCGGGAGCAGTCCGTTCAGGGCGTCGGCGACGCCGCCCTTGACCGCCCGGTCGAGCAGCGCCTGCTGATCGTAGACGTTCCAGCTGTCGTCCTTGACGTACCAGTCGATCCGGCTGTCGCCGCGGACGTGGCCGAACATGAGGTCGCCGGCGAGCTTGAGGAAGGTCGCGGTGGCGACGCTGTCGAGCATGTCGCCCTTGGTCTCGATCGCGTCGCGAAGCGCCGCCGGATTGTAGTCGGCCGGGTCGAGCCCTTCCTCGTCGGCCCGCTCGACATAGGCGAGCAGGGCTTCGGCGTCCTTGCGCGACCAGTCGGCGGCGAGGACCGGCGCCGGCGCGATCGTCGGCGGCGGCGCGGGCGGCGGCGCGTTCTGAGCGGATGCGGGCCACGCGGCCCCGAGCGCGAGGAGGGCGAGAAAGCTGCGGCTGTACATGGTCTATCCCCGATAGTGGCGGCCGCGAAAAAACTCCGCGTGGCAGTCCGTCATTATCCTGTGATAGCCTATTAAAGCGCGCTGAACGGACCCGCAAGGGCCGGGCAAGCCATGGAAAGAAAAGGCAAACCGGTGGAGGAAAGGGAAACGGCCCGGCGCTCCGCCGGGCCGTTCCGCCTCGTCCCGTCGCTCAGCCCCGGTCGCCCGCGGTGTCACGATTGACCCAGCCGAAATAGGCCGCGACGAGGGCCAGCAGAGCGTGCAGCCAGACGTCGTTGTCGTAGATCGGGACCAGCCCGAAGGTCGTGCGGGTCGGCTCGAGCAGGCCGAGGACGGTCAGCAGTCCGTAAACCACCGCGACGACCCGGAAATAGGAGCGGGAGCCGCCATAGCTCTTGTAGGCGAGTATGCCCCAGATTCCGAAGATGATGTGGACGATGTTGTGGAGCGTGTTGACCGGGAACAGGCCGAGCTCGTGCCCGTAGCCATGGGTCATGGTCAGGTTCGGATCGGGCACTCCGGGCTGCAAGATGTCGGGAATGAAGCCGCCGGCGCCGATGACGAGAAAGACGATTCCGAAAATGAGCGCGAAAGTTCGCGTGTTCATGATCCAACTCCCCTGCGTTTATTGTGTTTTACGCCTACTAATCGACTCTTATCGTAATAACGGCTCCGTAACCAGCCGGGTTCCCGTCCGCCGCCCAGCCGGCGATGGCCGACGCGATCTTGTCGCCGCCCCGCGCGGAAGGCTCGATCGGATTGGCATAATCCTCGTCCTCGTCGCAGATCAGCCGGAGGTCGATCAGGCCGGCGCCTTGGGCGAAGGCCGCCCGGCTGATGACGTCGTTGAAAAGCGCCAGGGCGGTCCGCACGATCCGGTGGTCCGGCGAGGAGGGCGGCGTGTCGTAGACCGTGCAGAAGGCGGCCGGGAGGCCGGTGGCGGCGACGGCGTCGGCCATCCTCATATAGTCGGCGGCGAAGCGGCTCTGCGCGGTCTCGAGCAGCGAAAGCGCCTCCGCGACGGTCGCGACCGACTGGCCGAGCAGGAAGGACGCCGCGAGCGCGTCGTTGCCGCCGGCGCTGACGACGAGGTGGGTGGCGCCCTTCGGCAGCCGCCCCAGCTGCGCCGTGACCTCCCCGGCCACCGCGCCGTCCAGCGCGAGCAGGCTGGCGTCCCAGTCCGCGGGGAGCTTGCCGCGCAGCTGGGACACGACGTCGGGCCCGCCGCGCACGTAGGCGCCGTTGTCGAGGATCGAATCGCCGAGGAGAACCACATGGGGCATGGGCCCGGTTCAGCGGCTGAGGCTGGAATCGGTTCCGGTTCCAAGATCCTCCCCCGGTTTTTCCGGGGGAGGGGGACCGCGCGGAGCGCGGTGGAGGGGTTCTGCGGAGTCGGTAAGAACCCCTCCACCAGGCTTCGCCTGGTCCCCCTCCCCGGCAAATGCCGGGGAGGATTTAAATCGCGTCCCTCGCCGCCGCCGCGAACCGCGCCCCCGCCCCTTCGTCATAGCCGAGGTACAGATCCGGCTCGATCAGCTCGAGCTCGATCAGCTGCGGCTTGCCGTCAAAGCCGCGCACCAGATCGATCCGTGCGTAGAGCAGGGACTCTTCCACCGCGGCGAGGATTCGCTCCGCCGCCTCGTGCTCGGCGGGCTCCGGCCGGCAGGCGGCGATGATCCCGTCGAATTCGGGCTGCACTCGGAAGTCCCCGGGCTGCGGCCGCTTCGCGATGGCGTGGCTGAAGGCGCCGCCGAAGTAGATCATCGAGACCTCGCCGGATTGCTCGATCGCCGGGAGATAGGGCTGTACGATCGCCTCGCCCTCCGGGCCGCCGTCGAGCGAGGCTCCGGGCGACCAGCGGATCGTCCGCCACGCGGTCGAGGAGATGCGGGGCTTGGCGACGAGCCGGTCGGTGCCGAACGTTCGCGCCGCTTCTTCGAGGAACTCGGCCGAAAGGCGGTCGGCGTACAAAGCCGGGATCACCGGCGCGCCGAGCTCGCCCAGCCGACCGAGATAGGCCTTGTCCGAGTTCCACCGGAGCACCGAGGCCGGATTTCGAAGACGGACGCCTTCGCGCTCCCACCGGTCCACGGCGGCGGCCCATTGCAGCGGAGCGAACGGATAGCCCCAGACGAGCAGAGGCAGGACGAGGTCGAAGCCGGCCAGGTCGGAGGCCTCGGCCCAGTCGCGGGCCTCGACCTCGAGCCCCGCCTCGCGCAGCGGCGCCGCATTCTTGGCGAGCACGTCGGGCCAGCGGGTGCGATAGCCCTCGCCGTCCTTGTCCGGAGTCAGGATCGCGACCCGTCCCGTCATGGCATGTTGAAGTTGACGCCCTGGGCCAGCGGCAGCTCGCGGCTGTAATTGATCGTGTTGGTCGCCCTGCGCATGTAGTTGCGCCACGCGTCGGAGCCGCTCTCGCGCCCGCCGCCCGTCTCCTTCTCGCCGCCGAACGCCCCGCCGATCTCGGCGCCGGACGGGCCGATATTGACGTTGACGATCCCGCAGTCGGAGCCGGCGGCGGAGAGGAAGGTCTCCGCCTCGCGAATATCGTTGGTGAAGATGGCCGAGGCGAGACCCTGCGGGGCTTCGTTGTGAGCGGCGATCGCCTCGTCCAGCCCGCCGTAGCGCATGACGTAGAGGATCGGAGCGAAGGTCTCGGTGAGCGTGATCTCGCTCTGGCCGGGCATCTCGACCAGGGCCGGCCGGACGTAGAGCCCCTCGAGGCGCTCGCCGCCATGGACCGCTCCGCCCTCCGCCCGCGCCCGTTCCAGGGCCGATTGCATCGCGCCGGCGGCGGCCTCGTCGATCAGCGGGCCGACCAGGGTTCCCGGCTCGAGCGGGTTGCCGACCGGAACGCTCGCCCAGATCCGCTTCAGCCGCGGCACCAGCGATTCGTAAACCGTCTCGTGGACGAACAGCCGCCTGAGGGTCGTGCAGCGCTGGCCGGCGGTCCCCACCGCCGCGAAAGCGATCGCCCGCTCCGCCAGGGCGAGATCGGCCGAGGGCGCGACCACCATCCCGTTATTGCCGCCCAGCTCGAGCAGGGTGCGGCCGAAACGAGCGGCGACTCGCGGCGCGACCGCCCGCCCCATCGCGGTCGACCCCGTCGCCGAGACGAGCGCGACCCGGCGATCGTCGACCAGGGCTTCGCCCGTCTCGCGGCCGCCCTGCACCACCCGGCTCAGCCCCGCCGGCGCCCCGCCGAACCGCTCGGCGGCGCGCTCGAACAGGGCCTGGACCGCGACGGCGGCGAGCGGAGTCTTCTCCGACGGCTTCCACACCACTGCGTCGCCGCAGACGAAGGCGAGGCAGGCGTTCCACGCCCATACCGCCACCGGGAAGTTGAACGCCGAGATCACCCCCACCACCCCGAGCGGGTGCCAGGTCTCCATCATCCGGTGCCCCGGCCTCTCGGTGGCGATGGTAAGGCCGTAGAGCTGCCGCGACAGCCCGACGGCGAAGTCGCAGATGTCGATCATCTCCTGGACCTCGCCCAGCCCCTCCTGGAGGATCTTGCCGGCCTCCAGGCTGACCAGCCGCCCGAGCGCCTCCTTCTCCTCGCGAAGCACCTCCCCGAACAGCCGGACGAGCTCGCCGCGCCTCGGCGCCGGGACGTCGCGCCACGCGAGGAAGGCCTGCTGGGCGCGCCCGACGGCGGCGGCGACGTCGGCGGCCGAGGCGGCGGGGACGGCGCCGATGACCCGGCCGTCGATCGGGGAATGGGAGACGAGGTCGCCTTGGGAAAGGGGGACGCCGAGGCGCTCGAACAGCGCGCGGGCTTCGGCCGATGAGTCGAAGGGCAAGGTAAGCTCCGTCTGACGGTGGCGAAGCCCTACCAGCCTGGCGCGGCCAATGTCGAGAATCCTCCCCTCCCTGGAAGGGAGGGGTCAGGGGTGGGTAGGCGAGCGCAGCGAGACTTTCTGCCGACTCCGAGTTTCGACCGCCTTCGGCGGACCCACCCCCTAACCCCTCCCTTCCAGGGAGGGGAGATTCAAGCGAACAGCGCCCGCGCTTTCCGCATCCGCTCTATCCCAGCCGCCAGCGTCTCGGGCTTCTTGGCGAAGCAGAGCCGCACCACGCTCGTCACCGGATCCTCGGCGTAGAAAGCGGAGAGCGGGATCGCGGCCACGCCCGCTTCGCGCACCGCCCGCTCGCAGAAGGCGGCGTCGTCCGCCTCGATCCCCGAGGCCGGCAGGTCGACCCCGACGAAATAGGTGCCCTCGGCGGGGAGAGTGGCGAACCCCGCTTGCCGAAGCCCCGAGACCAGGGTGTCCCGAGCCTGGGCCATCTCCTCGCGCATCCCGTCGAACCATCGCGCTTCCTTGCCGAGGCCGTAAGCCACGGCCGACTGCAGGTTGGGCGCGGTCGCGAAGGTGAGGAACTGGTGGGCCTTGGCGATCGGCTCCGCCAGAGCCGGGGGCGCCACCGCCCAGCCTACCTTCCAGCCGGTCAGCGAGAAGATCTTTCCGGCCGAGCCCACCTTCACCGTCCGCTCCGCCATTCCCGGAAAGCCGGCGAGCGGCCGGTGCCTGCGACCGTCGAACACGACATGCTCCCAGACCTCGTCGGTCAGAACGATCGCGTCGTTCCTGACGCAGGCCTCGGCGAGCAGCCCAAGCTCGTCCGCCCCGAACACCCGCGAAGACGGGTTGTGCGGGTTGTTGAAGACGACGAGCTTCGTGCGCGGCGAGAAGGCCGCCGCCAGCGCCTCCTCGCCGATCCTCCAATCCGGGGGAGTCAGCCGGACGAAGCGGGGCACTCCGCCGGCGCGGAGCACCAGCGGCAGATAGGCGTCGTAGAGCGGCTGGAAGAGCAGCACCTCGTCGCCGGGCTCGATCAGCGCCAGCAGCGAAGCCGCCAGGGCTTCGGTCGCGCCCGAGGTGACGACCACCGAGCCGGGCCCGGTCTCGAGCCCCTGGTTCGCGCGGTAATGTTCGGCGACCGCCTCCCTCAGAGCCGGGAGCCCGGGCATCGGCGCATATTGGTTGGATCCGGAGATCAGCGCCTCGGCCGCGCTCGCGACGACGTCGTCGGGCCAGCCGAAATCGGGAAAGCCCTGCCCCAGATTGACCGCTCCGTGCTCGACGGCCAGCGCCGACATCCGGGTGAAGATCGTGGTCGGGAGATTGGCGAAGAGCGGGTTCATTCGGCCGCTCTAATTCTCCCTGCCGCCGAAGGCGATGGGAGGGGGACCATGCGAAGCATGGTGGAGGGGTAGCTGGCATAAGCCTCGGCAATTACCCCTCCGCCACCCTTCGGGTGGTCCCCCGCCCCATGGCTTGCGCCATGGGGAGGATTTAAAGCCGGGCGATCAGCGCTTCCGCGGCCGCCGGATTCCGTTCCTTGGCGCCCGAGATGAAGAAGACGTAGGTCTCCCGCGCCCGCGGCTTCGGCGGCCTTGCGGCATAGGGAAAGCCCTCCGGGCTCTCCCCCCGCGCCCAGCGGCTCGCCACCTGCGCCCACCGGTCCAGCTCGGGCCCGGAATAGCCCGTCGCCAAGTCCGCGCGGCTGCGCTGGAGCCGGGCATAAGCGAAGTCGCCGGACAGGTCCGCGAGGCACGGGAACTCCTCGGAATCGGCGAAGACGATCGCCACTCCAGCCGCTCGCGCCATCGCCACGAATTCGGGGTCGCGGAAGCTTTCGTGCCGGGGCTCGACCGCGTGGCTCAGCTTCAGGCCCGCCAGGCTCCGCGGCAACAGCGCCAGGAAGGCGCTGAAATCGTCCGGCTCGAACCGTTTGGTGGCCATGAACTGCCACAGGATCGGCCCGAGCTTGTCGCCCAGCTCCGCCAGCCCCTGGCCGCAGAAGCGCTCGACCGCCTCCCCGGCCTCGCCGAGCACCTTGCGGTTGGAGCAGAAGCGCGAGCCCTTGACCGCGAAGCGGAAGCCGTCGGGCACCGCCTTCGCCCAGCGCTCGAACGACTCCGGCTTCTGCAGCTTGTAATAGGTCGCGTTGATCTCGACCGCGGTGAGGCTTCCGGCCATGTGGGCGAGCTGCCTGGCCTTGGACAGCTTCGGCGGATAGTAGGTCTCGCGCCAGGGATCGTAGTCCCAGCCGCCGACTCCGACCCGGACGAGGCCCCGGGTCACGGCTTCATGGCCGAGCGGTTCCGCACATACCCGCACATATCCGCACGCCGCGCCCGGCGCCAGCCGTCCGCCGCCCTCCGACTGTGGCGAAACTTGGCTGTAATGCTGGTGGCGGGGAGCGCCTGTCCGGCCCTAAATTACAGGCAATCGGAGCGGGAGCGCGACCATGGCGACAGTCACGTCATTCGGAACACGGCCCACGGCGCACGGCAACTCGCCGAAGCTGACCTTGTCCCTGTCGCGCGGAGCGATCGGCGCCCTCCTCTTTCTCCTCGTAGCTTTCTTTCTGCTTGCCGCGGGGGCGGTAGCCGGCGCGCCGCAAGGAAGCGGCGCGCCGGTCGAAACCGGGGCCTTCATCCTCGATCCGGCGATAGGCTCGGCGCGGGGCTGAGCTTCTGCTAAAAGCGGCGGGTGAAGCCTCTCGCTTTCCTCGCCCTCATCCTTCTCGCCGCCTGCGGAAGCGCTCCCGAACCCGTCGCCACCGGGCCCAGGCTCCAGGCCGAGCCGGTCGCGCGCTTCCGCGACGACTCGGGGCCCGGGCGCGCGGCGGCGTTCAGCCCCGACGGCCGGATCCTGGCGACGACCAACGCCACCGGGCGCGTGGTCCTTCGCCGGATTCCGGACCTGAAGGTCCTCAGGCGGTTCGACCATCCGGGCGGCGCCACCACGGTCGCCTTCTCGCCCGACGGGACGAGGCTGGCGACCGCCGGCTATGACGGCTCGGTACGATTGTGGGAGACGGCCGGCGGCCGGCAGGTGGGCGAGCTCAAGGAGGCTCGGGGGACGGTCTGGAGCCTCGATTTCTCGCCCGACGGCCGGCTGGCCGCGGCCGGCGAGGATTCCGTGGCGCGCGTCTGGAACCGCGACGGCAGGGTCGTCGCCAGGCTGTCCGGGCACGGGCGCAACATCTGGGAGGTCCGCTTCAGCCCCGACGGCAGGCGTCTGGCCACCGGAAGCTTCGACGCGACCGCCCGGCTGTGGGATTCGGCGACGGGCAAGGCGCTTGCCACCCTCGCCGAGCACGAGGAAGCCGTCGTCGGCCTCGCCTGGAGCCGGGATGGGCGGTGGCTCGCCACCGGCGGCGACGATTCCACCATCATCCTGCGCCGCGCTTCCGACGGCCGGCCGGTGCGCCGGCTCGCCGTCGGCAACCATGCCTACAAGCTCGTCTTCAGCCCCGACAGCCGCTGGCTCGCCAATGCCGGCCGCGCCCGCGGCGGCCTCGGCACGCTGTGGCATGGGATGACCGGCGCCGGCGGCGAGGGCCGGCCGGTCCGGCTCTGGCGGGTGGCGGACGGGGCGCTGGTCCAGGTGCTGAAGTTGCCGGAGGACATCATGCATATCGGCTTCAGCCCCGACGGACGCTGGCTCGTCGGCTCGGCCGACGACGGAGTCGTGACGCTTTGGAGGCTTGGGATCCGCACAAATTGAGGTTTTGACCCAAGCTGGTTTCGGGAGGGCTGGCGATGCAGGACATCTTGACCGACACCCTGGCGATCGTGGTGGCCTGCCTGGCCGTCGCCGGCCTCGCCGGGATGATCGTCCTCTTCCGCCCCGCGGCGCGCCGGCGCCGCCGCCACAAGCGCCATTCGCGCCGTCCGAGGATCGACCTGTTCGAGCCCGCCCAGCAGCGGGGCGGTCAAGGCGATGCATAAATCACAGCTTATTGCATAATTATGCATTCGCGGGCATGGCCTGCGCCCCATGATTCGAGTCGCCATATTGGGAGCCTCCGGCTTCGTCGGTGCCGAGCTTCTCCGGCTTTGCGCGCAGCACCCCGTGCTGCGCCCGTCGAAGCTGTTCGGAGCCAGCCGGGCCGGGCAGCCGCTCGCCGCCGTCCACCCCCACCTGGCGCTGGCCTATCCGGACTCGCGGGTGAATAGTTATGCACCCGAGGCGCTCGGCGGAGTCGATCTCGTCTTCGCCGCCCTTCCACACGGCGAATCCCAGGCGATCGCCCCCGACATAATCGGCCGCGGCATCCCGTTCGTCGATCTCGGCGCCGACTTCCGGCTCGACTCCGCCGCGGACTACCTGCTCTGGTACCGGGAATCGCACCGCGCTCCGGACCTTCTCGACCGCTTCGTCTACGGCATTCCGGAGCTCAACCGCGCGGCGATCGCCGATTCCGCCACCGTCGCGGCGGCCGGATGCTATGCGACCGCGGCCATCCTCGCGCTGCGCCCGCTCATGGCGCTGGTCGAGCCGGCAAGCCTCGTCGTCGACGCGGCCTCCGGGGTGAGCGGGGCGGGCAAGGCGGCGAAGGAGGAGACCCATTTCAACACGGTCGACGAAAGCCTCTCCGCCTACGGCCTGCTCACTCACCGCCACACCGCGGAGATGGAGATGGCGCTCGGCGGCAGGCTGCTCTTCACGCCCCACCTCGCGCCGATGAACCGCGGAATCCTCGCCACCTGCCACGCCGTCGCCAAAGGACCCTGCGACCCGCTCGACGCGTTGCGCCAGGCCTATGCCGGAGAGCCCTTCATCCATGTCTCGGACCGTCCGCCGCAGACGAAATGGACCCTGGGCTCGAACGCGGTTCATCTCACCGCCCGCTACGACGAGCGCACCGGCCGGGTGCTGGCCGTCGCCGCGCTCGACAATCTCGTCAAGGGGGCCGCCGGCCAGATGATCCAGTGCGCCAACCTCATGCTCGGCCTCGAGGAGACGGCCGGGCTTCCGGTCGCGGGGGTCTACCCATGAGCGTCACCGCCGCGAAGGGCTTCGTCGCCGCCGGCTGCCATGCCGGGATCAAGCGCCGCCGCTTCGACATGGCCATGCTCGCCACCGACGACCGCAGGCCGGTGGCGACGGCGGCCGTGTTCACCCAGAACAAGTTCGTCGCGCCGCCCGTCGTGCTTTCGCGCCGCCGCCTCGCGGAGAATGGCGGGCGGGCCGCGGCGGTCATCGTCAACAGCGGCAACGCCAATGCCGGCACCGGCGCCGCCGGCCTCGCCGACGCCGAGGCGATGGCCGCCGCCGCGGCCGCCGCGCTGGACGTCGCGGCGGAGGACGTCCTGGTCTGCTCGACGGGGATCATCGGCACCCCCCTGCCGATGGACGTCATCCTCGGCGCCACGCCCAAGATCGCCAAGAAGCTGTCGGTCGGGGGAGCGCATGACGCGGCGCGCGGAATCCTCACCACCGACCACAAGGCCAAGGAGGTCCTCGTCGAGGGCTCGACCTTCACCCTGGGCGGAATGGCCAAGGGCTGCGGGATGATCGCCCCGAACATGGCGACCATGCTCGCCTTCCTCACGACCGACGCCGACGTGTCGGCCGAGGAGATGACGAAGATCCTTCGCGACGCCTCCGACCGGACCTTCAACACCTTGAACGTCGACGGCGCCACTTCGACCAACGACACCGCCATGCTGCTCGCCTCCGCCCGCCGCGGCCGCCCCGATCCGGTCGAGTTCGCCGACGCGGTGCACAAGGCGTGCGAGGACCTCACCCTGCAGATGGCGCGGGACGCGGAGGGGATGACCAAGATGGTGGCGCTGTCGGTGACCGGCGCCGGGTCGGACGAGGAAGCCCGGATCGCGGCCAAGAGGATCGCCGAGAACAATCTGGTCAAGTGCAGCTGGTATGGCGGCGACCCCTATTGGGGCCGGCTGCTGGCGGCGGCCGGATCGGCGGGGATCGCCTTCGACCCGGAGAAGGCGACCGTCGCCTATGGCGGGACGATCGTGTCGAGAGCCGGCACCAACGCCGATCACGACAGCCGGGCCGTCGCCGCCCACATGAAGGGCGAGCGGATCGAGATCGAGGTCGCGCTCGGCCTCGGACTGGGCCGAGCGCAGGTGATCGGGATCGATCTCGGGCCGGGCTACATCAAAGAGAATTCGAGGACGTCATGAGGCGCTTTACCGTCGTCCCGGCGAAAGCCGGGACCTCAGGACGACAAGTCGCGGCGGGTCTCCCCGAGGCCCCGGCTTTCGCCGGGGCGACGAGATTATGAGATCGCCCACCGAGACCGCGGCGATCCTCGTCCAGGCCCTGCCCTACATCCAGCGCTTCCACGGACGGTCGGTGGTCGTGAAGCTGGGCGGGGCGGCGATCGACAAGGCGCTCGACCGCGCCCTGGCGCAGGACGTGCTCCTGCTCAGGAGCGTGGGGGTGCGCTGCGTGCTCGTCCACGGCGGCGGGCCGCAGGTCGACGCGATGATGCGGCGGGTCGGCAAGGAGCCGGAGTTCCGCGACGGGCTGAGGGTGACCGACGCGGAGACGCTGGAGATCGTGCGGATGGTCCTGGTCGGCAAGATCAACCGCGACCTCGTCGCGACGATCAACCGCGAGGCGCTGGAAGAGCCGGTCGCGGTCGGCGTGTCGGGCGAGGATGCCGGGCTGCTCACCGTCACCCCGCGCGAGTCGTCGCTGGGCTTCGTCGGCGACGTCAGCCACGTCCGCGCCTCGGTGCTCGAGCGGCTGCTCGACGAGGGGCTGAGCCCGGTCGTCTCGACCATCGGCGCCGACGAGACCGGCCAGCCCTACAACGTCAACGCCGACGAGGCGGCGAGGGCGATCGCGGTGGCGATGGCGGCCGAGAAGATCGTCTACCTGACGGCGGCGCCCGGGCTGCTGGAGGACGTGAACGACGAATCCAGCCTGGTTGCGAGGCTGACCTCGACCGAGCTTCGCGACCGGATCGAGCATGAAAGCGTCAGCGCGGGAATGATCCCGAAGCTTCGGGCCTGCGCCGATGCGGTCGACGCGGGCGTGGGCACGGCCCACATCATCGACGGCCGCGTGCCGCACGCCCTTCTGATCGAGCTACTCACCGACGAAGGGATCGGCACGATGGTCAAGCGGGAGAAGAGCTGGTGACCGCGAAATCAGGGACAGTCCCTCTTTTTCAAATGCGGAGGGGAAAAAGGGGGACTGTCCCTCTTTTTGCGGGGAGGCCGGGCGAATGACGGACCTGCTGACCGTCGCGGACCTCGGGCGAGAGGGGCTGGGCGAGATCCTGGCATTGTCCGAGCTTCCCGATCTCGGCCTGCCGCTGGCCGGCAAGGGGGTGGCGCTGGTCTTCCAGAAGCCGTCGGCGAGGACCCGAAACTCGCTGGAGATCGCCACCGTCCAGCTCGGCGGCCATCCCGTCTACATCCAGAAGGAGGAGGTCGGCCTCGGCACGCGCGAGAGCGCCGAGGACGTCGCCCGCACGCTCGCCTGCTACCACGCCGTCATCGCCGCCCGGGTGATGGACCACAGGGACCTCGAGGCGATGGCCGCGGCGACCGGCAGGCCGCTGCTCAACCTGCTGTCCGACAAGGCCCATCCGCTTCAGGCGCTGGCCGACCTGCTGACCGTGAAGCAGCTGCTCGGCCGGCTCGACGGCGCCCGAATCGCCTATGTCGGCGACGGCGACAACAATGTCTGCCGCTCGCTCGCCGAGGCGTGCTCGCTGCTCGGCGTCGAGCTTCGCGTGGCGAGCCCCGAGGGCTATGGCCTGGCCGATGCGCCGGACGGCGTGACCCGGCTCGCCGATCCGGCCGAAGCCGTCGAGGGCGCGGACGTCGTCTATACCGACGTCTGGGTGTCGATGGGGCAGGACGACGAGGCGGAGGCGCGGGCCCGGGCCTTCGCCGCCTATCGGGTGGACGAGGCGCTGATGGCGCGCTGCCCCGAAGCCCGCTTCCTGCACTGCCTGCCGGCCCGCCGCGGCGAGGAGGTGAGCGCAGGCGTGATAGACGGCCCGAGGAGCGCGGTCTGGCTCCAGGCCGAGAACCGGATGCACACGGCGCGCGGCGCGCTCGCCTGGCTGGCGGGGGTGCGGTCGTGAGGGGCGGCGCTTTTCATTCCTCCCCCGGACTCCCGGGGGAGGGGGACCGCGCGGAGCGCGGTGGAGGGGTTCTTGCCGCGTTCGAAGAGCCCCTCCACCAGGCTTCGCCCGGTCCCCCTCCCCGGCAAATGCCGGGGAGGATTTCGTCATGAGCGAATCGCGCACCCGCCGGCAGAAGGCGATCGCCGACCTCATCCGGGCCGAGCCGCTCGGGAGCCAGGAGGAGGTGACGGCCCGGCTCGCCGGACTCGGCTTCTCGGTCACCCAGGCGACGGTTTCGCGCGATCTCGACCAGATGGGCGCACTCAAGGTGAAGCGCGGCGGAGCGCTGGCCTATGCCCTGCCCGACCAGCTCGGCGACAACGACTGGGCCGCTACCCGACTCCAGCGAATCTTCGCCGAGTGGGTGCTGTCGGTCGAGGCCGCCGGCAACCTGCTCGTGATGAGGACTCCCCCCGGCTCGGCCCACCTCGTCGGCCTCGCCCTCGACCAGGCCAGGCTCGAGGAGGTCGCCGGGACGATCTGCGGCGACGACACCCTGTTCGTCGCCCTGCGCGACGGCATCCACCCCCCCGCCCTCGTCCGCCGCTTCCGGCAGCTCTCACAGGAACCTCGATGACCCTTCCCGCTCCCAAGAAGGTCGTTCTCGCCTATTCGGGCGGGCTCGACACGTCGATAATCCTCAAATGGCTCCAGACCGAATATCGCGCCGAGGTCGTCACCTTCACCGCCGATCTGGGCCAGGGCGAGGAGGTCGAGCCGGCGCGGCGCAAGGCGGAGCTGCTCGGAATCCGGCCCGAGAACATCTTCATCGAGGACCTGCGCGAGGAGTTCGTCCGCGACTACGTCTTCCCGATGTTCCGGGCGAACACGGTCTATGAGGGCCAGTATCTGCTGGGAACGTCGATCGCCCGGCCGCTCATCGCCAGGCGCCAGATCGAGATCGCCCGGGCCGTCGGCGCCGACGCGGTCTGCCACGGCGCCACCGGCAAGGGCAACGACCAGGTCCGCTTCGAGCTCGGCTATTACGCGCTGGAGCCGGACATCAAGGTGATCGCCCCGTGGCGCGAATGGGATTTCGCCAGCCGGGAGCAGCTGATCGATTTCGCCGAGAAGCACCAGATCCCGATCTCGAAGGACAAGCGCGGCGAATCCCCCTTCTCGATCGACGCCAACCTCCTCCACTCGTCCTCCGAGGGGAAGGTGCTCGAGGACCCTTCGGTCGAGGCGCCGGAATATGTCCACCAGCGCACGATCTCGCCCGAGGACGCCCCGGACAGGGCGACCGTGATCGAGATCGGCTTCGAGGCGGGCGATCCCGTCTCGATCGACGGCGAGACGCTTTCGCCGGCGGCCTTGCTCGCCCGGCTCAACCAATTGGGCCACGACAACGGAATCGGCCGGCTCGACCTGGTCGAGAACCGCTACGTCGGGATGAAGTCGCGCGGGGTCTACGAGACCCCCGGCGGAACCATCCTGCTCGCCGCCCATCGCGGCATCGAATCGATCACGCTCGACGGCGGAGCGGCGCATCTCAAGGACGAGATCATGCCGCGCTACGCCAGCCTCATCTACAACGGCTTCTGGTTCTCGCCCGAGCGCGAGATGCTGCAGGCGCTGATCGACAAGAGCCAGGAGCATGTCTCGGGCAAGGTCCGAGTCAAGCTCTACAAGGGCAATGCGACGGTGATCGGCCGGGAGAGCGAGCTCGCCCTCTACGACCAGGACCTCGTCACCTTCGAGGAAGGCTCGTCGAGCTACAGCCAGCGCGACGCGGCCGGGTTCATCCGCCTCAACGCCCTGAGGCTGAGGATCGCGGCGAAAAGGGCGCGGAAGGCGGGCGGGGTCCAATCGCCGTCGGGATCGGGCGCTTAGCGAAAAACGTCTTCGCGTCCTTCGCGCCCTTCGCGTGAGGCAATCGGCCGTTGGTCTCACGCGAAGGGGCGCGAAGGACGCGAAGGAAGGTCGGAGGCATCTGCCATTCTGATGTTCTTTTTTTGTTCTTGACTTGTAGGATTTTTCCTACTAAGTTGAGGGTTGGGCGAGTCGCGACTCGTCCGGGCTCTTTGACATTGTGAGATTGAACGAGAGGCAGGCCTGGCCCCGCCGCCGCGAAGCGCAGCGCGACGCGGCGGGGTTCATCCGTCCGACGCCGCGAGGGCGGGATCGCGGCGAAGCGGGCGCGGAAGGCTGGCCCGTCACTCCGGACTCGATCCGGGGTCCATGAACATCATGGGCGAAAACCGCCTACGACCGTGTTCATGGATGCCGGATCGAGTCCGGAATGACGAAGACCGGCCGCCTCCTCCCAGTATGCGGATATTGACTTCGCCCAATGCCGGTGGGATTCCGGGCTCGTGGGGGCGTGGCCGGATGGCCGCGCCGAAGGGAATCGGCGAAATCAGGAAGCCAGCGGGCCTCGGCTGAAAGCCCGGCTTTCGCTCGGCAAGCGAAGGAGCGTCTCTATGATCACCGCCTTGAACATGACCGTGCCCCTGAAGCAGGACCCGGAATCGCTGGCCAAGCTTCAGAAGCTGAAGGAGGTCTTCGCCGACCATGTCCAGCCCGAGATCGACCGGGCGCTTCGCAAGTCGAAGATCGTCCACTTCGCCCGGGTCCTGGTCATCCACGACAAGTTCCTCCAGGTGATCACCGAGTTCGACGGCGATCCGGAGGAATATACGGAATTCTTCCGGCGCGAGCTCCCGCACGTGTTCAGGCCGATCTTCGAGCTGGCCGAGGGCGCCCCGCCCTGGGACGAGCTCAACGACCAGGACACCTTCTTCCAGGCCTCCAAGCATCTCAACGTCAAGGCGCTCGGCCGCGACGAGGGCGGACGCGAAGGGCAGGGCTGGCTGTTCAGCTACTTCCCCAAGACGGTGCGCGAGATCGAGGAATCGCTTGCCGGAAGCGGCGCGGGCGACGAGGCTCCGGCGGGGGGCGACGACAAGCCCTCGGGGGGACCGCCGCCGGCCGGCACGGTGAAGACGGCGTTCCTTCAAGCGGCGGCTGAGGCGCTGACCGCGGCGGCGAGGGTTCTTGCCGCGGCGGCGGAGAGCTCGGCACAGGGCAAGAACTGATCGGAAAAGCCGCTGCCGCCGAACGATCCCTCTCCCCGGCGGGGAGAGGGCAGGGTGAGGGGGTTCGACGGCGGCGATTCATCCTCGGCGGCCGAGCCCCCTCACCCCGGCCCTCTCCCCACCGGGGAGAGGGGGGAGGGGCAGGCGAGGCACGACAGTTCAGGCCGGAGAGCAGCGATGACCGTCGACAGCAACGATCTCCAGGGCATGGTGCTCGGCAACATCGCCGGGTACCGGCTGGTCCGGCACCTGATCTTCTCGGCGCCCGACGCCGCCTCGCTCCGGCGCTTCGTGGGCGAGATCAGGCCGCTCCTGCTGTTCGGGACCAACAAGCCGACGGCGGCGCACGGCTGGGTCGCCAACCTCAGCTTCGCCGCGGGGGCGATGGCGCAGCTGCTCGAGCCCGACCTCTACGCCAAGCTCGAGAGCAGCTTCCGGGCGCCGCCCGACGCCGAGCGGATCGGCGACGTCGGCCCGAGCGCGCCCTCCAACTGGTGGGAGGGGCGGTTCCGCGGCGAGGCGGTGAGCTGCTTCGTCCATCTCCACGCGGTCGGCGAGCGGCAGCTCGAGGCGGCGACGGGGGAAATCCTGGAGGAGGCCACGGCGGCGGGCCTCGGCGAGCTGATCCCGCGCGCGTCGGGCGGTCGGCTCGACGGGGCGTTCCTCGGCTTCGGGCCGGGCGGCAAGGGGGCCCGGCTCCATTTCGGCTATGTCGACGGGCTCTCGAACGGCAAGGTCGCCTGGGACGGCGTCCCCAGCCCCGAGCGGCCGGTCGACCCCCGGTCGGTGGTGATCGGCCATTATGACGACCGCTTCCCCTGCGCCCCGGCCCGCGACCCCGCCGCCTCGATCCTCCGCGATTCCTCCTATCTGGTGTTCCGCTGGATCTATCAGGACGTCGCCACCTTCGAGCGCTTCCTTACCCGGAAGGCGCCGCCGCTCTTCCCCAGGCTTCCTCCGGCCGAGGCGCGCGAGCTTCTCGCGGCCAAGATCATGGGGCGGTGGCGCGACGGGACCCCGCTCTGCCTGTCGCCCGACGCTCCGGCTCCGGAGCGGTGCGAGGAGGGCTTCGCCTTCGCCGAGGACCCGCAGGGGCTGGCCTGCCCGGTCTCGTCCCACGTCCGGGTCATGAACCCGCGCGACCAGGCGCTTTCGGGGATGGCGGCGACGACCGGCGTCCCGCAGATCGTCCGGCGCGGAATGCCCTACGGGCCGGAGCTCACGGGCGACCGGGACGACGGCGTCGACCGCGGCATATTGGGCATCTTCGTCTGCGCCTCGATCCGCGAGCAGTTCATGCGCCTCGCCGCCTGGGGGCAGCGCAACAATTTCAGCGATTCCTTCCCCGCCCACGGCCGCGACCAGGACGCGCTCATCGGCAACCGATCGGTGCCGGGGGCGACACGGGAGTTCCGGATCCCGAAGGGGCCGGCGGGCGGCGGGGTCGTGACCGGCCTGCCCGACTTCATCCGGACCAAGGCGACGCAGTATCTGCTGATGCCGAGCGGGCAGACGCTGTCGAGGCTGGCGCCTCTTTGACTTGCCTCCCCATCGCTAGATGGGGAGGGGGACCAGCGAAGCTGGTGAAGGGGTGATCTGACACGGACTTGAGCGGTTCGCGCGCGATCCTCACCCTCGGCGTCAGGTCACCCCTCCACCATGCTACGCATGGTCCCCCTCCCCATGCTTTGCATGGGGAGGCAGGTCAGGGCTCCAGCGCCCGTTTCGCCCGCTCGATCTGCTCCCGCACCCGCTCCGGAGCGGTGCCGCCGTAGCTGGTCCGGCTCCGGACGGAGGCGTCGACGGTCAGCACGCCGTAGACCCGCTCGTCGATCCTGGGATCGATCTCCCGCAACGCCGCCAGCTCCAGCCCGTCCAGGCCCACCCCGGCCTCCTCCGCCGCCTGCACCGCCCGCCCGACGATGTGATGAGCCTCGCGGAACGGCACGCCGGCCTCGCGCACGAGCCAGTCGGCGAGGTCGGTGGCGGTGGCGAAGCCGGCTTCGGCGGCGGCGCGCATCCGCCCCGCCTCGAACCGGGTCGCCTCGACCATCGCGGCGAGCGCCTGGAGCGACAGGAGGAGCAGGTCGTGGGCCTCGAAGACCGGCGGCTTGTCGTCCTGCATGTCCTTCGAATAAGCGAGCGGAAGCCCCTTCATCGTCATCACCAGGGCGACCAGGGCGCCCGCGATCCGCCCGCTATGGCCGCGGACGAGCTCCGCCGCGTCCGGGTTGCGCTTCTGGGGCATGATCGAGGAGCCGGTGCTGAACTGGTCGGGCAGGGCGACGAAGCCGAACGGCTGGCTCGCCCAGACGATCAGCTCCTCGGCGAGTCGGGAGAGATGGAGCGCGCACTGGGTCGCCGCCATCAGATAGTCGAGCGCGAAGTCGCGGTCGGAGACGGCGTCCAGCGAGTTGGCCGAGGGGCGGTCGAAGCCGAGGGCGGCGGCGGTGGCGTCGCGGTCGATCGGAAAGCCGGTCCCGGCCAGGGCGGCGGCGCCGAGCGGGCATTCGTTGAGCCGCTCGCGGGCCGCGGCGAAGCGCGAGCGGTCGCGCGCCAGCATCTCGTAATAGGCCATGAGATGGTGGCCGAGCGTGACCGGCTGGGCGGACTGGAGGTGGGTGAAGCCGGGCATGACGGTCTCGCAATGCTCGCCGGCGCGGGCGACGAGGACGGCCTGGAAGGCGGCGAGGGCGGAGTCGCACTCGTCGATCGCGCCGCGCACCCACAGCCGGAAGTCGGTCGCCACCTGGTCGTTGCGCGAGCGGGCGGTGTGGAGCCGGCCCGCGGCCGGGCCGATCAGCTCCGCGAGCCGGGCCTCGACGTGCATGTGGATGTCCTCGAGGGCCGGGTCCTCCCTGATCCCGATCCGGGCATATTCGTCCTCGATCCGCTCCAGGCCCTCGGCGATGGCCGACGCGTCCGCTTCCGGGATAATGCCCTGGGTCTCGAGCATCGCGACATGGGCGAGCGAGGCGGCGATGTCCTCGCGCCAGAGGCGCTTGTCGAAGCCGATCGAGGCGTTGATCTCGCGCATCAGGGCCGCCGGCCCGCCCCCGAAGCGGCCGCCCCACATCAGGTTGGACTTGGGCTTGTCGTCGGCGATGGCGGGTCTCCCTTGGAGGGTGCGATAGGACAAAGCGGGTCGGGATGGAATTCCTCCCCGGCATTTGCCGGGGAGGGGGACCGCGCGAAGCGCGGTGGAGGGGTTCTCTCGAGCCCGGGAAGGCCCCTCCACCACCCTACGGGTGGTCCCCCTCCCCTGCGAATGCAGGGGAGGATTTGATACGGCGCACCCGCCCCGCTAAGCCCCGCCCATGCGCCAGGCCACCGCGACCCTCGACTTCCATACGTCCCGCCAGGGCCTGCTCGAGATCACCCGCGAGGTCCGCGCCTGGACCGACGCGCAGGGCATGAGCGAGGGCCTGCTCACCCTCTTCTGCCGCCATACCTCGGCCTCGCTCCTCATCCAGGAGAATGCCGCGCCGGAGGTGCGGACCGACATCGAGGCCTGGGTGGCCAGGCTGGCTCCGGAAGATCCTTCGGCCTACGCCCATCGCGACGAGGGGCCCGACGACATGCCCGCCCATCTCAGGACCATCCTCACCCAGGTCCAGCTCGCCATCCCGCTGACCGGCGGCCGGCTCGCGCTCGGCACCTGGCAGGGCCTCTATCTGTTCGAGCATCGCCGCCGGCCGCACCGGCGCAGCCTCGCGCTCCACCTGATCGGGGAGTGAGGGAATGAGCCTCGAATCCGTCCGCGAATGGCTCGCCGCCAACGCGCCCGATCTGCCGCTGATCGAGGTGGAGGAGAGCACCGCCACGGTCGAGACGGCCGCGCGCGCGCTCGGGGTGGAGCCGGGGCGGATCGCCAAGACCCTGGCCGTCCGGGCGGGCGACACCGTCTTCCTCCTCGTCGCGCGCGGCGACGCGCGGCTCGACAACGGCAAAAGCAAGGCGGCGTTCGGCGCCCGCCCGCGAATGCTCGGGCCGGAGGAGACGCTGGCGCTGACCGGCCATCCGGTCGGCGGGGTCTGTCCTTTCGGACTGGCGACGCCCCTGCCCGTCTATTGCGACGTCTCGCTCAAGGATTTCGACCTCGTCTATCCGGCGGCGGGATCGCTCAACAGCTCGGTCGAATTGACGCCGGAGCGGCTGTTCGCGCTCGTCGGCGAGCGCTGGGTCGATTTGTGCCGGTTGCCGGAGGGCGGCCCGGGCTGAGCCCCTCCCTGCAAGGGAGGGGTTGGGGGTGGGTCGGCCGAAGGCCGCCGAACGCTGGGCCGGAAGGCTCGCTGCGCTCGCACCCACCCCCGGTCCCTCCCTTGCAGGGAGGGGAGGACGGCTCCTATGGTCGGCGGATGAAGCGTCTCCTCCTCGTGCCGCTGCTCGCTCCGCTGCTGGTCCTGCCCGCCTGCACGACCGGCGAGGCCGGGCCGGCCGCCGCGGTTCCGGCCGCGGCGGGCTGGCGCGACGTCGCCACCGACCATGATCTCGAGCGCGCGCGCAAATGGCGGACGGCCTGGGTCCGGGCGCTCGCCCAGGCCCGGGCCGCCGGCCACTCGGCCGAGATCGACCGCGAGGGGGTGCTGCTCGACCCCGATTCGGCGCTTCGGGGCGCGGCTCCGCCGGCCGGCGATTATCGCTGCCGGGTGGTGAAGGTCGGCGGCCAAGGCGAGGGCCTTCTCGATTACGTCGCCTATCCCTGGTTCGACTGCCGGATCTCGGCCGGAGCCGGGCCGATGGACTTCGTCAAGCTTACCGGCTCGCAGCGGCCGGTGGGGCGGCTCTTCGCCGACGGCGACCGGCGGCTCGTCTTCCTCGGCACCCTCCAGCTCGGCGACGAGCAGGGCGTCCTGCGCTACGGCCACGACCGGCAGCGCGACATGATCGGCCTGCTCGAGCGGATCGGCGAGCGCCGGTGGCGGCTCGCTCTCCCCTACCCCGCCTTCGAGTCAACGCTCGACGTGATCGAGCTGGTCCCAAAGGACTGAGCAATAGCCTCCCCGAGATTTCTCGGGGAGGGGGACCGTGCGAAGCGTGGTGGAGGGGGTTCCTTCCGAGTCAGTAAGGCCCCTCCACCATGCTTCGCATGGTCGCCCTCCCCTGCAAATGCAGGGGAGGAATTTAGAGCCTCGACCCGCCCCCAAATGCGGCTACACCCGGGCCATGCGCTACTTCCTCATCCCACTCCTCGCCCTCGCCTCCCCCGCCGCGGCCGACCCGCTCGCCGACCAGGTGAAGCAGGACATGCCGTCGCTGATGACCCTCTACCGCGAGCTCCACGCCAATCCCGAGCTCTCGATGCAGGAGCTGAAGAGCTCGGCGAGGCTCGCGGCCGAGGCCAGGAAGCTCGGCTTCGAGGTCACGACCGGGGTCGGCAGGACCGGGGTCGTCGCGGTGATGAAGAACGGCCCCGGCCCGGTTCTTCTGATGCGGGCGGACATGGACGCCCTCCCGGTCGTCGAGCAGACCGGCCTGGCCTTCGCGAGCAAGGTGAGGGCCAAGAGCGTCGCGGGCACCGAGAGCGGGGTCATGCACGCCTGCGGCCACGACACCCACATGACCGGCTGGCTCGGGACCGCCCGGCGGCTGGCGGCGATGAAGGGGCGGTGGTCCGGCACCCTGGTGATGATCCTCCAGCCCGCGGAGGAGACCGGCGAGGGCGCCAAGGCGATGCTCGACGACGGGCTGTTCACCCGCTTCCCGAAGCCGACCCACGCGCTGGCCTGGCACGACAGCGCGTCGCTCCCGGCCGGAGTGCTCGGGATCACGGTCGGTCCCGCTTTCGCCAATGTCGACAGCGTCGACATCGCCGTCAGGGGCGTCGGCGGCCACGGCGCGGTGCCCCAGAACACGCGCGACCCGATCGTCCTCGCCAGCCGGATCGTCGGCACGCTCCAGACCCTGGTGAGCCGCGAGCTAGACCCTCAGGACGCCGCGGTGGTGACGGTCGGGAGCTTCCAGGCCGGAACCAAGCACAACATCATCTCCGACGAGGCGAAGCTGCTCCTGACCGTTCGCAGCTACAGCCAGAAGACCCGCCGGGCCCTGCTCGACGGGATCCAGCGCATCGCCCGCGGCGAGGCGATCGCGGCCGGGATGCCCGAGGACAAGATGCCGGTGGTGACGATCCGCGAGGGGGAGTTCACCCCCGCCGCGGTCAATACGGAAAAGCTCAGCGCCGACACGGCGGCCCTGTTCCGGACGCGTTTCGGCGCCGACCGGGTGCGCGTCGTCCCGCCGCCGATGGTGGGCGAGGATTTCGGCCGCTACCACCTGGCCGACGAGCGCATCGAGAGCCTGATCTTCTGGGTCGGCGGAGTGCCCAAGGCGAAATGGGACGAGGCGGGCGGCGACACCTCGAAGCTGCCCTCGCTGCACAGCCCTTATTGGGCGCCGGAGGCGGAGACGGTGATCGCGACCGGCATCGAGGCGATGGTGACCGGCGCGATGGGGGTGCTTGGCAAGAAGTGACGTAAATCCTCCCCTGCATTGCAGGGAGGGGGACCAGGCGAAGCCTGGTGGAGGGGCCTTACGGAGTCCGAAGAACCCCTCCGCCGCGTTCGCGCGGTCCCCCTCCTCCGGAAATCCGGGGGAGGACTGGCCCTCAGTCGAAGGTCGAGAACACACCCCGAGCCCGCGCCGCCGCCGCCTTGTCGGGAAGATATTCCCAATGCCAAGGCTCGCTCTTCACCGTTCGAACGAAGCCGAAGCGGGTCGCGTTCGCCGACAGCCAGACATAGGTGGGATTGCTGCCGCCGCCGTTGACGTCGATGTCGAAGGCGATCCCGTTCTGGTGGTTGGAATTGCCGGGGCGGTTGGCCGGCGCGAAGCCGGGCAGGCCCTTCTGGCGGCCCTCGAACAGGAACTTCTGCTCGGGATAGGATCGGAATCCGCTGTTGACCCCGATGTCGACGCCGTCGGCGCGGGCGGCCTGGGCCATTGCGAGAAACTTGTCGCAGGTCTCCCCTGAAATGAATTCGATCTCCTTGTCGGTGCCGACCACCCGCACCAGCGTCACCTGGCCGAGATATTGGTCCTTCGCCCAGGCGGCGTTCGGTCCGAAGCGGCTCGCGCCGGGCTTGGGCGGGATCGACCCGATCGTCTCCGACTGCAGCCGTCCTTCGATATTGGAGGCCGCGGTCCAGCCCAATGTCGTCGCGCCGTCCTCGGACAAGGCGTGGACGTAGAGGACGACGGCCTTCGCTCCGGCCGGGACCACCTCCACGGCGTCGATCCTGATCCTGGTCCCCTTCGGGATCAGGACGACCCCGCCGTCCGGCCCTTTCTCATATTCGCCGAGCGCGCCGTCCTTGCGGATTCGCGCGTCCGGATCGGCGACCCTGAACAGCTTCCCCTTGTAGCTCTCCGAGTTCATCTTTCCTCCCCTCGCTGACGTGGCCCCCTAAACCACTCCGAACGCCAGCATGGCGTCGGCCACCTTCTTGAAGCCGGCGATGTTGGCGCCTTTCACATAATCGACATGACTGTCCGAGACCCGGCCATATTCGGTGCAGCGCTCGTGGATCCCGTCCATGATGTCCTTGAGCAGGCGCTGCAGCTCCTCTTCCTTCCAGCTGATCCGGGCGCTGTTCTGGCTCATCTCGAGGCCCGAGACGGCGACCCCGCCGGCATTGGCGGCCTTGCCCGGTGCGTAGAGGATCCGGGAGTCCTTGAAGACCTGCACCCCGGCGAGGTCGGTCGGCATGTTGGCGCCTTCCGAGACGGCGATGCATCCGTTCTTCACCAGCGTTCGGGCGTCCTCGCCGAGCAGCTCGTTCTGGGTCGCGCAGGGCAAGGCGACGTCGCATTCGACCGACCAGGGCCGGCCGCCCGGGTGGAAGGTCGAGCCCTTATATTCCTCCGCATATTCGCAGATCCGGCCGCGGCGCTTGGTCTTGTGCGCCTTGACCCACTCGATCTTCTCCCGGGTGATGCCGTCCGGATCGTGGATGAAGCCTTCGGAATCGGAGAGGGTGAGCACCTTGCCGCCGAGCTGGACCACCTTCTCCGCCGCGTGGGTGGCGACGTTGCCCGACCCGGAGATGACGGCACGCTTGCCGGCCAGGTCCTGCCCCCGGGTCGAGAGCATGTTGGCGAGGAAGTAGACGGCGCCGTAGCCGGTCGCCTCGGTCCGGATCAGCGAGCCGCCATATTCCAGCCCCTTGCCCGTCAGCACCCCTTCCCAGCTGTTGGTGATGCGCTTGTACTGCCCGAACATGTAGCCGATCTCGCGAGCTCCGACTCCGATGTCGCCGGCCGGGACGTCGACATTGGCGCCGATGTGGCGGAACAGCTCGGTCATGAAGCTCTGGCAGAAGCGCATGATCTCGTTGACGCTCTTGCCCTTGGGGTTGAAGTTGGCGCCGCCCTTGCCGCCGCCCATCGGAAGCCCGGTCAGGGCGTTCTTGAACGTCTGCTCGAAAGCGAGGAACTTGAGGATCGACTCGTTGACCGAGGGGTGGAAGCGTATCCCGCCCTTGTAGGGGCCGATCGCATTGTTGTTCTGGACCCGGTAGCCGCGCTGGACCCGAATGTTGTTCTCGTCGTCCTCCCAGCAGACCCGGAAGGAGACGACCCGGTCGGGCTCCGCCATGCGCCTGAGGATCTGCGCCTCGTGATATTCGGGCTTGCCCTGAGTGAACTCGAATATGTCCCGGGCGACCTCCTCGACCGCCTGGACGAATTCGGGCTGGTGGGGGTTGCGGCGCCTGACCCCCGCCATGAAGCCTTCGAGGTCGACATGCTCGCCGGCGCGCGGAGATCCGCCTCCCCTGTTCATGGCATTCCCCTCCGGCGGCGCTCCGTCGGCCGGAGTCGCGGGCGGGATCGTGCGTCAGAAGCGGATGCGGGTCAAATTCAGGAACCGTCGAGGATGCTCTCGATCGAGCGCTCCACCTGCTCGATGTCCGCCATCCCGTCGACCCGGCGGACGAGGCCTCGGGAGTCGTAATAGGGCAGGATCGGCGCGGTCTTGGCGCGATATTCGGCGAGGCGGGTGCGGACCGTCTCCTCATTGTCGTCGGGGCGGCGCTTGAACTGGTCCGAGCCGCAAACGTCGCACAAGGTGTCGACCTTGGGCAGCTTGTAGCGATCGTGATAGCCTTCGCCGCATTTGGCGCAGGAGAAGCGGCCGGTGATCCGGTCGACGAGGGCGTCGGCGTCGACCTCGAGCTCGATGACATGATCGAGCTTCATTCCCCGCTCGGCGAGCAGGGCGTCGAGGGAGACGGCCTGGGCCTCGGTGCGCGGATAGCCGTCGAAGATGAAGCCGGAGCCCGAATAGCGCTCCGGAAGGTCGAGCCGGTTGGCGATCAGCTCGTTGACGACCTCGTCCGGGACGAGCTCGCCGGCCTCCATGATCGCCTTGGCGCGAAGGCCGATCGGGCTTCCGGCCTTGATCGCCTCGCGAAGCATGTCTCCGGTCGAGAGCTGGACCAGCCCCCGCTCCGCAATCAGCCGGCCAGCCTGGGTACCCTTGCCCGCCCCCGGGGGGCCCAGCAGGATGATGTTCACCTGCGCGAGCCCCCCTTGAGCTTCGCTTTCTTGATGAGGTCGCCATATTGGTGGGCGATGAGATGGCTCTGAATCTGAGTCACCGTGTCCATCGTCACGTTGACGACGATGAGCAGCGACGTTCCGCCGAGATAGAAGCCGATGCCCATCCTTGCGATGACGAACTCGGGCACGAGGCAGATCAGGGTGAGGTAGGCGGCGCCGATGACGGTGATCCGGGTCAGCACGTAGTCGAGATATTCCTCGGTCCGCTTGCCGGGCCGGATCCCGGGGATGAAGCCGCCGTAGCGCTTGAGGTTCTCCGCGGTCTCCTCCGGATTGAACACCACCGCCGTGTAGAAGAAGCAGAAGAAGATGATGCCCGCGGCATAGAGCGCCATGTAGAGCGGGGCGCCGTGCTGGAGGGCGGTGGTGACGGTTATCAGGACGTCGCCCCACATGCTCTCGCCCGACGTGCGGTTGCCGGCGAACTGGGCGATGGTGAGCGGCATCAGAAGCAGGGACGAGGCGAAGATCGGCGGGATCACGCCCGACGTGTTGATCTTCAGCGGCAGGTGCGACTTCTCCGCCTGCATCTGGCCGCGCGCGGTCTGGCGCTTGGGATATTGGATCAGGACCCGGCGCTGTGCCCGCTCCATGAAGCAGATGAAGAGGATGAGGACGACGACGAGGGCGACGATCGCCAGGATCGCGAGCGGCGACATGGTGCCGGTGCGGCCGCTCTCGAAGACCTGGACGAGGGTCGTGGGAAGCTGGGCGACGATGCCGGCCATGATGATCAGCGAGACCCCGTTGCCGATTCCGCGGCTGGTGATCTGCTCGCCCAGCCACATCAGGAACATGGTGCCGCCGATCAGCGTGACGACGGTGGTGATCCGGAACATCATGCCCGGATCGAGGACCGCCGAGCCGGTGCCGCCCTGGCCCCAGCCCTCGAGGCCGACGGCGATGAAATAACCCTGGATGGCGCACAGGAAGACGGTGCCGTAGCGCGTATACTGGTTGATCTTCTTGCGCCCGCTCTCGCCTTCCTTCTTGAGGGCGGCGAGGGTCGGCGACATCGAGGTGGCGAGCTGAACGACGATCGAGGCGGTGATGTAGGGCATCACGCCGAGCGCGATCAGGCTCATCCGCTCCAGGCTTCCGCCCGAGAACATGTTGAAGAAATCGAGCACGCCTCCGCGCGTCGTGTCGAACAGGTTGGACAGCGCGCGGGGGTCGATTCCGGGCAGCGGGATGAAGCTCAGAAGCCGGAAGACGATGAGCGCGCAGAGGGTGAACCACAGCCGCTTCTTGAGATCCGTCGCCTTGGCGAAGTTCGCTAGGCTGATGTTTGAAGCCATCTGTTCGGCTGCGGATGCCATGTTGGTTCGATCCCGAAAAAAGACGCGAGGCGGCGGAAGTCGATCGCCCCCGCCGCCTCATATAGTGACCGGTTCCGGCTTGTCAGCCTTTCAACCGGCTGAAGCGGCTCAGGCGTCCTTGCGCTTCTTGACGCTGTTCTTCTTGGCCGCGGCCTTCTCGGACGCCGGGACGACCTCGATCAGCTCGATCGAGCCCCCGGCATCTTCCACGGCCTTGCGGGCGCCCGCCGAGGCGCCGGCGACGCGGAAGGCGAGCTTGGCGGTGAGGCTGCCCTTGCCGAGCAGCCGGATGCCGTCCTTGCCGCCGCGCGACAGGCCGGCGGCGCGGAGCGCGGCCTGGTCGATCGTCCCGTCGGCGCCGAGCGTCCCGGCGTCGATCGCCTTCTGGACCATGCCGACGTTAACCTCGGCATAGTCCTTGGCGAAGATGTTGTTGAAGCCGCGCTTCGGCAGCCGCATGTGGAGCGGCATCTGGCCGCCCTCGAAGCCGAAGACCGACACGCCCGAGCGCGACTTGGCGCCCTTCTGGCCGCGGCCCGCGGTCTTGCCGAGGCCGGAGCCGATGCCGCGGCCGACCCGGACGCGCGACTTGCGGGCGCCCTTATTGTCTCTGAGATCGTTGAGTTTCATGTTCGTGCACTCGCTTTCGCTTTGGTCGCGCTTAACTCCCCTCTCCCTGTAGGGGAGAGGGGCCGGGGGTGAGGGAATGAAGTAAGTGGAAGTCACCTACGTCGGGCCCTCACCCTGCCGGCTTCGCCGGCTGTCCCTCTCCCCTGCAGGGAGAGGGGATTGGCGTTTATTCCGCCACCTTCACCATATGCTGCACCTTGCGGATCATTCCGCGCACCTCGGGGGTGTCGGTCAGCTCCACGGTGCGGTGCATCTTGTTCAGCCCCAGCCCGATCAGCGTCTTGCGCTGGTCGGGCGTGCGCCGGATCGGCGATCCGGTCTGGGTCAGCTTGATCGTCGCCATCATATTACTCCGTCACCAGCTCGGCCTCGGCCGACGCCTCGGCGCCGGACAAGCCTTCGCGGCGGGCCATCAGGTCGGCGACCTTGCGGCCGCGGCGCTGGGCCACCGCCTTGGGGCTGGTCTGCTCCTTGAGCGCCTCGAAGGTCGCCCGGACCATGTTGTAGGGGTTGGACGTGCCGATCGACTTGGTCACCACGTCGGCCACTCCGAGGCTCTCGAACACGGCGCGCATCGGGCCGCCGGCGATGATCCCGGTCCCGGCCGGAGCCGAGCGGACATAGACCCGCCCGGCGCCGAAATGCCCCAGGCCGTCATGGTGAAGCGTACGTCCCTCGCGGAGCGGAACCCGGACCATGGCCTTCTTGGCCGCGGCGGTCGCCTTGGAGATCGCCTCGGGCACCTCGCGGGCCTTGCCGTGGCCGAAGCCGCAGCGACCCTTGCCGTCGCCGACCACGACCAGCGCCGCGAAGCCGAAGCGCTTGCCGCCCTTCACCGTCTTGGAGACTCGGTTGATGTGGACGAGCTTCTCGATCAGCTCCTCGCCGCCGTCGTCGTCGCGATTGCCGCCGCGTCCGCCGCGCTCGTCGCGCCGGCCGCGGCCGCCGCGATCGCCGCCGCGCCCGCCGCCGCCGCCGCCGCG
This sequence comes from Allosphingosinicella sp., assembly GCA_035714565.1. Lineage (GTDB taxonomy): Bacteria > Pseudomonadota > Alphaproteobacteria > Sphingomonadales > Sphingomonadaceae > Allosphingosinicella. Next base: position 47,399 of record DASTLX010000016.1, read on the forward strand.
ACCGCCCCGGCCTCCGCGCGGGCCGCGGCCCTCGCGCGCCGGAGCGCCGGCTTCGGCCTCGGGAGCCTGCACGACATCCGCCTGGACCTCGGTGCCTTCGATGTTGGTTTCGTCAGCCATTTAGAACTCCAATCCGCCTTCGCGGGCGGCATCGGCCAGCGCCTTGACCCGGCCGTGAAACAGGAAACCGCCGCGGTCGAAGACCACGCGGGTGACTCCGGCCGCCTTGGCGCGCTCGGCGACGCGCTTGCCGACCTCCTGGGCTCCCGAGACGGTCGCGCCGGTGGTTCCGCGCGCGTCCTTCTCCAGAGTGGAGGCGGAGGCGACGGTGCGGCCCTCGGCGTCGTCGATGATCTGGGCGTAGATATGCCGCCCGGACCGGTGGATGGACAGGCGCGCGCGGGCGCCGGCCCGCTTGCGGAGCGAGGTGCGGACGCGCTGACGGCGCCGCTCGAAGAGGGTCAGTTTCGCCATGGCTACTTCTTCTTGCCTTCTTTGCGGAAGATATACTCGCCGCGATACTTGATGCCCTTGCCCTTGTAGGGCTCGGGCTTGCGCCAACGGCGGATCTCGGCGGCGAGCTGCCCGACCTTCTGCCGGTCGTTGCCCGAAATCTCGACCGTGGTCGGGTCCGGCGTCTTGACCTCGAGGCCTTCCGGCACCGCGATGTTGACGTCGTGGCTGTAGCCGAGCTGAAGCCTCAGGTTGCGGCCCTGGGCGGCGGCGCGGTAGCCGACGCCGGTGATCTCGAGCACCTTGGTGAAGCCCTCGGTGACCCCGGTGACCAGGTTCTGCACCAAGGTACGGTGCATGCCCCAGAAGGAGCGCGCCCGCTTGGTGTCGTTGGCCGGCTTCACGACGATCCGGCCGTCCTCGATCCCGTAGCTGATATCGTCCAGCATCGGCATGGTGAGAACGCCCTTGGGCCCCTTCACGGACAGGACCTGGCCCTCGGCGGTCGCGGTCACTCCGGACGGCAATGCGACCGGCACTTTTCCAATGCGGCTCATCAGAACACCTCCGCCAGCACCTCGCCGCCGACATTCTGCTCGCGCGCTTCCGCGTCGGAGAGAACGCCACGAGGCGTCGAGACGATCGTGATGCCGAGGCCGTTGCGGACCCTCGGCAGGTCCTGGGCGCCCGAATAGACCCGGCGCCCGGGCTTGGAGACCCGGGAGACGTGCTGGATCGCGGGCTGGCCCTCGAAATATTTGAGCTCGATGCGAAGGCCCGGATGCTGGCCGAGAGCTTCCTCGCGGTAGCCGCGGATATAGCCTTCGCGCTGAAGCACATCGAGCACTCGCACGCGCAGCTTGGACGCGGGGGACGTCACGCTGTCCTTGCGCGCCTGCTGGCCGTTGCGGATGCGGGTGAGCATGTCACCCAGGGGATCGGTCAATGGCATGGCTAGTCCTTACCAGCTCGACTTGGTGAGGCCCGGGATCAGGCCCTTGTTGCCCAGTTCGCGGATCATGATCCGCGACAGGCCGAATTTGCGGTAGTTCGCGCGCGGGCGGCCGGTCAGGCCGCAGCGGTTGCGGACCCGGGTCGGATTTCCGTTGCGCGGGATTTCCGCCATCTTCAGGCGCGCGATCAGACGCTCGGTGTCGTCGAGGGATTCGTCCTCGGCGATCGCCTTGAGCTTCGCGTAGCGGCCCGCATATTTCTTCACGAGCTTCTTGCGACGCTCGTTCTTGTTGATGGAACTCAGTTTCGCCATGGACTTAAGCTCTCTTCTTTCGTCTTCTAGATCGTCATCCCGGACTTGATCCGGGATCCATGAACACCGCGGCGAGAGGTTTCTCCCCTCCGTGTTCATGGGCCCCGGCTTTCGCCGGGGTGACGTATGAAACTAGGCCGCCTGCTTCTCGGCCTCGCCTTCCACTTGCGGGAACGGGAAGTTGAAGAGGCGCAGCAGCTCGCGCGCCTCGTCGTCCGTGTTCGCGGTCGTGGTGATGATGACGTCCATGCCGCGCACCTTGTCGATGCGGTCATAGTTGATCTCCGGGAACACGATCTGCTCCTTGAGACCCATCGCGTAATTGCCGCGGCCGTCGAAGGACTTCGGGTTGAGGCCCCTGAAGTCGCGGACCCGCGGAAGAGCGATCGTCACCAGACGGTCGAGGAACTCGTACATGCGCTCGCGGCGAAGGGTGACCTTCACTCCGATCGGCATGCCCTCGCGCAGCTTGAACTGGGCGATCGACTTCTTGGCCTTGGTGATGACCGGCTTCTGGCCGGCGATCAGCTCCATCTCGGCGGCGGCCGTCTCGACCCGCTTCTTGTCCTGGGTCGCCTCGCCGACGCCCATGTTCAGGACGATCTTCTCGAGCCGCGGGACCTGGAGCCGGTTCTTGTAACCGAACTTCTCGATCATCGCCGGAACGATGCGCTCGTCATAATCCGCGCGCAGGCGCGGCGTGTATTTGGCTTCAGCCATTGATCAATTCCCCGGACTTGACGGCGACACGGACCTTCCGGCCGTCGCGCTCCTCGAAGCGGACTCGGGTCGGCTTGCCGGTCTTGGGATCCTCGAGAGCCACCTTGGAGGCATGGAGCGGCGCCTCGCGGCGCTCGATCCCGCCCTGCGGGTTGGTCTGCGAAGGCTTGCGGTGGCGGGCGGCGACGTTGACACCGCTGACGATCACCTTGCCCTCCTTGGGCATCGACTTGGTGACTTCGCCGTGCTTGCCCTTGTCCTTGCCGGACAGGATCACGACTCGGTCGCCCTTCTTGATCTTCATAGCCACGGTTACAGGACCTCCGGCGCCAGGCTGATGATCTTCATGTGCTTCTTGGCGCGCAGCTCGCGCACCACAGGACCGAAGATACGGGTGCCGATCGGCTCGGCATTGTTGTTGACGAGGACGGCCGCGTTCGAATCGAAGCGGATCGTCGATCCGTCCGGACGGTGGATGTCCTTGGCGGTGCGCACGATGACGGCCTTGTGGACGTCGCCCTTCTTCACGCGGCCGCGCGGCGCCGCCTCCTTGACGGAAACGACGATGATGTCGCCGACCCCCGCGAAGCGGCGCTTCGACCCGCCGAGCACCTTGATGCACTGGACGCGCTTGGCGCCGCTATTGTCGGCGACCTCAAGGTTGGACTGCATCTGGATCATCGATCCAATTCCTTCTTCACTTCGACCGGGACATCCCGGCGATCAGCTTCAAAATCACCCCGGGGGGCCGGGGAACCCAATTCCGTTCGGGCTCTTGCACCCAACCCGTTCGGGCTGAGCTTGTCGAAGCCCTTTCCTTCTCTCCTTCCCGCAGGACGAAAGAAGGCCCTTCGACAGGCTCAGGGCGAACGGAGATTTTCCCGCTTGCCCGAGCCCAACTTCCAATCCTTACGCCACGTCGGCCTTTTCGGGCGTGGCGTGGGTGTCGACGCGATCGATCACCTTCCACGTCTTCAGCTTCGAGATCGGCCGGGTCTCCTCGATCCGGACGGTCTCGCCGGCCTTGAACTCGTTGCCCTCGTCATGGGCGTGGTACTTCTTCGACCGCCTGATGATCTTGCCGTAGAGCGGGTGCTTCACCCGCCGCTCGACATTCACGACCACGGTCTTGTCCGTCTTGTCCGACACGATGATGCCGGTGAGAACGCGCTTCGGCATTCGTCTACTCCTTATGCCTTGGCCTGAGCGGCACGGGCGCGCTCGGACTGCAGCGTCTTGATCTGGGCGATCGTGCGGCGCACGTCGCGGATCCGGGCCGGCTTCTCGAGCTGGTTGGTGGCGGCCTGGAAGCGCAGGTTGAACTGCTCGCGCTTCAGCTCGCCCAGCTGCTCGTTGAGCTGGTCGTCGGTGCGGGTCTTCAAATCGTCGATCTTGGCCATCTTACGCGTCCTCGAGCAGGCTCTCGCCCAGGCGGGCGATGACCTTGGTACGGATCGGCAGCTTCTCGGCGGCGCGCTCGAAAGCGACCTTGGCGAGGTGGCCGGGGACTCCGTCCAGCTCGAACAGGATGCGGCCGGGCTTCACCCGCGCGACCCAGAATTCCGGCGAGCCCTTGCCGGAGCCCATGCGGACCTCGGCCGGCTTCGACGACACGGGGACGTCGGGGAAAATCCGGATCCACAAGCGCCCCTGGCGCTTGATGTGGCGGGTGATCGCGCGGCGGGCCGCCTCGATCTGGCGCGCGGTGATCCGCTCCGGCTCCATCGCCTTGAGGCCGTAGGCGCCGAAGTTCAGCGCCGTTCCGCCCTTGGCGTCGCCGTGGATCCGGCCCTTGAAAGCCTTGCGGAACTTGGTGCGTTTGGGTTGCAGCATTTTCTTTTTTCCTTAGCGCGCCGGACGGACGCCGGAAGTCTGCGCTTCCATCATCAGGCGGTCCTGGGCTAGCGGGTCGTGGCCGAGAATCTCGCCCTTGAAGATCCAGACCTTCACGCCGCACACGCCATAGGCCGTGTGAGCGGTCGCCTCGGCATAGTCGACGTTGGCGCGGAGCGTGTGCAGAGGCACTCGGCCCTCGCGATACCATTCGGTGCGCGCGATCTCGGCGCCGCCCAGGCGGCCCGAGCAGGTGATGCGGATGCCCTCCGCGCCGAGGCGCAGGGCCGACTGGACCGCGCGCTTCATGGCGCGGCGGAACGCGATTCGGCGCTCGAGCTGGTCGGCGACGCCCTGGGCGACGAGCTTGGAGTCGATCTCCGGCTTGCGGATCTCGACGATGTTGAGGCTGACGTCGCTGGTCGTCATCGAGCCGAGCTGCTTGCGGAGCTTCTCGATGTCGGCGCCCTTCTTGCCGATGATCACGCCGGGGCGCGCGGCATAGATGGAGACCCGGCAAAGCTTGGCCGGACGCTCGATCACGACCTTGGAGATCGCCGCCTGCGGCAGCGCCTTCATGATGTAGGCCCGGATCTTGAGGTCCTCGAGCAGAAGCCGGCCGTAATCGGCGCCTTCGGCATACCAGCGGCTGTCCCAGGTGCGGTTGATCTGCAGCCGCATACCGATCGGATTGGATTTCTGACCCATCGTTTAAGCTTCCTGCTGCTCGCGGACGACGATGCGCACGCGGCTGAACGGTTTCACGATACGGCTCGCGCGGCCGCGGGCGCGGGGCGTGAAGCGCTTCATCGAGATCGACTTGCCGACCGAGGCCTCGGCGACGACGAGGGCGTCGACGTCGAGATTGTGGTTGTTCTCGGCGTTGGCGATCGCCGAGGCGAGCACCTTGCGGACGTCGACCGCCATCGCCTTGGGCGAGAAGGAGAGGATGTTCAGGGCGTCCTCGGCCTTCTTGCCGCGGATCAGGGCCGCGACCAGGTTCAGCTTCTGGGCCGAGCCGCGGATCTGCGTGTTGACCGCGAGCGCCTCGTTATCGGCGACACGGCGGGGGGATGACTGCTTGCCCATCAGCGCTTGCCCTTCTTGTCCGCGGCGTGGCCGGGGAAGTAGCGCGTCGGCGCGAACTCGCCGAGCTTCATCCCGACCATGTCCTCGTTGACCGACACCGGAATGAATTTCCGGCCGTTATAAACGTTGAAGGTGAGGCCGACGAACTGCGGCAGGATGGTGGAACGGCGCGACCAGGTCTTGATCGGCGCACGGGTCTTCGCATCCTGCGCGGCCTCTGCCTTCTTCAGCAGCGACAGCTCGACGAACGGACCTTTCCAGACGGAGCGGGCCATCTTTACCTCTTCTTCTTCGCGTGACGCGAACGGATGATCATCTTGTCCGTCGCCTTGTTGTTGCGGGTGCGGGCACCCTTGGTCGGCTTGCCCCAGGGGGTGACCGGGTGGCGGCCGCCCGAAGTGCGGCCTTCGCCGCCGCCGTGCGGGTGGTCGACCGGGTTCTTGGCGACTCCGCGGGTCAGCGGACGGCGGCCCATCCAGCGGGTGCGGCCCGCCTTGCCGAAATTCTGGTTCTGGTTGTCCGGGTTCGACACGGCGCCGACGGTGGCCATGCAGTCCGAACGCACGTAACGCTGCTCGCCTGAATTGAGCCTGACCATGACCATGCCGCGATCGCGACCGACGACCTGGACGTAGGTCCCGGCGGAGCGGGCCAGCTGCCCGCCCTTGCCCGGCTTCATCTCCACGTTGTGGACGATGGTCCCGACCGGCATCTGGCCCAGCTCCATCGCATTGCCCGGCTTCACGTCGACCTTGCGGCCGGCGACGACGGTATCGCCCGGGGCGAGGCGCTGGGGCGCGATGATGTAGGTGAGCTCGCCGTCCTCATACTTCACCAGAGCGATGAAGGCGGTGCGGTTGGGATCGTATTCCAGCCGCTCGACCGTGGCCGGCATGTCCCACTTGCGACGCTTGAAGTCGATATAGCGGTAGCGCTGCTTGTGGCCGCCGGCGATTCCGCGCGACGTCACATGGCCCTTGTTGTTGCGGCCGCCGGTCTTCTTCTTGCCTTCGGTCAGCGCCTTGACGGGCTTGCCCTTCCAGAGCGCCGACTTGTCGACGAGGATCAGGCCGCGCTGCGACGAGGTCGTCGGGTTATATGTCTTGAGTGCCATGTCCCTAGCCTCAAATACCGGTGGTGACGTCGATGGACTGGCCTTCGGCCAGCGTCACGATCGCCTTCTTGACGTCCGAGCGCGTGTAGGGACGGCCCTTCCAGCGCTTGGTCTTGCCCTTCTGAGTGAGCGTGTTGACGCCCGTCACATCGACCTTGAACAACGCTTCCACGGCCGCCTTGATCTGCGGCTTGGTGGCGTCGCTGGCGACCTTGAAGACGACGGCGTTATGCTCGGAGAGCATGGTCGACTTCTCGGTGATCACGGGCGCGAGGACGACATCGTAATGGTTGATGTCGACCGGGCCCTGCTTCTTGGCGGCTTTAGCCATTGAACCTGGCCTCCAGCGTCTCGACGGCGGCGCGGGTCAGCACCAGCGTGTCGTGGTTGAGGATGTCGTAGACATTGGCGCCGATCGCCGGCAGCAGATCGATCTCGCGAAGGTTGCCGGCCGCCTGGGCGAAGCCGACGTTGAGCGCGTCGCCGTCGATGACGAGGGCGTTGCGGCCCAGGTCGAAGCTCGCCAGCCGCTCCTTGAGCGCCTTGGTCTTGGCTTCGGAGAGGTCGAGATTCTCGACCACCACGAGCCGGCCGTCGCGGGCCTTGGACGACAGGGCCATCTTCAGGCCGAGCGCGCGGACCTTCTTGTTGAGCGACGGATCGAAGTCGCGGACGCGCGGCCCGTGCGCCTTGCCGCCGCCGACGAAGATCGGTGCGCGCCGGTCGCCGTGGCGGGCGGTGCCGCCGCCCTTCTGGCGACCGTACTTCTTGCCGGTACGGGCGACGTCGGAGCGCTCGCGGGCGGCGCGGGCGGTGCCGCGGCGCTTCTCGAGCTGCCAGGTGACGACTCGGTGGAGGATGTCGGCGCGGGGCTCGACGCCGAAGATCTCGTCCGAGAGCTCGATGTCGTTGCCCGGCTTGCCGCCGTCCAGGGTCTGAACCTTGACCTTCATGGCTTAGCTTTCCTTGCTCTCGTCGGCCGCGCCGGTATCCGCCTGGGCGTCGGACTCGGCGACACCGGCGGCGACTTCCTCGGCGCCGGGCAGCGGCGGCAATTCGTGGGTGGCGGCGGCCTCGACCATTCCGGCCGGAGCTTCCTCATGCTCGATCGTGTCGGCGATCGCCCGGATTCCGGCGGGATAGGGCGCGCCTTCCGGACGCGGGATCTTGACCGAATCCTTGACCAGCAGCCAGCCGCCCTTGTGGCCGGGCACCGAGCCCTTGACGAAGAGGAGGCCGCGCTCGACGTCGGTGCGGACGATCTCGAGATTCTGCTGGGTGCGGTTCTTGGCGCCCATATGGCCGGCCATCTTCTTGTTCTTGAAGACCCGGCCCGGATCCTGACGCTGGCCGGTGGAGCCGAGCGAGCGGTGCGAGAGCGAGACGCCGTGGGTGGCCCGCAGGCCGCCGAAGCCCCAGCGCTTCATTCCGCCCTGGAAGCCCTTGCCCTGGGTCGAGCCCTGGATGTCGACATACTGGCCGGCGACGAAATGGTCGGCGGTGATCTCGGCCCCGACGTCGAGGAGCGCATCCTCGGCGACGACGAACTCGGCGACCCGCGCCTTCGGCTCCACCTCGGCCTTGCCGAAATGGCCGCGCTGCGGCTTGGCGACGTTCTTCACCTTGGCGGTGCCGGCGCCGAGCTGGAGCGCGGTATAGCCGTCGCGCCCCGCTTCCTTGCGGGCCACGACCTGGACGTTCTCGAGCGCCAGGACGGTGACCGGCACGTGGCGGCCGTCCTCCTGGAACAAGCGGGTCATCCCCATTTTCTTAGCGATCACGCCGGTGCGCACGATCGTGACTCCTCATGACAGAGGCCCCCCGGACAGCCCGGGGGGCTTGTTAGCCCAAAAACTGTGCGTGCCCCGCCTGGGCTAGTGCTCCACCCCGAGGGGCGAAACGGCGGGGACGCAGGCCGGGAGCGCTGCTCCCGCGGTATCACCCTTGTTCGTCACCCCGGCGAAGGCCGGGGCCTATGAACACGGTGGCCTGCGGAATTTCTCCGAGCCTGGTGTTCATGGATCCCGGCCTTCGCCGGGATGACGCTTTCCACGCGCCGGCCCTTAGGCCAGCTTGATCTCCACGTCGACGCCGGCGGCGAGGTCGAGCTTCATCAGCGCGTCGACCGTCTGCGGCGTCGGCTGCACGATGTCGAGCAGCCTCTTGTACGTCCTCACCTCGAACTGCTCGCGCGACTTCTTGTCGACGTGCGGAGAGCGGTTGACGGTGAACTTCTCGATGCGCGTCGGCAGCGGAATGGGCCCGCGGATGAGAGCACCCGTGCGACGAGCCGTGTCGGCGATGTCGCCCGTGGCCTGGTCGAGGACACGATGGTCGAAAGCCTTCAGGCGAATGCGGATGTTCTGCGTTTCCATAACCTGCTTACCGATTGTGCAAAGAGCCGGCCCCGAGGGGCAAACCAAACAACGCCATCCCGGGACCTAACGGGCCCGGTTCGGCCTGTACTCAACAAAAATGCGAACCGCCCGAATCTTCCCGATCCGGGCGGCTGCGCGTGCCTGTACTACTTCGTGATCGTCGCGACAACCCCCGCGCCGACGGTCCGGCCGCCTTCGCGGATGGCGAAGCGCAGGCCCTGGTCCATGGCGATCGGAGCGATGAGCTTGACGCCCAGGTTCACGTTGTCGCCCGGCATGACCATCTCGGTGCCCTCGGGGAGGACGACCTCGCCGGTCACGTCCGTCGTGCGGAAGTAGAACTGCGGACGGTAGTTGGCGAAGAACGGCGTGTGACGGCCGCCCTCGTCCTTCGAGAGGACATAGACCTCGGCCGAGAAGTCGGTGTGCGGCTTGATCGAGCCGGGCTTGCACAGAACCTGCCCGCGCTCGACTTCCTCGCGGCCGACGCCGCGGATCAGGGCGCCGATGTTGTCGCCGGCCTGGCCCTGGTCGAGCAGCTTGCGGAACATCTCGACGCCGGTGACGACGGTCTTGCGCGTGTCCTTGATCCCGACGATCTCGACTTCCTCGCCGACCTTGACGATCCCGGTCTCGACGCGGCCGGTGACGACGGTGCCGCGGCCGGAGATCGAGAACACGTCCTCGATCGGCATCAGGAACGGACGGTCGAGCGGACGCTCGGGCTGCGGGATATAGCTGTCGACGGCGGCCATCAGCTCGAGGATCGACTTCTCGCCGATCGTCTCGTTGCTGTCCTCGAGCGCGGCGAGAGCCGAGCCCTTGACGATCGGAATGTCGTCGCCCGGGAAGTCGTAGGACGAGAGGAGCTCGCGGATCTCGAGCTCGACGAGCTCGAGGAGCTCCTCGTCGTCGACCTGGTCGACCTTGTTCATGAACACGACCATCGCCGGCACGCCGACCTGGCGGGCAAGCAGGATGTGCTCCTTGGTCTGCGGCATCGGGCCGTCGGCGGCCGAGACCACGAGGATCGCGCCGTCCATCTGCGCCGCGCCGGTGATCATGTTCTTCACATAGTCGGCGTGGCCCGGACAATCCACGTGCGCATAGTGGCGCTCGCCGGTCTCATACTCGACGTGGGCGGTCGAGATGGTGATGCCGCGCTCGCGCTCCTCGGGAGCCTTGTCGATCTGGTCGTAGGCGGTGAAGGTCGCGCCGCCCGTCTCGGCGAGCACCTTGGTGATCGCCGCGGTCAGCGACGTCTTGCCGTGGTCGACGTGACCGATGGTGCCGATGTTGCAGTGCGGCTTCGTCCGCTCGAATTTAGCTTTCGCCATTGCTGTCCTACCTTCTTATCAAAGTCTGATTTTCCGGGACGGATCCGCGGTGTGCGGACGCGCCCATAACCACAATTTCCGGCTTATGCCAGCTTCGCCTTGACCTCTTCGGCGACGTTGGCGGGCACCTCGTCATAGTGCGAGAACTGCATCGTGTACTGCGCCCGGCCCTGGGTGAAGGACCGCAGCTCGTTCACGTAGCCGAACATGTTCGCCAGCGGCACCATCGCCGACACCGCCTGCGCGTTGCCGCGGGTGTCGGTGCCCTGAATCTGGCCGCGCCGACTGTTGATGTCACCGATGACGTCCCCGAGATAATCCTCCGGAGTCACCACCTCGACCTTCATGATCGGCTCAAGCAGCTTGATGCCGGCCTTCTGGGCGGCCTCCCGCATCGCGCCGCGGCCGGTGATCTCGAAGGCGAGGGCCGACGAGTCGACGTCGTGATATTTGCCGTCGATCAGCTGCACCTCGAGGTCGATGATCGGGAAGCCGATCAGCGAACCGGTCTCGGCCGTCTCGCGCATGCCCTTCTCGACCGAGGGGATGTACTCGCGCGGGATGTTGCCGCCCTTGATCTCGTCCTTGAAGACGAAACCGGTGCCGCGCTCGGCCGGCGCCACCTTCACCTTGACCTCGCCGAACTGGCCGGAGCCGCCCGACTGCTTCTTGTGGGTGTAGGTGAGCTCGACCGGCTTCGCGAGATACTCGCGATAGGCGACCTGCGGCGCGCCGACATTGGCGTCCACCTTGAACTCGCGCTTCATCCGGTCGACCAGGATCTCGAGGTGGAGCTCGCCCATCCCCTTGATGATGGTCTGCCCCGATTCGAAGTCCGTGGAGACGCGGAAGCTCGGATCCTCGGCGGCCAGGCGGTTGAGGGCGATGCCCATCTTCTCCTGGTCGGCCTTGGTCTTCGGCTCGACGGCGACCTCGATGACCGGATCGGGGAACTCCATCCGCTCGAGGATGATGGGCGCCGTCGGCGCGCAGAGCGTGTCGCCGGTCGTGGTGTCCTTGAGGCCGGCCAGCGCGACGATGTCGCCCGCATAGGCCACGTCGATGTCCTCGCGGCTGTTGGCATGCATCAGCAGCATGCGGCCGATCTTTTCCTTCTTGTCCTTCACCGAGTTCATCACCGTGCTCTTCTCGAGCTTGCCCGAGTAGATGCGCGCGAAGGTGAGCGACCCGACGAACGGATCGTTCATGATCTTGAACGCGAGCGCCGCGAACGGCGCCTCGTCCGACGCCTGGCGGGTGTCGGTGGTCTCGCCGTCGAGCTTCAGGCCCTCGACGGGCGGAATGTCGAGCGGGGACGGCAGATAGTCGACCACGGCGTCGAGCAGCGGCTGCACGCCCTTGTTCTTGAAGGCCGAGCCGCAGAGGACGGGCACGAACGAGAAGTTCAGCGTGCCCTTGCGGATCAGCTTCTTCAGCGTCGCCGAATCCGGCTCGTCGCCGCCGAGATAGGCTTCCATCACCTCGTCGTCCTGCTCAACGGCGGTCTCGATCAGGTCCATGCGCGCGGTCGCGGCCGCGTCGGCGAGCTCCTCGGGGATCGGCTGATATTCGAACTTCGCGCCGAGGCTCTCCTCGAGCCAGATGATCGCCCGGTTCTCGACCAGGTCGACGAGACCCTTGAAGCCGCTCTCGATGCCGATCGGGAGGTAGAGGACGAGCGGACGGGCGCCGAGGCGATCCTTGATCATCTCCACGCACCGCTCGAAATTGGCGCCGGTGCGGTCGAGCTTGTTGACGAAGCACATCCGCGGCACCTTGTACTTCTCGGCCTGCCGCCAGACGGTCTCGGACTGCGGCTCCACGCCCGCGACGCCGTCGAAGCAGGCGACCGCGCCGTCGAGGACGCGCAGCGAGCGCTCGACCTCGATGGTGAAGTCGACGTGGCCCGGCGTGTCGATGATGTTGATCCGGTGCTCGGGGCCCTCGCCCTCGGCGGCCTTCCAGAAGCAGGTGGTCGCGGCCGACGTGATCGTGATCCCGCGCTCCTGCTCCTGCTCCATCCAGTCCATGGTGGCGGTGCCCTCGTGGACCTCGCCGATCTTGTAGGACTTGCCGGTGTAGTAGAGGATGCGCTCGGTCGTCGTCGTCTTGCCCGCGTCGATATGGGCCATGATGCCGATGTTACGATAGCGCTCGAGCGGATGGCTGCGGGCCATGATCAATTCTCCGATGTGGGGAGGGCCGCCGGCCCGTCCCGCACGATATAGGGATTACCAGCGGGGTTTAAACATGCCCCGCCGTTACCAGCGGTAATGCGAGAAGGCGCGGTTGGCTTCGGCCATGCGGTGCGTGTCCTCGCGCTTCTTGACCGCATTGCCGCGATTGTTCGCCGCGTCCATCAGCTCGCCCGAGAGGCGGGCCGACATCGTGTTCTCCGAGCGAGCGCGCGCCGCCGAGATCAGCCAGCGGATGGCGAGCGCCTGCGCCCGCTCGGTCCGCACCTCGACCGGGACCTGGTAGGTCGCGCCGCCGACGCGGCGGCTGCGGACCTCGATGCCCGGCTTCACGTTGTTGAGCGCGTCGTGGAATACGCCGAGCGGATCGCGCTTGGCGCGCGCCTCGACCGTCTCGAGGGCGCCGTAGACGATGCCTTCGGCGACGGACTTCTTGCCGTCGAGCATGACGGAGTTCATGAACTTCGACAGCACGATGTCCCCGAAGCGGGGATCGGGCAGGATTTCGCGCTTCTCTGGGCGACGACGACGGGACATTGGCTTCTTCCTTTCTCTTCAGCCTGGTCCGCCACACCGGCGGGGCTTACTGCGCGGCGGCTTACTTGGGCCGCTTGGCGCCGTATTTGGAACGGGACTGGCGGCGGTCCTTGACGCCCTGGGTGTCGAGCACGCCGCGCAGGACGTGATAGCGGACGCCCGGAAGGTCGCGCACGCGGCCGCCGCGGATCAGGACCACCGAATGCTCCTGGAGGTTGTGGCCCTCGCCGGGGATGTAGCTGATCACTTCGCGCTGGTTGGTCAGGCGGACCTTGGCCACCTTGCGCAGCGCCGAGTTCGGCTTCTTCGGGGTCGTCGTGTAGACGCGGGTGCAGACGCCGCGCTTCTGCGGATTCTGCTCCATCGCGGGAACCTTGGATTTCGCCTTCTGCGGCTCGCGACCCTTGCGGATCAGCTGGTTGATCGTCGGCATGAAGCCTTCACTTCCTTCAAGTTACTTTACTGAGGCGCAGAAAGCGCAAAAAACCCGGGTGCCTTCCGGCCCCCTGGCCCTTGCTACGCAGCAGCAATGTTCAAGCTCTTGGCCCGTCCGGACAGCGTCTGGCCTGTGAAGTGCCACCACCAGCCCTGGGCGCGGGCGGCCTATAGCCGCGCGGCCGATATGGGTCAACGGGCGAGTTTTTGAAGGGTCGCGCATGGCGGGCTTTCGCCGCGAAGCGAAGTCGCCTTAGAAATTCATCGCGGCGGTGGCGCCGGACGCGCCGAGCGCCTTAACCACGGCATAGACCTCGCCAAACGTGGCGTGAGGAGAGGCGCCGAGGACGATTGCCTCTCGCTCGGCCGCCCGGGGGCCCATCGAACGGACCTTATCCGTCAGTTCGTCTGCCGCGATTGGCTCCCCGTCCCACGAGAGATTGCCGCCCCGCCCGATTTTGAGGTGGATCGGCGCGGAAGCCGGCGGACCAGGTGCGGCGAGGACGAAGTTGACGATCTCGTCCCGTCCGCCGGAGGGCACCCGAAGTGCCGCCCTCGCTATGCCGGCGCGGGCCACGGTCCCAAGGGCGCGGCGCACGCAGCTCCAGCGCGAATCCTCCCCCCCGACTATTCGCCAATGCGGGAGAGCGTCCTCCGTCAGGTTGTCGGGGCCGCCGACACGTTGCACCGCTCGATCGATCGCGATGATGCTCTCCCTGAGGATATCGTCGTCCGCTTTTGGATGTCCGTCCGACCGGTTCGTACAGGGAGGACCCGCGACCTCCAGGGTGCCGAGAGGCGCTGGCAAGTCGCCCACTACGGCCGCTTCCGCCCCTCTGCCGCCATCGTCGGGTGAGCACGCGGCCGCGGCCACCACGACAAGCAAGGATCCCAGCAGACGTCCCCGCACCCACATCTCCCACGCTCCAAGCTCCTGGGTCACGAGGAGATGGAGTCTAGCCTCGGGCTATCCCCGGCAACGGATGCGACGTCAACCTAGGCGTCGACGAGGTCGAGCCTGCGCCTGATCTGGGCGATGTGCCCTCGGATGCCGTCGAGCTCGAGGCGGATCTGGGCCAGGTCCCCCGAGACGGTGGCATAATGCTGCTCGAGCGAGGAGAGCCGCATCCGCATGCTCTCCTGCTCGCGCCTGAAGTCGGTGAACTCCCCGTGGAAGCGCTTCAGCAGCTCCAGCGTGGGCTCGCCGATATCCATGGAGGAAGGCTACACCCTTCCACGTTAACCCGCCACTATTCGCTCGTCTCGCCGTCCCAGTGGTCGTTGTCGTGGTCGCGCTCGGCCTGCTCTTTGTCCTGGTGGACGGTGCCGTCCTTGTGCTCGGGAGGGCCGTAGATCGTGTAGAGCTGGAGGGGGCCGGAGCCGGTGTTGATCACGTTGTGGCGGGCCCCGGCGGGGACGATCACGGCGAAATCGTCCTCCACCCGGTTGGCAACGCCGTCGATGTGGATCTCGCCCTCGCCTTCCTCGATGCGGAAGAACTGGTCGCGGTCCTCGTGCACCTCCTCGCCGATGTCGCAGCCCGGCGGCAGGGTCATCAGCACGAGCTGCAGGTTCCTGCCCGTATAGACGACCCGGCGGAAATCCTGGTTCGCCTTGGTAACGTCCTCGATATTGTCGACATAGCCCTTCATGGCTCTCGCTCCCTTCGCTGGCTCGCCCGGCCCCTGAACCGCGCTCCCGCCGCTCCGGTTCCGCCGATCGCGGGAACCCTCGGGCGCCGCCGGCATCGAATGGCCGACACGCAAAGAGGGAGGGCAGGATGGAGCTTTGGCAAGCCGAACAGCCGGTCGCGGCGGACGACGACGCGGGCTTCGCGCCGCCGCTGAGGCGACCCGGCGCGG
Organism: Allosphingosinicella sp.; assembly: GCA_035714565.1. Lineage (GTDB taxonomy): Bacteria > Pseudomonadota > Alphaproteobacteria > Sphingomonadales > Sphingomonadaceae > Allosphingosinicella. The sequence goes on from DASTLX010000016.1 coordinate 62,619, forward strand.
CCGAGGTCGAGCAGGCGGTGCGCACGCTGATCGCCGCGACCGGCGACGACCCGCGCCGCGAGGGCCTCGCCGACACCCCCGCCCGGGTCGCCCGCGCCTATCGCGAATGGTTCTCCGGCTATGCCGCCGATCCCGCCGCCCTCCTCCAGCCGGTGTTCGGAGAGGCCGAGGGCTATGACGAGACCATCCTGCTCCGCGGCATCCCGGTCGTCTCCACCTGCGAGCACCACCTCGCGCCGATCTCGGGCCATGCCCACGTTGCCTACCGCCCCTCCGGCCGCGTCGTCGGCATCTCGAAGCTGTCGCGCCTGGTCGACGTCTTCGCCCGCCGCCTCCAGCTCCAGGAGCGGCTTACGAACCAGATCGCCCACACCCTCGACGCGGTGCTGAAGCCGCAGGGGGTGGCGGTGGTGATCGAGGCAAGCCACGGCTGCATGTCCACCCGCGGCGTCAACCAGCACGGCGTCTCGATGGTCACCAAATGCTGGCTCGGCGACTTCAAGGCGGACCCCGAGCTGCGCCGCGACCTGATGCGCTCGATTGGCGCTTGCCATGGCCGCTGAGCTGGGGAACCCTCGCCGCCCGGCGGCATCCAATGCGGCCACAGCAAGGACTTGCCCCGTGACCGCGCGCCTCAAGCCCGATTACGAATCGCTCCCCGACCCGGAGCTCGCGCGCCTCGTCGCCGCGCGCGACCATGAAGCGGTGCGGCTCGTCACCATGCGCAACAACCAGCGCCTGTTCCGCGCCGCCTGGAGCATCCTCAGGGACCGCGCCGAAGCCGAGGACGCAGTACAGAGCGCCTATCTGAGCGCCTTTGCAGCGATCGGCAGCTTCGAGGGCCGCTCCTCGCTCTCCACCTGGCTGACCCGCATCGCCATCAACGAGGCGCTCGGGCGCCAGCGCGCCGCCCGCCGCCGCCGCGAGCGGCTCGACGCCGACTCCGTCGTCGACCTCGACGAGTATCGGGAGAAGCTGATGCGCGGATCGACCGGCAGCCTTTCGCCCGACGGCGCCGCGGCGCGGACGCAGCTCCGCCGCCTGCTCGAGGAGGCGATCGGCGGCCTTCCCGACGCCTTCCGCCTCGTCTTCGTCCTGCGCGAGATCGAGGGCCTCAGCATCGAGGAGACCTCGGAGACGCTCGGCATCCCCGCCGCCACGGTCAAGACCCGCCACCTGCGCGCTCGGCGCCGCCTCCAGCAGGCCCTCGCCCCCGAGGTGAAGAGCGCGCTCACCGGCGCCTTCCCCTTCGCGGGGGTCGACTGCGCGGCGATGACCGAGCGCGTGCTCGCCGCACTTGGACCGCCGCGCTGAGCCGTGTTACCTTCGGCGGCCGATGATCCTCCTCGCCGCCCTCCTCCTCGCTTCCGCGCCGCCGACCGCCGCCGACGTGCAGGCGGTCGAGAAAGCGCGGGTGCTGGCGCCGCTCACCTCCTACACGCGCGACGGCAAGGCCTACGTGGAGTTCGCGCCCACGGTCGAGACGCGCAATCCCGTCTGCACCTCCGCGGCCGACGGCGCATTCGACTGCGCGTTCGAGAGCAGGACGAGCGACGCCTTTGCCCCCGAAACAGCAAGATGGGAGCCGCGGCGGGAACGCCTCGTGCACCAGAACGGCTGCTGGCGCTTCGCCTCGGCGGCGGCGGCGCAGCCCTCGGCGGCACCGACTGATCTCCCCGGGCAATACCGCATGGGCGGGGAGCCGGACGTCGCCTCCTTCCTGATGCTGAAGCCGGACGGGCGCTTCGAATATGCCCTCTCCGCCGGCGCTCTCGACGAATATGCCGCCGGGACCTGGAGCGTCGATGGCAACGTCGTGCGCCTCACCACCCAGCCAAAGCCGGTGCCGCCGGAATTCTCCGCCGCGAGCGAGGGCAGGACCGACACCGCCCGCCTCGCCATCCGGATCGCCGCCCCCGGCGGCTCCGGCATCGCCGGCATCGACCTGCGCGTCGGCTTCGCCGCCGGGGACCCGGTCGAGAGCTACACCCAGGAGGACGGGTGGGAGCTTCCCCTGAGCGAGGCGCGGGCCCCTCTCTGGGTCGAGCTGTCGCTCCCGATGTACGGCATCGCCCCGAAACGATTCGCGATCGAGGCGGAGCGGGCGAACGTCCGCAGCTTCACCCTGGTGCCCCACGATCTCGGGGTTGTCGATTTCGAGGACGTCTCCGTCGAGCGGGTCGCCGGCAAGATCGTCATCCACCGCGGCAGTGCCACCCAGACCTACACCAGGCTCGGCGACTGAGTTCAGCGGGGCTCCCCTCCCCGCAGCGGATCATGGCCCCAGTTCATCAGCGACCAGCGCCACCGCGAGGTGACGGGATTGGCGGGCTCCTGCGCCCGATGGCGCCGAACGAACCCCACCACCTTGCGCATATGGGCGTAATCCTCGCCGCTCAGCGCCGCGACCGGCGTCCGCAGGATGGCGAGGATCCGCCGCCCAGAGGCATGGCCGATCGACTCCGCCGCCCCGTCCCTGCGCTGGCCGACCCGCCGGCTCTCCTCACCCGCCAGCCACGGCTCGAGCTCGTCCGCGCTCAGGTTCACGACGGAGCGGAAGCGGCGCAGGATCTCGTCTCTCTCGGGTGAAGCCATGGGCCGCCGCTTAGCAGCGCCGCCGGGCGCGCCAAGCGAAAGGCGGGGGCTCAGCTCATCTTGCGGCCGAAGGCGGCCCGCGCCCGCTGGGCAGGATAGGCCGCGTCCGGCGCGGCCGCGGCCGCCGCCGTCGCGAGCTTCGGCCGCAGCGCGTCGGCGCGCAGCGTCGAGAGCGCCTCCAGGATGCTCGGGATCCGCGCTTCGCCGCCCTGCACCGTCCCCAGCGCGACCCGCAGCGTCGAGCCTCCGAAGATGCCGACTCCGTCGCCTTCCAGCACGAGCTGCGGATAGCGGCCGCTGCGCTCGATGCCGAAGGACCGGAGGTCACTGAGCGAGATGCGCTTGCGGCCCCAGAGCGTGGTCACGTTAAGGTGCTTCCCGGTCGCCTCGAGCGCCTTGCCGTCGCCGAAGACGATGCTGCCGGTGAGCCCGGCGGCGGCGAGGCAGGTGAGCGCGCAAAGCGGGATGAAGACGTACCGGCCGAAGTCGCTGGCGAGCAGCCGGCCGAAGCGCCGCGTACCCGCCGCGACGGTCGGATCCATCCACAGCCAGACGAAGAAGAGGCCGACGGCCAGAAAAAAGGTCGCGGCCCCAATGAGCCGCCCACGGCTGTAATAAAGCGTCTCCATCCCCGCCTTCCCCCCGGCTGAACCCCGACGGGGATATTCCGCCTCCGCTAAAGACGCCGTTAACGCCGAATGCCGGCTCCAGGGGCGGCGCGACAGGCGTGACTCCGCGGCGCGGACGTAGCTGTACTGAGGATCCGCGGCGGCTTCTCACAGCGGGAGCACGCGCATGAGGACGTCGCCTTTCGCCCTCGCCTGCAGGTCCGCCCGCGGAGAGTTGTCGGCTTAATTCGCGCCCTCCAGAAACAGGGCGGCGTGGGCCCAGGCCTCTCCGGACGGGCCGTGAGGCCACTTCTGCCCGGCAAGGTCGATATACCCGGTCCTGCCCCCCGCCGAGCCGAACGAAGGGTCGAAGGCGAGCCTGCCCGCCGCCTCGTCGAACAGCAGCATGTACATGCCCTGCTCGCCGCCGAGCTCGGCCCCGACGATGATCCGGTCGGACAGCGGGTCCTTGGCCGACCAGTGCGGGTTGAAATCCTCGGCCGTGTCGAGCCGCGAGACTTCGCGCGGCGCCGCGGGGTCGGATATGTCCAGGACGACGATCGTGTGCGCCCGCCCGACCGGCATGATCCAGTATTTGCCGACGATGGTGGGAATGCTGCACGCACCGCGGGTCGCGCCGGGCTTCGGCGGCTCCGGCGTCTGGATCGTGTAGACATTGTCCAGCCTCGGCTTGGCGGAGGCGATGCCGGACAGGCGATAGAAGCCGCAGCCGAAGGAGTTCATCAGGACGCTGCCGTCGGCCAGCCGCCGCGGTCCGAACGGATATCGGGCGGCGCCCGGCAAGGGGGACCCGTCCGCCCGCTTCCCCGGCGGCACCGCCAGCGTGTGCAGCAGCTTCAGATCCGAGTAGCGCCAGACCTGCACCACGTCGGCGCTGTGGTCTTCCATCATCGGCGCGCTGGTCGTGACGATACGGTCGATGTCCAGCATCGGCACGATCGCGTAGACGCGGACCGGCTGCTCCAGGCCGTCCACCGCCCCGCTCGCCGTGCGGATCAGCTCGCCGCCGGCCGTATATTCCGCCAGACCTCCCTGGCCGCCGGGCACGAGCTTGTCCTCCGCAACCGGGCTGGCCCCCTCGCTGCGCAAGTACCCGACGAGCAGATTGCCGTTGGCGAGGCGCGCGAAATCGTGCGGATAGCGCAGCGGCGACGGCGGCTGCAGCCGCCGCGCGATCCTGGGCGCGAGCGCGTCCGACGTGTCGATCAGCAGGTTCGCCTCATGATGATGTGCGTTGGCGAACAGCAGCGAACCCCGCGCCGGCATCCAATATTCCATGTGGTGCGGCATCGATGCCTTCATGCCGATCGGCAGGGTCGCGAGCGCCCGTCCGGCCGTCGGGCTGTCCCGCCGGACATCGATGACGGCAAAGAAGTCCTCGTCCTTCTCGTCCCTGTCGCCGGCGAAGACGAACAGATAGGGAGAGCCGCCGCCCGGCGGAGCCGTTCCCGCTCCGCTCGGCGGAGCGGCACATCCCCCCAGCAACGCAAGCACCAACAGCAGAAGCGATCGCATCGGCCCCTCCCCGCAGGGCCCAGATCGAACGCTCCGCCGCGAGTCCTGTCAAGCCACGTCCGGCTTGGTAGTGGGTCAGTGTGAACCGGGCTGATCCGCTTGCAAAGTTGCCGGTCGGTGTGCATCCTGACCAGCGAAGGTGGTGGAGCCTGTATGAAGATATTACAGCTGGCCGCAGCTCTGTGGGCGAGCGTCTTCGCAGCAGGCCTCGCGGAGGCGCAAGAGCCGTCGATAAATGAGCAATGTCGCGAGATTGCCGGTTTCTTCGTAGCGAAGAGCAGCGGAACGGAATCCCTACCCTTTGCCGACAAGCTCAACAGCTCGAAGCTGGATTACAGCGTCGCCAGCCTCGATGCCGTCGACCGCTATCTGGAGCACGTGCACCGGAACAATGGACAACTCAAGGACCTGGACGAGGAAATCGTCGTCGTCTGGGGAGGCTGCTATCTGGGTGAAGTCATTCGCCGGAACTCGGCGAGAGGCTATGTCTGGGAGAAATATGCCAGCTATGCCGAGAAGCACCCGCAGGTCAGGCAGGTGATCCCGGAAGCCACGACTGGAACAATGATTCTCCTGAGCGATAGCCACGGCCGGATGACACTCCCGCTCAACAAGGTCGGGCGCTTCATATTCGAGGGGCCGTCGAACAACCTCCGCTTCTACGCTGAGGCAGAAATCGCCTCGTGACAGGAGACGATGGACACGGCCCACGCTCCTCGCTCGCCCGCACGGTTCGTACACGGGCCGCGGCGCTGGGGCGCAGCCTCAACCTTCCCGGCAACATTCGCGACGTCCACATCTCCCACAGTCGATCCGACACGCCCGCTGTCATTGCCGTGCCGGGGGCGCGCTCCGAAGCCGTGCCGGCCTTACAGGAAGCGCGCTGGATGATATACTGCCGCCGTGGATGAACTGCTTCCGTGTCTGTGCTGCGACGCCATGACGATTGGCGACCGGGGCGGATACGAGATTTGTGAGATCTGCGATTGGGAGGACGATCCCGTTCAAGCTGCCGATCCGGACTATGCTGGCGGTGCGAATACGCTCAGCCTCAACCAGCACCGGGCCCAAATGTCGAGCTTAGAGACCACCCGCGCTGGCTTGGTGGCCGACGGCGAGGAGCGACATGTGCGGGCGCTGATGCGGGCGGGCCTCAGCCCTGGTTCTTGATCAGCTCGCCGCCCTTGATCACCACGTCGACGTCCTCGAGCTCGCGCACGTTCTTCAGCGGATCGCCGTCGACCGCGATGATGTCGCCGTAGCGGCCGACCGCGATCGCGCCGACGTCCGCCTCGCGCCCAAGCGCCTGCGCGCCGCTGCGGGTGGCGGCCTGGATCGCCTGCATCGGCGTCATCCCCCATTCCACCATCTTGGCAAACTGGCGGCCGTTGTCGCCGTGCGGGTATACGCCGGCGTCGGTGCCGAAGAGCAGCGGAACCCCGGCGCGCACCGCCCGCTGGAAGGTCTGGCGCTGCTTCAGGCCGATCAACTTTTCCTTGTCGAGGCTCTCCTGCTCGGTGCCGTTCGCGGTGCCCGTCGCGAGGATGTAGTCGTCGTTGTAGATGTCCATGTCGAACCAGGTGCCGCGCTGCGCCGCGAGGCGCAGGGTGGCGTCGCTTGCCAGGCTGCAATGCTCGATCGTGTCGATCCCCGCCTCGATCGCCGCGCGGATGCCCTCGTCCCCGTGGGCGTGGGCCGCGACCTTCAGGCCGAGCATGTGGGCTTCGTCGGCGATCGCCTTCATCTCCTCCACGGTCAGCTGCTGGCCGCCGACCGTATCGCCCAGTGAGAAGACGCCGCCGGTGGCGCAGATCTTGATCACCTGGGCGCCGTATTTGTGCAGCCAGCGCACCTTGGCACGGGCGTCGCCGGGGCTGTCGATGACGCCCATCTCCTTGCGATCGTAGGAGGGGGGCAGCATGTTGCTGTCGCAATGGCCGCCGGTGGCGCCGATCGCATAGCCGGCGGTGACGATCCGCGGCCCTTCGAGCCAGCCGCCGTCCACAGCTTCCCTTAGGCCCACGTCCTGGAACTGGTCGGCGCCGACGTTCCGGACGGTCGTGAACCCCGCCCGCAGCGTCTTCTGCGCGTTGGCGGCGCCGACCGCTGACCAGAAGCTGTCGGTATACTGGAAGCCGCGATAGCCGCCGATCTCGGCAAGCGAGGTAAGGTGGACGTGCATGTCGATCAATCCGGGCAGGATGGTCTTGCCGGGAAGGTCGATCCTCTTCGCGCCCGCCGGGATGTTCGGCCGCCCGCCGTTGCGCCCCACCACAGAGACGATGCGGCCGTTGGTGATCACCACCACCGGCTCCTCCACCACGCGCCCCGCCAGCACGTCGATCATCCGGCCGGCCGTGACCACGACGGTCTCGGCGGAGGCGGGTACGGCGCCGCCGCCGAGCAGCAGTGCGAGGAGGAAGGTCTTCTTCATGGCGGTCTCCGATGATGGTTGGGGAGGTCTAGCCGCAGGTCGCGGGACAAGTCGAGCGCCCTAGCCGGCGAGCTTGCGCACCTGGTCGGCGAGGGTGATCGCCGAGAGCAGGCCGAACAGGGCCATCGCCCAGACCAAAGCCGCCACTCGGTAGCCGGCAGGCCGCAGCTCGGGCGCGAGCAGCCGCCGGTTGAGCAGGATCAACAGGCCCGAATAGATGAACATCATGAACGCGGCGACGCAGCCGGCGATGACGAGGAGGACGAGCGGCTGGTCGAGGCCCCCGCCGATGATGGCGATGCCGATAAGCACCAGCGCCCAGACCAGCCCCGCATAGATCCGGCTCTCGTTCCCGCCCCGCCAGTAGCTGGTCCGGATCACGTCGGCGGCGAGCCGGCTGGTATAGTCGACGATGCCGAGAGCGGCCGCGAACAGCGAGAAGGCGCCCACCGCCCAGAACAGGCCCCTGAACCAGCCGCCGACCCGCTCCCCGAGCACCGCTCCCTCGATGGCGAGAAAGCCGATGTCCCGCGGCAGCCCCGCCCGCCCGGAAAGCGTCGCGTAGGCGAGCAGGGATGTGAACAGGATGGTGAGGAAGGTGATCGCGACGAAGGTCGACAGCTGCTCGACATTGGCCATCCGCCACCAGCGCCGCCAGCGCGCCATCGCCTCGGCGTCAGGCTCGAACCGCCAGCCCGTCCCGGGCGCCGCCACCGGCTCGCCGGTCAGCGGGCTGACGATCCGCGGCGCGTACTTGCCCATGCCGAAGCCCTTGTCGCGGATCCAGTTCGACTGGCACAGATTCTGTCCACCGCCGGCGCCCGCATAAGCGAGCGCGCCGAGCAGCAGTGCCCACCCCAGCTCTTCCGCCGGAAT
>DASTLX010000017.1:0-60900 GCA_035714565.1 Allosphingosinicella sp.
GGTCAACGGCGGCTCGGGCATCGATACGCTGGTCCTCCAGGGCGCCTACGCCGCTCTGGTCCTGACCGCCAACATCACCCAGATCGAGAACATCTCGCTCCTGGCGGGCTCGAACACCGCCTTCGGCGAGCCGGGCACCAACCGCTACGATTACGGCATCACCACCAACGACGCGAACTTCGCGGCGGGGGTGCAGGCGCGGATCAACGGCGCGGCCTTGCTCGAGGGCGAGGACTTAACCTTCGACGGCTCGGCGGAGACCGACGCCAGCTTCGTCGTCTATGGCGGCAAGGGCAAGGACACCCTGACCGGTGGCCTCGGCAACGACATCTTTTTCTATGCCGAGGAGAGGTTCGCCACCGGAGACACGGTGAACGGCGGCGCCGGCTACGACGGCATGTTCCTGAGGGGCAATTACACGATCAACTTCGGCGCGCCGGGCTACACTGGACTGTTCACCAGCATCGAGAACCTCACACTGACCTCCGCCACCGACGAGCGCTATGCCCGCGGCGGGGGAACCGAGTTCGACTACGATATCATCCTGTCCGACGCGATCGTGAAGCCGGGCGAGACCCTCACCGTCTCGGGAGCCCTGCTGATGGCGACCGAGACGATGTCGTTCGACGCCGGCGCCGAGACGGACGGCATTCTGAGGCTGTTCGGCGGCAGGGCGGACGACATTCTGAAGGGCGGCACCAAGGCCGACCTCATCCACGGGGGCCTCGGGGCCGACATGCTTGCCGGCAACGGCGGAGCGGATGTCTTCCGCTACCAGGATGTGGCGGAATCGAACTCGGCTTCGATGGACCGTCTCCTCGACTTCTTCGTGGGGACCGACAAGATCGACCTGAGCAGGATCGACGCCAACCCATATGTCGCGGGCGACCAGGCCTTCGCTTGGATCGGATCGAGCGCGTTCAGTGGGTCGGCCGGCCAGCTTCGCGCCTATGAGAGCTCGGGCAACTGGATCGTGGAAGGCGACACCGACGGCGACGGCGTCGCCGACCTCGTCATTCAGGTCGACGGACCGACTCCCTTGTCGGCGTTTAACTTCATGCTCTAGCGGGGGCCCGCGCCTCCCGGATCATGTCGCTGGCCTTCTCCGCGATCATGATGACGGGGGCGTTGGTGTTGCCGGAGACGAGTCGCGGCATCACCGAGGCGTCGACGACCCTCAGCCCCTCGACACCGTGGACCCTGAGCTTCGGGTCGACCACCGCCTCCGGCCCGTGCCCCATCGCGCAGGTCCCGACCGGATGGTAGATGGTCGTCCCCCAGGTCCGGGCATGGTCGAGCAATTGCTCGTCGGTGACGGCGCCGGGCCCCGGCATCAGCTCGCGCTCGATATAGCGGGCCAGCGCGGGCTGCTCCGCAATCCGTCGGCCCCAGCGGAGCCCCGCGACGATCACCTCCTGGTCGAGGCGGTCGGACAGGTAGTTCGGCCGGATCGCCGGATAGGCCGACGGGTCGGGCGACTTGATCCGGATCGTCCCGCGCGATTCGGGGCGCAGCTGGCAGGGTGCGATGGTGAGGCCCGGCTCCTTCTCGAGCTCCATCTTCTGGGAATTGGCGAGCTTGTCCGGATCCATCGTCGCCGGAAGGATGTGGAACTGGAGGTCGGGCCCGGCGAGGCCCTCGCGCGACTTGCAGAAGACGGCGACATGGGCGGCTGAGAGGGTGAGCAGGCCCTTCCTTCCGAACATATATTTGAGGGTCTCGCGGAGAAAGCGCGTGCCGCGGACCAGCTCGTTGACCGAGACGATGCCCTTGCGGAGACGGAAGGTCTCGCCGGTGACGAAATGGTCCTGCAGATTCTCGCCGACGCCGGGGAGGTCGGCGACGACGTCGATGCCGTGCTCGGCAAGCAGGGCGCCGGGGCCGACTCCGGACAGCTGGAGCAGCTGGGGCGAATTGACCGCGCCCCCGGCCAGGATCACCTCCGCGCTTGCCCGAGCCACCTTCTTCGCCCCGTCCTGGACGAACTCGACCCCGACGGCGCGCCGGCCCTCGAACAGCAGCCGGTGCGCCAGCGCCCGCGTCTCGACCCGGAGATTGGGCCGCTCCATCGCCGGGTGGAGATAGGCGACCGCGGCGGAGCAGCGCTTCCCGTCCTTGATCGTCACCTGATACCAGCCGACCCCCTCCTGGTCGGCGCCGTTGGGGTCCCGGTTCGGAAGGCCGAGCGCCTCGCACGCCTCGATCACCGCTTCCGACACCTCGTGCCCGGTGGTCGGATCGGAGACGTTGAGCGGTCCGCCGACGCCGTGGAGGTCGCAGGCCCCCCGCTCCTGGTGCTGGGAGCGCCGGAAATAGGGAAGGACGTCGTCCCACGCCCACCCTTCGCAGCCCAGTTGCCGCCAGCCGTCATAATCGGCGCGCTGGCCGCGAATGTAGAGCATCGCGTTGATCGACGAGGAGCCGCCGAGGACCTTGCCGCGCGGCCAGACGTGGGTGCGTCCTTTGGTCCCCGCGTCAGGCTCGGTCGTGAACAGCCAGTTGACCTTCGGGTCCTTCAGGGTCGCCGCATAGCCGACCGGCACGTGGATCATCACGTTGGAGAGGAATTGCGAGGGCTGCTTGAGCGGCCGGTCGTCGCCCCCGGCCTCGAGCAGGATCACTCGCGTTCGGCCGTCCTCGGTGAGCCGGTTGGCGAGGACGCAGCCCGCCGAGCCCGCTCCGACGATGACATAATCAGCCTGCAGCGCGTCGGGCATGGGGCTGCTCCTGGCGGGCGGCGGCGCGCCGCACGAAGGCGGCGGTCAGCTCGGGCTGGGTGAAGGGGAGCATGTGCCCGCCCTCGACCAGCTCGATCACGGCGCCGGGTATCTCCGCCGCCGTCCGCTCGCCGTGGAGCTGGGCCTCGAGGAGATTGTCGGCGCGCGCGTAGAGGATGCTGACCGGGACGGAGAGCGTCGGATAGCGCTCGACCATGCCCTCGAGCTCGCCCTCGAGATCGACCAGATCGGCCGAGGAGGCGTAGAAATTGTCCGGCCGCATCGCCAGCAGGCCGCCGCCCTCGGTCGGGAAATCCGCCGGCACCGGCTCGGGCGCGAACACCTCCCTGAGCGATTTGTCGGCCGTCGCCATCCCCATCGGCGTGGCGATCGTCCAGGCGATCGCCCTGCGCACCGCGGGCCGGCGGATGACGAGCCCCTTGAAGACCTCCGGCACGTCCTTGATGTCCTTCACCTGGCTGAGCGGGGCGACGAGGGCGAGGCCGCCGACCACGTCGGGATGGTTGAGCGCTAGCGAGAGGGCGAGCGCGCCGCCCAGCGAATGGCCGACGATGAGCGGGGATTCGAGCTTGAGGATCCGAATCAGCTCGGCGATCGTCTCGGCCTGGACTCGAAGGCGGGCGGAGGTCGAGTCGGAGCGCGGCGAATAGCCGGAGCCCGGGCGGTCGACCCGGATCACCCGGTAGTCGCGGGCGAGATCGTCGACCATCGCGCGGGCGAAGTTGCGGAGCTGGCCGCCGAGGCCGTGGATCATCACGATCGCCGGGCCGGAGCCGTCGTCGGTATAATGGATCGTCTGGCCGTTCACCTCGATGAGCTTGCCGTCGCGCGGGACGGCCTTCTCGATCTTGCGGGCGGTGGCGCCGCTGTAGGCGGCGAGCCCGCCGCCCAGGGCGGCAAGGCCTCCGGCGCCGGCGAGCAGGAACGGGATCATTTGAGGGCCCTCCCAAGAAGCTTCCAATAGGATACCGGCGCCAGCCGCTCGACGGCGGCCATGAAGCGCGCGTCGTTGCCGACGATCACCCTCGCGCGGTCCTTCTCGACCCCGGTGACGATGATCTCGCCGGCCTGGGCCGGCGGCATGCGAAGGAACTTGTCGAACTTCTTCTTCTGAGCCTCGATGTCGATGTCGTTCACCCCGCGCGGCGGACGCGCATTCTTACCGATCGACGTGGCGACTCCGCCCGGATGGACGACGGTCACTCCGATCTTGGCCCCTTCGGCCTCGAGCTCGCGGCGGAGCGATTCCGAGAAGGCGCGGACCGCGAACTTGCTGGCGCAATAGGCCGTGTGGCCGGGCGGGGCGATGATCCCGAAGATGCTCGAGACGTTGACGATCCGGGCCTGCCCGCTGGCCCGGAGGAGGGGGAGGAAAGCGCGGGTCATCCGCACCACGCCCCAGAAATTTATCTCCATCAGCCAGTCGAAATCCTCCTCGGCGACCTGCTCGAAGGTTCCGCCGACGGCGACTCCCGCATTGTTGAACAGAAGGTCGGCGCGGCCGTGGGCGGCGAGCACCTTTTCGGGGAAGGCGGCGACTGCCTCCCGGCTCGCGACGTCGAGCCGGTGGCGGCTGACCTCGACCTTGTGCTCGCTCGCGAGCGCCGCGGTCTCGGCGAGGCCCGCTTCGTCGAGGTCGGCCAGAGCCAGGTTGCAGCCGCGCTTCGCAAGCGCCTGGGCCGTGCCGCGGCCGATTCCGCTCGCGGCTCCGGTGATGACGGCGGTGCGTCCCTCGACCTTCATGCCGCCTCCATCGCCCGCGCCGGCTCCCGGCCGGCGACCGCGCCGCGCGGCAGGAAGCGGATCACTCCGTCCTCGACCGAGGAGAATTTGAGGCTGAGCATGTCGAGGGCGTAATTCTGATAGAGCTTCCAGGGCTTCTTCGAGCCCTGCTTGGGCAGGACGTCGCGAGCCCGCTGCACATAGCCCGAGGTGAAGTCGAGAAACGGCACTTCCTCGATTCCCGGCTCGCGGACGGGGAGGGCGATCTCGGTTCCGGTCTTCTCCAGATGGTTGAGCAGGCGGCACAGATAGCCGCCGGTGAGGTCGGCCTTCAGGGTCCAGGAGGCGTTGGTGTAGCCGAAGGAATAGGACAGGTTGGGCATGTCGCTGAACATCATTCCCCGGTAGCTCAGCGTCTTCGACAGGTCGCGCGCCTCGCCGTCGACCGCGAAGGCGATGTCGCTGGCGAGCTGCAGCTTGAGCCCGGTGGCGGTGACGACGATGTCGGCGGCGAGCTCCTCGCCGTCCTTCAGCCGGATGCCGGTCTCGGTGAAACGGTCGATCTCGCCGGTGACGACCGAGGCGCTGCCGTTGCCGACGGCCTCGAACATGTCGGCGTCCGGGACCAGGCACAGCCTCTGGTCCCACGGATTGTAGCGCGGCGTGAAGTGGGTGCCGACGTCGTAGTCGGGCGGGAGCAGCTTTTTCACCTCCTCGAGCAGCTTCTGTTTTACTTTTTGGGGTTGCTTTCTGGCGAGCTTGAAGAAGATCATCTGGAGGAGGACGTTCTTCCAGCGCACGATCCCGTAGGCCAGCTTCGGGGGCAGGATCTTGCGCAGAAAGTTTGCGATTCCGTCCTCGGACGGCCTCGAAACCATGTAGGTCGGCGAGCGCTGAAGCATGACGACGTGGCCGGCCGTCTTCGCCATCTCCGGGACCACCGTCACCGCCGTCGCGCCGCTGCCGATGACCACCACCTTCTTTCCGGCATAGTCCAGCGCCTCCGGCCAGAATTGCGGGTGGACGATGGTGCCCCGGAAGCTTTCCTTGCCGGCGAAGCCCGGGTCGTAGACCTCGGAATAATTGTAATAGCCGCTGCATATGTGGAGCCAGCCGCAGCTGAAGCGCACCCGCTCGCCAGTGTCGGTGCGCTCGGCCTCGACCAGCCAGCGCGCCTCGGCGGACGACCAGTCGGCGCGCCTGACGTGGTGGCGGAAGCGAATGTGCCTGCGGATGTCGTAGCGGTCGGCGGTGTCGTTGACGTAGCGCAGGATCGAGGGCCCGTCGGCGATCGCCTTGGCCTCCTCCCAGGGACGGAAGCTGTAGCCCAGGGTGTACATGTCGCTGTCCGAGCGGATCCCGGGATAGCGGAACAGGTCCCAGGTGCCGCCGATCGCCTCGCGGCCCTCGAGGATGACGTAGGACCGGCCTGGGCTCCCGTGCTGGAGATGATAGGCCGCGCCGACCCCCGACAGCCCGGCGCCGACGAACAGGACGTCGAAATGCTCGATGCCCCGCCGCGTGTTTCCGCTATCCGCCATTCCCGTCCCCGCTGTCCCGCCCCAACGCCTGCGCTTGACACCAATAGGGCGCAATAGGATTGTGCGACAAGAAGCATAAAGTTGCCGAATGCAACCGGCACTGGGGACAACGGGCCCGAAACGGGCCCCGGGGAGGAATATCGCAATGAACAGGAACGTGATTCTCGCGCTCGGCGCGTCCGTGCTCGCACTGGCCGTCGCGGCCCCGGCCTCCGCCCAGACCGTTCACGAGCCGGAGGGCGAGGAGCAGGCCGGCGACATCACGACCGGCGCCGGCGCCGACCAGGGCGGCGACGCGCCCAGCGGGACCACCGACAGCGCCGAAAGCGGCGACGATTCGGACATCATCGTCACCGCCCAGCGCCGGGCGGAATCGCTCCAGAACGTTCCGATCGCGGTCTCGGCCTTCTCGGGCGAGGCGCTCGAGCGCCAGCAGATCGAGAATGCCAGCGACCTCCAGCAGAGCCTTCCCAACGTCACCTACACCAAGACCAACTTCACCTCGTCGAGCTTTACCATCCGCGGAATCGGCGACCTGTGCACCGGCTTCTCGTGCGACAGCGCGACCGGAATCCACGTCAACGACATGCCGCTCACCTCGACCCGGCTGTTCGAGACCGAATATTTCGACCTCGAGCGGGTCGAGGTCCTGCGCGGGCCGCAGGGCACGCTCTACGGCCGCAACGCGACCTCGGGCGTGGTCAACTTCATCACCGCCAAGCCCAACCTCAACGACTTCCAGGCCAGCGTCTCCGCCGAATACGGCAATTACGATTCGATGAAGCTCACCGGGATGGTCAACGTCCCGGTCGGCGGAAGCATCGGCATCCGCCTCGCCGGCTATTGGCTCAACCGCGACGGGTTCACCAGGAACACGTTCGACAACAGCCGGATCGACGGCCGGGACCTCTACGCCCTGCGCGGCACGATCCGGATCGAGCCGACCTCGTCCACCACCGTCGACCTGGTCGGCTATTATTTCCACGAGAAGGACGACCGCTCGCGCATCCAGAAGCAGCTTTGCTCCCGCGACAATACCGGGATCCTCGGCTGCCGGCCCGACAAGCTCGCCTTCGAGACGGTCAACGGCAACGCCACGCTGGCGGCGATCCTGACCTCGCGCGAATTCTTCCGGATCAACAACGCCACGCTGACCAATTTCGGCCTGGGCAGCCTCTACGGCGCCGACAATTTCTTCGGCGGCGTCGTCAACCCGGCCGACCTGCGCACCGTCCGGACCGACTTCAACCCGACCTATTTCGCCGAAGAGATCCACGCCATGGCTCGGATCGAGCAGGAGATCGGCGAGACCTTGGACCTCACCGTCACCGGCGGCTACACCCAGCAGGAGGTCGACAGCCGAACCGACTACAACCTCGTCGCCGGCAACTCGCTCGCCGGCAATCCCGGAATCGCGACCTTCGTCGCCACGGCGGGCGCGCCCGGCGCGCTCTTCCCGGGCGGGGTCAATCCCTACACCCAGGCGAGGGCGGCGCTGATCGGCCCCGGCGGCACCGTCTGCACGTCGGAAACCAATCTCAATTATACCGGAATCTACGGCGGCTTCACCAATCGCTGCACCACCGGCAGCACGGACTACGACCGCTCGCAGAGCCATTCCCGCCAATATTCGATCGAAGCCCATCTCGACAGCGACTTCGAGGGGCCGTTCAACTTCCTGGTCGGCGGCATCTATCTCGACAACCGCTTCACCGACTCCAATTACTACGTCGCCTCGTTCGGGCTGGACTACGCCGCCGGAGTCCTCGGCGCCGCGACCGCGCTCGGCCAGCGCGCGGCGGGCAACGTCGCCTTCCCCAACGTCTTCCTGGCGCCGCCCTTCTACAACAGCGAGGTCAACTTCTTCTCGCTGAAGAGCTACGGCCTGTTCGGCGAGGTCTATTTCGACGTCTCGGACAAGCTTCGCCTCACCGGCGGAATCCGCTATTCCAACGACAAGAAGCGCCAGATCGCCCGAGTGCCGCTGGCCAGCTTCCCGGTGCCCTATGGCATCACCGACGCCAACACCTCGCCTTTCCTCGGCAATTTCGACGCCGATCCGACGGTGGCCGGCAACCAGCCCTACAACGTCGCCAAGGCCGGCTTCGACGAGTTCACCGGCCGCTTCGTCGTCGACTACAACGTGACCCCGGACAACCTCGTCTACCTCTCCTGGTCGCGCGGCTACAAATCGGGCGGAATCAATCCGCCTATCAACCCGATCTTCAACGTCCCGGCGACCTTCGAGCCGGAGATCATCAACGCCTTCGAGATCGGCTCGAAGAACAGCTTCTCGAACGGCCGGATCCGGCTCAACCTCAGCGCCTTCTATTACGACTATAAGGGCCTGCAGCTGAGCCGAATCGTCGCCCGCACCTCGGTCAACGACAATACCGACGCCGAGATCTACGGCGCCGAGGCCGAAGCGGTGTTCAGGCCGTCCCGCAACCTGCTCGTCAACCTCTCGGGCAGCTACCTGCACACCAAGATCAAGGACCTGCAGCTCGTCGATCCGCGCGACGTCTCCGGCGGCCGCACCGACACGGTCATCATCAAGGACGTGACGAACGCGTCGAACTGCGCCGTCATTCCCAACACCGCCGGCAACGCTCTCGGAGCCAACACCCTGGTCACCGCCTTCAACGGCGCGCTCGGGCTGGCCGGGCCGGTTCCGGTCCCGGGCACGTCCACGACCGGCGCCTTCTCGGTCTGCGACGCGCTCGCCGCCACCGTGGCCAACCCCTCGGCGCCCTTGCGGGGCCTTTTCGCGACTCCGACCGGGCCGCTTCCCTTCACCGTCTCGACGGGGGTCGCGGTCGACCTCAGCGGCAACGAGCTGCCGCAGGCGCCGAACTGGAAGTTCTCGGCCGGGGTCCAGTATACGATCCGGCTGGGCAACGGCATGACCATCGTGCCCCGCGCCGATTACAATTATACCGGCAAGTTCTGGGCGCGCAGCTTCAACCGTCCGATCGACCGGGTCGACGGCTACAACGTGATCAACGCCCAGATCCAGCTGAACGGCAAGGACGACCGCTGGTTCGCCCGGGCCTTCGTCCAGAACTTCACCGGCAGCGACGCGATCACCGGCCAGTACGTCACCGACCAGTCGTCCGGCCTGTTCACCAACGTCTTCACCCTCGAGCCGAGGCGCTACGGAGTCGCCGCCGGCATCAAGTTCTAGGGCAACCTGCCTCCCCATCGCCGAAGGTGATGGGGAGGGGGACCACCGAAGGTGGTGGAGGGGTGACCGCGAGCGGGCCGAGGAGGCTCGAGCGAGGGAACCTCCAGTTCCGAGCACGGTCACCCCTCCACCATGCTTCGCATGGTCCCCCTCCCCATCTGGCGATGGGGAGGCAGAAGGTATAGCTGGTCCGAATCGCCTGAAGGAACCACCATGCGCGACTATCTCGATTTCTACATCGGCGGCGAATGGGTGAAGCCCGTCGAGCGCCGGACCCTCGACGTCATAAATCCGGCCGACGAGAGCGTCGCCGGCCGGATCAGCCTCGGCGCGGCGGAGGACGTCGACCGGGCGGTCGCGGCGGCGAAGGCCGCCTTCCCGGCCTATTCCGAGACCAGCCGCGAGCAGCGGCTCGAGCTGCTCCAGTCGATCGCCGCCGAATATCAGAGGCGCTATGCCGAGATCGCCGACGCGATCACCGAGGAGATGGGGGCCCCCTCCGCGCTGGCCCAGCGCGCCCAGGCGGCGGTCGGGATCGGCCACCTCCAGGCGGCGATCGGCGTGCTCAAGGATTATGAGTTCGACCAGAAGCGCGGCTCGACGCTGATCAAGAAGGAGCCGATCGGCGTGTGCGGCTTCATCACGCCGTGGAACTGGCCGATCAACCAGATCGCCACCAAGGTCTTCCCGGCGCTCGCGACCGGCTGCACGATGGTGCTGAAGCCCTCCGAGGTCGCGCCTTTCTCCGGTTACATCTTCGCCCAGGTGCTCGATTCGGCGGGCGTCCCGGCGGGGGTCTTCAACCTCGTCAACGGCGACGGCCCCGGAGTCGGCGCGGCCATCGCCGCCCATCCCGACGTCGACATGGTCTCGTTCACCGGCTCGACCCGGGCCGGGATCGCCGTGGCCAAGGCCGCCGCCGACACGGTGAAGAGGGTCCATCAGGAGCTGGGCGGCAAGTCGCCCTTCATCGTCCTCGAGGATGCCGACGTCGCCAAGGCGGTGACCGCGGCGATGCGCCACATGCTGACCAATTCGGGCCAGTCGTGCAACGCGCCCACCCGGCTCCTCGTCCCCAAGGCCCGGATGGAGGAGGCGAAGGAAGCCGCCCGCGCCGTCGCCGAGAAGACCAAGGTCGGCGACCCGAAAGGCGATTCCAACCTCGGCCCGGTCGTCTCCGACGTGCAGTGGACGAAGATCCAGGGCCTGATCGAGCGCGGCGTGTCCGAAGGCGCGACCCTGATCTGCGGCGGGCCCGGCAAGCCCGACGGGCTGGAGCGCGGCTATTATGTCCGGCCGACCGTCTTCGGCGACGTCGACAACGACATGGCCATCGCCCGCGAGGAGATATTCGGGCCGGTCATGTCGATCATCGGCTACGAGGACGAGGAGCAGGCCGTCGAGATCGCCAACGACACGCCCTACGGCCTCGCCGCCTACGTCCATTCCTCCGACACCGATCACGCCCGCAAGGTCGCGGCCCGGCTCAGGGCCGGACAGGTCAACATCAACGGCGCCGAGATCGACTTCATGGCGCCCTTCGGCGGCTACAAGCAGTCCGGCAACGGCCGCGAATGGGGCGATCACGCCTTCGAGGAATTCCTCGAGACCAAGGCCATCCTCGGCCACGCCTGATGGAGCTGGAGCTCGTCGCCGAGGGGCTGGATTTCCCGGAGGGGCCGGTGGCGATGGCGGACGGGTCCGTCATCGTCGCCGAGATCAAGGGGCGGCGGATCACGCGCGTGCTCTCCGACGGGACCAGGCGGGTGCTGGTCGAGACGGGCGGCGGCCCCAACGGCCTCGCCATCGGGCCCGACGGCGCCTTGTGGATCGCCGACAATGGCGGCGCCTTCTCGTGGCACGAGCAGATGGGGCTCACCATCCCGGGGCCCACGCCGCCCGATCACGAAGGCGGCTCGATACGGCGCTTCGACTTCGATTCGGGGCGGCTGGAGACGGTCTACGAAAGCTGCGACGGCCGGCGCCTGGTCGGGCCCAACGACCTCGTCTTCGACTCCGTGGGCGGCCTCTGGTTCACCGACCATGGCTGCACGACGGCGGACGGCCGGCGGTTCGGGGCGCTCTGCCACGCAGGCCCCGACGGCAAGGTCTCCCGGCAGCGCGACGGGCTGATCGCCCCCAACGGCGTCGGCCTCTCGCCCGACGGCAAGGTCGTCTACGTCGCCGATACCTGGCTCCAGCGACTCTGGGCCTTCGACGTCGAGTCGCCCGGGCTGCTGGCCCCGCCGGGCCTGGCGCCGGGGCGGGTGGTCGCCAACCTGCCCGGCTACCAGCTCCTCGACAGCCTGGCCGTCGAAGCGGACGGACGAGTCTGCGTCGCCACCATCGTCAACGGCGGAATCACGGCGATCGAGCCGGACGGCGCCGTGGAGCACGTCCCGGTCCCGGACCCGGTCTGCACCAACATCTGCTTTGCCGGTCCCGATATGCGCGACGCCTGGATCACGGCATCGGGTAGGGGCCGGCTCTACAAGGCGAGATGGCCGCGCCCGGGGCTGAAGCTGGCGTATAACGCCTGACCGTCAAAAATCCTCCCCGCGATTTCGCGGGGAGGGGGACCGCGCGAAGCGCGGTGGAGGGGTTCTTCCGACTCCGCGAGAACCCCTCCACCATGCTTCGCATGGTCCCCCTCCCCGGCAAGTGCCGGGGAGGATTTAGGGGAGGATATTCCCGCCTTCCCGCCACCGCGCCCGGATCATGTCGCTGGTCTCGCGCGAGCCGTCGTGGCTCCAGCCGGGCTCGCGGACGAGATAGGCGAGCTTGGCCTTGAGCCCCGGCGCGCGACGGGCGTCGCGGGCCATCTCCACCCATTCGTGGAACGCCGCCCAGAACAGATTGTAGGATCCGAGCGGCTTCACCGTCCCGTAGCGCGGCGGATCGTCGTCGCGCTCCGGCTCGAAGCTCCCGAAAAGCCTGTCCCAGACGATGAACACGCCGGCATAATTGCGGTCGAGGTAGCGCGGGTTGACGGCATGGTGGACCCGGTGGTGCGCCGGCGTGTTCATCACCGCCTCGAACCAGCGCGGCATCCGCCGGACCATCTCGGTGTGGATCCAATATTGATAGACCAGGTTCACGCCGACGCAGAAGAAGACCATCGGGGGCGGGAAGCCGATCAGGAAGAGCGGCAGCCGGAACAGGAAGTTGAGGCTGACGAAGCCGGTCCAGGTCTGCCTCAGCGCGGTCGACAAATTGTAGCGTTCCGACGTGTGGTGGACGACGTGGCTCGCCCAGAACCAGCGCACCCGGTGGGCCGAGCGGTGGAAGGCGTAATAAGCGAGGTCGTCGAGCAGGAAGCACAGGACGAACGCCCACCAGGCATAGCCGATCTCGACCAGATGGAAGCGATAGACCCAGACGGAAAGCGCCGCGACCAGCCCGGCCGACAGGATCCCGGCCGCGAGGCTGCCGAGCCCGAGGCCCAGCGAGACCAGGGTGTCCTTGCCCTCGTGAAGCCGGGTCCGCCGCCGCCGCGCCACCCACAGCTCCAGGAGGAGGAGGCCGATGAAGCCCGGGATCGACCAGTAGACGGGGTTCGGAAGCTCGGGCATTGCGCGAGCTTACAGGCGGTTGGTCGCCGCCGACAAGAGAAGGGCTTCGACAGGCTCAGCCCGAACGGCGGGGACGAACATCCGTTCGGGCCGAGCTTGTCGAAGCCCTCCCTTTCTGGTCTTGAGAGGGAAAGGAAGTCTCCGTGAGCGAACTCGAATCCATCCCGGCCATCATCGACCAGCTTTGCGAGATGTTCGACGAGTCGGTGTCCGCCCTGCGCAACGCCCTGGCCCGCTACCTGCAGCGCGGCGAGCGGCCGGACCCGGAGGCCCGGGCGAAGGGCCTGTTCGCCTATCCCGAGCTCCGGATCGACTACAGCTTCGACCAGCCGCCGCATTTCCCGCCGCGCGCCTTCGGCCGGCTGAACCAGCCCGGCCGCTACGCGATCAGCATCGCGCGGCCGCGCCATTTCCGCAAATATCTGGCCGAGCAGCTCGAATATCTGGTCCGCGACTACCGGGTGGAGGTCTCGGTCGGCACCTCCGCAAGCGAGATCCCCTATCCCTACGTGCTCGACGGCACCGACGACCTCAGGCTCGACGGCGCCCATGCCGCCGATCTCAGCCGGTGGTTCCCGGCCACCGAGCTCTCGCATATCGGCGACGAGGTCGCGGACGGCACCTGGGACTATCTCCGCCACCCCGACCGCCCGCTCGCCCTGTTCGACGGCCCCAGGGTCGATTTCAGCCTCGCCCGGCTCCGCCATTATACCGGCACCCCGGTCGAGCACACCCAGCGCTACCTGCTCTTCACCAACTACGTCCGCTACGTCGACGAGTTCGTTCGCTGGGCGACCGAGGAGCTGAGGCGGGAGGACAGCCCCTATGAGGCCCTGTCCGCGCCGGGAGGCGTCCTCGCGACCCGCGACACGCCCGATCCGGTGGCCGAGGTCGCCGCGGGCAGCTGGCGCAAGGTGCAGATGCCGGCCTATCATCTGATCGCGGCCAATGGCGGCGGCATCACCCTCGTCAACATCGGCGTCGGGCCGTCCAACGCGAAGACGATCTGCGATCACCTCGCCGTGCTCCGCCCCGAAGTGTGGCTGATGATCGGCCATTGCGGGGGCCTGAGGCCGAGCCAGACGATCGGCGACTACGTCCTCGCCCACGCCTATCTGCGCGACGACCACGTCCTCGACGGCACGCTTCCGGTCGAGATCCCGATCCCGCCCATCGCCGAGATCCAGCAGGCGCTCTACGACGCCGCCGCCGAAGTGACCGGGGAAGAGCCCCAGGACCTGAAGCGCCGCCTGAGGACCGGCACCGTCGTCACCACCGACGACCGCAACTGGGAGCTTCGCATCCAGAGCTCGGCCCTGCGCTTCAACCAGTCGCGGGCCGTCGCCATCGACATGGAATCGGCCACCGTCGCCGCCCAGGGCTATCGCTTCCGGGTGCCCTACGGGACCCTGCTGTGCGTCTCCGACAAGCCGCTGCACGGCGAGATCAAGCTCCCCGGCCAGGCCAACGCTTTCTATGAGCGGGCGATCAGCCAGCACCTCAGGATCGGGATCGAGACCCTGCGGATCCTGAAGGACCAGGGCGGAAGCCTGCACAGCCGCAAGCTCAGGAGCTTCGACGAGCCGCCTTTCCGCTAGGCTCGTCCGCCCGTCGTCGACGGCCGATGTCAGCGCTTCGGAGTGACGTCCCTTATCCGGTCCGGGACGGGCGGCGTCAGCGGGCTCGAGCGCGCGATCCAAGCCTCCAGCGCGTCGAGGTCGAGCGGCCCGCCCACCGGGTCGGTGCCTTCCTTGAACAGGGTGAAATTGTCGCCGCCGGTGGCCAGGAAGTTGTTCATGGCGACCCGGTAGACCGCGCCGTCGTCGATCGGCCTGCCGTCGACGGTGAGGTCGAGGATTCGCTTCCCCGCCGGCCTGGACAGATCGTAGGCGTAGCGCAGGTTGGACGAGGGCAGGAGCATGTTGGGCGAGCTCGCGGTGTTCGAGCCGCTGTCGAACTGCTGCTCGAGCAGCGCCCGGACCTGGCGCCCCGTCAGGCTCTTGACGACGAGCGTGTTGCCGAACGGCTGGATCGCGAAAAGCTGGCCGTAGGTGACGCTTCCGTCGGCCGCCGGCTGCAGGTCGGCGCGCACTCCGTAGCCGTTGGTGAAGGCGATCTGGGCGCCGGAGGCCCGGGTCGCCGCGAGGTGAGCGTCCGCGATGATGTCGCCAAGCACCATCTCACGCGATGGCGACAGGGCCCGGACCGCGCCGCTCGTCATCCGCCCGACGACCCGGTTGGCCAGGGGGCCGGCCTTGTCGAGGTAGCGCGCGACGATCGCGGCCACGTACGGATCGGGCTGAAAGCTGGGATAACGGTCCGTGAGCTCGACGTCGCCGAAGGCCTGGCTCTGGACGATCAGATTTTCGGCCCGCTTCGCCGTCACCTTCTTGGCGGCGGGATCGACGGTGAGTTCGATGTCGGTGATCAGCGTGCCGTACCGGCCGGCGCTGGTCACGAGGAAGGGCCGGGACGGATCGATCCTGCCATAGTCGCAGATATAGGCGTTGTGGGTGTGGCCCGAGACCACGAGATCGACGCGCGGGTCCAGCCTCGCGAGAATCGGGAGCAGGTCCCCGTCGACTCCGTCGCATCCCTTGTCATTGTAGCCGACCTTGGTCGACAGGCCCTGGTGGATCAGGACGACGATGGCGTCGATGCCTTCGGCGCGCAGCTTCGGGACCAGGGCGTTGATCGTTTCGACCTCGTCGGCGAAGGTCAGCCCGGCGACTCCCGCAGGAGTGACGAGGGTGGGGGTCTCCTTCAGGGTCAGGCCGATGAAGCCCACCCGGACGCGGCCGCGGCCCGTGCCGAAGGCGCGCGTGCCGTAGGCGGGAAAGAGAGTCGAGCCGTTCTCGGTCGTCACGTTCGCGGCGAGGAAATTGAACTTCGCTCCGCGGAACACGTCCACGGCGCAGGGCCGCCGGGTCGTGTATCTCTCGCAGCCGCCTCGCTGAATCCGGAGCAGTTCCTGGCGGCCCCGGTCGAATTCGTGATTTCCGACCGCGTTGAAGTCGACCCGCATCAGGTTCATCACGTGGACGGTCGGCTCGTCGAGGAAGATCGAGGAAACCAGCGGCGACGCCCCGATCATGTCGCCCGCGGACACGAGCGCATTGTTGGAATTGGTCGAGCGCAGCCGGGCGACGGCGGAAGCGAACCAGGCGGCGCCGCCGGCCGGAACCCGCGTGGCGCCTTCCTCGCGGCGAGGCGCGTCGATGGCGGACCGGGGCGGCTCGAGATTGCCGTGGAAATCGTTGAAGGCGATGATCTTCACCTCGACCGGCGCTTGCGGCCCCACGTCCGTCGTCGCGCAACCTGCGAGCGCGAGCGCGAGCCCCGCCGCCGTCAACCTCATTCCCATCGTCAATTCTCCGTCAGGATACGGCGGTTCGTGCCATGCTCTGGCGCGAATCGCCAATGGCTTTATGGATGTCGCCATGACCCAGAGCCCCGATCCCCTCGTCGAGCGCGCCCGAGCCGCGGCGCTCGGCGCCTACGCCCCCTACAGCCGCTTCAGCGTCGGCTGCGCGATCGAGTCGCTCGACGGCGAGATCGCGATCGGCGCGAACATGGAGAACGCCTGCTACCGACTCGGAGTGTGCGCGGAGATCGCGGCCCTGACCGCCGCTCAGCAGGCGTTCGGGCTGGGCAGGGTCAAGCGGATCGCCGTCGCCGGCGGGCATGTCGACCACGGGGCGCTGGCGGGGGAGGGGATCTGCACGCCCTGCGGCGGCTGCCGGCAGGCGATCTTCGAGGCGGCGTGCTTGTCGGGGAGCGATATCGAGATAATCTGCGCCAACGGCAGTGGGGAAGCGATCGAGGCGACCCGGATCTTCGAGCTTCTTCCGAAAGGCTTCGGGCCGGAGAATCTGAAGGATGCGGGCTAGCTAATTCCTCCCCCGCATTTGCGGGGGAGGGGGACCGGGCGAAGCCTGGTGGAGGGGCTCTTCGAACGCGGCAAGAACCCCTCCACCGCGCTTCGCGCGGTCCCCCTCCCCGAGAAATCTCGGGGAGGATTTTCCTAGACCAGCTTGATCTCCCTCAGCCGCTCCTGGAGATATTCGTCCGCGGTGCAGGTCGGCCATTTCGGCTGCTCGCCCGCGGGCACGGTTCCGGGCAGGGCCTCGATCACGAAATCCGAGCGGAAATGGAGGAAGAAGGGCATCGAATAGCGCGAATGGCCGAAACGCTCGCGTGGCGGATTGACGACCCGATGCGAGGTCGAGCGGAGCCGGCCGTTGGTGAGCCGCTGGAGCATGTCGCCGATATTGACGACGAGCTCGCCCGGCTTCGGCGACACCGGGATCCATTGCCCCTCCTTGGTGAGGAGCTCGAGCCCGGCTTCCTCCGCTCCGAGCAGGAGGGTGATGGTGTTGATGTCCTCGTGCGCTCCGGCGCGGATATGGCTTCCCGGCTCGCCCTCGATCGGCGGGTAATGGAGAAGCCGGAGGACGGAATTGCCGTCGCGGACCGAGTCGACGAGATACTCCTCCTCGATGCCGAGGTAGCGGGCGACGGCCCTCAATATCTTTACCCCGGTGCGGTCGAGCGTGTCGTAAAGCTGGAGGAGGGTGTCGTGAAAGCCCTGGACCTCCTGGGGCCAGACATTGTCCGGCATCGGGCCGCGAAAGGGATGACCCTCGGGCAGCTCGCGCCCGACATGCCAGAATTCCTTGAGATCGTGCGCCTTGTGGCCCTTGGCCGTCTCGATCCCGAACGGCGTGTAGCCGCGGGCGCCGCCCCCGCCGGGGAGGTGGTAGCGGCGCTTCACCTCGTCCGGCAAAGCGAAGAAGGCTTTCGCCTTCTCCTCGGCGCGGCGGATGAGCTCTTCGGGAATGCCGTGGTCGGCGATGATCGCGAAGCCATATTCCTCGAAGCTGCGTCCCACCTCCTCGGCGAAGCCCTTGGGGTCGGTGTCGGAGTCGGTCAGCGAGACGGAAGCGATCGGGCGGGGTTCTGAGAGCGTGGCCATGGCGGCTTATTAGCCCTTTCGTCACCCCGGCGAAAGCCGGGGCTCGTCGAGAGAAAGGCGCTGAGTCAGTCCTTCCCGAGGTCCCGGCTTTCGCCGGGACGACGGTCAGGGCAGAAGCAGGCCCGCGAGCGCGGCGCTCATCAGGTTGGCGAGCGAGCCGGCGATCAGGGCCTTGATCCCGAGCCTGGCGATCACCGGCCGCTGGTTGGGGGCGAGGTTGCCGGTCACCGCCATCTGGATCGCGATCGAGCTGAAATTGGCGAAGCCGCAGAGGGCGAAGGTGACGATGGCCCGGCTTCGCTCGCTCAGCGTCCCGGCCGGCAGGGCTCCCAGATCGATGAAGGCGACGAACTCGTTCAGCACCACCTTGGTCCCGAACAGGCCGCCGGCGGTGCCGGCCTCGTTCCACGGCACTCCGATCAGGAACATGACCGGGGCGAAGACGGTGCCGACGATCTGCTGGAAGCTCAGGTTCGGATAGCCGAACCAGCCGCCGACCCCGCCGAGCAGGCCGTTGGCGAGCGCGACCAGGGCGACGAAGGCGAGCACCATCGCTCCGACCGCGACGGCGAGCCGGACTCCGGTCTGCGCGCCCTGGGCGGCGGCCATGATGATGTTGGCGGGCTGCTCGCCCTCCTCGAAGGTCTCGGCGACGTCGATCTTCTGCTCGACCGGCGCCTCGGCGCCCTCGAGCGGAAGCTCGTCCGCGCGCGCCGGCTCGTCCGGCATGATGATCTTCGCCATCAGGATCCCGCCCGGCGCCGACATGAAGGCGGCGGCGAGGAGATAGGGAAGATAGGAATTGCCGAGCAGGCTCGCATAGGCGGCAAGGATGGTCCCCGCGACCCCCGCCATGCCGACCACCATCAGGGTGAAAAGCTGGGACGCGGGGAGGGCGGCGAGATAGGGTCGGACGACGAGAGGCGATTCGGACTGGCCGACGAAGATGTTCGCGGCCGAGCCCAGCGATTCAACCCGGCTGATCCCGGTGATCCAGCCGATCGCCCCGCCGACCCAGCGGACGATGCGCTGCATGATCCCGAGATAATAGAGGATGGCCACGAGCGCGGCGAAGAACACGATCACCGGCAGAGCCGCGATCGCGAAGGTGTTGGCGAGCGGGTTGCTGGCCGCCGGGCCGAAGAGGAATTCGGTGCCCTTGTTGGCATAGCCGAGGAGGTTGGCGACGCCGTGGGACATGGCCGCGATTCCGGCCCGCCCCCATTCGGTCTTGAGAACCAGCACGGCGAGGCCCGCCTGCAGGGCGAAGGCCGCGGCGACCACGCGCAGGCGGATAGCCCGGCGGTTGGAGGAGAGCAGGAAGGCTATGGCCAGGATCGCGGCGATGCCCGCGAGCCCCATCAAGATCCGGTTGACGTCGGCCCCCATATATTCCCCCTCAGATTTCCCCGGCCTTGCACGGGATTACCAGACCATCCTGGTTTCGGCGGCTTTTTCAGCGGCGTCCAGCTTTTCGATGGCTTCGCCTATCTCGCTTGCGACCAGCAGCTGGGAGCGGCGCGCGGGCGACATGAAGCCACTGTCGGTGACATGGTCGAGAAACTCGATCAGCCGGTCCCAGAAACCCGCCACGTTCAAAAGGCAGAAGGGCTTCGAATGATAGCCCAGAGCGTTCCAGGTCCAGGCCTCGAAGAGCTCGTCGAGAGTGCCGATGCCGCCCGGGATGGCGATGAAGCCGTCGGTCAGCTCCGTCATCTTGGCCTTGCGCTCGTGCATCGAGGTGACGGTGTGGAGCTCGGTCAGTCCGGTGTGGGCGACCTCGAGGTCGACCAGGGCCTGGGGAATGACCCCGAACGCCTTGCCGCCGCCCGCCAGCACGGCATCGGCGACGATTCCCATGAGGCCGCGATGGCCGCCGCCATAGACCAGGTCGAGGCCTCGCCGGGCCATCTCCTCGCCAAGCGCGCGCGCGGTTTCGGCGAAAAGCCGGTCCGAGCCCATGCTCGACCCGCAATAGACGGCGAGGCGCTTCATCGCAGGCACTCGGGTCGAGACGAGGCAGACCTGCCCCCTCTCCCCGGCGGGGAGAGGGCCGGGGCGAGGGGGCTCGGCCGTTGCCGAAAACCTCCAGCGCCGAACCCCCTCTCCCTGCCCTCTCCCCCAGGGGGAGAGGGATATTTGTGCGCCAGCCGCTTCACAGCCCCTCCACCAGCTCGCGAAGCCCGGCCTCGGGGCGGGCGCCGACGTGGGAGATGATTTCCGCCGCCGCGATGGCGCCGATCCGGAGCGACTGCTCGAGGTCGCGGCCCTGCGCCTGGCCGACGAGGAAGCCGGCGGCGAACAGGTCGCCCGCGCCGGTCGTGTCGACGACCGGCCGGCCGATCCTCGCGATGGGAACCTCCACCCGCCGGCCACCCTCGACCGCGACGGCGCCGTCGGCGCCGCAAGTGACGACGACCAGCGGGACCTTGTCCCGGATCGCCGCGATGGCCGGATCGCGGTCCGGCAGGGCGGCGAGCTCGCATATCTCGTTTTCGTTGGCGAACAGGAGGTCGATGGCGCCCGCCTCGATCATCGCCATCATCTCGGCCCGGTGCGGTCCGATGCAGGCGATGTCGGAGAGGGTGAAGGCGACCTTGCGCCCGGCCTCGTGGGCGATACGCATCGCCTCCTCCATCGCCGCGCGCGGGCCCCGCGAGCGCCAGAGATAGGCCTCGAGATAGAGGATTGCCGAATCCCTTATCTGCTCCGAGTCGAGCGCGTCGACGGTCAGCTCGTGGGCCGCGCCCCGGAAGGTGTTCATCGTTCGCTGGGCGTCGGGGGTGACGACGATCAGGCAGCGGCCGGTCGGAAGCCCGCCCTTGAGCGGCGGAGTGCGGAACTCGACGCCCAGGGCCCTGATGTCGTGGGCGAAGATGTCGCCGAGCTGGTCGTCCGCGATCTGGCCGACGAAGCCGGCCCGCCCGCCGAGCGCGGCCACCCCGGCCATGGTGTTCGCGGCCGAGCCTCCGCTCGTCTCCTTGGCCTGCGGCATTTTCGAGTAGAGCCGCCTGGCGCCCTCGGCGTCGAGGACCTGCATCGAGCCCTTCACCAGCGCTTCCTCGACCAGGAAGGCTTCGCCGACATGGGCGATGACGTCCACGATCGCGTCGCCGATGGCGAGGACGTCCAGGCGGGTTCCAGTCACGGCCGCACTGATGGCCGGAAGACGCCCGGACGGAAAGCGATTTTTCTAGATTTGCCGCCCTGCGCGAAGCACGGGGAGGGGGACCACCCGAAGGGTGGTGGAGGGGTGACCTGGAACCCACCTCCGTCAGGTCATCCCTCCACCAGCTTCGCTGGTCCCCCTCCCCATCGCGTTGCGATGGGGAGGCAAGTCTCCCATCGACGCTCCGTCCCAAACCGGTTACGCAGCCGTCATGTCGACCCAAGCCCCCGCGCCGGCCATGCCCCGCTCGCTCTTCGCCTATTCCATCTTCTACGGCGGAATGGTCTGCATCGCCGGAGTGCTCGCCAACAAGCAGGTGGCGCTCGGCCCGCTAGGGGTCGAGGCGGGGATCTTCGCCTTCCTGCTCCTCGTCGTCGCCTCGAGCGCCGTCGCCGAGCTGTTCGGCCGGGACACCGCCAACCGGCTGGTGCTGATCGGCTTCGCGCCCCTCGTCTTCTCAATCCTTCTCGCCATCCTCGTCCTCGCCCTGCCGGCCGCGCACGACATGCCCCCCGACCGGCTCGGCGCCTTCAACACGATCATGGGCGGGACCCCCCGGATCTGGATCGCCGGGATCATCGCCTACGGCGTTTCGCAATTCCTCAACGTCACCATCTTCAGCGCTCTTCGCGGCAAGGGCGAGGGGGGGCTGATCTGGCTCCGCGCGGGGGTCGCCGCGATCCTGTCGCAGATCGTCGACACCCTGCTCTTCATCACCATCTCCTTCTACGGCGAGTTCCCGATCACCGATCTCCTGATCGGCCAGATGCTGGCGAAGGTGGTGCTTTCGATCGTTCTGGTGCCGCCGCTCGTGTCGATCGCCGTGGCCCTCGGCCGCCGCCTCGACGGCCCCCGCGAGGGCATTCGAACCTGATTTGTTCCGCCAGCCTAATCAGGCACTTAGGCCCCGGTGCGACATCGCTGCAACCCAGGATAACTTTTGGCGATTATCCCCTTGACGCACGTACGGGAGTTTGCTAACCCATATGGATGGAAAAGAAATCGCCTTCCGCCTCCCCCGCCTTCTCAGTCAGGGAGTTTTTCGCCCGCTTCCCGACTGAGGAAGCGTGCCTGGATCACATCATGGCGGTGCGCTTCGGCGGCACTCGCTTTGATTGCCCGGCCTGTGGCGTCGAGAACGCGACCTTCCACCGCCTTGCTCAGCGCCGCGCCTATAGCTGCGCTCATTGCGCCCATCATGTTTACCCGACCGCCGGGACGATCCTTCAGGACACGCGCACCCCGCTCGTTTCGTGGTTCTATGCCATCTACCTGTTCACCACGACTCGCCACGGCGTGAGCGGCAAAGAGCTACAGCGCCAGCTGGGCGTGACCTACAAAACCGCGTGGCGCATGGGGCAGCAAATCCGCCAGCTTACCGGCGCCGCCGACTTCGCCGCCATGCTCTGCGGCCATGTCGAAGCCGACGAGGCTTATATCGGCGGCGTTCGCCCCGGTAAGCGCGGACGCGGCGCTGCGGGCAAGACGATCGCTTTCGGCATGGTCGAGCGGGGCGGTCCCATCGTCGCCACGGTCGTCCCGAACGTGAAGAAGGCCACCCTTCGCGCCGCCCTCACTGAGCGCGTTGCCCCCGGCTCGACCGTCTCCACCGACGAGTTCATGTCCTACGGCTTACTGTCGCCCGATGGGTTCCGGCACGGCCATGTCAATCACAAGGCGAAGGAATGGAGCCGCACTGAGAGCGATGGAGTTCGGCACTCAACGAACCACGTCGAAGCCTTCTGGCAGCTTTTCAAGAACAGC
This sequence comes from Allosphingosinicella sp., assembly GCA_035714565.1. Lineage (GTDB taxonomy): Bacteria > Pseudomonadota > Alphaproteobacteria > Sphingomonadales > Sphingomonadaceae > Allosphingosinicella. The sequence goes on from DASTLX010000017.1 coordinate 22,666, forward strand.
ATCCGTTCCACGCACATCCACGTCTCACAGAAGTACATGCAGCGCTATCTGGACGAGTTCACTTTCCGGGCGAACCACCGCGAGCGCCAGAACGCGATGTTCGATCTTCTGGTGGGGGCGCTTTGACGGTCGCCGCTATGCGGCGCTCGAACTCTCCCGGATCACCGGGGCCGACGCCTTCCGCTTCCGCCTGTCGTATGAACGATTCCAGATCGTTAGACGCAAGCGCGTCCGCTAGGGTAAGCCGTTCCATGGCCGCTCCCTATAGACGTTCTTATTGAATAATGCTATGCGCCGAACACGGCGAGGGCTCGCGCCCCCGCCGTGGCCGACGATGTTATATTAACAGGATCGCGATTAGGACGACTAGCGTCCCCAGAGCGATCAATCCTGTACTAAACATCTTCGGTCCTTCCCCCGGGGGTCTGAACCGCCCCCGGATCGGTTGCCCCGCACGGGCTAGGTTCAACGTGATCGGGGAAACCCGACCACGTTCTCGAAAGGAAGGGCGGCAACCCTTCCGGCTTCTGGGGCGTCCGCCTTCGTGGACGCCCCATTATCTTGCGCGAGGGAGTACGTGCCCGCCTCCCCATCGTGCAAGATTTCGTTCCGCGCCTTCAGGCGCAGGAGAACGTTGTACATCGCAGAATTGTTCTTCAGCACAGGCCCCGCGAACTCGGGGAATCGAATTAGGTACGCCTGAATCGCCGCCCCTGTGGCTGGTCCATGTTCACTCAGATATTGTTTGATCGCTCCTGCCATCGGGGAGGCGCGGCGAGGAGTCACTACCACGGCTTCACCGGCCTCCACCTTGGCCTTGTACTTGGCATAGCCCTTTTTCGTAAAAGCCATGCCATTATGCCTCACGATGTGGCCGTCCTGCTCGAGCCTTCTAAGCGCAGAGTAAAACCCTTTCCCATCCGGGAATCGTTCCAGTTGTTGCTTCAAATGCGGGGGAGCCTGCTCCTTGATATTATCGTAGGTGATCCCCTCAGGGTTCGCTCTGACGATTACACCGACGGCGGTGCGCCACGATTGCTTACCCCGATTCCGCGTGATTTTCGGAGAGGGTAGATCCCGCTCGGCTTCCTCAGCCTCTTCGCCTTCGTCCAACGTGGAAGGCTGCGCCTCGGGATCGAGAAGCTCCTTTGCGAGCTGGACCATCTTGCCGAACCGCTGTCGCCTCGCGGCCATATCCTTCATCACGGCGTCGATCCGGGCGCACTCTTCCTCCCACCGACGCACGTCATCCATGCTCGGTAGCGCAGAGAACAGGTCTGAGAAGGGATCGCTCATCCTCACTCTCTACGCTCATTCCAGATTCCGCACAAGATCAGTGAGTGTGAATTATCCACAGGAGTCTGAACAATGAGTGCCGAACGTGAGCGAAGGAGATGTGGGGGCCGAAGCGCCTGTGTTCACGCGCTCCGACCCCCGCCCCGCCGGAGGAAGCCATTACGACGGGGCTGCCGGCCCTGCCGTGGTCTCAGGGCCGGGGTCTGAAGACTGCTAGGAGCGTGAAGGCGAGCATCGCCCATGCCAGGGCGACGAGTGCGAGTTCGGATCGTGTAGGCTTGGCCATGCGGATACCCCTGCGGAACCGCCCCGTCCGGCTCCGAGCCGGGCGGTTGGAAGCGCAAGGTCCACAGGGGTTTGCGCCCTGCTTATTCCCCTTTCGGGTATTTTATTCGGCAGGCCACCCGACCGAAGCCGGTGCCTGTGAACCACGCGCCCGTAGGCGGACGCTCCCTCACTTCCACGATCAGGAGCGCGAGCCGGGCATACGCTGAAGCCTGTCGGCGAGCAAGGGAGGTAGGGGCCGGGTTCTCCCGTGCCGGGATAAGCACGACCCGACCCCTCCGCCGCCCGTGGTGCGGTGCGACGGTGATTAGCTGTTACCGATAGGGTGCAGGGCGAGTCTACATCGGTTTTGAAAACCGTCCTCGCGGTTCGCCAGTCCGATAGTCCTGACTAATTCGCCCATCTAGGGCGAGGCCCGCTTAAACGAGACCGAGTAGGCGAGCTAATTTCAGAGCCGCATCCTCGGTCTCGACCCGAGCCAGTACGGCGCTATCCCGACCGTCGCTCTCAACAAGGAAATAGCCGTCCAGTGCGGCAACCGGCGGGTCCATCATGGCTGCGATCCGGTTGGTGATCGGCGCAATGCTCAGAGTTTTACCGCCCTCGCGATTTGCGCTAAGGTACAAGCTAGCCATAATTCTTCCCCTCAAAAGGCATATGACCGAGCAACAGAAAACGCACGACTATCGACCGAGCCCCGGCATGTCCGCCAACCGATTGGCGGACTACATGGCCGCGTCGGAACAGGCGAAGCGCAGCATTTTGAAGGCCTGCAAATACCGACCGAGGGCGCGTGTCATCCAGCATGCAGACGCGAAGGAATCGATTTCGGACTGGGTGTCAAGCGGCGGGCTCGACGAGGAAGCACTTAAGACCCGGGTGGAGATTTTGCGCAACGGTCTCCAAGGATCAGAATTTGACAACGAGGTTGCGGAGCATAACGCCGACTACATCGAGCGATTTCTGGCGGTGAAGCCCAGCCTCCCGCCATCGGCTCAGCAAGTGCTCAAAGCGGGGAAAATGCCGCCGCTCGACCTCGACGGCTTCAACCTCTCATTCAGCCCGAACCTCCTTTTGAGGCGCGTCAACCGGCGGAACGTGCCCAAGATGGGCGTGGCCTTCTTTCGCTACTCGAAAGGCAAGGCTCTCGATCCAGAAGTCGCCTGCTGGCAGGGCGCAATCTCGATGGGCTACCTCACCACCAAGTTGAAACAGGGTCTCATCGACACCGATGCCGAGCGCGACCTTTGCGTTGCCATAGACATGTGGTCGGGCGAGACTCACACCGCGCCGACGAATGCGGTCTACCGCTTCAATGAAGTCCGCGCTGTCTGCGCTGGGATCGTAGAGCGCTGGAACCAAATCCCCGCGCCCGAGGGCGCGGTCTACTAGCCAGTCCGAAAGCACCTTGACATTCCAGTGGGGTAAAGCCGGAAAACTCGATTTCGGCGCACGTGCTTCAGGGGGATAATCGCCTAACTTTTTTGCCCGACGGCCAAGTTTGAGTCTTCGAATCGTCCCGTCCGGGGTATAGCAGGCGCCGGGAAGAGGCGATTCGGCCTCCGAGGGGAATTAGCTATCATGAAGAAGCTCTCGCTGCTTTGGGCGACCACGGCGCTCGTCATGCCGGTCACGGCCTTCGCTCAGTCCACCGGTTCGCAGGACTTCGAGGAAGAAGAGATCGTCATCACCGGCACCCGGAACCAGGAGGTCGGCGGCATCCAGGCGCCCGACACGACCAAGGCGAAGGCGGCTCTGACCTCGGAAGTGATCGGCCGCCAGAATCCGGGCCAGACGATCCTCGACACGATCAACCTCGTCCCCGGCGTCAGCTTCCAGAACAACGACGCCTACGGCTCGTCGGGCGGAACGCTCAACATCCGCGGCTTCTCCTCGGACCGCATCTCGCTGACGGTGGACGGCATCCCGCTCAACGATTCGGGCAATTACGCCATCTTCTCGAACCAGCAGTTCGATCCGGAGATCATCGGCGAGGTCAACGTCAACCTCGGCACCACCGACGTCGACAGCCCGACCGCCTCGGCCGCGGGCGGAACCGTCAACTACCGCACCATCGTCCCGAGGAAGGAGATGGGCGCGATGGTCTCGGCGTCGATCGGCGAATTCGATTTCCACCGCCTGTTCGGGATGATCGAGACCGGCAGCTTCACGCCCTGGGACACGCGCGCATTCGTCTCCGCTTCCTATGCCAAGAACGACAACCCGTTCAACAATTACGGCAAGGTCTACAAGCAGCAGTACAATGCGAAGATCTATCAGCCGATCGGCACCGCAGGCGACTTCGTCGCCCTCGCCGGCCACTACAACCAGAACCGCAACAACTTCTTCGGTTCCTCGCCGCTGCGCCAGGACCTGACCCGAGTCGTCGGCGGAGTCACCATTCCGCGCATCGTCGGCGGCCAGGCGAACAACCGCTACCCGACCAACAACGACGAGCGCGAATATCTCGTCAACTTTCCGTGTCTGGTCGACACGCCCCAGGCGGGCGTCGCCGACGCCCCGGCGCCGTCGTCCGATCCGCGCAACGGCGCGATCTTCTCGCCCGACCTGCCGACTCCGAACAATAATTTCGCGAGCTGCGGCACCGAGTTCGACCGCCGCTACAACCCGTCGAACACCGGCAACATCCGCCTGGCCTCGCGCTTCACGTTCGGCGCCTTCACCCTCACCGTGGATCCGAGCTATCAATATGTGAAGGCGAACGGCGGCGGCACGGTGACCGCCGACGAAGGCCTGCGCGACATCAATCCCGGCGATCCGCCCGGCAACGCCGAGGGCATCGTTGCGACGCCCGACCAGTGCCGCGCCGCGCCGGTCACCGCCTTCCGCACCTGCGTTCCGGGCTATCTCGGCGGCTCGCCCTTCTTCGGCCGCGACATCAACGGCGACGGCGACACGCTCGACCGCGTCACCGTGCTCGCCCCGAGCCAGACCCAGACCCATCGCTTCGGCCTGATCGCCGGCGTTCGCTGGGACATCAACGACGACCATGCGGTCCGCGCCGGCTACACGTTCGACCGGGCCCGCCACCGCCAGACCGGCGAAGTCGGCCTGCTCCTGCCCAACGGCGAGCCGGTCGACGTCTTCGCCGTCAACGTCGCCCAGGCGGACGTGAACGGCGTCAACCTCCAGAAGCGCGACCGTCTCTCCTACGCGATCCTGCATCAGATCTGGAGCGAGTATCGCGGCGAGTTCGTCGACGGCCGGCTGGTCGTCAACGCCGGCCTGCGGGTCCCCTTCTTCAAGCGCGACCTGAACAATTTCTGCGCCGCGAGCTCGCCGACCTTCGTCGAGTGCTTCGGTCGCGGCGATCCGCGCTACACGACCTATGCGACCCTCAACCCGACGGTTCAGGGGCCGCAGCAGCGCGTGTTCAAATATGACGCGATCCTGCCCAACGTCGGCTTCACCTTCGACGTGATGCCGCGGATGAGCGTCTTCGCCAATTATGCGAAGGGCCTGTCGGTGCCGAGCACCGACAATCTCTACAACGCCTTCTTCTTCGCTCCCAACACCGCCGGCGCGTCGCCCAATCCGGAGAAGACCGACAATTTCGACGTCGGCCTCCGCTACCGGAGCCCGAAGCTGCAGGCCCAGGTCGGCGGCTTCTTCAACCGCTACAAGGATCGTACCGCCTCGGCCTTCGATCCGGAGCTCAACGCCAGCACGTTCCGCAACCTGGGCACGGTCGATAAATACGGCGTCGACGGCTACGTTTCCTACCAGCCGCTGAAGGCCCTGAACGTCTACCTGTTCGGTTCCGTTCTGAAGTCCGAGATCAAGGACGACCTGATCATCGGCGAGTGCACCACCGGGCAGGTCGGCTTCGTGCCCGGCTGTACCGCGGTCAACGATCCGATCTTCGCTCCGACCGGCGGCAAGCGCGAATCGGGAGCGCCGAAATATACGTTCGGCGGCACCGTGCGCGGGACGCTCGGCCCGCTCGAGATCGGAGTCACCGGCAAGCGGACCGGCCCGCGCTATGTCTACGACACCAATCTGCCGGTGCGCGCCTTCGTCGGCGCCGGCGCGGGCACGGACACGGTCGTCTTCCCGGCGAGCACTCCGGCCTACTGGCTGGTCAATCTCGACGCCCGCCTCAGCATGGCCGACTTCGGGCTGGAGAAATCCTATCTCCAGTTCAACGTCTACAATCTGTTCGACCAGTTCTACGTCGGCGGCTTCAGCGGCAACCTCAACCAGACCATCAACCGCTGCACCACGCCCGCCGGCTGCACGGGCGGAATCCCGAATGGCGGAATCACCGGATACGGCGCTCCGTCCTTCGTCCAGATCGGCGCCCCGCGCACGATCAGCATGACCCTCGTCATGGGCTTCTGACCGTCCGACCCGAAGAAGAATTCGGCCGCCGCGACCCGGGTCGCGGCGGCCTCTTTTTTCCGGCCGTCAGGCCGGCAATGGCGGCCCCCGGGCGGGGGAGGCCGGACCTCAGCCCGCCTTGCGGCGCGGCCGGGCCGGCGGTCCCTCCGACCGGGCGATGCTCTCCACCGGGCAGCGCACCCCCTGGACCATGATCGCGCCGTTCCGGTCGAGCTGGCCCGCATGGGTCTGGAAGCCGATTCCCCGGGCCACGAGCAGGCGGGTGCAGCGGTTCGCCGTACGGACGAAATACCAGTCGCCCCTGGGACCCCGGAGATAGAGGGAATCGTCCGAAGCCGCCTTCCACTCCACGTTGGTCATGCTGTTGATGAAGGGGATCCGGATTTCCGGGGCGCCCTCCGCCGCCGCCGCCGAGGCGCAGGCGAGGCTCAATAGGGCCGGGGCGAGGAAGGTTCGCATAGATCGTCTCCTGCTTCCGCCGGGAAAATAGCCGTTCGCGACCCGCTTTGCCAGCCTCCCGCCCGTCGCCTCTCGCCTCCGCCCGGCTCGCCCTCTAAGGGGGCGCCGATGAAATGCCTCATCATCGCCGCGGGGCAGGGCACCCGCCTGCGCAGCATCGCCGCCTCCAAGCCTCTCGCCCGAGTCGCCGGGCTGCCTCTGATCGAGCATGTCGTCGGCGCCGCGGCGGCCGGGGGCGCGACCGCCTTCGTCGTCGTCACCGGCTACGAGCCCGAGCGTCTGGAGGCCGTCCTGGGCGAGCTCGCCCTCCGGACCGGCCTGCCGATCGGGATCGTCCGCAACCGCGACTGGGCCCGCCCCAACGGTATTTCGGTCCTCGCCGCCCAGGACCGCCTCGATTCGGATTTCATCCTGCTGATGTCGGACCATCTGTTCGATCCGGCGATCCTTCGCGACATGATCGCCGCCGACCGCGCCGGAGCCGCTCTGACCCTGGGCGCCGACCATCGTGTCGACAATCCGTTGCTGGACCTCGACGACGCGACCAAGATCGAGCTCGGCGAGGGCGGCCGAATCCGGCGGATCGGCAAGACGCTCGAGACTTACGACGCGATCGACACCGGAATCTTCATCGCCACCCCGGCGCTCCTCGAGGCGCTTCGCTCGAGCCTCGCCGCCGGCGGGACCGGATCCCTGTCCGAGGGCGTCCAGGCGCTTGCGGAATCGGGCCGGGCCTTCACCCGGGACATAGGCGGCCGCTGGTGGCTCGACGTCGACGACGAAGCCGCCTTCGCCAAGGCCGAGGCGGCCTTGCGCTAGCTTTCGTCGAGCGGCGAGACGCCTCGAAGCCCATCGACATAGGCTTTCGCCTTGGCCGCGGTCTCCTCGGCGGACTGGCCCGGCCTGTAGAGGCCAGAGCCGAGACCGAAACCCTGCGCGCCCGCATCGAGCCACGGCTGCAGGGTTCCCGGACCGATGCCGCCGACGACCAGCAGGGGCACGTCCTTCGGGAGTACGGCCCGCTGGGCCTTCACCACCGCCGGCGCCGCGCCTTCCGCCGGGAAGAGCTTCAGCCCGGTCGCTCCGGCGCGCAGGGCGGTGAAGGCCTCCGACGGCGTGAAGAATCCGGGGAGCGACACCAGGCCCGCCGCCGCCGCCGCCTCGATCACCGGGGCGAAGGTGTTGGGCGAGACGATGATCCGCCCCCCGGCATCGCGCACCCGGGCGACATCCGCCGCCTCGAGCACGGTTCCGGCGCCGATAAGGGCGGCTTCCCCGAAAGCGCGGGCGAGCCGCTCGATGCTGGCCAGGGGATCGGGCGAGTTGAGCGGAACCTCGACGATCCTGATCCCGGCCCCGAGCACGGCGGCGCCGATCGCCTCAGCCTCCCCCGGGGTGACTCCGCGAAGGATCGCGACCAGCGGGCATTCGGCCAGCCTCTGCCCTAATGTTTCGCCAGGATTCATTTGCGCCAGCTCCGCGAAAGACCGTCTCAGGCCGCCGTTAACGCCCGCGGCGGGTCGAGCCCAGTGCTTTCGCCGCAACCGTCATCCGGCGCCATCCCCGTTCGTCGCTTGCGCATTGTCGGAACCGCGGGATTCCGCAAGCGCCGCCTCGACGAGCGCCCGCATCGCCCAGTTCTTGACCGAGGCGGCCTCGGCCTCGTCGAGCTGGAGCACGTCCTTGCCGACGAGCATCGCCTCCGTGCCGATGAAGAAAGCGAGGGCCTTGGCCAGCCGGTCGCGAGCGGGGACGGTCAAGGGCGCGGGCTCGAGCGCCGCCTCGATCAGCTTCGAGCGGCGGTTCTGGCGGGCCGGAATGTCCTTGTCCCGGGCACGGGTCTGCAGCGCGTTGGCGAGCATGGTGCGAAGCGCCGGCTCGTTGTCCCGGACCATCTCGCTCACCGCCCTGGCCGCCGTTTCGACCCGCGCCGCGATGTCGGGGGGACCGTTCTCGAAAAGCACCGCGCCGTCGGGGAAGGCGACGTCCAGCGACGCTTCGACGAGCAGCGCGTCGACCCCGGGAAAATAGCGGTAGGCGGTGGCGCGCGAGACGAGGGCCTCCTCGGCGACCTCGTCCAGGGTTGGGTTCCGGCCCGCGCGCATGAGCCGGGCCGCGGCTTCGAGCAGGTCCTTGCGGGTCCGGCCCCGCTGGTTGGGACGGCCTGTCCGGCCGATATCGTCCATTCAGGCCTGCTGCGGCAGCTGCTGCTGGATCGCCGCCAGGTCGACCCAGACGTTCTCTCTCTTCATCGATCCCCCCTCGTCGAACTCGACGACGTGAAGGAGCCGGAATTCGAGCGGCCGGTCCTTACCCTCGATCCCGAACGGCCGGCCGGGCGCCCGTCCGCGCCACAGCGACTCGTCGACGAGGAAGTCGTCGCCGTAATAGCGCCTCAGGGTCTCGACCTTGCCGTCGGCAAGGTCGCCGAACAGCGTCTCATAGAAGCCGCGCGGACCCTCGCGTCCGCGGGTCGGCCCGGTGGGCAGCCCGACGATGTCGTGCTCGGCGTCGTCGCTGAGGGTCGCCAGGACGCCCTCGACGTCGTCCGCCGCCTCGAAGGCGAAATGCTCGTCCATCTTCCTATCCATTTGCGCGCGGGTCAGCGCCATGACAGCCTCCTATCATGCCCCCGCTCCCGAGATAATGAGACAGTAATCTCATGTCAAGACTAACGTCTTTCTCGAACTTTCTTTCGCCCGCATCTTTTTTCCGTCCAGCCGAACGCTTCAGGCTGGTCCAGCCTCCGCTCGCGGGCTAGCCGTTGCAACCGAACGAGGCGCAGGAGGGCCGTCATCGCCAATTTCATGTTCGCCACCGGGATCGAGAACAGCATCCCGACGATCAACGGCGGCCGGACCCGGGTCGACCAGATGGAGGTGTGCGGCCATTACCGGCACTGGCAGACCGATTTCGACTGCGTCGACGAGATCGGAATCCATTTCCTCCGCTACGGACCGCCGCTCCACCGCACCCTGCTCGGCCCGAACAAGCATGACTGGGAATTCGCCGACCTGAGCTTCGCCGAATTGAAGCGGCGCAACATCACTCCGATCGTCGATCTCTGCCACTTCGGAGTTCCCGACTGGGTCGGCAACTTCCAGAATCCGGATTTCCCGCAGCTTTTCGCCACCTATGCCGGGGCCTTCGCCGAGCGCTTCCCCTGGGTGCAGCTCTACACGCCGGTGAACGAGATGTTCATCTGCGCGATATTCTCGGCGAAATACGGCTGGTGGAACGAGCAGGCGACCGACGACCGCAGCTTCGTCACCGCGCTCAAGCACATCGTCAAGGCGAACGTCCTGGCGATGATCGAGATATTGAAACGGCGCCCGGACGCCATCTTCATCCAGTCGGAAAGCTCGGAATATTTCCACGCCGACAGCCCGCCGGCGATCCACCGGGCCGAGCTGATGAACTCCCGCCGCTTCCTCAGCCTCGACCTCAATTACGGGCGCCGCGTCGACAGCGAGATGTACGAATATCTCATGGACAACGGCATGAGCCGGGAGGAGTACCATTTCTTCCTGAACCACCGGCTGAAGCAGCACTGCATCCTCGGCAACGATTATTACATGACCAACGAGCACCGCGTGTTCGCCGACGGCCATACCGAAAGCTCGGGCGAGGTCTTCGGCTACAGCGAGATCACCCGGCAATATTACAACCGCTACCGGCTGCCGGTGATGCACACCGAAACCAACCTTCGCGAGGGCCCGAAGGGCGACGAGGCCGTCCACTGGCTGTGGAAGGAATGGGCGAACGTCCTGAGGATCCGCAACGTCGGCATACCGACGGTGGGCTTCACCTGGTACTCGCTGACCGACCAGGTCGACTGGGACACGGCGCTTCGCCAGCAGAACGGCAACGTCAACCCGCTCGGCCTCTACGATCTCGACCGCAACATCCGCAACGTCGGCCGGGCCTACAAGAAGCTGATCTCCGACTGGCGGGACGTCCTGCCCGCCTCGAGCCTGTGCCTGTCGGTGCCGATCGTCCCGCCGACCCAGTGGGACCGCGCCTTCGTCCGCGAGCAGCAGGAGGAAGCGGCCCGGCACCTCAAAGGGTTCGTCACCGAGCCCGCCAACCCGGAGTCGACGGTATGAGCATCGGCGCGGGACGGGCGCTCACCCGTCATCCCGGCGACAGCCGGGACCTCAGGTCACTTCCGCAGGGAGGTCCCGGCTTCCGCCGGGACGACGCGCAATGAAGATCGCGAAGATCGAAACCTTCTACGTCCCGCCGCGCTGGCTTTTCGTCCGGGTCGAGGCCGACGAAGGCGCGGTCGGCTGGGGCGAGGCGAGCCTCGAAGGCTGGGCGGAGGCGGTGGACGGCGCGTTCGCCGCGCTTCGCGACCGTTTCCTCGGCCACGACCCGTTCCGGATCGAGGACGTCTTCCAGATCGGCTATCGCGGCGGCTTCTATCGCGGCGGCCCGGTTCTGATGTCCGCGCTGGCCGGCCTCGAGCAGGCCTTGTGGGACCTGAAGGGCAGGGCGCTCGGCCTGCCGGCATGGGAGATGATGGGCGGACGGGTTCGGGACAAGGTGCGCGCCTATGCCTGGATCGGCGGCGACCGGCCGCACGAGATCGGGGAGGCCGCGGCCGGCCGACGCGCCCAGGGCTTCACCGCCGTCAAGATGAACGCGACCGCCGACCTCGACTGGATCGGGACGCCGAAGCTGTTCGACGAGGTCGTCGCCCGGGTCGAGGCGGCCCAGGCGGCGGGAATGGACGTCGGCCTCGACTTCCACGGCCGGGTCCACCGGCCGATGGCCAAGCAGCTCGCCAAAGCGCTCGAGCCGCTCGGGCTGCTCTTCATCGAGGAGCCCTTGCTGTCCGAGAATCCTGAAGGCCTCGCCCAGCTCGCCCAACTCGTCTCCACTCCGATCGCGCTCGGCGAGCGCCTCCATTCGCGGTGGGACTTCAAGCCCTTCTTCGAGGCCGGGGCGGTCGACATCATCCAGCCCGACCTCAGCCATTGCGGCGGAATCCTCGAGGCGCGTCGGATCGCGGCCATGGCCGAGGCCTATGACGTCGCCGTGGCGCCGCACTGCCCGCTCGGCCCGCTCGCGCTCGCCGCCTGCCTCCAGGTCGCCGCGACCGCGCCCAACGTGGCGCTCCAGGAGATGAGCCTCGGGATCCACTACAATGTCGGGGGCGATCTCTACACCTTCTGCAAGGACCCCGCGCCCCTCACCGCCGACGCCGGCTGGCTGGCCGTCCCGACCGGACCGGGCCTGGGAGTGGACATAGACGAGGAGGCGGTGCGCGAGGCCGACAAGGACCGCCACCGCTGGCGCAACCCGATCTGGCGCCACGAGGACGGCACCTTCGCGGAGTGGTGATCGGTAGATCCTCCCCTGCATTTGCAGGGGAGGGGGACCGCGCGAAGCGCGGTGGAGGGGACTTGCCGACTCCGAAGAACCCCTCCACCGCGCTTAGCGCAGTCCCCCCTCCCCGCGAAATCGCGGGGAGGAATTAATCAGGCCACGATGCGCAACTTTCCCTGGCGCCGGGCCGGCACCGGGCAGAAGCCGAGCTCGTCGTGAAGCCGGTTCAGTTCGCGCTCGCGGGACTGGCGATAGGCTTCGGCGTAGCGCGCGTCGCACTCGGCCTCTTCCTCGGTCTGCGGACGGTAGAAGCTGATGCAGATATGGCGCCCGAAAATGTCGTCGCCGCGCATCTTCACTTCCGGCTCGGCGCCGGCCGGGAGGCTGGCGCGAACCTCCTGAAGCCGCTCGATCAGGCCGTCGAGCGACCCGAGATCCTTCACCTCGATAAAATCTTTGACTCGTCTACTCATTACAACCCCTCCCAGCTTCCCCGGGACGTAGTTAGCTTGCGCGGGAATCGGCTCGCAAGGTTAATTTACATTTACCCACAGGAGAGTTTCCCAATGGTGAATGCTGCCGTAGGACGGCGTTCACGATGGAGCCCGATTCCCGTCCCACCCTGTCGAGTGGACCGCTCGCCCTGCGCCTTGCCCCGGCCCTCGGCGGCGGCATCGCCGACTTGGAATGCTGCGCGGTAAGTGGCGAAAAAATAAAGATATTTCGGCCATACAAAGAGGATGAAAGCTCGCCGACCGCGCTCGCCAGCTTTCCGCTCGTGCCGTTCGTCAACCGGGTCCGGGGCGGCGCCTTCTCCTTCCGTGGCCGCAGAGTCACACTCGAGCGAAATATGCCGCCGGATCCGAGCCCGCTGCACGGCCAGGGCTGGCTGAACCCCTGGCGGGTCGAACGGCTCGGCGCCGCCCATGCCGAGCTCCTATACTTCCACAGCGCCGGCGAATGGCCCTGGGACTATGAGGCGCGCCAGACCTTCGACCTCGACGAGAACGGGCTCAGCCTGGTCCTCGCCTGCACCAACCGCTCCGACGGGCCGATGCCCTGCGGCCTCGGCCAGCATCCCTACTTCCTGTGCACGCCGGCGACCCGGCTCGACACCGGCGTCGAGACCGTCTGGACGATCGACGAGCAAATCCTTCCGGTCGAGCAGGTGCCCGCCGTCGGCCGCTTCGACCTCGCCGACCGCCTCGTCTGCGGCCAGGGGCTCGATCACGGCTTCGGCGGCTGGAACGGCCGGGCGGTCATCGCCGACCCCGAGCTTCCGTTCCGGATCGCCATGTCCTCGCCCGACGCGGCTTTCTTCCAGCTCTATTCGCCGGCCTCGGGCGGCCTGTTCGTCGCCGAGCCGGTCACCCACGCCAACGCCGCCATGAACGCACCTGAGGAGGAATGGGCCGAGCTCGGCCTGCGGGTGCTCGAACCGGGCGAGACGATGAGCCTGACGATGCGGGTGGAAATGCTGCCTCTATAAATCCTCCCCGCGGTTTCGCGGGGCCGGGGACCGCGCGGAGCGCGGTGGAGGGGTTCTTCGGGCTCTTGAAAGAACCCCTCCACCAGGCTTCGCCCGGTCCCCTCCACGGCAAATGCCGGGGAGGATTTCGTCAGTAATCCGCCTCCAGCAGCCCGCCGATGATGTGGTTCTGGATCACCGGCTTGAGCTCCTCGGTGACCCGGTAGGTCAAATGGTCCCTCACCCGCGGCGGAAGCGACTCCAGATAGCCCTTCGTCACCTGAAGATCGTGATGCGCCGCATTGGTCGCGTCGGGGGCGTCGACTCCAACCACCAGCACCGGCCGCCATTCGTCCGACCGGTTCGCCGTGCCGCGGTGGATGGTGAGCGCGGAGCGGGCCGAGATGTCGCCCATCTGAGCGAGCCTGGACTGCTTGCGCGCAATGTAGCGCGGCCAGCGGTCCCTGGGCGGGAACATCTGGTCCTTGCAGCCGGTCAGATCGTCCCACTGGGTCCCCGGGGCGATCTCGAAGGCGCCGTGCTCGGGGCGAGTGTCGACCGCGGTGAGGTTGAAGGCGAGCGAGTTCAGCCGGCGGCCGTTCGTCGTCGCCTCCGGCGCGGGGAAGTCGCGGTGCCAGGGCTGGTCGGCGGCCCCGGGGAAGGGAATGTCGAAGCCGACCTCGACGATTCGGTAATCGGCGCCGAGCACCGACTCGCAGACCGCGACGAACCAGGGGTGGGTGGCGATGTCGACGAAACCGCGGATCCGCTCGGGATGGACCTCGACGTACCAGCGCTGGGGCCCGCGCGGCAGCGCGCCGCCGGGGACGGCCCGCGCCTCCTCGAACAGAGTCCGGATATCTTCCCGCATCCGCTCGACCCAGGGCCGGGAGAAGGCACCCTTCAGCGCGATGATCCCGTCGCCGTAGAGGCCCCCCATGATGGCGCCCGTGTCGTGGGCCTGGTCTTCGATCTTCGCCGCGGTCGCCATCCGATTCACCCCACCCCTGAAGCGATTTGAGAATTAATCCATTTGTATGATGATTGCGAGGCCGCTAACGGGCCGCCGATGCTTAAAAATGCACGATTCGCCTTTGACGTCGACGCCTTCGAGGAGGGGGAGGGAACCCGCTTCGACGTCCGTCGCACCGGCTTCCGCGAGACCAAGGTCTATCACGTGCCCGGCGGCGAGCAGCAGCATTACGCCGCCTTCTTCGCCGCCCTCGCCGCCGATTTCGGCACCCGCGTCCCCCATGCCTTCGCCGATCGCGAGCCGGCGCCGCCGGGCGGCGCCGAGTGGCGCCCGCTTCTCACCGACAATATTTCGCCGAATATCCTGGCCGGCTACGGCGACCCGGCGGTTCTGAAGACGGAGCAGGGCTACGTTCTCGTCGCGACCTCGAACGACGCTCCCGACGCCTTTCCGATTCTCCGCTCCGACGATCTCGAGCATTGGGAGCATAAGGGCTTCGTCTTCCCCGAGGGCGAGGCGCCCGGATGGACCGCCAAGGGCCGCCGAGTCGCGGATTTCTGGGCGCCGGAAATGGCCCGGGTCGGGGACGAATATTGGCTCTGCTACACCGCCCGGCAGACCAGCAACGCGCTCGCCATCGGCCTCGCCAGGAGCTCGAGCCCGTTCGGGCCGTGGCGCGACCTGGGCCGCCCCCTGCTCACCGGCGCCGCCGTCAACACGACCGGCATGGCGAGCGATCCCGAGCGGCCGCAGCTCAGCGGAGGCGTGATCGATTCGCACTTCTTCATCGACCGCGACGGCGCGCTTTATCTGTTCTGGAAGGCCGATACGAACGGCGTCTGGCCGCGCCCGCTCGCGGGCCTGCTCCGCGAGCGGCCCGACCTCATCGAGCGGCTCTTCGCCGGCGAGCAGGATCGCCGAACCGCGGCCTTCGCCGCCGCCATCGTGCCCTGGGCCAACACTCGCCGGCCGATGGAGCGGTTCTTCCTGATGCAGCCCCTGATCGAAGCGGCGCTCGCCAACTGGGTCCCGGTCAAGCGCGCTCTCGAAGGGAGCGGCGTGGCGGGCTCGATCGTCGAGGCGATGCGCACCCCGATCTACGCCCAGCGCCTCGCCGAGGACGGCCAGTCCCTGGTCGGGGAGCCCACGATCGTGCTCGCCAACGACCTCGACTGGGAAGGCCATCTGATCGAGGGGCCGTGGGTCACCCTCCAGAAGGGCGCCTATTGGCTGTTCTACGCCGGCAACGATTTCTCGACCCCGGCCTACGGCATCGGGGTCGCCGTCGCCGACCATGTCCTCGGTCCCTATGTGAAGCAGCCCGAGCCGCTGCTGCGCTCGACTCGCGAATGGCTTGCCCCCGGCCACGCTTCGGTGGCCCCGGGCCTGGACGGAGAGCCGCAGCTCTTCTTCCACGCCTTCCATCCCGGCACGGGCGGCTACAACGTCTTCCGGGCCTTGCTCACGGCGAAGCTCGCCTTCGGCCCGGACGGGGTTTCGATTCTGCCCACGTGAAATCTTCACGGCGGCGCCCCCGACCGCGAAGGCGCCTTGCGCCGCGCCCGACGCTCCGACAGCTTCACCGTCCAGGCGAGGGGGCGTAGCGCGTGGTTCTGGACGTTCAGGCGGTGACCGTGGACAAGGGCGACACCGCCTGGATGCTGGTTTCCACGATCCTGGTGCTGATGATGACGCTGCCGGGGCTCGCCCTCTTCTACGGCGGCATGGTGCGCTCCAAGAACATGCTGTCGATCCTCAGCCAGGTGCTGGGAATCACCGCCGCGACCATCCTGGTCTGGGTGGCCTGGGGCTATGCGTTCGCCTTCGGCGGGGGGCTCTTCCTGCACGGCATCGACGCCGCCACCCTCGTGCCGACGTCCACGCGCGGGGTCGCCATTCCGGAGCTCGTCTTCGTCGCCTTCCAGATGACGTTCGCGGCGATCACCGCCTCGCTGGTCGTCGGAGCGCTTGCCGAGCGGGTGAAGTTCGCCGCGATCCTGCTCTTCTCGGTCATCTGGCTGACCATCGTCTACGCGCCGCTCGCCCATATGGTCTGGAACCGCGAGGGCTTCATCTTCGGCATGGGCGCGCTCGATTTCGCCGGCGGGACGGTCGTCCACATCAATGCCGGAATCGCCGGCCTCGTCGGCGTCTTCTTCGTCGGCAAGCGCATCGGCTTCCTCAAGGAGCCGACCCCGCCGCACTCGCTTGCCCTGACCCTGGTCGGCGCGGGCCTGCTCTGGGTCGGCTGGTTCGGCTTCAACGCGGGCTCGGCGCTCGAGGCCAACGGCACAGCCGCCGTGGCCCTCGTCAACACCTTCGTCGCCCCGGCGGCCGGGGTGCTGGTCTGGATGCTGATCGAGCGCATCGTCTCCGGCCGGCCGTCCCTACTCGGCGGCGCTTCCGGAGCTATAGCGGGCCTCGTCGCCGTGACCCCGGCCGCGGGCACGTGCGGCCCGTTCGGGGCGATGGTCCTCGCCGCCGCCGCGGCATCGGTCTGCTACGGGTTCGTCGCGTCGATGAAGAACCGGCTCCGGATCGACGACACGCTCGACGTGTTCGGGATCCACGGCCTCGGCGGCATCGTCGGCTCGCTCGGCACCGCCATCGTCACCTCGCCCGATCTTTGGGGCTACGGAGCCGCGGACTATTCGATCGTCGACCAGTTCCTCGTCCAGCTGGCCGCCGTCGCGATCGCCATCCTATGGTCGGCCGGCGGGTCGGCGCTGGCCTTCTGGATCGTCCGGCGGACGATCGGCCTTCGGGTCGGCGCCGATCAGGAGCGCGAGGGGCTCGACCTCGCCGACCACGGCGAGCGCGCCTACAATTATTGAGCCCGGCTCGGCGGCACCCCATAGGCCTGGCGGAAGGCCCTGGTGAAGGCGCTCAGCGAGGCATAGCCGAGCCGCTCGGCGAGGTCGGTCGGCGAGGCCGCGCCCTGCTTGAGCAGCCGGGCCGCGCCTTCGAGCCGAAGCCGGCGATGATAGGCGAGGGGGGGCAGGCCGTGGACCTCGGCAAAGCTGCGGCTGAGGTGGAAGCGCGACAGCGCCGCCCGCGCCGCGATGTCGTCGAGGGTGAGCGGCTCGTCCTGGTGGTCGTGGATGAAGGCGCGCGCGCGCTCGATCCGCTGCAGGGTCTCGATCCGGGTCGAGCGCTTGAGGCTGCTCAGCCGCTCGAGCCGGCTTGCGAAGGTGGAGAGGTAATCCTCGGCTCCGGCGGTGACCTGCTGGACGATCTTCGAGGCGAGAGCCGGCCCTGCGTCGGGCCGCGCCGCCAGCAGCCGGGCGTAGCGGGAGAGCAGGGGCGAGAGCGCGTCGGCGCCGCAGCCCTCGATCACCCGGCCGAGCGGCCCCCGCTCCACCGGCATCGCCGAGGAAACGCCGAGGTAGACGCACAGGCCGACGGTTTCGTCGGGGCGGGGGGTGGCGACCTCGAACTCGGTGCCGGCCTCGACGAGAAGGAAGCGGCCTGGCCGCACCGCGCGCGCCCGGCCGTCGATTTTGTACACTTCCTCCCCGCTCAGAACGAATTTGACCGACGGCGCGAGCGCCCGGACCATGCTGCGCCCGCCCTCGAGCTTCGACAAGACGACGCAGCCATGCCTCAGCGGCAGCCGCTCCCCCTCGCCATGATCCCGCATAAGGTAGAAAGGTGTCGAGTCGATCACATTTGTAATCGTAAGCAAAATCGGTGCCACGTAAAGACTTGGCGGATTTCCGCCATTCCGTCCCGGTTGACCGCTCTTGCTCGCGTTCGGAACCGGGCGCGAGCGTACGCTTTCGGACGGGATGAGGATCGCCACCTTCAACGTCAACGGCGTCAACGGACGCCTTCCCGTCCTTCTCGATTGGCTCGAGGAAGCTAAGCCGGACGCGGTCTGCCTCCAGGAGCTGAAGGCGCCGCAGGAGAAGTTCCCGGCGCGCGAGATCGAGAAAGCCGGATACGGCGCGATCTGGCACGGCCAGCAGCGCTGGAACGGAGTCGCGATACTCGGCCGCGACTGCGACCCGGTCGAGACCTGCCGCGGCCTGCCCGGCGATCCGGAAGACTCGCAAAGCCGGTATATCGAGGCGGCCGTGTGCGGGGTCCTGATCGGAGGCCTTTACGCCCCCAACGGCAACCCGCATCCGGGGCCCAAGTTCGACTACAAGCTCGCCTGGAACGAGCGCCTCATCGACCGGGCGGCGGAGCTGATCGGGCTGAGCGAGCCGGTGGTGCTGGCCGGCGACTACAACATCATCCCCACGCCCACCGGCCTGGACGCCCACAAGCCCGAGCGCTGGATGGACGACGCGCTGATGCAGCCCGAGCCCCAGGAGCAATATAAGCGCCTGGTCGCCCAGGGCTGGACCGACTCGCTTCGCAAGCTCCACCCGGACGAGCCGATCTTCACCTTCTGGGACTATTGGCGGAATGCCTTCGCCCGCAACGCCGGCATCCGCATCGACCATCTGCTGCTCAACCCGCCGGCGGCGAAGCGGCTGAAGGCCGCAGGGGTCGACCGCGAAGCCAGGGCGAAGGAGAAAGCGAGCGACCATGCTCCGACCTGGGTGGAGTTGCGCGACCCCCGTTAGCGTCCACGTTTCGCCGAGCTTCGGCACTAAATTCTTTGCGGGCAACGGCTTGACCGGTTTCCGGCAGGGGCCTAGCCTTTCGCAATGATCGGCTCCCGCCCCTCCGCAGACCGGCTCCCGGCGTTCGCCGCGGCCCGCGTCGGCCGTTGGTGGCGCTCGCGTCCGCAATCCGCCGAGGGCCCGCCTGCCTGATCGCTTATGCCCGTCGATAGAGACGGTCCGACGATCCGAACTCCGCCAGGCCCGCCCACAAGGCGGGCTTTTTCATATCCAGCGTCTCCGAAAGCAGCAGCACCCGTGATCATCGTCCTTCGCCGCGAGGCACCCCCCGAAGCCGCCGACCAGCTCCTGTCGCGAATCTCCGAAGCCGGCCTGACCCCTCTCCACATGCCCGGCTCCGAGCGGGTCGTGCTCGGAGCGCTGGGCGACGAGCGCGTCCTCGCCGATCTCCAGCTGGAGAGCGATCCCTCGGTCGAGTCGGTGAAGCCGATCCTCGCCCCGTACAAGCTCGTCAGCCGCGAGCTGCATCCCCACGACACCATCGTCAGGATCGGCGGCGTCGCCTTCGGCGGAAGCGCGTTCCGGGTGGTCGCCGGCCCGTGCGCGGTCGAGACTCGCGACCAGCTGCGCAATAGCGCGATGGCGGTCAAGGCCGCGGGCGCGACGGCGCTTCGGGCGGGCGCGTACAAGCCGCGCACCAGCCCCTACGGCTTCGCCGGCCGTGGGCCCGCGGGGCTGGACCTGCTCCGCGAAGTCGGCGACGAGCTCGGCTTGCCGGTCGTCACCGAAGTGATGGATACGGCCGATCTCGACCTCATCGTCGAACGCGCCGACGCGCTCCAGATCGGCGCCCGCAACATGCAGAATTTCGCCCTGCTTCGCGCCGTGGGAAAGGCGGGGCGGCCGGTCGTCCTGAAGCGGGGAATGTCCGCCAAGGTGGAGGAGCTGCTGCTGGCGGCCGAATATCTGCTCGCGGCCGGCAACGACCAGGTCGTGCTGGTCGAGCGCGGCATCCGGACCTTCGAGACCGCGACCCGAAACACGCTCGACCTCAACGCGATCCCCTTCATCAAGCAGAAGACCCACCTTCCCGTTCTCGTCGACCCCTCCCACGGCACCGGAATCCGCGATTTCGTCCTTCCCATGTCGCTCGCGGCGGCGGCGTGCGGAGCGGATGGCCTGCTCGTCGAGGTTCACGAGAATCCGGCCGTCGCGCTCTCCGACGGCGCCCAATCGCTCTACCCCGGCCAATTCGCCGCGCTCATGACCGCCCTGGAGCCGGTGGTCCGGGCCGTCGGGCGGGAGCTTTGATGCACGGCGCGCCGCCCGCCCAGGCGCTCGCGCTGCAGCGGCGCCTCCCTTCGGCGCCGGACCCGCTCGCGCTATTCGCGGCCCTGACCGACGGGGGCCGCAGGCGCGACACCATCCTACTCGAGCGCAATGTCGGACCCACCCTGCTCATGGACCGGGCGGCGCTCCGCATCGAAACCCGCGGTCAGTCGGTGGTGCTTCAGCCCCTGTCCGCCGGTGGCGGCGAACTGCTCCAGGAGATCCGCCGGCGCTTCGCCGATCGAGTCGCGGCCGAGGGAGACGGCTCGCTCCGCCTTCTCTTCCCCGGAGTCTCGGGCGTCGACCCGGAGGAGCGCCTGCTCGCCGAATCGCCGCTCGACGTGCTTCGCTGCCTTGCCGGCCTCCGCTCGGCCTCCCGGGAGGAGCCCTTCACGATCGCCCTGCTCGGCGTCAGCGCCTTCGACCAGGTCGACCTGTTCGAGGACCTTCCGGCCAACCGGGAAGACCCGCTGGGCTTTCCCGACTCCGTATACTGGCTCGCGGAGTCCCTGGTCGTGTTCGAGCCCGGCGCGCCCGCGCGGCTCCTGTGCGCCGCCTTCGGAGGAAGCCGGGAAGCCTATCACGATGCCGCGTCCCGGCTGGCCGCCCTTCACGATCGCTGCGCCGCGCCGCCGGCCCTCGGGGAACCGTCCGCGCCGGCGCCGTTCGACGGGGTGGAGGTCGACCTCGACGACGAGGCCTATGGCGCGGTGGTGACGGCGCTCAAGGCGCATATCGCGGCCGGCGACATCTACCAGGTGGTGCCGTCCCGTACCTTTCGCACCCCCTGCGCCGATCCGCTCGCGGCCTTCCACGCTTTGCGCAGGCTCGACCCGAGCCCCTACCGGTTCTTCGTGTCGGCGCCGGGCTACCAATTGTTCGGGGCCTCGCCCGAAACCTCGGTTCGGGTCTTCCTGCAGGATGGATGGAAGACGGCCGAGGTGAAGCCGATCGCCGGCACCCGGCCCCGCGGCGCGACGCCCGACGAGGACGATCGCTTCGAGGCGGAGCTTCGTCTCGACGGGAAGGAGCTGGCGGAGCATATGATGCTGGTCGATCTCGCTCGCAACGACGTCGCCCGCATCAGCCTGCCGGGGACCCGCCGGGTCGCGAAGCTCATGACCGTCGAACGCTATGCTCGGGTGATGCACCTCGTCTCCTCCGTCACCGGCACGATGCGGATCGGGTATGACGCTCTGCACGCGCTCCAGGCCTGCCTCAACGTCGGCACTCTGACGGGAGCGCCGAAGATTCGCGCCACCGAGCTGTTGCGCCGCTTCGAGATCACCAAGCGAGGCCCTTATGGCGGCGCCGTCGGCTGGCTCAACGGCGACGGGCTCATGGACACCGGCGTCGTCATCCGCTCGGCCGTGGTCAAGGACGGGACGGCGTTCGTCCGGGTGGGGGCAGGGGTGGTCTACGACAGCGATCCGCGGCGAGAGGCGGACGAGACGATGCGCAAGGCCTCGGCGCTGCTGTCCATCCTCGCCGGCGCCGGAGCCGGCCGATGAGGCGTCAGGTCCTCCTCATCGACAATCTCGACAGCTTCACCTTCAACCTGGTCGAGAGTTTCGAGCGCCTGGAGGCGGAGGTCCGGGTGCTGCGCAACTCCGTCCCGGCCGCGCAGGCCGTGGCGGCGGCGGAGGCCCGCGGCGCCCTGATCGTGCTCTCCCCCGGGCCCGGGCGTCCGGAGGAGGCCGGTTCGATCCTGGAGATCGTCCGGCTCGCCAGGAGCCGGGTGGCCCTGCTCGGAGTCTGCCTCGGGCACCAGGCGCTCGTCCTCGAGTCCGGAGGCGAGGTGGAGCGGGCGCCGATGCCGGTCCACGGCAAGGCCTCGCTCCTCGACCATGACGGGACCGGCCCCTTCGCCGGTATCGAGGGGCCGATCCACGTCGGCCGCTATCACAGCCTGTGCACTCGGCGCGTGCCGCCGCGCTTCCGTGTCCATGCCGAGGTCGAAGGGATGGCGATGGCGATCTCGGATCCGGGGCCGCGGCAGTTCGGGCTTCAATTCCATCCGGAATCGATCCTGACCCGCGGCGGCGATGCGATCCTGGCGAACATCCTGGCCTGCGCCGGTTCCTCGACCGACGTCGGCGGCGTTTACACTTAGCGGCGCTCCGGTCCCGACGAATGGCGGATTTCCGCCGTTGGCCCGCATCTTGCTGCTGAACGGACATGCTGAAGAAGGCCTTAAGACTTTTCGTCATCAAGACCCGGCTCGAAGCCTGGGCGATCATCTACGCGCTCGCCGTCGGCGCCGTCACGCGAGGCCTCCATTACACCCAGCAATATCCCGGCTTCGGCGGCTGGCTGCTCTTCGCCGCCTGCACCGGCGCCGTCTTCATGGCCGGAGCCAAGATCCTCGACGCGACGCGCGGGCCGGAGCATCGGCGATCGACGCTCCAGCGAGTCCTGAAGCGCGCCCGAGCCGCCTGAGCCGTCACCCTGAACTTGTTTCAGGGTCCAGCTCTCCATCCGGGAGGCGGTTCGACCCTGGATGCTGAACCAAGTCCAGCATGACGAGGGCTCCCAATCCTTGGTGCGATTTCCCAACCCAAGGTGGTGCTGAATCCCACCGCCCGCAGCCGCCTGCTCCATTTTTCGCGGTTTTACGCCATTTTCTGCACTTGGCACGGCCCTTGTAACCTTGTCGGCAACCGCTTCGAGCGGGGGAGCAACAGGTTTCAAGGAGCAAGCAGATGTTCGACTATCAGAAGATCAAGGTGAATGCGGCGGCGGCGGTCCTGGCGGTCGTTCTGTCGGCGGCGTCGGTCGGCGCCGCGGTCGGTCCGGCCCGGGCCGTCGAGACGGGGCCGAGCCTCTATGCCTCGGCCCCGGTCGCCTCGACCCATGCCTGAGACGATCCTCGTGCCCGCCGACAAGCTGGTGCGGATCCCGCCGAGGCCCGGCGGCCCGCGCCGCCCCGAGGCCCGAAGCGGCGAGCGCAGCCCGCGCCGCGCCCCCGCCGGCTTCGGCTTCATGGAGTTCCTGCCGATGAGCATCTTCTCCCGCACCCGCGACATCGTCGCCGCCAACTTCGCCGATCTCCTCGACAAGGCCGAGGATCCGGCGAAGATGATCCGGATGATCATCCTCGAGATGGAGGAGACCCTCGTCGAGGTTCGGTCTTCGGCGGCCCGCACGATCGCCGACCAGAAGGAGATGCAGCGCCAGATCGCCCGCCTCGACAAGCTCCAGGAGAGCTGGACCGAGAAAGCCGAGCTGGCGCTCAGCAAGGGCCGCGAGGACCTCGCCCACGGCGCTCTCACCGAGAAGCGCAAGGCGGCGGAGCTGGCCGAGAGCCTTCGCTCGGAGATCGACCTGCTCGACGAGGCGATGCGCGCCTCGGAGGCCGACATCGCCAAGCTCCAGGGCAAGCTCCGCGAAGCCCGGATGCGCCAGAGCGCCACCCAGAGCCGGCTCGAGAGCGCCAACCAGCGCGTCCGGCTGCGCGAGATGACCGCCGGCCCCAAGGTCGACGAGGCCTTCTCCCGCTTCAATGAGCTCGAGCGCCAGGTGGATTATGCCGAGGGCCGCGCCGACGCGCTGATGCTCGGAGCCCCGCCCAAGACGCTCGACGAGGAGATCGCCGAGCTGCGCAATGCCGAGAAGATCGACGCCGAGCTCGAGGCCCTCAAGGCCCGGCTCGCCGCGAGCAAGGAGGGCTGAGGCGATGGAAGACTGGATCTACCGGATCATGACGGCCCGGGACCCCGATTGGCGGACCCTTCGCTGCGACCCGAAGACGGGCGCGATCCGGGGGACCCGCCGCGAATATGAGACACTCAGGAGGGAAAGATGAAGAAGAGTTTCTATCTGGACAAGGCCAACGGCAAGGTCTTCGGGGTCTGCTCCGGGCTTGCCAATCACATGAACTGGGACCCGACCTTCGTCCGGGTCGCAGTGGTGCTCCTCACCCTCGTCACCTTCCCATGGGCCATGGTGGCTTACGGCGTGGCGGCGATGATCGGGAAGACGCGCCCCTCCGCCTATGGCGACGAGGCGGTGGCGAGGCCGCTCCGCACCTCGACCCATGAGCTCAACCGGTCGATGCGCGACATCGACCGCCGGATGGCCGAGATCGAGACCTATGTGACCGCGCAGAACACTCCGCTCGCCCGCGAGATCGAGAGCCTGCGCTGACGCCAACGAAGACGGAAACGGGAGGATCAGATGAGCGAACCGATGACGATGATGGCGATGGCGGGCTTCGGCCTGGCCGCGCTCGGCATCCTGCTCTTCGCGGCTTTGAAGGGCTGGCAGGGCTGGCTCGACCTGAAGCGGCTCGAGCTCGCCGGAGCCGAATCGCGGCCGGCGAGCCACGGCGGGATGGCCGAACGGATCGAGCTTGCGGACCTGAAGGAGCGCATCCGCAAGCTCGAGAGCCTGGCGGCCTGCATCGATCTGTGACGCGGAAAAATCCTCCCCGCGATTTCGCGGGGAGGGGGACCATGCGAAGCATGGTGGAGGGGCCTTTCTGACTTAAGAAGAACCCCTCCACCGCGCTTCGCGCGGTCCCCCTCCCCGGCAAATGCCGGGGAGGATTTAAGTGGTTACAATCCTCCCAGCCAGGCGAGGAAGCTGCGTCCCGGCATGAAGAAATAGCCCCCTCCCAAAGTCCGCACGAAGCTCGGCAGCGGCGCGAGGCGCGCCGGCCCGTCATGGCTTGGGATCAGATAGCCGCTCGAGCCCTTCGCCCGGTCGTTGATCAGCGGATCCTGTTGCCGGTCCAGCCCCTGGAAGCCGGGATTGGCGAGCCAGGTCTGCTGGACGAACTCGAACTGGCGCTCGATGTCGCCGTTCAGGCACATGAAGAGGAGGCCCGGCTTCTCCCCCGGCCCCGGCCGGTAGAGCCTGCCGACCCGGCGGATCCGGTGCCGGTTCGAGATCGCCACCTGCTCCATGGAGCCCGGCATCAGCGTGTCGCGCGGATTGCCGCGCCGGATATGCGCTCCGACGGGGCAGCGCAGCGCCTGCGGATCTTCCGTCCCGTAGAGGAAATCATTGTCCTGCCGGCTGCTCGGCTCGGTCGGGGCGGGGATTGTCGCACCCTCGGCGGGAGCGCTTTCCGGCCGGGCGGTGGCCAGCGGCTCCGCCGCCTCGGGCTGCGGGGGATCGAGCCTGGCCTCCTTGCGCCGCGAATCCCGCTCCGCCTTGCGGTCGCGCTCGGTGCCGTAGGGGTAATAAGGATTGCGGACCAGCGACGAGCCGTCCTTCCAGCGGCCGAGCAGCTTTGCCGCGACGAAGTCGGCGTCGACCTCATAGGGCTCGGGGAGCCGGGCGGCGAGGGCCGCGGCCTGCTCTTCGCAATAGGCCTCGAACGCGTCGACGTCCTGCTCGAGCTGGCGGATGACGAGGAAGGTGCCGTTGCGGGCGATCGCGCGCGGCGATTCGACGACGGCCGTCCCGAAGGCCCGGCTGCCGTCGGCGAGGGGAAGCAGGTTTCCGGGGTCGGCGAGCGGCGACAGCTCGGGCTGGGGCGGAAGATTGCCGCGATTGTCGGGATAGCCGATGACGAACTCTCCCGGCTGGACGAGATGGATCGGGTCGTTCGACCTGTTGGCCTGGTCGGTTCCCCGGATCACGGGCTGCGACACTCCGTCGACGAAGCCGAACGGCTCGATCGAGGGCTTCCGGGCCTCGACGAGCGGGATCCGGTACGGCTCCGCCATTCCGTTGGCGGCCGCGGCGGCGCAGACCTCCGCCTCGAGCTTCGCGACGTCCGCCTCGGTCGCTCCGTAGACGAGCAGGGCGACGTCGCTCGGCTGCCGGCCCCACCGCCAATTCTCGGGCGAGTCCTCGCCGGTGTCGCCGAGGATCCGGGCGCGCCCGTCGGTGCCCATCCCCTCGAGGAAGGCGGGCGGGAAGCCGCTCACGCATTGCTTCGGAAGTCCGAGCCGCTCGAGCGCCCGGCCGCCGAAAGCGACGGTCAGGACCGAATCGCGCCTCAGCTTGCGGCCGTCGCCGAATGCCGTGCGCGGGTAGAGGCCGGCGACGAAGGCCCGCGCGCGCGCTTCGTCTTCGGGCAGGTCGAAGAGCAGGCAGGCGCCGTTCGGCATGAAGCCGAGGCCGCCGAAGACGAGGCTCTGGATCTGGCTGGTCTGGAGCTTGGCGGCGGGGCGGGGATAGGAGCCGAACAGGGCCAGCCATTGCATGGCCTCGTCGTCGGTCAGCGTCGCCGCCAGGCCCCGGCGGATGTCGGCGTTGCGGCGGATCTGGTCGGTGATCAGGTCGGGATAGGCGCTGTACCAGAAGCGGGTCGGGCGCATGCTCGCCCGGGCGAAGCGCTTGAACCGCTCGCCGTCGGTGGCGCCGCGCTGGAACAGGTTGGAGGCCCTGGGGAATCCGATCGTATTCGACCAGACCGCCGTCAGCCCCTCGTGCGCCTCGGTGATGAAGTCCTCGAGGTAGCTCTCCCAGCTGCCGCCGTAATTGGAGAAGAAGACGAGCTGGCGGGTGCCCGGTATGGTCACCCAGCGCGCGGCATGGATGGTGCCGATCGTTCCGAGGAAGCCGGGCGGATAGATTTTGGTGACGTTCAGCCGGCCCGACCAGAAAGCCGTGCGCAGGGTGAACCAGCGCACCGGCCCGGGCTTGCGCCGGGTGATCGAGACCATGTGGTTCTGGGCGCAGCGATTCTCGCGGGCGCTGATCTGGCGGAGCCTGTCCGGATCGGGCGGGGTGGGATCGGCCCAGTCGTTCCGCTCCTGCTTGCGAAGCGCGAAATAGAGAAGGAGGAGGGTGCCGAACATGAGGGTCGCCACTCCGGCGACCGCGAGAAGCAGCCCGGCGGCGAGGTGCCAGCCCGACAGGTTGAGGACGAGGACGAGCGCGACCGCCGCCAGGAGCAGCCCGAACGGCCACATATATTGGGGGAAGAAGGGCAGGGCGTATCTGAGGATCAGCCTGAGGATCGGGGGATTCGAGCCGGTGCGCAGCGGCGGCGGCGGCGGCTCGAGCGCCCAGGCCAGGCCGGGCTCGGCCTCGACCGCCCGCCTGACCTCCGCCAGGCGGTCGATCGGGCGCAGGTCGGGATGGCCGTTGTCGACGAGCGGAGCGACGAATCTCGCGAGCGCGGCCTCGCCGCGGATCCGCCCGACGCTCATTCCCGGAGTCCCGGGGAAGCACAGGCCGGCATTCGCGAACAGGCCCTGGCCGACCTTCAGCCGGTGGGCGAGCAGGTAGTCGAGCAGGCCGACATTGTCGCTCCAGTCCGGCACCCGCCGGAAGATCGGCTCGAGCTCGGGCCCGATCGCGGCGACGATCCGCTCGAGGGCCCGCCGCTCGCTGCCGTCGGCGGTGAACTCGAAGACGAGATGAGCGTCGCCGCCGTCCGGGCCGGGGATGGCGTGGAGGCTCATGAAATGGGTCCCGCCGCCGTCGGGGTCGAGCCGGTCGAGGGCCTCGCGGAGCCGGTCGTGCGCGGGGTTGCCGAGCCTGTCGATCGCTTCGTCGAAGGCTGGGATTTCTGAGCCGCGGATGGTCGCGACCACGGTGGTGAGGCTGTCCATCAGAGCGGCCCTTCCCTCAGAGTCACGGGCAGCCGGTCGGGGAACGGGCCGGCCCACGATATCCCGCCCACCCGGGCGAGGCCGCGCCTGACCAGGCCGCCGACCAGCAGCGGGATCTGGAAGCTGTTGACCGAACGGCCCGCGCAGGGATGAAGGCCGCCGCCGAAATGCAGGTAGAGCGAGCGGTCGCGGTCCGGCCGGACCCGGCCGGGCTCCTCGACGATGCTCGAATCCCGCATCGCCGCCTGGGTCCAGGCCACCGTCGAGTCGCCGCGCCTGACGGAGACGCCGGCGAGGGCGGTGTCGGCGAGGGCGCTCCGAAGGACGGCGGGATTGTGCGGCCACAGGCGCATCGCGTCGAGGCACCAGCCGTAGAGCCGGTGAAGGTCGCCGGAGTCGCGGCGCATCCCGAACTCGATGTCCGGGTTGCGCGACGCCAGCTTGACGAGCTTGGCGACGACCGTCGCCGTCGTGTCGATCGAGCCCACGAAGGTGCCGCCGATCGTCCGCTGCACCGCTTCCCGGTCGAGGATTCCCTGGGCGAGGAGCCGGCCGATCATGTCGTCGCCCGGACTGGCCGGATCGCGGCGCGCGATCTCCTCGTCGATCCAGGCCTTCATATGCTCGCCGGCCCGGATCCCCCGCTCGCGGATTGCGGCCTTATTGAGCGGGTTGATGAAGGTGTGGTTGAAGACCGATCGCGCCACCTCCATCAGCATCCGCTCCGACGGGGCGTGGAGCCCGAACAGCCGCCGCGCCGTTCGGGCCGCGATCGGCCGGGCATAGCCGGCGACGGCGTCGATCCCGCCCCCGGCCGGGATAGCGGCCAGGACCGTCTCGATATCCGCCTCGGTCCCGGCGCGGATCCGTTCGAGGTCGATCGCGGCGAGCGCTTGGTAGAGGCCGCGCCGTTCCCGCTCCAGCGCCGCCGAGCGGTCCATGCCGAGGATGAACGGCCCGGCATTGACCTCGCCGATCTTGACCGCGTTGACCGGAGCGATCCCGAAGTCGAGGTCGCGCCCGAGCATCTCGACGGCATGGGCGTGGCGGGCCGCGATCACCCAGCGCAGGAACCGGAACGGCTTTCCGTACCATCGCGCCAGCCGGATTCCGATCCGGGCCGCGAGGTCGGGAAGGACCCGTCCGCCGACGAGGAAGCCGATCAGGGTCGGCCTCGTCGGAGTGACGATGGATTGGTCGAAGTCCCCGTCTTCGCTCATCGCCGATCCCCTCTTCGGCTCGAAGGGTGATGCTGACTCAATAGGGCCCGCGAGTCCAGCCGGGCCATTCTCGCCATCCCGGCGAAAGCCGGGACCTCGGAACGAGAAGTCTCGACGGGTCTCCCCGAGATCCCGGCTTCCGCCGGGATGACGTCAATAGAGCCGCAACCTCTCCACCGTCCCGTCGCGCCTCACCCGGAAGATGTCGCCATAGTCGGTCTCAGCCAAGTCGGCCGGCCGCGCCCCGCCGAGACCGGCGACGATCTCCGGCACGGTGTTGCTGTGGCCGACGATCAGAACCGTTCCGGTCTCAGCCTTCGCCCGGGCGACGAGGGCAGGCGTGTCGCGCGGATCGTATTCGCGAGGTGTAAGGCCGAGCTTCGCGGCGAGCGGGCCCGCCGTCTCGCGCGCGCGCCTCGTTGCGCTGACGTAGATCGCCGCCGGCGGATCTTTGACGAGCCGGGCGATCAGCCGCTCGGCGTTGCGCCGGCCCTCCTCGCTCAAAGCCGGATCCGGGCCCTCCGCCTTCTGCAGGTGCCGCATCACGTACCAGCTTGGGGCCGCCGGCTCCCCCGCCGTGGTGGCGCAGGCGGCGAGCGCCAGCACGAGCAATGCGGCGAGAGGACGGAACAAGGTCATGGTTTCGCTCCTTTGACCCGTTAACTGCCCCGCCGGGCGCCGCTTCACAAGGGCGGCGACAAGGGTTACGGGCGCACGGAGCCGCAACGAACAGGGCCAAGGATGAACAAACCAAGCGAGCGCCCGAACAGGCCGGCGCTCTCACTTCATGTCCCGGAGCCGCCCGCCCGGCCGGGGGACGAGGTCGATTTCAGCCATATCGAGATTCCGCCCGCGGGAAGCGTCCGCCGCCCCGATCCGGCCGTTGCCGCCGCCGACACCCACGAGCTGGTCTACTCGCTGATCCGGGTGCTCGACGACGACGGCGGCGCGGTCGGCCCCTGGGACCCGAAGCTGGACCCCGAAACCCTGCGCCGGATCCTCCGCGACATGATGATGGTCCGAGTCTACGACGACCGCATGTACCGCGCCCAGAGGCAGGGCAAGACGAGCTTCTACATGAAGGCGACCGGGGAGGAGGCGATCGCGGTGGCCGGCGCCCACGCCCTCGACCGCGAGGACATGTGCTTCCCCACCTACCGCCAGCAGGGCCTTCTCGTCGCCCGCGACTATCCGCTCGTCGAGATGATGTGCCAGGTCTATTCGAACAAGGGCGATCCGCTGAAGGGCCGCCAGCTCCCGATCATGTACGCGTCCAACTCGCACGGCTTCTTCACCATCTCGGGCAATCTCGCGACCCAGTTCCCGCAGGCCGTCGGCTGGGCGATGGCTTCCGCGATCCGCGGCGACAGCCGGATCGCCGCCGGCTACATAGGCGACGGCTCCACGGCCGAGGGCGACTTCCACGCCGCCTGCACCTTCGCCGGGGTCTACCGGGCGCCCGTCATCCTCAACGTCGTCAACAACCAGTGGGCGATCTCGACCTATTCCGGGATCGCCGGCGGCGACCTCACGACCTTCGCCGCCCGCGCCGTCGGCTACGGGATCGCCGGGTTGAGGGTTGACGGCAACGACGCCCTCGCCGTCTACGCCGCGACCCGATGGGCCGCCGACCGCGCCCGCTCCAACCTCGGCCCGACCCTGATCGAATTCTTCACCTACCGCGTCGAAGGCCATTCAACCTCCGACGATCCCTCGGTCTACCGCCCGCAAAACGCCGGGGCGGCCTGGCCGCTGGGCGACCCGATCGCCCGGCTGAAGCAGCATCTGGCCGCGCTCGGCGAATGGGACGACGAGCGCCACCAGGCCCAGCTCGACGCCCTGGACGCGGAGGTCCGAGCCGCCCAGAAGCAGGCGGAGAAGCTCGGCACCCTCCAGTCCGACCCCTATCTGGACATCGCCTCGATGTTCGAGGACGTGTTCGAGGAGCTTCCCTGGCATCTGAAGGAACAGCAGGCCCAGGCGCTCGCCGAGGCGGAGGCGAAGCGCAAATGAGCGTCATGAACATGATCCAGGCGCTCAACTCGGCCCATCACGTGATGATGGAGCGCGATCCCGGATGCGTGGTCCTCGGCGAGGACATCGGCTATTTCGGAGGAGTCTTCCGGGTCACCGAGGGCCTCCAGAAGAAGTTCGGCAGGCAGCGCGCCTTCGACTCCCCGATCAGCGAGAACGGGATCGTCGCGATCGCGGTCGGAATGGCCGCCTACGGCCTTCGCCCCGTCGCCGAGATCCAGTTCGCCGACTACATCTACCCGGGTTTCGACCAGATCGTCTCCGAATGCGCCAAGATGCGCTACCGCTCGGCGGGCGAATGGCATCTGCCGATGGTGATCCGGACGCCCTACGGCGGCGGCATCTTCGGCGGCCAGACCCACAGCCAGTCGCCCGAGGCCCTGTTCACCCACATCGCCGGGATCAAGACGGTGATCCCGTCCAATCCCTACGACGCCAAGGGCCTGCTCATCGCCGCGATCGAGGACAACGACCCGGTCGTCTTCTTCGAGCCCAAGCGCATCTACAACGGCCCGTTCGACGGCTTCTACGAGCGGCCGGTCACGCCCTGGGCGAAACATCCCGCGGCCGAGGTGCCCGACGGCCACTACACCGTCCCGCTCGGCAAGGCCGCCGTGGTCCGCGAGGGCGAGGCGATCACCATCCTCGCCTACGGCACCATGGTCCACGTCGCCCTCGCCACCGCCGCCGCCGAAGGGGTCGACGCCGAGGTCATCGACCTTCGCACCCTCGTCCCGGTCGACATCGAGACGATCGAGGAATCGGTCCGGAAGACCGGCCGCTGCCTGATCGTCCACGAGGCGACCCGGACCTCGGGCTTCGGCGCCGAGCTCTCCGCGCTCGTCCAGGAGCGCTGCTTCTACCATCTCGAGGCGCCGGTGACCCGGGTCACGGGCTGGGACACGCCCTATCCGCACTCGATGGAATGGGCCTATTTCCCTGGCCCGGTCCGGCTCGGGCTGGCGCTCAGGAAAGCTTTGGAGGAATAGGACGATCATGGCGCGCTTCGAATTCAAGCTGCCCGACATCGGCGAAGGCATTGCCGAGGCCGAGATCGTCCAGTGGCACGTCGCGGTCGGCGACGAGGTCCGCGAGGACCAGCAGCTCGCCGACATGATGACCGACAAGGCGACGGTCGAGATGGAGAGCCCGGTCGCCGGCAAGGTGCTCGAGCTGGCCGGCGAGGTCGGCGACCAGATCCCGATCGGCTCGGTGCTTGTCGTGATCGAGACCGAAGCGGAGGCGAGCGCCGGAGCCGACGAAGCGGCCGCCGACGGCGAGCGCCACGACGAGGTCGCTCTCGCCGACGGGCTGGTCGAGGAGAGGCCCGAGCTCGAGGCCGCCATCCCCAGCACCGGCGAGCACCGCCGCGGAAACGATCGCCGCGAGGGCGAGGACCGGCGCGCCGAACCGCGCGAGGATCCCGATCGGAGGCAGGGGGAGCGAAGAGCGGGGGAGACCCCCTCCGCCGTTCGCCCTGAGCCTGTCGAAGGGCCTTCCTTTTCTACTTCCGGGTCAAATGAAGGGAAGGGCTTCGACAAGCTCAGCCCGAACGGGGGCGGGGCAAAGCCCGCTACCCCCGGGGAAGCCAAGGGCTTCAACCCCCAGCCCGATCCGCCGCGCGTCAAAGGGGTGGTTTCCGCGGGCGACCTGGTCGGATTGAACCCGCAGCCCGAGCCGCCCGGACTGGAAAGGCTCAAGATCCTCGCCTCGCCGGCGGTCAGGGCGCGCGCCCGCGACCTCGGAATCGACCTGTCGCAGGTGAAGTTCGCGGGCGACCGGATCCGCCACTCGGATCTCGACGCCTATCTCCTCTACAATGGCGGCGGCGTCTCCCGCTCGAGCGGCCAGCGCCGCGCCGACGAGACGGTGAAGGTCGTCGGCCTCCGCCGCAAGATCGCGGAGAACATGGCCGAGGCCAAGCGCCGGATCCCGCATTTCACGCTCGTCGAGGAATATGACGTCACCGCGCTCGAGCAGACCCGCGCGATGATGAACTCGGACCGCGGCGGCAATCCCAAGCTGACGCTGCTTCCGTTCCTCATCACCGCGATGGCGCGAACCCTCGCCGAATATCCGCAGCTCAATACCCGCTACGACGACGACGAGAACGTCCTCCACCGCTCCGGCGCCGTCCACATGGGCATGGCGACCCAGACGCCCAACGGCCTCATGGTCCCGGTCATCCGCAATGCCGACCGTCTCTCCATCTGGGACATCGGCCGCGAGATCCTCCGGCTCTCCGAGGCCGCCCGCACCGGCAAGGCGGCGCGCGACGAGCTCAGCGGCTCGACCATCACCATCTCCAGCCTCGGCCCGATGGGCGGGATCGCCTCGACCCCGGTGATCAACCGTCCCGAAGTCGCGATCCTGGCCGTCAACAAGGTCGAGGAGAAGCCCGTCGTCGTCGACGGCGAGCTCGAGATCCGCAAGCGCATGAACCTGTCGCTGAGCTGCGACCACCGGGTCGTCGACGGCTGGGACGCGGCGAACTTCATGCAGGATTTGAAGAAGCTCGTCGAAAACCCGCTCAAACTGCTGAGCTGATCTGCCTCCCCATGCGGAACGCATGGGGAGGGGGACCACCGAAGGTGGTGGAGGGGTGATCTGGATCAGGCCTCGTCAGGTCACCCCTCCACCACACTTCGTGTGGTCCCCCTCCCCATCTGGCGATGGGGAGGCAAGGTTGCCTCCGCCCCATTCCCCCGCCACAACCCACCGCATGACCCTCGACCTCGACCGCCGCCTCCTCCTCAAGGCCGGCACTCTCGGCCTCGGCGCGCTCGCCGTGCCCGGCATTGCCCAGATCGCCGCCGCGCGCGGCTTCACCCACGGAGTGGCCAGCGGCGAGCCGAGGCAGCGGTCGGTCATGCTGTGGACCCGCTATGCCGGCGGCGGGCGAGTGCATTGGCAGGTCTCGCCCACCGCCGATTTCCGAAGGATCGTCGCCGAGGGCGACGCCATGGCCGAGGCCGAGCACGATTATTGCGTGAAGCCCGTCGCCGCCGGCCTCCAGCCCGGCCGCTGGTATTTCTACCGTTTCCGCGACGGCCGCGGCGCCGTCTCGGCCACCGGCCGCACCCGTACCCTGCCCGACGGCCGGACCGCCCGCTTCACCCTGGGCATCTTCTCCTGCGCCAACCTCGCCTTCGGCTGGTTCAACGCCTACGCCCATGCCGCCGCGCGCGGCGATCTCGACCTGCTCGTCCACCTCGGCGACTATTATTACGAATATCACAGCGGCAAATATCCGTCCCGGAGCGAGGCGGTCGCCGGCCGGGTCCTCGACCCGGCGCACGAGGCCGTCGCGCTCGCCGACTACCGGCTCCGGCTCGCCGCCTACCGCTCCGACCCCGACCTTCAGCGGCTCCACGCCTCCGCCCCGATGGTGATGATGTGGGACGACCACGAGACCGCCAACGACAGCTGGTCGGGCGGCGCCGAGAATCACGATCCGGCGAAGGAGGGGCCGTGGGCGGCGCGCAAGGCCGCGGCCCAGCGCGCCTATCGCGAATGGCTGCCGGTCTCGGACGACGCCTGGGAAAGCTATGAGATCGGCGACCTCGCCACCCTGTTCCGCCCCGAGACCCGCCTCACCGCCCGGAGCCGCCCGCTCGAGTTCGCCGGGGCGCTTCGCCGCGGCGAGGACCTCAAGGCCTCGCTGATTCGGTTCCGCGACGGCGCGTGGCGCGATCCGGAGCGGACGATGATGGGCTCCGAGCAGGAGGCCTGGCTGGCCGGCGCGCTGAAGCGCTCGGCGGGGCAGGGGGTTCGCTGGCAGCTCCTCGCCCAGCAGACGGTGATGGGCTCCTGGGCGCTTCCGGCCGAGGCCCGCGCCTGGCTCCGCGCCGACGCGCCCGAGGAGGTCAGGAGGATAACCGCGGTCGGCGCCGCCGCCGCCGAGGTCGGGCTTCCTCTCAACCTCGACGCCTGGGACGGCTATCCCGCGGCCCGCGACCGGCTTCTGCGCTCGGCCCTCGATTCCGGTTCCAACCTGCTCGTCCTCTCCGGCGACAGCCACAATGGCTGGGCCTTCGACCTCGACCTGGCCGGAACCGCCGCCGGCGCCGAGTTCGCCGGCTCGAGCGTCACCTCCCCGGGGCTCGAGGCCTATGCTCCGGGAGTCGCCCCGGCCGAGGTCGTCCGGGCCGTCCGCGCCCGCAACCCGGCGCTGAAATGGGCCGACTTGGAGCGCCGCGGCTACCTGACCCTGACCCTCACGCCGAAGCGCGCGATCGGCGAATGGCTGTCGCTCGAGACGGTTCGGGCCCGCTCCACCCGGCTCGCGGGGCGGCATTCGATGAGCGTGACGAGAGGCGCGAACCGCTTCGCCTGATCCGCGCGCAGCTCCGAATCCCCGTCATTCCGGCGAAAGCCGGAATCCACGAACGCCGTCCCCCTTCCAGCCGCCTCCGGCGGATTCACGGATCCCGAAAGGCCTTTACGAATCCCAATGTTCCTGTTATGTTCTCATCATGTCGACGCTTCCCGATTTCCTTCAGTTCACGCCCGTCAAGGTGACGGGGCGCCGCCACGGCTGGGAGACGGGGCGCCAGGTGGAGTTCATCGCCGCGCTCGCCCGCGGAGTGCCGCTCGCCGAGGCGGCGCGGCTGGTCGGCAAGAGCCGGAGCACGGCCTATGCCCTGAGGAGGCAGCCGGGCGCCGAGAGCTTCACCGCGGCCTGGGTCGCGGCCCTCAACCACGCGAAGGAAAGGCGCAAGGCCGGGCGCGAGGGGACGAGCGGCTAGCCCGGCCGATGGCCCTGCCTCCCGCCATCGCCTTCAGCCCCGTGCCGCTTCGCCGCGCTCGGACGGCTGGACGCCCGAATTGCAGCTCCGATTCATCGTCACCTTGTCGCGGGGCCGCCGCCCGCCGCGCCCTCGACCAGATGCTCGACGCCCTTTACAGTCCCAAGAGCGACGAGAGCGACAAGGGCGACAGTCGCGAGGGCGGAAAAAATCCCTTCCATGGGAAGCCGAACCTATGAAACTTGAGTGTCGCTCTTGTCGCTTTTCGCTATGGCCGCCGCCATGCTGAAGAAGACCTCCGCGCCCGACCTCGACTCGCTCCGACTCCTCGAGGAGCGCCTGCGCTGGCTGTCCGCCTGGACGATCCACAACGCCAACCATCTGCGCGAGAGTCCGGACGGCCTCAAGGTCGGCGGCCACCAGGCGAGCTGCGCTTCGATGACGGCGATCATGGCCGCGCTCTATTTCCACGCGCTCGGGCCCAACGACAAGGTCGCGGTCAAGCCCCATGCCGGGCCCGTGCTCCACGCGGTCCATTACCTGCTCGGAAGCCAGAGCCGGGAGCAGCTCGAGAATTTCCGGGGCTTCGGCGGGATGCAGAGCTATCCGAGCCGGACCAAGGACAGGATCCCCGTCGATTTCTCGACCGGCTCGGTGGGCCTGGGAGTCGCGGTCACCGCCTTCGCCAGCCTCGTCCAGGACTATCTTATCGCCCATGGCGAGATGGCTCCGGCCGACGCCGGCCGGATGGTCGCGCTGATGGGCGATGCCGAGCTCGACGAGGGCAATATCTACGAATGCCTGATCGAGGCCTACAAGCACGACATCCGCAATTGCTGGTGGATCGTCGACTACAACCGCCAGTCGCTCGACGCGACCACCGCCGAGCGCATGTTCCGCCGCTTCGACGAGATCTTCGCGAGCTGCGGCTGGCGGGTGGTCACCTTGAAATACGGCAAGGCCCTCGAAGCCGCCTTCGCCGAGCCGGGCGGCGAGGCGCTCAAGGCCTGGCTCGAGGATTGCGGCAACGCCGATTATGCGGCGCTGACCTATCTCGGCGGCGGCGCCTGGCGCGAGCGGCTCCTGAACGAGGCGCCGGCGACGAAACCGCTCCTCGACGCCCGCGACGACGAGGCGCTGGCCGCCTTGATGACCAACCTCGCCGGCCACGACATGGCCAGCCTGGTCGACGCGTTCGATGCCGCCCAGGACGACGTGCCGACCTTGTTCATCGCCTACACGATCAAGGGCTTCGGCCTGCCCTTCGCGGGCCACAAGGACAATCACGCCGGCCTGATGAATCCGGGCCAGATCGCCGCCCTGCGCGAGCGCATGGGCATCGCGGAGGGGCAGGAATGGGAGCCCTGGGCCGGCCTCGGCGGCAATTCGGCGGAAGCCGTGAAGGCGCTGGTCGAGAGAAGCCGGATCGCCCGGGAGAAGCGCGGCCGCGCCTGGAATCAGATCGAGGTCCCGGCCATCCCCGCGCCGGCGGGGGAGGATCAGTCGACCCAGGCGGCGTTCGGCCGGATCCTGCTCGACCTCAGCCGGGCGGGCGGCGCCTTGTCCGACCGGATCGTCACCACCTCGCCCGACGTCACCGTCTCGACCAACCTCGGCGCCTGGGTGAACCAGCGCGGACTGTTCCGCCGCCAGGACCTGGCCGACGTCTTCGCCGCGGCGAAGATCCCGTCCGCGCAGAAATGGGGCGCGAGCGCCGCCGGCCAGCATATCGAGCTGGGCATCGCCGAGAACAACCTGTTCCTCATGCTCGCGGCGCTCGGCCTCGCCGGCGACCTGTTCGGCACCCGGCTGTTCCCGATCGGAACCGTCTACGACCCGTTCATCGCGCGCGGCCTCGATGCGCTCAACTACGCCTGCTACCAGGACGCGCGCTTCCTGCTTGTGGCGACCCCGTCGGGCGTGACCCTCGGGCCCGAGGGCGGCGCCCACCAGTCGATCAACCCGCCGCTGATTGCGCTCGGCCAGCCCGGCCTTCGCCACTACGAGCCCGCCTTCGCCGACGAGCTCGCCTTGTTCATGGCGGAGGCCTTCCGCCTGATCCAGGCGGCGGACGGGGAGAGCGTCTACCTCCGGCTGACCACCCGGACGATCCGCCAGCCCGAACGCTCCGGCGACGGCTGGAAGGCGGGCGCCCTCGCCGGCGGCTACTGGCTGCGCGAACCGGGGCCGGCGGCGGACGCGGCGCTGGTCTATTCCGGCGCGCTCGCCCCGGAGGCCCTCGCCGCCTGGGAAGCGCTCAGGGACGACGTGCCGGGCCTCGGCCTCCTGTCGGTCACCTCGCCCGACCTCCTCCACCGCGGCTGGAGCGCGCGGCGCAGCGCGCGGTGGGGCGGCAAGGGGAGCGAGCCCTCGCACGTGGAGAAGCTGCTCGGCTCCCTGTCGCGCGAGGCCGGGCTCGTCACCTTGCTCGACGGCGCTCCGGCGTCGCTCTCCTGGCTGGGAGGAGTCTACGGCCACCGCGTGAGCCCGCTCGGCATCGACCGCTTCGGCCAGACCGGGACCCTTCCGGATCTCTACCGCGAATACCGGCTCGATGCCGACGCCATCGTCGAGGCGGCGGCGGAGCTCTTCCTCGACTGACGGAACGACGGGCCGGCTCGTTCGCTGTAGCCGAAACGACA
>DASTLX010000018.1:0-23657 GCA_035714565.1 Allosphingosinicella sp.
AGGGCGCGAACGTCCCGATCCGTCGCAGCACCGGCGGCGACGAACGCCGTCAGTTCGCCCGTCCGCAGGCCGAGGACGGCCGCGGGAAGGATCCCCTTCCGGCAAAGCCTGTCGAAAAGGGCAAGCTCGCGCGCCGCCCGCGCTTCGCCCGCGGGACCGAACACGAACAGCCATCGCTCGTCCCGGCCCGCCGCGCCCTTTCCGCGGAACGGCTCGCGCCACGAGGGCTTGCTCACGAATAGACCCTCATCGACGACACCGGCTGCACCGCGACAGGTTAGAGGCACCAAGCGATCCGATCCACCATCGCGTCGTTTTTGGTCCGGAAGCGATGTCCGCCCCTGATTATCCAACCTCATGCCACGGGCAGCCGTGGGGAGGGCGTCGTTACGTTGCGGCGCTTTCTGTCGCACGCGCATAAGAAAGGGCCGCCGAAGCGACCCTTCCCTTTCTCTGATCCGGCTCCAAGTAGCACTTGGAGACGAAGGCGTCAGCCGAGCAGTTCCTGCTCCAGCTTCTTCGCCATTTCCTCGATATTCTCCGGCGGCCAGCCGGGGATGTCCATCCCCAGCCGCAGGCCCATGCTCGACAGCACTTCCTTGATCTCGTTCAGGGACTTGCGGCCGAAGTTCGGCGTCCGCAGCATCTCGGCTTCGGTCTTCTGGACGAGGTCGCCGATGTAGATGATGTTGTCGTTCTTGAGGCAGTTGGCGCTGCGCACCGACAGCTCCAGCTCGTCCACCTTCTTGAGCAGGTAGCGGTTGAGCTGGTTGGCGTCCTGCTCGGTCTCCGCGGCGCTCGGGCCGTGGCCGCCGTGGCCGTGGCTGGGGACGTGGGCGGAGAGGCTGTCGTCGAAGTGGACGAAGAGCTGCAGCTGGTCCTGGAGGATGCGGGCGGCATAGGCCACCGCGTCGTCCGGGGTGATCGTCCCGTCGGTCTCGACCGTGAGCGTGAGCTTGTCGTAGTCGAGCTCCTGGCCGACGCGGGTGTTCTCGACCTTGTAGCTGACCTGCCGCACGGGCGAGTAGAGCGCGTCGATCGGGATGATCCCGATCGGGGCGTCGGCCGGGCGGTTGGAGGCGGCGGGGACGTAGCCCTTGCCGGCCTCGGCGGTCAGCTCCATGTTCAGAGTCGCGCCGTCGTCGAGATGGCACAGGACCAGGTCCGGGTTCATCACCTCGATGTCGCCGGTGGTGGCGATCTGGCCGGCGGTGACCTCGCCGGGGCCGGTCGCGCTCAGGGCGAGCCGGCGCGGCTGGTCGCCCTCCATGCGCAAGGCGACCTGCTTCACGTTGAGGACGAGGTCGGTGATGTCCTCGCGAACCCCGGCGAGGCTGCTGAACTCGTGGAGCACGCCCTCGATCCGGATCGAGGTGACGGCGGCGCCCTGAAGCGACGACAGCAGCACCCGGCGAAGCGAGTTGCCGAGCGTCAGTCCGAAGCCGCGCTCCAGCGGCTCGGCGACGAAGGTCGCCCGGCGGCGGCTGTCGCCTCCGGCCGCCTTCTTCTCGAGGGCGTTGGGCTTCTTCATTTCCTGCCAGTTCTTAGCGTTGACGGCCATGGTATTCCTCTGGCTTGCGGGACGCCTCCACGGCTGTCCCTATGATCGGCGGGAACGGAGCGACCGTCCCCGAAGGTTCGCGGGGGGCGCCCGGCCGGACGCCCCCATGAGTAGGTCAGACGCGGCGCCGCTTGGACGGGCGGACGCCGTTGTGCGGGATCGGGGTCACGTCGCGGATCGAGGTGATCTGGAAGCCGACGGCCTGGAGCGCCCGGAGCGCGCTCTCGCGGCCCGAGCCGGGGCCCTTGACCTCGACCTCGAGCGTCCTGACTCCGTGCTCGGCGGCCTTCTTGCCCGCGTCCTCGGCGGCGACCTGGGCGGCATAGGGAGTCGACTTGCGGCTGCCCTTGAAGCCCATCATCCCGGCGCTCGACCAGGCGATGGCGTTGCCCTGGGCGTCGGTGATGGTGATCATCGTGTTGTTGAAGCTGGCGTTGACGTGGGCCACGCCGGCGGTGATGTTCTTGCGTTCGCGCCTGCGGAGGCGCTGCGGTGCTTGGGCCATTTGACTACCTTACCTGGTCCTGAGTCTGCTGATCGTCATGCGTGAAGGGTGGTTCGATGCCCCGCATCGAATCACTTCTTCTTGCCGGCGATCGGCTTGGCCTTGCCCTTGCGGGTGCGGGCGTTGGTGTGGGTGCGCTGGCCGCGGACGGGCAGGCCCTTGCGGTGCCTGAGGCCGCGATAGGAAGCGAGGTCCATCAGGCGCTTGATGTTCATCGCGACCTCGCGCCGGAGATCGCCCTCGACCTGATAGTCGGCGTCGATCGTCTCGCGGATCTGGAGGACCTCCTGGTCGGACAGGTCCTGGACCCGGCGCTCGGGCGAGATGCCCAGCTTCTCGGCGATCTGGACGGCCTTGGTGCGGCCAATCCCGTGAATGTAGGTCAGCGCGATGACCACGCGCTTGTTGGTGGGGATGTTGACCCCGGCAATACGTGCCATGAATTTCTTCTCCTGCTCCACGGGGCGGGATGGCTGCCGCCCCATCTCGACGCTTCGATGGGCCCCGAAACAGCGACAGCCGACGAGCGCACGAAAGCGCCGCCGGACGACCGGTTATCGGGATGAGCGCGAGATAGGATCACGCAGGCGCGCTGTCAACGGTAAGCGTGGAACGGAATTGCGGTTTTTCGTCATCCCGGACCTGATCCGGGATCCATGAACACGGACTTCGGGACTTCGACCCGCAGCGCTCACCGATTCCGGCTTTCGCCGGGGATGACGAGGACTAGCCGAGCAGCCGCTCGTGGACGACCTTGCCGCTTTGGGTCAGCCGCACGCCCTTCACGATCTCGTCCTCGTCGGGAAGCACCGGCCGACCGGCCTCCTTGTCCCAGAAGGCCGACAGGAAGTTGTAGAGGTTGCGGGCGTAGAGCGCCGAGGAGTCGGCGGCGAGTCGAGAGGGCACGTTGCGGTGCCCGACGACCCGGACCCCGTGGCGGACCGCCACCTCGCCCGGCGCCGAGCCCTGGACGTTGCCGCCCTGCTCTACGGCGAGGTCGACGACGACGCTGCCCGGGCGCATCGAGGCGAGCTGGGCGTCCGAGATCAGCCTGGGCGCCGGCCGGCCCGGAATGAGCGCGGTGGTGATGACGATGTCCTGCTTGGCGATATGGCCCGAGACCAGCTCGGCCTGGGCCGCCTTATATTCGTCGGACATCTCGGTCGCGTAGCCGCCGGCGCCCTCGCCCTCGATTCCCGCCACCTTCTCGACGAAGATCGCCTTGGCGCCGAGGCTCTCGATCTGCTCCTTCGTCGCCGCCCGGACGTCGGTGGCCGAGACGACCGCGCCGAGGCGGCGGGCGGTGGCGATCGCCTGCAGCCCGGCGACGCCCACGCCCATCACGAAGACCCTCGCGGCAGGGATCGTGCCCGCCGCCGTCATCATCATCGGGAAGGCCCGGCCATATTCCGCGGCGGCGTCGAGAACCGCCTTGTAGCCGGCGAGATTGGCCTGGCTGGACAGGACGTCCATCGACTGGGCCCGGGTGATCCTGGGCATCAGCTCCATCGCCAGCGCCTCCAGGCCGGCGGCCCCATAGGCGTCGACCCGCTCGCGCCGGCGGAACGGGTCGAGCATGGCGGCGACCAGCGCGCCGGGCCTGGCGCCCTGGAGCGAGTCCGGGTCGGGCCCCTGGACGCCGAGAATCGCGTCGGCGCCCGCGAGCGCCGCCTCGCGCGCGCCGACGGTCGCGCCCGCGCCCTCGTAATCGGAATCGGCGATGGAGGCGCCGAGCCCCGCTCCCGCTTCCACCGCGACGTCGGCGCCGAGCGCGATGAACTTCCTCACCGTCTCGGGGGTCGCGGCGACCCTGCGCTCGGAGTCCGCCGTCTCCTTCAGGATCGCCAGCTTCACTTGTCTGCTATTCGCTGATCAGGATGACGACGATGAGGCCGAGGACGAGCGAGATGATCGCTCCCCACTTCATCAGGAACAGGAAGCCCTCATAGCCCTTCCTGTGGACGATGACTTCCTTCTCGATCTCGCCTTCCGCCGCCATATTTTTCCGTTTCCCTGTTCGGAGCCGGCGCCCTTCTAGCGCCGGAGCGGCGGCCGTTGAAGCCCTGATTAAGCCGAACTTTACCTG
Organism: Allosphingosinicella sp.; assembly: GCA_035714565.1. Classification (GTDB taxonomy): domain Bacteria; phylum Pseudomonadota; class Alphaproteobacteria; order Sphingomonadales; family Sphingomonadaceae; genus Allosphingosinicella. The sequence goes on from DASTLX010000018.1 coordinate 4,153, forward strand.
AGCCCGCTAGAGCCTGCCCAGGAAACCCGCGAGGAGTGAAGATGCGGCCGGACCCGACGCGATGCCTGCTGCTGATCGACGACGAGCCCGCCCAGCGGCGGCTCGTCACCGCCATCGGCGCCCGCGCCGGCTGGTGGGTGCGCGGCGCGCCCGACGTCGATTCCGCCGCGAAGATCCTCACCGACGTCGACGGCCCGCCGGTCGACGCCATCCTCCTCGACCATTGGCTGCCCGGCCCCGACGGCACCGGAGTGATCGAGCAGATCCGGGCGCTTCGCCCCGATCTGCCCCTGCTCGTCATGACGGCCCAGACCTCGGTCGCTGTCGCGGTCGAGGCGATGCGGGCCGGGGCCCACGATTTCCTGGTCAAGCCGATCGCCCCCGACAGCCTGCTCGCGGCCCTCAACGCCGCAACCGATCGGCGCCAGCGCGGCGGCGGCGAGCTCCGGCCGCTCTCCGAGAAGATCTCCAACCGGCCGCTCGCCTTCGAGGAGATCGTCGGCTCGGCGCCGCCCTTCCGCTCGGCCCTCGCCGTCGCCGCCAAGGCCGCCCGGGCGCGGGTCTCGGTCCTGATCGAGGGCGAGAGCGGCTCGGGCAAGGAAGTGATCGCCCAGGCGATCCACATCGCCTCCCCGCGCGGCCGCAAGCTGATGATCACGGTCAATTGCGGCGCGATCCCCGAGAACCTGGTCGAATCGGTGCTTTTCGGCCACGAGAAGGGCGCCTTCACCGGCGCCTTCGACCGCCACGTCGGCCGCTTCGAGGATGCCGACGGCTCGACGCTCTTCCTCGACGAGGTCGGCGAGCTCCCCCTCGACACCCAGGTGAAATTGCTCCGCGCGCTCGAGACCGGCGAGATCCAGCGGATCGGCGGCCGAGCCATCCACATGGTCGACGTGCGGATCATCGCCGCGACCAACCGGCGCCTCGCCGAGGAGGTCGCCCGCGGCCGCTTCCGCGAGGACCTCTATTACCGGCTCAACGTCGTCCACGTGCCGATCCCGCCGCTTCGGGACCGGGCCAGCGACATCCCGCCGCTCGCCCGCCACCTGCTCGCCCGGATCGCCGAGCAGCCGGGCATGCGCCACCTCTCGATCACCGACGACGGGCTCGAGGTGCTGATGCGCTACGGCTGGCCCGGCAACGTCCGCCAGCTCCAGAACGCGCTGTTCAGAGCCGCCGTGCTCTGCGACGGCAACGCGCTCACCGCCTCGGACTTCCCGCAGATCGCCCAGGAATCGACCCTCTCGCGCCGGGCCAGCGACTATCATCGCCCCGCCCTGAACGGCGCCTCGCAGCAGGCGGCCCTGTCCAACGGCCCGGGAATCACCCTCTACGACCCGGACGGCAACCTGCGCCCGCTCGAGGCGATCGAGGCCGACGTCATCCGCCTCGCCATCGGCCATTACCGGGGCCGCATGACCGAGGTCGCCCGCAGGCTCGGCATCGGTCGCTCCACCCTCTACCGCAAGCTCGGCGAGCTCGGCATCGGGGAGGTCGCGTGAGCAGGCCGCAGCGGCCGGCCTGGGGCTGGCGGCTGCTGGCCTGGACGAGCTTCATCCTGGTCGTCCTGATGCCGCTGCCGGTCGTTCTCGCCGCGGGGCCGAAAAGCTGGACGATGCCCGCGCTCAACTGGATCGCGGTCGTCGGCGCCTTTTCCTACGCTTATGGCCGGGAACCGCGCTTTCTCCTGTTCTGGCGCATATACGCCCTTCCGTTCAGCTTCTATACCGTGGGGACGCTGGGCATCGTCTTTGCGACGACCATCGACTTCCTCAGGAACCACCCGGCTTCCACCGCCTTGGCGATCTGGACCATCACGGTACCGACGCTGATCGTGTGCACTTCCGTCTGCATCGCGCTGCTTCGCCATGCGCGGTTGCTCCGCGGAGCGCAGCGCGCCGTCGTTCGGGACCTGGAGGGTGTCTTCGCCTGAGCGGGATCGTCGCCGGGGTGACGGCTCGACCGAATTCACCTACACTTTCCTCATGCCCGATTTCACCCAAGCCATCGTTCTCATCACCGGCGCGGCCTCCGGGATCGGCGCCGCCACCGCCACCCGCCTCGCCGAGGCGGGTGCGCGCAAGCTGATCCTGATGGACCGCGACGAGGACCGGCTCCGCGACTTCGCCTTCACCCTGCCCTGCGAGCGCCAGATCCGGATCGGCGACGTCGCCGACGCGCAATTGTGGGAGCGCGAGGACCTGACCGGGCTCACCCACGCGGTGGTCAATGCCGGCATCGGCGCGGGCGGGCCGATCGCGGACACCAGCTTCGCCGACTGGCGGCAGGTCATGTCGATCAATCTCGACGGCGCCTTCCTCACCCTTCAGGCGGCGATGAAGGCGATGCGCGACACCGGCGGCGCGATCGTCCTCACCGCCTCGGTCGCCGGGGTGAAGGCCGAGGCCGGGATCGCCGCCTACGGAGCGTCGAAGGCCGCGGTGATCCACCTCGCCCGGATCGCCGCCAAGGAAGGGGCGCCGCTCGGCATCAGGGTCAATTCGATCGCCCCGGGCGGCGTCGAGACCCCGATCTGGGAAGGCCTGCCCTCGTTCAACGACATGGTCGAGCGCGAGGGCCGGGAAGCCGCCTTCAAGGCGATGGCCGGCGGCACTCCCCTCGCCCGCTTCGGCAAGCCCGAGGAGATCGCCGCCCAGATCGCCTTCCTCCTCTCCGACGAGGCGGCCTTCATGACCGGCGCCTGCCTGGTCAGCGACGGCGGCTATTCGCTCTAGCCTCCTTCTGACGGCCGCGCTCCTGGCCGGCTGCGCGCCCGAGGAACAGACTCGCCCGCCGCCGGACCCCGCCGTCGGCTCCCCGGCGCCGGCGTGCGAGCCACGCCGGTTCGAGGGAAGCCGGTTCACCGTCTGCCGCTACGAGGCCGGCCGCGACCGCCTCGCCCTGATGCTCGACGGGAGCCGGGGGCCCATGCGCGGCTTCGACGCGCTGGAGGCGAGGCTCGGCGGCGAGGCAAGAACGCTCCGCTTCGCGATGAACGCGGGCATGTACGACGAGCAGGGCCGTCCGATCGGCCTCTACGTCGAGGACGGGGTCGAACGGCATCGCCTGAACCTGCGCTCAGGCCCCGGCAACTTCCACCTCCAGCCCAACGGCGTCTTCGCGGTCGACGATCTCGGGCGGGTCTCGGTCACGCCCAGCAAGCTTTTCCCGAAATCGTCGCGGCGGGTCCGATGGGCGACGCAGTCCGGACCGATGCTCCTGATCGGCGGCAAGCTCCATCCGAGCTTCGATTCCGACGGACCGTCCCGACTGGTCCGCAACGGCGTGGGGGTCGCCGGATCGCGCACCGCCTGGTTCGCGGTCAGCGAGGAGGGCGTGTCGTTCGGCCGCTTCGCGCGCCTGTTTCGCGACGAGCTCGGCTGCACCGACGCGCTCTACCTCGACGGAACCGTCTCCAGCCTCTGGGACCCGGGCGCCGGCCGCAAGGACGGCTATTCCTCCCTCGGTCCGATGGTCGCGGTGTTTCGGCCCTAAGCGGCCTTTAACCCTCCGGCGCTAGGGGGAAGCTCATGCACGCTCCGCTCCGCCCTGCCCTGCTCCTCGTCGCGTCGGTCGCTGCTCCCGCCGCCGCCCAGCGCCTCGATTACTCGCCGGTCGAGGACGAGGACCTCGCCGCTCCGGCGAGGCTGGCCTATCAGGCCGTGGACGTGCCCGACCCCGCGGTCGAGCAGGCCGCTCCGGTGCATAGGCGCAAATGGCTTCAATGGGGGCTGCTCGACCGCTTCGAATATGCCGCTCAGCGGAGCGAGGACGGCTTCGCCTGGGATTTTTCGGCGCTTCTCGGCGGCACACGCAACCGGCTCTGGGTCGGGAGCACCGGCGAAGGCCCGGCCTGGGCCGCGCCCGACTATCACGAGCTCCATCTCCTCTACAGCCGCAACCTCGGCGGCCCCGTCGACCTCAATGCCGGGGCGCGCTGGGACGCCCAGTCGGGTCCCGACCGCATCTATGGCGTTCTCGGCGCCCAATATGACGACGGCGAGGCCCTGTGGCTCGGAGCCTGGGCCTATCTGTCGAGCAAGGGCGAGGCGAGCGCCCGCCTCGCCGGCTATTACAACCGGAAGCTGGCGGGGCCGCTCATCATCCAGCCGAGCGCCGAGCTCGATTATTACGGCGAGGACATGCCCGAGCTCGGCCTGGGCCGGGGCTTCGGCTATGCCGAAGCGGGGCTTCGCCTGCGCTATGAGGTCAAGGAGGCCTTCGCCCCCTATGTCGGCCTGAGCTGGTCGCGCGACCTCGGCCGCACCGCCCGCCTGACCCGCGCCGAGGGCGAGGACCCGGAGACGAAGAGCGTCGTCATGGGGGTGAGGTCGTCCTTCTGAGCTGAGAAACCTAGGCCAGCAGGTCCTTCACCTCGGGATGCTTGTCCATGTAATGCTTCACGAACGGGCAGGCGGGCACGACCTTGAGCCCCTGCGCGCGGACGTCCTCGAGCGCCGCCTCGACGAGCCTCGAGCCTATTCCGCGGCCCTCGAGCTCGCCCGGCACCTCGGTATGGGTGAAGGTGATCCGCCCGTCGCGAAGCCGGTAGGCGGCGAGCGCCAGCCGGCCATCCACCTCCAGCTCGTACCGATCCGCCGCTTCGTTGTTCCTGACCTCGCCGTCCATCCGACTCTCCTCGGCGACGCGCTTAGTGACACCGTCACTCCGGCGAAAGCCGGAATCCATGACCGCAGTGACTGTCACTAGTGACTGTCACTTTTCATCGGCGCGATGACCTGATCGGCGAAGCGGTCCATCTCCTCCGCCTGGGGGCTCATCTGGAGCAGCAGCAGGTCGAGGCCCGCCGACTCATATTCCTCGATCCGCTCGCGCAATTGCTCGGGGGTTCCGACCAGATTGGGCCTGAGGCCGCGGTTGGAGACCGAATATTCCCGGAGCTTCAGCTCGCGCTCGAGCTGGGTGCCGGACAACCACTGGTCGAAATTGTCGAAACCCCTGGGCGGCTCGGGCGGCAGGGCGGTGATCCGCTCCAGCTCCCGCTTCGCCTCGCCCTCGCTGTCGCGGACGATCGCATAGGCGGCCATCCCATATTGCATCGGGCCGCCGCCGGCCCGCTCGCGCCGGGCCGCCATGTCCGCGATCTTCGGCGCCACCGCCTCGACGGGATCGCCGTGCATGACGTAGGCGTCGCATCGCTCGGCGATCAGCGCCTTGGCCGTTTCGCTTTCGCCGCCGGCATAGACGGTCGGCCGCGGCTTCCTCACCGGCTTGGGCTCGCAGATCGCGTCCCGGAGCCGGTAGCGCTCGCCCTCGTAGCTGAAGCGCTTCTCGCTCCACAGCCCGTCGACCACGTCGAGCCATTCGCGGGTGCGCGCATAGCGATCGTCATGCTGGTCGAACTGCAGGCCGTACTGGGTCGCCTCGTCGGCCCACCAGGAGGAGACGACGTTCAGCGAAAGCCGGCCCCCGCTGATGTTGTCGATGTTCGCGGCCTGCTTGGCGAACAGCGCCGGCTGGTGGAAGTTCGGCCGCACCGCCACCATCAGCTCGAGCCTCGCCGTCACCGCCGCAAGAGCCGCCGCCGTCGACCAGGCGTCGAGCGCGGGCGCCTCGACGCCCTTGATGTCGTTGAGGTTGAGCTCGGCGATCAGGCTGAGGTCCCAGCCCGTCTCCTCGCTCCTCAGGGTCAGCCGGCGCACATAGTCCCAGCTCGCCTCCATCCCTTCGTCCTCGACGTTGCGAAGCCAGCCGCCGAAGACCGGCATCCAGTAACCGAACCGCATTCTACCTGGTCTCCCGAATGGCCGCTTCGAGGTAATCGACGAGCCGGTCGTGCGGGTCCCAGCCGAGCACGTCCAGGGGCCTGGCGACGAAGTTCGATAGGGCGTTGATGTCGTAGAAGCGCGCCTGCCCGTCGCGGTCGTCGATCACATATTCGACCCCGCCGACGTCGAGCCGCGCCGCCCGCGCGATCCGCTCGGCCGCCTCGACCTGCTCCGGCGGCGGAGTCACGGCCGCCATGCGCACCGCCGAGCGGCCCGGCTGGGCGAGGCAGGCGTCGGCGGGGCACAGGTCGAAGCTGTCGCCGCCGCTCTCCACCTCGATCGCGTAGAGGAACCTGCCGCCCAGGGTCTCGACGCGGACGATCGTCCCGCCCCGTGCGGGGACGTAATCCTGGACGAGGAGGACGCTGTCGACGCTCTCGGGAACGGTGCCGGCGGCGACGGATTGGGCCAGCTCGCCGTCGCTCGAATAGCGGACGATGCCCGCGCCGGAGCCGCCGATATTGGCCTTGACGAGCAGCGGCCAGCCCATCGTCCGGGTCGCCGCGAGCAGGTCCTCGCGGCGATGGACGACACGCGTTTGCGGAACCGCATAGCCGAGCCGGGAGATGAGCGAGAGCTGCCGCGCCTTGGAGCTGTCGACCGCGATGACCTCGGCCCCGTTCAGCACCCGGGCGCCGTTCGCCGCCCAGTGGGCGAGCAGGGCCTCGGCATAGAAGATGCCGTGCTCGGCCTCGCGCAGGAAGCTCGACATGGCGACCCGGCTGAGGATGACGGGCGCTGGGATTTCGGCGGAGGCGGGATCGAAGCCGTGGTCCGAGAGTCGGATGGCTTCATAGCGCACCCGGCGCCGGTCGAGCGCCGCGAACAGGGGCTCGAACCAGGTCGGGTGCTCGTAGAGGATGGCGAGGTCGGGTTTCATGGGCTGAGCCACTTGGGGGTGGGAGGGGCGGAATGGAACCCCCTCGTCCGTCAGTTTCGTCGTCCCGGCGAAAGCCGGGATCTCCAGGACGAGAGGTCTCGGCGGCCTCCCCGACGTCGCGGCCTCGGCCGGGACGACGCTCGCCTGCCCCATTCAAAGCCCGAACGGATAGGTCTCGTCCTCGCCCGTGGAAGGCTCCTCGCCCAGAGGCGTGACGGCCTCGGTCTCGTCGAACCAGGCCCAGGCGTCGAACTGGTTGGGCAGCACCGCTTCTGAATAATGGCTCCAGCGCTCGGTCTCGGGCCGGTAGATGACGCCGATGAACCGCTCCAGCCGGGGCTCGAGCAGGGCTTCCACGACGGCCTCGTTGGAGGCGACGCCTTCGCGCAGGTCGAGGAGGAAACGGGGAATGCCGCTGTCGTGGCAGAGCCGCTCATAGCTTCCTGGAAGGGAGGGCCGCACCTTCTTGACCTCCATCGGCTCGTCCCAGTCGGTCGCCGCGGCGACGGTGCCGGCATGGGTGCCGAAGCCGATCAGTCGCGCCTCGTGGCCGAACCTCTCCTTGACCAGCTGGCCGATATTGAGCTCCTCGCGAACCTGGCCCATCTCGGTATGGGCGGCGTTGCCGATATGGCTGTTATGCGCCCAGACCACCGCCTTGGCCTTCGGCCCCTTGGCGTCGAGCAGCTGGCAAAGCGTCTCGAACATGTGGGTGTCGCGCAGGTTCCAGCTCTCGGCCGAGCCGTAATACATGACCCGGTAATAGGCTTCCGCGTTCCTGATCAGCCGGGCGTTGGCGGCAGCGTCCAGCCATTCGTCGCATTCGGGGGAGAGGCAGTCCATCCGCCGCTTCATCAGGTCCGCCAGCATCTGCACCGCGCCGACCTCGCAGAAGGCGAAGCCCTGGGTGACGGCCAGCCGGCCGTAGGCGGCGGGGTCGCGGCTCCATGGCGACAGGCAGCCGTAGCGGTCTCGGGCCAGCCGGGCGGCGTCCGGGTCGGCCTCGTCCAGGAAGTCGATCACCGCCCGAATAGAAGCCCCGAGATTGTAGAGGTCGAGGCCGTAGAAGCCGGTCATCTCCTCGTGCGGGCGGCCCTGGTTGTGGCCCCTCAGCCAGCGGACCAGGGCTTCGACGTCGGTGTTGCGCCACATCCAGGTCGGGAAGCGCTGGAAGGCCGCCTCCTCCCCTTCCCGGCGCGGGCGGTGGCGGACGTAGCGGTCGACGCTCGCGGCGTCGGGCCAGTCGGCCTCGACCGCGACGATGTTGAAGCCGTGCGCCTCGACCAGCCGCCGGGTGATCGCGGCCCGCGCCCGGTAGAATTCGGAGGTTCCGTGGCTCGACTCGCCGAGCAGGACGACCCGGGCGTCGGCGAAACGGTCGAAGGCGCGAGCGAAAGCGGGATCGTCCGGCGTCGGCAGGGGCTCCGCGGCGGCGGCGATCAGCTCTGGAACGGGCATCGTCTAATCTCCCCTTGGATCGGTCCAGCCATGGGCGCCGATCAGGGGCACGAACCGCACCGGCCCGAGATCCTCCCGATCGAACTCGTGCTCGCCCCTGCGGGTGACCTTGACCAGCTTCTGGACCGCCTCGGGCTCGCCCAACGGCATCACCAATATGCCGCCGACGGCGAGCTGGCGGCTCAGGGCCTCGGGCACATGGCTGCCGCTGGCGGCGCACAATATGGCGCGGAAGGGCGCCTCGCCGGGCAGGCCGCCCGTGCCGTCGCCGTCGACGATCCGGACGTTGCCGTAGCCGAGCCTCTCCATTCGGCCCCGCGCCAGGCCGGCGAGCTCGGGGTGGCGCTCGACCGCGATCACCTCGCCCGCGACCCGGCTCATCACCGCGGCGGCGTAGCCGGAGCCCGCGCCGATCTCGAGCACCTTGTCGCCGGGCGAGATCCCGGCCGCCTCGATCATCAGGGCGACGATATAAGGTTGGGATATGGTCTGCCCGGCCTCGATCGGGAGCGGCCCGTCCTCATAGGCGAATTCGCGAACGCCGTCGGGGACGAACAGCTCGCGCGGCACGGCGCGGAAGGCGTCGAGGAGCCGGGCCCCCTCGATTCCGCGGCCTGCAATCTGCTGCCGGACCATCTTCTCGCGCTCGGCGGCGAAGTCCGCCATCTCGCCTCCTGTCGCATCCATAACCGGCGCGGCGAAAGGCCGTTCCCGCCGGCGTTCGGCGCCGTCGGCGTTCATCTGAGGTCGACGTTATCGTCCGGTGCTGTCCGGTCCGAGAAGATTGGGGGCGGAATCGGCGCCGCCGGCGGTGAACGGATAGGCGGTCTCGACGATCAGGGGATCCTTGCCGAAGCGCTTCTTCACCCGGGCGATCGTCTCGCCGAGCTGGGCGAGCGAGCGGGTCGACCATTTGCGGTAGTAGCTGATGCCGATCAGATCGTAGTCGGCGACGCCGGCGCGGGTCGCCGCCTCGAACCACGGCTCGACATTCTCCGGCTGCGCGATGTGGAGCATCACCCGCGGCGCGACCCGGCCCGCCCGGCCGGAATCGCGGACCGCCCGGATCCCGGAGTTGAGCAGGGCGGCGTTTCGGATCCAGTCGATCGGCTTCTTCTCGCCCGCCATGAGCTCCGGATTGATCTCGTTGCCCACCTGGACCAGCTCCGGCATCAGGCCGTCCCGGTCGAGCGCGCCGAGCACGCCGCGCGTATAATCGTAGAGCGCCCTGACCTGCGCCTGGGTGTCGAGCCCGGCCCAGGCGGCCGGCGGGTGCTGCTTGTCGCCGTCCGCCCAGTCGTCGGAATAATGGAAGTCGAGGAGCACCTGCATGCCCGCCGCCTTGGCCCGGGCGATCGTCCGGCGGACGTCGGCGAGGCCGCCGTAGCCGGTCCATTGCGCGTCGTTCCAGATCCGGACCCGGACGACATTGCCGCCGGCGGCCTTGAGCAGCACGAACGGATCCGAGCGCCGCCCGTTTTTGCGGTAGACGGCGCCGCAATCCTCCATCTCGTTCACGGAGGACAGGTCGGCTCCCAGATAGAGCGCCGGCGGCCGCCCGGGCGCGGAGGCCAGCACGAGGGCGAGGACGGCCTTCAGGGCACCGGGCTCCGGAACGGGGGCCGGGCTCCGCCGCTGCGCTGGCGGATGACCCGGATATAGGAATCGACCAGGGCCTGGTTGACCTCGTCCCAGCCGTAGCGGCGGCTCGCCTCGCAGCCGGCCCGCCCCGCCGCCCGGCGAAGCTCCGGATCGCTGCAATAGGTTTCGAGCGCGGAAGCGAAGCCCTCGATCGCTCCGGCGCGGACGAGCCGGCCCGTCACCCTGTCCTCGACCAGGCTCTGGCTTCCCGTCGCGATCGCGGCGACCACCGGAAGCCCGGCCGCCATCGCCTCCAGGGTGACGTTGCCGAAGGTCTCGGTGACCGACGGGTTGAACAGCAGGTCCATCGACGCCACCGCCCGCCCGAGGTCCGGCCCCTGCTGGAAGCCGGCGAAGACGGCGTCGGGAAGCCTGCGCTCGAACCAGTCCCTGGCCGGCCCCTCGCCGACGACGAGCACCCGATGCCGGACCTGGCGGCGTTCGAGGCAGTCGATCGTCTCGGCGAAGACGTCGAGCCCCTTCTCCATCACCAGCCGGCCGACGAAACCGATCACGGGCTCGTCGTCGCCGATCCCGAGCCCGCGCCGCCAGTCGGGGTCGCGCCGGCCGGGGTTGAAGATCTCGCGGTCGATGCCCCGGGTCCAGATCCCGACATTGTAGCTCATCCGCTGATCGCGCAGCAGCTGGGCCATCGAATCGGAGGGCGCGAAGATGGCGTCGCAGCGGCGGTAGAAGCGGCGCAAGATCGCTTCCATGACCGGCTCCAGGAAGGCGAGGCCGTAATAGCGGAAGTAGGTCTCGAAGCGGGTGTGGACCGAGGCGACGGCGGGGATGTCCATCCGCCGCGCCAGGCTGACCGCGCGGTGGCCGAGCACGTCCGGGCTGGCGACGTGGAAGACGTTCGGCCGGAACGCCCTTATGTCGCGCCGCACCCGCCGCGGAAGCATGAAGGGGAATTTATATTCCTTGCGGCGGGGTATCGAGAGGCTCGGGATGTGCACCACGTCCCCGTTCGGAGGGAAGGCCGGTTCGGCCACCGTCGGCGAGTAGATCCTGACCGCGGCGCCCTGGCGGAGGAGATATTCGACCAGCCGGTTGAGCGCCTGGTTCGCTCCGTCGCGGATATAATTGTAGTTGCCGCTGAACAGAGCGATGCGAAGGCCGGTGGCGTCCATCGGGGCGCCGTAGCGTGCGGGAGCCGTGCAGGGCAAATCCCCCCTCCCTGCGGGGAGGAGGAGAGCTTGAGGCGCGAAGCCTTGCGGAGTAATCTTCCCTTCTCCGCTCGCATGGGGGTCGCAGCGAAATGAACCTTTTTCGCCTCCTTCCGCTCTTCGCGCTGGCGCTCGCGGCGCCGGCTTTCGCCCAGCACGAGGCCCACGCCCCGGCGCCGCGCGCGACGGTCGCCGACTGGGCCAAGGGGGCCCAGCTGTTCGACGGCCTCGGCGACTTCCACCGCAAGGTCACGGCCTCGCCCGAGGCCCAGAAATATTTCGACCAGGGAATGCGCCTCGTCTGGGCGTTCAACCATGACGAGGCGACGCGCTCCTTCGCCAGGGCCGCCGAGCTGGATCCCAAATGCGCCTCCTGCTTCTGGGGCGTCGCCCTCACCCTCGGTCCCAATTACAACATGCCGCTGATGGCCGAGCCGCGCGCCCGCGCCGGCTGGGAAGCGCTCGGCAAGGCGCGGGCGAACGCGGCCTCGGCGACCCCGGTCGAGCAGGCGCTGATCGCCGCCCTGGCGAAGCGCTTCGACGGGGCGAGGCCGCTCGATCCGTCGAACAGCGCCCCCTTCCTCGCCGCCTATGTGACCGCGATGGAGGGGGTGGCCCGCCGCTTCCCGGACGATCTCGACGTTCAGACGATGCTCGCCGAAGGGCTGATGAACACCAATCCGTGGAAGTTGTGGACGGCCGACGGCAAGCCGGGGCCCGGCACTCCCGCCATCCTCGCCGCGCTCCGCAAGGTACTCGCCAAGGACCCCAGGCATCCCGGCGCCAACCATTACTGGATCCACGCCGTCGAGGCCTCGACCGATCCGGCGCAGGCCGTCGCCTCCGCGGACGTGCTCGTCGGCATGATGCCGTCGGCCGGCCATCTCGAGCATATGCCGGCGCACATCTACCAGCGCGTCGGCCGCTACGAGGAGTCCGCCGAGGCCAACCGCAAGGGCGCCGCCGCCGACGTCGCCTATCTAAAGCTGACCGCCGCGCCCGATTATTACCCGATGTACCTCATCCACAATTACCAGTTCCTCGCTTACTCGGCGGCGATGGAGGGACGGCGGGCCGAGACCGTTAAGGCGCTGCGCGAGGCGCGCGCCGCGGTGCCGGACTCGATGCTGCTCGCCATGCCCGGCCTCGACTGGTCGATCGGCTATCTCTACGACGGAATGGCCCGCTTCGGCCTGTGGGACGAGATCATCGCCGAGCCGGCGCCGGACCCGAAGCTCGCCGGCCTCACCATCGCCTGGCTCCAGGCGCGGGCGGCGGCGCTGGCGGCCAAGGGACGGGTCGGGGAGGCCAGGGCGCTCCTTCCCGAGCTTGACCGCGCCATCGCCGCGGTGCCCGCCGATGCGACCCAGGGCCAGAACGCCGCCCGGCCGCTCTATGAGATCGGAGCGCTCAAGGCGAAGGCGAGGATCGCCATGGCGGAGGGACGCAGGGACGCGGCCTTCGCGGCCCTGCGCGAGGCCGTCGCGAAGGAGGACCGCCTCGCCTATAACGAGCCGTCGGACGAATTCTTCCCGGTGAGGCACCTGCTCGGCGCGGCGCTGCTCGACTCGAATCGGCCCGCCGAGGCGGAGGCGGTGTACCGGGAGGATCTGAAGCGCAACCCGGCCAACGGCTGGGCGCTCCACGGGCTGGCGAAGGCGCTGGAGGCGCAGGGTAAGAAGGCGGAAGCGGAGAAGGCGCGGTTCGCCGAGGCCTGGCGAAACGCCGACACGCCGCTGACCGCCTCGGCTTTCTAGCCGCTTCTCCCCGGGAGAGTCGGGAGCGGAGCTACTGGCCGTCCAGTCTCCGCCGGTCCCGCTCCCTCACGGCCCGCCGGAACCTGTAGCCCGCCACCGCGACCGCCGGCAGGATCATCAGCGCCACGAGCAGCAGCGTGAAGGCGATCTTGGCGTCCACCTACTCGCCCCTGGCCAGACGAGCCTTGTAGGCGTCGAGGCTGAGCGGCCGGCCGAGGAAGTCGGAAACCAGGGTGGCCGCCGGCTTCGAGGAGCCGGGCGCGAGCACCATCTGGCGGTAGCGCCTCGCCGTCGCCGGGTTGCGCAGGCCCTCCCGCTCGAAACGGGTGAAAAGGTCGGTCGAAATCGTCTTCGACCACATGTAGGTGTAGTAAATGGCCGAATAGCCGGTGAGATGGCCGAACGAGGCCTGCGGGTGCAGGCCTTCGGGCATCGGGATCGGCGAATAGCGGTCGTAGGCGGCGCGGTAGATCCCGCTCAGGTCGGCCTCGCCAGGCGGCGACAGATGATAAGCGAGCGAGGCCGAGGAGAGGCCGAGCTGGCGCGCGTCGCCGAACGCCTCGGTGAAGCCCCGGGCGCGGTTCATCCGCTCGACCAGGGTCTTGGGGATCGGCTCGCCCTTCGCGTCGACCGCGAAGCTCTTCAGCGTGTCGTAGTCCCAGACCCAGTTCTCGAGCATCTGCGACGGCGCCTCGACGAAGTCCCATTCGAGCCCGAACGGGCCCTGCTGGGCCCATTGCTGCCGGCCGGCGAAGACGAGGTGGAGGAGATGTCCGAATTCGTGGAGGAACGTCTCCACGTCGCGATGCTCCATCAGGCCGGTCTTGTGGTCGCCGGCGGGGAAGTTGCAGACCAGGATCCCGACCGGGAGGTGACGGCCGGTGAGGCCGGCGCGGATCGGGATGACGTTGGCGTGGGTGTATTTCCCCTCTCGCGGATGGTTGTCCATGTAGAAGCGGCCGATCACCTTGCCGCCCTCGACCATCTCATAGGCCTCGACGCCGGGCGCCCAGAGCGGCGTGTCCCATTTGCGGATCTGGACCCCGAACAGGTCCTGGGTGAGCTTCAGGATCCCGTCGCGGACGTTGTCGTAGGCGAAATATTGGCGGACCTCCTGGGGGTCCACCGCATATTGCTCCTTGCGGATCAGCTGCGAGAGATAGCCGGTGCTCCACGCCGGCACCGTTTTCGCCGAAGGGTCGATCGCCTTCAGCCGGGCCAGCATCTTGCCGAGGTCGCGCTTGGCGGGGGCGTCGACCACGCCGGCGATCTCGTCGAGGAACTTGGAGGCATTGGCCGGCGAGCCGATCATCTTGTCCTCGGTGATCAGGGTCGCGTAGTTCGGCCGCCCGAGCAGGGCGGCGAGCTCGGCCCGGTCGGCGAAGACCTTGCGCAGCAACTCGTCGTTGGCCGGCCAGGCGCGCTGCAGATTGGCCTCGAACAGCCGCCGCCTGAGGCCCTCGTCCGAGGCGTAGGACATGACCGGGCCGAGATCGGGATAATCGGTCGTGATCCGTACCTTGCCGTCCGGCCCCGGCCTGTGCGCGGCGACATAGTCGGCGGGGAGGCCGGCCAGCTCCGCCGGAGTCGCCGTCACCTCCTTGCGCCCGTCGGCGATGTTGCGCTCGAAGGCGATGCTGTTCTCGCTGATCCGGTCCTGGAGCGCCTTGATCTTCGCCCGGGTCGAATCGTCCTCGCCGACCCCGGCCCGCTCATACTGGCCGATCGCGCGATCGAGGACGAAGCGCGTGTCGGCGGCGGCGCCCTTCGGATCGATCGCCTTCAGCCGGGCGTAGATCGGCTTGGAGAGGGAGATTTCGGTCCCGAGGGCGTCGATCTTCTGGCTGCAGCTTCGAGCCGCGTCGCGGGTCGCCGGATCGAGGTTGGTCTGGGTGACCACGCCGGCGTCGCCCGAGGCGGAGCCGAGGACTAGGGCGAGGTTGTCGAACTTGCGGAACGTCGTCTCGATGCGCGCCGGGCCGGATTCCTTTTCCAGGTCCGCCCTGATCGCCGAAGCCCGGGCGAGATAGGCGTCGCAGGCGGCGGCGAACTCGGCCGGGCTTTTGGGATCGAGGTGGGTGGCGGCGAGGAACGAGTCGAGCGAGCGCGTCCGAGGATCCGGGGCCGCGCCCGTCAGCGCGACGAGCGCCGCGCCCGCGAGAAGAGTGAGACCGGTCCGATTGTGCATGCAGCCCTCCGATAGCTGAGGGAGGGCTAGCGGCGGAGGTCTCGCCGGGCAATGCCGAGGATGCAAAAATCCTCCCCGCGATTTCGCGGGGAGGGGGACCGCGCGGAGCGCGGTGGAGGGGCTCTACGGAGTCCGAAAAAGAACCCCTCCACCAGGCTTCGCCTGGTCCCCCTCCCCGGCGAATGCCGGGGAGGATTTATGATCAGCTCTGCAGGTACTCGCCCGCGTCCGCGTCGGTGCCGTGCCCTTCCGGAGCCACCGCCGCGAGCGGATCGTCGCCGATCGCCGCCTCGGGGCCCTGGGCGAGCTCCGCCGCATGCTCCTCCGCCGCGGAGTTCGCCGCGATCAGCGACTCCTGCAGCTTGCGGTGCTGGGCGCGGAGCGCGGCGTCGCGGCTGGTCGCCGCGATCCGCATCCGGTTCATGCCGGCGCCGGTGCCCGCCGGGATGAGCCGGCCGACGATGACATTCTCCTTGAGGCCGTCGAGCGTGTCGACCTTGCCCTGGACCGAGGCTTCGGTGAGCACCCTCGTCGTCTCCTGGAAGGAGGCGGCAGAGATGAAGCTGCGGGTCTGGAGCGACGCCTTGGTGATCCCGAGAAGGACCGGCTTGCCCTCGGCAAGACGCTTCTTCTGCGACTTCAGCTTGGCGTTGATCTCGTTCATCTCCTGGGCGTCGATCTGCTCGCCGGCGAGCAGGGTGGAATCCCCGCTCTCCGTGATCTCGACCTTCTGGAGCATCTGGCGGACGATCACCTCGATGTGCTTGTCGTTGATCTTCACGCCCTGGAGCCGGTAGACCTCCTGGATCTCCGAGACGAGATATTCCGCCAGGGCGACGACTCCGAGCACCTCGAGGATGTCGTGCGGATCGGGGCTTCCGCCGATCAGGTTGTCGCCGCGCTTGACGAAGTCGCCTTCCTGCACGTCGATGACCTTCGACTTGGGCACCAGATACTCGACCGGCTCGCCGCCGTCGTCGGGGATGATCGCGATCTTGCGCTTGGCCTTGTAGTCCTTGCCGAAGGCGACCCGGCCGGAGACCTTGGCGATGATCGCATTCTCCTTGGGCTTGCGCGCCTCGAACAGCTCCGCCACCCGCGGCAGACCGCCGGTGATGTCGCGGGTCTTGGCCGCCTCGCGCGAGACTCGGGCGAGAACCTCGCCGCCCTCGACCCGCTGGCCCTCCTCGACCGACAGCATCGCGCCGGGCGCCAGCATGTAGCGGGCCGCCTCGCCGCTCTCCTCGTCGAGGAGGGTGATGCGCGGACGCAAATCCTCCTTGGTCCGGGCGGAGCCGCGATATTCGGTGACCACGCGCTGGGCGATCCCGGTCGCTTCGTCGGTCTGCTCGGTGAGCGTCTTGCCCTCGACCAGATCCTGGAACTTCACGATTCCGCCCTTCTCGGTGATGACCGGCATCATGAACGGATCCCATTCGGCGATGCGGTCGCCCTTCGAGACGATATGGCCGTGGTCGGCCATCAGGTGCGCGCCGTAGGGGATACGGTGCGACGCCCGCTCGCGGCCGTCCATGTCGACGATGGCGAGCTCGCCCGAGCGCGACATCGCGATCCGGCGGCCGCGCGGGTCCATGATCGTCGGAAGGTCGCGAAGCTCGACGGTGCCGTCGGTCGAGGCCTCGAGGCTCGAGGTCTCGTTGAGCTGGGCGGCGCCGCCGATGTGGAAGGTCCGCATCGTCAGCTGGGTGCCCGGCTCGCCGATCGACTGGGCCGCGATGACCCCGACCGCCTCGCCGATGTTGACCGGAGTGCCGCGGGCGAGGTCGCGCCCGTAGCACTTCCCGCACACGCCGTGCTCGCTCTCGCAGACGAGGGGCGAGCGGATGCGCACGGCCTGGACTCCGATCTCGTCGATCCGGAGCGCCTGGCTCTCCTCGATCAAAGCGCCTTCCTTGGCGAGGACGTCGCCGCTCTTGTCGTCGACGATGTCCTCCGCCGGGGTACGGCCGAGAATCCGGTCGCCGAGCGAGGCGATGACGGCGCCGCCCTGGACGATGGCCCGCATCTCGAGCGCGTTCTCGGTTCCGCAATCCTCCTCGACGATGACGCAATCCTGCGAGACGTCGACGAGTCGGCGGGTGAGATAGCCGGAATTCGCCGTCTTCAGCGCCGTGTCCGCGAGGCCCTTGCGGGCGCCGTGGGTGGAGTTGAAATATTCGAGGACGGTCAGGCCTTCCTTGAAGTTCGAGATGATCGGGGTCTCGATGATCTCGCCCGACGGCTTGGCCATGAGGCCGCGCATTCCGGCGAGCTGCTTCATCTGGGCCTGCGAGCCGCGGGCGCCGGAGTGGGCCATCATGTAGATGGAGTTGATCGGCGCCATGCGCCCATCCTCGCCCTTCGGCTGCGCCTTGAGCTTGTCCATCATCGCGTTGGCGACCTTGTCGCCGCAGCTGGACCAGGCGTCGATGACCTTGTTGTACTTCTCCTGCTGCGTGATCAGGCCGTCCTGATACTG
Organism: Allosphingosinicella sp.; assembly: GCA_035714565.1. Classification (GTDB taxonomy): domain Bacteria; phylum Pseudomonadota; class Alphaproteobacteria; order Sphingomonadales; family Sphingomonadaceae; genus Allosphingosinicella. Next base: position 21,520 of record DASTLX010000018.1, read on the forward strand.
CTGCTCGTAATCCTTGACGGTGTTACGGGCGTCCTCGACCAGGGCGATCTTCTCCTCCGGAATGATCATGTCGTCCTTGCCGAACGAGATGCCGGCCTTGAAGGCGTGGCGGAAGCCGAGACCCATGATGGCGTCGGCGAACAGCACCGTCTCCTTCTGGCCGGTGTGGCGATAGACGACGTCGATGACGTCCCCGATCTCCTTCTTGGTCAGCAGGCGGTTGACCGTCTCGAAGGGCACCTTGTGGCTCTTCGGGAGAGTCTCGCCGAGCAGCATCCGGCCCGGGGTCGTCTCGAACCGCTTCATATACTGCCTGCCCTGCTCGTCCGTCTGGGGGACCCGGCTGACGATCTTGCTATGCAGGGTGACGGCGCCGGCGTTGAGCGCCTGATGGACCTCCGACATGTCGGAGATCATCATGCCCTCGCCCGGCTCGCCCTCGCGCTCCAGCGACAGGTAATAGAGGCCGAGGACCATGTCCTGCGAGGGGACGATGATCGGCTTGCCGTTGGCGGGCGAGAGGATGTTGTTGGTCGACATCATCAGGACGCGCGCCTCCAGCTGGGCCTCGAGGCTCAGCGGGACGTGGACGGCCATCTGGTCGCCGTCGAAGTCGGCGTTGAACGCCGCGCAGACGAGCGGGTGGAGCTGGATCGCCTTGCCCTCGATCAGGACCGGCTCGAAGGCCTGGATGCCGAGGCGGTGGAGAGTCGGCGCGCGGTTGAGGAGCACGGGATGCTCGCGGATCACCTCGTCGAGGATGTCCCAGACTTCCTTGCGCTCCTTCTCGACCCACTTCTTCGCCTGCTTGAGGGTCATGGAGAGGCCCTTGGCGTCGAGGCGCGAGTAGATGAACGGCTTGAACAGCTCGAGCGCCATCTTCTTCGGCAGGCCGCACTGGTGGAGCTTGAGCTCCGGACCGGTGACGATGACCGAGCGGCCCGAATAGTCGACGCGCTTGCCGAGCAGGTTCTGGCGGAACCGGCCCTGCTTGCCCTTGAGCATGTCGGAGAGCGACTTCAGCGGACGCTTATTGGCGCCCGTGATGGTGCGCCCGCGGCGGCCGTTGTCGAACAAAGCGTCGACCGCCTCTTGGAGCATGCGCTTCTCGTTGCGGACGATGATGTCCGGGGCGCGAAGCTCCATCAGCCGCTTGAGGCGGTTGTTGCGGTTGATGACCCGGCGGTAGAGGTCGTTGAGGTCCGACGTCGCGAAGCGGCCGCCGTCGAGCGGCACCAGCGGACGAAGCTCGGGCGGGATGACCGGAACCACGTCGAGGATCATCCACTCCGGACGGTTGCCGGACTCGAGGAAGGACTCGACGACCTTGAGCCGCTTGATGATCTTCTTGGGCTTCAATTCGGACTTGGTCTCGGCCAGGTCCTTCAGGAGGATCTCGCGCTCGCCCTCGAGGTCGAGGTCGATCAGCATCTGCTTGACCGCCTCGGCGCCGATTCCGGCCGAGAAGGCGTCCTCGCCATATTCGTCCTGCGCGGAGAGGAGCTCGTCCTCGGTCAGCAGCTGGTACTTCTCGAGCGGGGTCAGGCCCGGCTCGACGACGACGTAGGACTCGAAATAGAGGATCCGCTCGAGCTGCTTGAGCTGCATGTCGAGCAGAAGCCCGATGCGCGAGGGCAGCGACTTCAGGAACCAGATGTGGGCGACGGGAGCGGCCAGCTCGATATGGCCCATGCGCTCGCGGCGGACCTTCGAGACGGTAACCTCGACCCCGCACTTCTCGCAGACGATGCCCTTGTACTTCATGCGCTTGTACTTGCCGCACAGGCACTCGTAATCCTTGATCGGACCGAAGATGCGCGCGCAGAACAGGCCGTCGCGCTCGGGCTTGAACGTGCGGTAGTTGATCGTCTCGGGCTTCTTGATCTCGCCGAAAGACCAGGAACGGATGCGCTCCGGGGAAGCGATCCCGATCTTGATCATGTCGAACGTCTCCGGCTTGGCGACCGGATTGGCGAAAGTGGTCAGTTCGTTCATGTGCACGGTCCTCTAATTCTTTTCCCCTCTCCCTGCAGGGGAGAGGGAGGGGCCCAAGCCTACAGGCTTGGGAGGGAGAGGGAAGTTCAGCCCCTCACCCTGGCGCTTCGCGCCTGTCCCTCTCCCCTCAAGGGAGAGGGACC
>DASTLX010000019.1:0-67099 GCA_035714565.1 Allosphingosinicella sp.
TCCCGGCATGGAGGTCGACGCCGCCCCGGCTGCCGTAAGCGAGACGGCCGCGGACTCCGCGCAGCTCGTCGGGAACGGCGCTGGCGAGCTCGATCGTGCCGGCGAGCGCGCCCGGGCCCTGGACGCCGCTGCCGCCGCCCCGGGTCACCCGCGCCTCCCCGAGCCGCTCGGGATCATAGGCCGGCCAGCTCACCCAGCCGCCGAACGGGTCGGCCTGGGGCACTCCGTCGAGGACCAGAAGCAGCCGGCTCGAGGCGTTGCCGCCGAGACCGCGAAGAGTCGCCCCCTGGCTGGTCGGGTTGGCGGAGCGGGCGTCGGAGCGGCGGAACAGCTGGAAGCCGGGGACGTCGCGCAGGATGTCCTCGAGCCGGCCCGAGGCGGAGGAGGTGAGACGGTCCCGGTCGATGACCTGTGTGCTGAACACCTCCTCGCCGGCGGCGGCCTGAAGGCCGCGCCCGGTGACGACGATCTCCTGCGGCGGAGGCTCGGCGGCGGCGAGGAGGAGGAGCGGCAGGAGGAGGGGCACGGACAAGCTCTAACAAGTGCCCCTCCCTGAATACAGGGAGGGGTTAGGGGTGGGTGGGCCTCCGCCGCCGGTGATTCGTCAGGAGGCGCACCCACCCCCGGCCCTCTCCCTGCGTGCAGGGAGGGGAGGAAGTCAGCGCGAAGCGTAGCGCCTGCGTCCGCCGCTGCGGCTCTCGCCCTGCGGACGCGCGGGCCTGGCGCTGAAGCGCTTGGCCGGACGGCCGCGCGAATGGCGCTCGTCGCGCTCGGGACGCTCGACGATCTGGATCGGCGAGGAGGCCCGGGCCGCCTTGATCCGGGCCGCCTCGGCGTTGAAGCCCTCGGGCAGCGGCACGGGGAGGAGAGTCTGCCTGGTCAGGCGCTCGATGCCCTTGAGATAGGGCCGCTCGTCCTCGGCGCAGTAGGCGATCGCGATCCCCGCGGCGCCGGCGCGGGCGGTCCGGCCGATGCGGTGGACATATTGCTCGGCGACGTTGGGCAGGTCGAAATTGACGACGTGGCTGACCCCCGAGACGTCGATTCCGCGCGCCGCGATGTCGGTGGCGATCAGGATCTTGACCTTGCCGTCCTTGAACTCGGCCAGCGCGCGCTCGCGCTGCGGCTGGCTCTTGTTGCCGTGGATGGCGTTGGCCGGAATGCCGGTCTGGGCGAGCTGCTTCACGATCCGGTCCGCGCCGTGCTTGGTGCGGCTGAAGATGAGGACCCGGTCCATCGAGCCCTTGGCCCCGAAACCGACGCGGAGCATCATGGTCAGGAGAGCCGGCTTCTCGGCCTGGTTGACGAAAGTGACGTACTGCTCGACGCGCTCGACCGTCGAGGCCACCGGAGTCACCGCCACCTGGGCCGGATCGGTCAGGAAGCGGTCCGCGAGGTCGCGGATCGCCTTGGGCATGGTCGCCGAGAAGAACAGGCTCTGCCTCTTCTCGGGCAGGAAGCGGACGATCTTCTTCAGGTCGTGGATGAAGCCGAGATCGAGCATCTGGTCCGCCTCGTCGAGAACGAGGATCTCGACCTGCCTCAGGTCCAGCCAGCGCTGCTCGACCAGGTCGAGCAGCCGGCCCGGCGTGGCGACGAGGATGTCGACTCCGCGGCCGAGGTCCTGCCGGTTCTTGTTGATCGAGGTTCCACCGAAGACGGTGGCGACGCTCATATGGCTGAAGCGCGAATAGGCGCGCGCGCTCTCGGCGATCTGCGAGGCGAGCTCGCGGGTCGGAGCGAGGACCAGCATCCGGCACGCGCCGCGCTGCGGACGCTTGCCGCTGGCGGCGAGCCGGTCGATCGAGGGGAGCATGAAGGCGGCGGTCTTGCCGGTGCCGGTCTGGGCGATTCCGAGCAGATCCTTGCCCTTCAGGAGCATCGGGATCGCCTGCTCCTGGATCGGGGTCGAGGTGGTATATTCCTTCAAGGCGAGCGCCTGGAGGACGGGCTGCGACAGCCCGAGATTTTCAAAAGACATGATGACTCACTGTATTATGCGGCGCCCCCGCGCAGCCTCGAAGGCGCGCGCAGACGCGGCGGGTTTTTGCCAACCCGCGTGAAAAGGGAAGACTTCAAAAGTACGAAACGGAGCCGGCCCCGAGAGGGCGTTCACGCTGCAATGACGTTTCGCTGAGTGGCATATGGGGGAGAAAGACTAAGAAATCAACTCATGGCGTCTCAGCAGCGCAAACCTCGTCATTCCGGCGAAAGCCGGAATCCATGAACACCGTCGGTCAAAACTTCATGCGACCGTGTTCATGGATCCCGGCTTTCGCCGGGATGACGGGGCTCAGCCCGCCTGCACCCGCGCCAGCAGCCGGTCGATCCCAGCCACGGCTTCCGGCTCCTCCAGCGTCGGCGCATGGCCGACGTTGGGCACCGTCGCGGCCTCCATAGCCGGATTCTCCGCCACCATCCGCTCGACCGTCGCCGGGCTCAGAAGATCCGAAATGCCGCCGTGGACGACGAGCGACGGGATGCCCTTCAACGCCGCGAAGGCCGTCCAAAGATCGAAGCCGGTGTCGCCGCCCGGCTGCCGGAAGGGCTCGGCGATGCGCATGTCGTAATCGAAGGCGATCCGGCCGCCCTGGGTCAGCCTGCACAGCCTCTTGGCATAGACCAGCCACTGGCCGATGGCCCAGTCCGGATAGCGGTCGCTCTGGGCCTCGCGGAGGAAGCGCGCCGCGTGGAGCCAGGTCGGCCAGCTTTGCGAGCGCCCGACATAGGATCGGATGTGCTCGAGGCCGCCCTGCTCGAGCTCCGGCCCGATGTCGTTGAGAAGGGCGCCCGCGATCCGCTCCCGGCCCGCAAGCGCGAGCAGCATGGTGATGAGCCCGCCGAGCGAGGTGCCGAACAGGACGAACCGCTTCAGCTCAAGGGCGGCGATCAGCGCCTCCATGTCCTGCCAGTAGGTGGGCGGGACGTAGGTCATCGCGTCCTTGGCATAGTCGCTCTGGCCGCGACCCCTCAATTCGACGCAGATCAGCCGCCAGTCGCCCTTCAGGCGATCGGCAACCCCTTCGAAGTCGCGCGCGTTACGGGTCAGTCCGGGTATGCACAGGATGGGCGGGCGGGCCGCGCTTCCGGCATAATCGCGGTAATGGAGCCGGAGCCCGTCGCTCGACGTCCAATAGCCATCGGACCAGTCCGCCATGCCCCTCCCCTGCTTGCCCTTCTGTCCTATCCCCTGATGAAGCCCGTTCCGCAAGCCGCCAGCTATCGACCCGAACCCGCCATCCTCGAGCTGGGCGATGGCTATTGGGATCCGGTCGACTCCGCCGATTTCCCGCGGACGATCCTTCGTTTCCGGAACGACCGCTGGGCGCCGGACGTCGGGCTTGCCGATCTCACCGACGAGGAATGGCTCCGTCATTTCGGCCGGTTCGAGCCCCTGCCCGCCAACCTCCCGCGGCCGCTGGCGCTTCGCTATCACGGCCATCAGTTCAGGGTGTACAATCCGGACATCGGCGACGGCCGCGGCTTTCTCTTCGCCCAGCTCAGGGACGGCGGCGGCCGGCTGCTCGACCTCGGCACCAAGGGCTCGGGGCAGACGCCCTACAGCCGCTTCGGCGACGGCCGCCTCACGCTGAAGGGGGGAGTGCGCGAAGTGCTTGCGACCGAGATGCTCGAGGCGCTCGGGGTCGAGACCTCGAAGAGCTTCTCGCTGATCGAGACCGGCGAGGCCCTCGAACGCAATGACGAGCCGTCGCCGACCCGCTCCGCCGTCCTCGTTCGGCTCCAGCACAGCCACATAAGGATCGGCACCTTCCAGCGGCTCGCCTATTTCGGGGAAATGGAGAAGCTGGCGAAGCTGACCGATTATTGCCTTCGTCACTATTATGGCGAGGAGGGCGGCCCCGACGCCGCCGCCCGGCTCCTCGCCCACGTCGCCCGGGAGGCGGCGCGCCTCGCCGCCTCCTATATCGCCGCGGGCTTCGTCCACGGAGTCCTCAACAGCGACAATATCGCGATCACGGCGCAGAGCTTCGATTACGGGCCGTGGCGGTTCACGCCTTACTGGGACGGCCACTTCACCGCCGCCTATTTCGACCATGCCGGCCTCTATGCGTTCGGCCGCCAGCCCGAGGCGATCCACTGGGACGTCCTCCAGCTCGCCGTCTCGCTTCGAGCGATCGCCGAAGCGGACGCGCTGAACCCGTCGCTCGACGCCTTTCCGGGCGAATTCCAGAGGCGGCTGGTCGAGGCCGTGCTCGGCCGGCTCGGAATCCGGCCGATCGGCGCGGAGCGGGATTCGGGCCTTCTGGTCGATCTCGAATCGGCGCTTGCGGAGAAGACGGTGACCATCGACCGCTTCTTCTTCGACTGGCGGGGCGGCCGCCGGCGAGGCCCGTCCCCGGCCGACAATGTGTACGAAAGTGATGTTTTTGCCGATTTTCGCCACTCCATCGCCGATTACGAAGCCGTCGATCGCGCTCTCGACCATCCCTATTGGTCCGACGAGGCGCCCTGCTCGATGCATATCGACGAGGTCGAGGCGATCTGGAGCCGCATCGACGAGTCCGACGACTGGAGCCGGTTCGACTCCAAGATCGAGGCGATCCGGCGGATGGGCGAGGCGATGCGGGCGGGCGCTTGACCGCCGCAGCCAAAAATGGTGGGTCAGCCGCCATGGCGACCTTGAGCTCGATCGAACCGGCCACCGGCGCGCATCTGTGGACGGGCGAAGCCGGCGACGTCGAGGCGGAGGTCGCCCGCGCCCGCTCCGCCTGGGCGAGCTGGGCGGCGAGGCCGCTCGCGGTCCGGATCGAGACCCTGCGCCGCTTCGCCAACGTCGTCCGGGGCAAGAAGGAGGCGCTCGCCGACCTCATCGCCCGCGAAACCGGCAAGCCGCTCTGGGAAACCGCGACCGAGGTCGACGCGGTGGTCAACAAGGTCGACATATCGGTCTCCGCCTATTCGGAGCGGACCTCGCAGCGGCGGCTCGAGGGCGCGCTCGGCGCCCGCGTGGCCGTCCGCCACAAGCCGCACGGCGTCCTCGCCGTCCTCGGCCCCTACAATTTCCCGGCCCATCTCCCCAACGGCCACATCGTCCCCGCACTGCTCGCCGGCAACGCGGTCGTGTTCAAGCCTTCGGAAAAGACCCCCGCGGTCGGCGAGATGCTCGTCCAGCTCTACCATGAGGCGGGGGTCCCGGAAGACGTCGTCCGGTGCGTCCAGGGCGGGGTCGAGGTCGGCAAGGCCCTGGCGGCGAGCCCGGGGATCGACGGCCTGCTCTTCACCGGCTCGGCCCGGGCCGGGCTTGCCCTCCACCGCCAGTTCGCCGACGCGCCGCACAAGATCCTGGCGCTCGAGATGGGCGGCAACAACCCGCTCGTCGTCTGGGACGCCAAGGACATCCACTCGGCGGCGGTGATCGCCGTCCAGTCCGCCTTCATGAGCTCGGGCCAGCGCTGCACCGGAGCCCGGCGGCTGATCGTCCGGGACGGGGCGCACGAGCCGCTCCTCGCCGAGATCGTCAAGCTCGCCGAGCGGCTGATCGTCGATCATCCCCACGCCAGCCCGGCCCCGTTCATGGGCCCGGTCATCGACAACCAGGCCGCCGACCAGCTCCAGGAGGCCTTCCTCGACCTGATGATCAAGGGCGGGCGCGCGATCAAGCGGCTCGACCGGCCCATCGCCGACAAGCCGTTCCTGACGCCCGCCATCATCGACGTCACCGACGTCGCCGAGCGGCCCGACGCGGAGCTGTTCGGACCGGTGCTTCAGGTCATCCGGGTCGGCGATTTCGACGCCGCCTTGGCCGAGGCCAACGCGACGCGCTACGGCCTCGCCGCCTCGCTGGTCGGCGGAAGCCCGGAGCTCTACGACCGCTTCTGGGCCAACATCCGGGCCGGAGTGATCAACTGGAACAAGCCGACCAACGGCGCCCCGTCGAACGCCCCCTTCGGCGGCCTCGGCCTCTCCGGGAACCACCGCCCGAGCGCCTTCTACGCGGCCGATTATTGCGCCTATCCGGTGACCAGCTCCGAGGCCGAGGCGGCCCGGGCGAGCATCGGGGTGGGGCTCAAGGACCCGTTCGCCGCGAACAACCTGGAGGGGTAGGAACGGCCGGTTTCGGCGCGGAAGCGGACTGTCCGTCCCTGCGCTTCGACGCGGGGAAAGCGGACTTTCAGCGGGCGACGCGCTCAACGGCACCTTCCGACCCCAACCCGGCCGCGCCTTTGAGTTTCAATGGAGCCGCTGGACTGGCGGACGGGCATCGGCCAACTTCGCCGCGATGGTTCCTAGTCTGACCGCCTTCCCGCGAATTGCCGTTGCGCTCGCACTCGCGCTGGTGGGAGGCGCGCTGCTGGCGTTCGGTTACGCCAACAATCCATTGTGGTGGGCGGCATGGCTCGCACCGGCGCCGGCCCTGGCGGCGGTCTTGTACGCCTCTGCGCGGTTTCGCTTCCCCGTCGGACTGGCCGTGGGCCTCGTTGCCGGCTGCTCGACCTTCGGCTACCACGTCACGACAGGCTCGGCGACGGCAGCCATCGTCATCAGCCTGGCGTATGCGCTTGCCTGGGGCGGCGCGTTGCGAATCGCGGCAGAGGCGGCCGAGCGCTGGCCGGCGATGATTGCGGCCCTGGTGCTGCCGGCGTCCTGGGCGGCGATCGACACCTTGCTTATACATTTCTCGCCACATGGCAGCGCCGGCAGCCTCGCTTATTCGCAAGCCGGCGTCCTGCCCGTGCTGCAGATCGTCAGCCTTGGAGGCGTGCCGGCCGTGACCTGGCTGCTCCTGCTCCCCGGCAGCCTGGCTGGTCTGGCGCTGGCGCGACGGCTCGGCAGCAATGTGCGCAGCCTCTCCCAGGCGACTTTGTTCACCGGGCTGATCGTGGCCGGCGTCCTGCTGTTCGGATGGTCGCGGCTGGAAGTCGGGGCCGGCCTGTCCAATGCCCCGGTCGCGATGATCGCCTCCGACAGCGCTGCACCCGGCGGACGGACCTGGGAGCGGTTCATGGCCGACTATCGCGCCGCCATCGAGGAGGCCGCGCGGCCTGGCGTCACCGTGCTGCTGCCCGAGGCCGTCATTCGCACCGATCTGGCAAGGTCGCGGCACATCGCACGCACCTTCGCGGCCTTCGCCCGGGCGCGGCGCGCAACTCTGGTCGTCGGCGTGGTCGTCGACGAAGGGGGAAGGGTCACCAACCGTGCGCTCGTGGCGACCCCCGCTGGCCACAGTGCATATTATGCCAAGCAGCACCTCGTGCCGGGGCTGGAACGTGGCACCACGCCGGGCGACCGCAACCTCCTGTTCGCCTCGCCGGCCGGGCGAACCGGGGTTGCGATCTGCAAGGACATGCACTTTCCGACGCTGGGCCGCTCCTATGCGCTCGACGGAGCGCAACTGATGCTCGTGCCGGCCCTGGATTTCGACGTGGACGACCGCATGATGGCGGCGGTGACTGCGATCCGCGGCATCGAGGGCGGCTATGCGGTCGCGCGCGCCGCCCGCCGCGGCTTGAGCTTCGTCAGCGATCCGTACGGCCGAATCGTCGCCGAGCAGCGTAGCGGTGCCGCAACGGTCACTCTGATCGCGCGGGCTCCCTTGGCGCTTTCCACCCGGACGTTCTACGCACGCGCCGGCGACCTGTTCGGCTGGGTGTGCGTCGCGGCGTGGCTCGGGATGGTGCTCGCCCTACGTTTCGGCCGAGCCGCGGCGCGGCCGCGCCACGGCCGAGTGCCCGCTCCGGCCTCTTGACCCCGCTTCGCCGGTTTACCTCAATCCACCAGCCTCTCGGTCGCGTAGACATATTCCATCGCCAGCCGCCGCGCGGTCTCCGGCAAATTGGCCGCGGCGGCGTGGCCGCCCTCCATGTTCTCGTAATAATAATAAGGCTGGCCGAGCTCGGCGAGGCGCGCCGCGGCCTTGCGGCCGTGGACCGGGGTGACCCGGTCGTCGGCGGTCGAGCTGTGGATGAAGGGCATCGGATATTTCACGCCCGGCTTCAGCTTCTGGTAGGGCGAATAGCCTTCGAGCCAGGCCCGCTGCTCCGGCTTGCGCGGATCGCCATATTCGCTGATCCACGACGCTCCGGCCCCGATCACATGGTAGCGGAGCATGTCGAACAGGGGGACCTGGACGATAGCCGCGTTGAACAGCTCCGGCCGCTGGGTGATGGCGGTGCCGACGAGCAGCCCGCCCTGGCTTCCGCCGATCGCGCCGAGGCGGCGCGGCGACGTCACCTTGCGGCGGATGAGGTCCTCGGCGACGGCGATATAATCGTCCCAGGTCCGCTGCTTGTTGGCGCCCTGGGCGTCCTGATGCCATTTCGGGCCGAACTCCCCGCCTCCGCGCAGGTTGGCGACGACGAAGGCGTTGCCCGCCTCCAGCCACAGCCGACCCATGGTCCCTGAATAGCTGGGCACCTGGGAGCTCTGGAATCCGCCATAGCCGGTGAGCAGCGTCGGAGTGGTGCCGTCGGCCTTCATCGCCCTGGGCCGAATCAGGAAATAGGGGATTTTGGTGCCGTCGCGCGAAGTCGCCTCGAGCTGCTCGACGACATGGCCGGAGGCGTCGAACCTCGGCGGAGTCGTCTTGACGGTCTCGAGCTTCCCGGCGGCGGCGTCGTACCACCACAAGGTGCTCGGAGTCAGATAGTCGGTGACCGTGAACATCGCCTGGTCCGCCGTGTCCGACGCGGTCACGATCCCGATCGTCGCGTTGCGGGGCAAGGCGATCTCGCTGGAGCGCCATTTGCCGCCGGCATAGTCGTAGGCGAAGGCGCGGCCGCGGACGTTGTCGAGCACGTTGACGAGGAGCCTGCCCTCGGTCGTCGCGATGCCGCTGAGAGTCTGGCGCGGGCCGGGCGCGAAGACGAGGCTGGGCCGGGCGGCCAGCGGGTCGCGCTTCCATTGGCCGAGATCGTAGGAGATGAGCGAGTCGGTCGCGAAGCGGGCGCCGCCCGGAGCTTCCCAGGGCTCGCTCAGCTGGACGAGGAGCCGGCCGTCGACGATTCCGCTGAGGTTCGCCCGCTCGGGCAGGTTGAGAGCGACGTTGCCGCTCGGCCGGAGCAGGGTGAAGCGCATCTCGCGGGCGCCGATGCTGCGATAGCCGATCAGGCCGTGCGACCAGCCGGCGCTGTCGCGAAGCACGAAGGCGCCGGCGCCCACGTCGCTGGGCTCGCCGCGATAGACTTCGACGGCCTGGTCGAGGCTCTGGCCGCGGCGGAGGCGCTTGGCGACGAAGGCATAGCCCGATTCCGTCATGGTCCCCGGACCCCAGTCGCGCGAGACGAGGATCGAATCGGCATTTTCCCATTCGACGTCCTGCTTGCCTTCGGGAAGCGAGAAGCCGCCGTCGACGAAGCGGCGCGTGACGGTGTCGAATTCGCGGACGACGGTCGCGTCCCCGCCGCCCTCGGAGAGATTGACGAGGCAGCGCTTCATCGCGGGGGGAAGGCACTGCATACCCTTGTAGACCCACGACTTGCCGTCGGCCTTGGCGAGCGCGTCGATGTCGAGCACCGGCTCCCAGACGGGCTCCGCGGTCCGGTAGCTGGCGAGGGTCGTCCGCCGCAGCAGGCCGCGGACATTGGTCTGGTCCTGCCAGAAATTGTAGAGCCCGTCGGGCCTGATCTGGACGAACGGGATCCGGTCCTTCGCCTGGAGCACCTCGAGCGCCCGGTCGTACATGCTCTGATAGCGGCGGTCCGACTGGAAGGCCTTGAGCGTCCTTTCGCTCTCGGCTTTCGCCCAGGCGAGCGCCTTCTCGCCGCGAACCTCCTCGAGCCACTCGTGCGGATCGGCGGAGCCCGAGCCTTGTGCCATCGCGGTCCCAGCCGTCATCAAGATCGCCGCCGTCATTGCCCTGAAAATTAAGGTCATTCGAGTCTCCGGACGAAGTTCGCCGGGCAGGCTAGACGTCGCCGGGAGCGGGGACAATGGACCGATCTTGCTCGATCCTCTTCTCAAATCCTCCCGTCGTCCCGGACTTGATCCGGGACCCATGAACACGGTCGCATCCAGTTTCGACCGGCCGTGTCATGGATTCCGGCTTTCGCCGGAATGACGGATCTTTCCGAGGTCGCGGCTTTCGCCGGGATGACGACAGCCCCCTATCCCCTCGCCTCGGGGAGATAGCCCTCTTCGATATAGTCGGAGAATTTCGTGATCTTCGCCTCGAACCTGAGCCTGACCTTGCCGGTCGAGCCGTGGCGCTGCTTGGCGACGATCAGCTCGGCGAGGCCGTAGGCCCGGTTCATCTCCTCCTGCCAGGCCGGGAAGTCCGCATGATCGTCGGCCGGCTGCTTGTTGGCGAGATAATATTCCTCTCGATAGACGAACCAGACCATGTCGGCGTCCTGCTCGATCGAGCCGGATTCGCGAAGGTCGGAGAGCTGCGGCCTCTTGTCCTCGCGCTGCTCGACGGCGCGGCTGAGCTGGGAGAGGGCGATGACCGGGACGCTGAGCTCTTTGGCGAGCGTCTTGAGGCCCCGCGAGATCTCGGAAATCTCGTTCACCCGGTTATCGTTGCCGCCGTTGCGCCCGGTGCCCTGGAGCAGCTGCAGATAGTCGACGACGACGAGCCCGATCCCGCGCTGGCGCTTCAGGCGGCGGGCGCGGGTGCGAAGCGCCGCGATGGTGAGGCCGGGCGTGTCGTCGATGTAGAGCGGCAGGCTCTCGAGATCGGCGGCGGCCCGGGCGAGGTTGCGGAAGTCCTGCTGGCTGATCTTGCCCATGCGCAGGTTCTCGGAGCTGATCCCGGACTGCTCGGCGAGGATTCGGGTGGCGAGCTGGTCGGCCGACATTTCGAGGCTGAAGAAGGCGACTCCCGCTCCGGCCGACTTCTCCGGGGCGATCCCGTCCTCGACGGTGTCGCGGATGAAGCGCTTGGCCGTGTTGAAGGCCATGTTCGTCGCGAGCGCGGTCTTGCCCATGCCGGGGCGGCCGGCGACGATGATCAGGTCCGAGCTGTGCAGGCCGCCGGTCTTGGCGTTGACCGTCTCGAAGCCGGTGGTGACCCCGGACAGGCCGCCGCCGGTGTTGAGCGCCTTCTCGGCCATCTGCACGGCCATCCTCGTGGCCTCGGCGAAGCTCTTGACGCTGCCCTCGCCGCCGCCTTCCTCGGCGACCCGGTAGAGCGCGGCCTCGGCCGCCTCGATCTGGCCCTTGGGATCGACGTCCTCGCTGGTGTCGAGCGCCTGCTCGACCATCTCCCGGCCGACCCCGATCAGCGCTCGGAGCAGGGCGAGCTCATAGATCTGCTCGGCGAAGTCGCGGGCGCCGATGATCGCGGCGCCGCTTCCCGTCAATTGGGCGAGATAGGCCGGCCCGCCCAGCTCCTTCATCTCCTCGTCGGCCTCGAACAGCGGCCTCAGGGTCACCGGCGAGGCGATCATGTTGCGGTCGACGAGCTTCAATATCTGCTCGTAGATCCGAGCGTGGAGCGGCTCGTGGAAATGGTCGGGCCTGAGCTTGATCTGGACGTCCTCGGCCAGCCGGTTGTCGATCATCAGCGCCCCGAGAAGGGCCGCCTCGGCCTCCACGTTCTGGGGCAGAGCGGACGATTCGGGCTCCGGCGCGCCGGGCAGTCGAAGGATGTTTTCGGCCATGGCCCCTTCTCGTCCTTTCCGGCCGGGGGCTCAAGCCAGCAAGTCTGTGGAACTGCTGTGGATAAAGGCGATTGCGGCGAAAGCCGGAATCCATGAAGGCCGTGGGGTGCGAGGCCCAACCGCGGCGTTCATGGATCCCGGTCGAGCCCGGGATGACGATGACATGAACGCGCTCGCCGTCTACACGCCCATCATGCCGGACCCGCGGATCATCGACATCGAGCTGGACGAGCATACGATCATCCGCCGGAGCGAGGATATCGAGCGCGAGCGCCAGGTCGCCATCTTCGACCTGCTCGAATCGAACAGCTTCCAGCCCGCCGGCCACGAGGGGCCGTTCCGGATCCTGCTCCGGATCGAGGACAACAGCCTCGCCATCGACCTCAAGGACGAATCGGGGGCGCCGCTGGAGACGGTCCGGCTCGGCCTCACCCGCTTCAAGCGGCCGGTCCGGGACTATTTCGCGATCTGCGAGACCTATTTCAAAACCGTCCGCTCCGATTCGCCCAAGGGTCTGGAGACGATCGACATGGCCCGGCGCGGCCTCCACAACGAGGCCGCCGAACTTCTCCGCGAGAGCCTGAGGGGCAGGATCGAGATGGACTTCGACACCGCCCGGCGCCTGTTCACGCTGATCTGCGTGCTCCACATCAAGTGACGAGCGCGAGGCGGTGGGCGGCCCTCGCGGCCCTCCTCGTCGCGGGCCTCGCCCTGGCGGCCTGGGCCCGGGCGCCGCACTGGCACCCGTCCGACCGCCTCTTCCCCGTCCAGGGCATCGACGTCTCCCACCACCAGGGGCGGATCGACTGGGGCCTGCTTCCGGGACAGGGCGTCGACTTCGCCTATGTCAAGGCGAGCGAGGGCGGCGACCATCGCGACCGCCTCTTCGCCGTCAACTGGGCCGGCGCCCGGCGGGCGGGAATCGCCCGCGGCGCCTATCATTTCTTCACGCTCTGCCGCTCCGGAGCGGAGCAGGCCGCCAACTTCATCGCCGCCGTGCCCGCCGAGCCCGATGCCCTGCCGCCCGCCGTCGACCTCGAGTTTTTGGGCAATTGCAGCCGCAAGGTGACTCCGGCCCAGTTCCACGCCGAACTCGCCGCCTACATCCGCGCGGTCGAGGCCCGTTACCGCCAGCCCGTGCTGCTCTACCTGACGGCCGAGTTCGACCGGGCCTATCGGGTCAGCGAGGGGGTCGACCGCCCGCTCTGGCTGCGCGAGATCGTCCGCCAGCCCCGCTTCGGGGCCCGGCCGTGGACGCTGTGGCAGGTCTCCAACTTCCGCCGGCTGCGCGGAGTCGACGGAAGGGTCGACTGGAACGTGAAGCGGCCTTGACCCTCCCCCGTCATTCCGGCGAAAGCCGGAATCCATGAACACGGAGGTGCGAGACTTGAGACGGCGGCGTTCATGGATCCCGGGTCAAGCCCGGGATGACGCGAGGGGACGCAAGCGATGAGCATCATGTCCGACAAGTGGATCCGCGCCCAGGCCCTGGAGCATGGCATGATCGAGCCGTTCGTCGACGGCCAGAAGCGCGAGGGCACGATCAGCTACGGCCTGTCGAGCTACGGCTACGACGCCCGGGTCTCGGACGAGTTCAAATTGTTCACCAACGTCGACAACGCGATCGTCGACCCCAAGGACTTCAAGTCTAACAGCTTCGTCGACCGGCCCGGCGACGTCTGCATAATCCCGCCGAACAGCTTCGCGCTCGCGCGGACGGTCGAATATTTCCGGGTGCCGCGCGACGTCCTCGTCATCTGCCTGGGCAAGTCGACCTATGCGCGCTGCGGGATCATCGTCAACGTGACCCCGCTCGAGCCCGGCTGGGAGGGGCATGTCACGCTCGAATTCTCGAACACGACGCCCCTTCCCGCCAAGGTCTACGCCAACGAAGGCGCCTGCCAGTTCCTCTTCCTGCAGGGCAACGAGCCCTGCGAGACGAGCTATGCCGACCGCGCCGGCAAATATATGAGGCAGCGCGGGGTCACCCTGCCGAGGCTGTAGGCGTGCCCGCGCTCGGCCGTCATCCCGGGCTCGACCCGGGATCCATGAACACCGGTCCGGGAAGACTTTCGCCGATCCGTGTTCGTGGATTCCGGCTTTCGCCGGAATGACGGCGAGGCTGGAGGCGCCGCCGCACCCGCCTTATTGCTGCTGGGCTTCGTCGAACTTCCGCCACTCCGCCTTGGTGTAGCACAGGCGCTCGCGCTTCATCCTCGACTCGGTGGCGTCGATGAACTTGCAGATCTTGCGCTCGCTCTTCGCCTTCACTCCGGCGCCGCCGCCGGAATCGGACGCGAGCGCCTGCTGCTGGCCCTGGTTCTTGGCCGCGAAGGCCGGCGTGCCCGCGACCATCGCCAGAGCGGCGGCCGACGCGAAAATCATCTTGATGCTCATCCACTTTCTCCTCGTGTCTTCATCCCTTCCACAAGAGTAAGCGGTGACCGCGGCGGACCCTATAGGCCAGCGGGTCGTCGGCAGAAGCGTGGAGTCGGTTGGTCGAAAAGGCGGGCTCGACCGCGCAAATCGCGTCGTCCCCGTCGTTCCCGCGAAAGCCGGGACGACGACCTGATCAGCGCCCGCGGTGGCGGATGTTGGAGGGGCGGCCGCGGCGGCCCTGGGGGCGCTCCCTCTCGCCCCGGCCGGTGTCGCGGCGGTCGCCGCGGCGGGGCCGGGCCGGGGCGTAGCTCGCGTCGGGAAGCTCGAACCTGAGGCCGCCGGAGACCGGATTGGCCTCGACCAGCCGGAGCTTGAGGCGCTGGCCGGGGCTGAAGCGCTCGCCGCTATCGTCGCCGACGAGGCTCTGGCTCGCCTCCTCGTAGCGATAATAGTCCGAGCCGAGGGTCGAGACCGGGACGAGTCCGTCGCCGCCCAGCCCCTCTACCGTGGCGAAGAATCCGAAGGGCTGGACCCCGGTGATCCGGCAGTCGACGAGATCGCCGACCCGCTCCGACAGATAGGCCGCGACGTAGCGATCGAGAGTGTCGCGCTCCGCCTCCATCGCCCGCCGCTCGAGCTGCGAGATGAGCTCCCCGGTCACCTCCATCGCCTCCGCCTCGGAATCGGTGAGCCCGCCCGCGCCGAGCCCGTAGGCGCGGACCAGGGCGCGGTGGACGACGAGGTCGGCGTAGCGGCGGATGGGGCTGGTGAAATGGGCGTAGGAGCCGAGCGCGAGCCCGAAATGGCCCTTGTTGTCGGGCGAATAATAGGCCTGGGTCTGGGTCCGGAGGATCTGCTCCATCACCTGGGGGCGGAAGTCGGCCTCGCCGATCCGGTCGATGACGTGGTTGAAGGTGGCCGGGCGGACGACCTGGCCGAGCGCGAACTCGACCCCGAACGTCTTCAGATAGTCCTTGAGCGCGACCAGCTTCTCGCGGCCCGGGGGCTCGTGGTCGCGATACATGACCGGGGCCTTCTTCGCCTCCAGCGCCTTGGCCGCGGCGACGTTGGCCGCGATCATGTAATCCTCGATCAGCTTGTGGGCGTCGAGCCGGTCGCGCGGCGCCACCGACAGGATCCGGCCCTTTTCGTCGAGCTCCACCCGCCGCTCGGGAAGGTCGAGATCGAGCGGCGCTCGCTTCTCGCGCGCGGCGTAGAGCGCCCTCCAGCAGGCCCAGAGCGGCTTCAGGGTCGACTGGACCAGGGCGGGATCGACGGGCGGCTCGCCCGCCTCGATCTCCGGCATCGAGCAGGGGGAGGAATATACTTCCACCGGCTCATTGCTCCCGGAACCGTTCGGGCTGAGCTTGTCGAAGCCCTCCCCTTCATCTTGCTCACCGGAAGGAAAGGAAGGGCCTTCGACAAGCTCGGGCCGAACGGTGTTCGACGCACTTCCCTCATCGACTGCGTCGATCGCCGCCTGGGCGTCCTCATAGGCGATGTTGGCGGCGATCCGGACGCGGGCGCGGCTGAAGCGCCAGCTCCTCACCTGCCCCTCCCTCGACACCTGCAGGTGGCAGGCGAGCGCGGCCCGGTCCTCGCCTTGCTTGAGCGAGCATATCTCCGCGCTCAGGGTCTCGGGAAGCATCGGCACCACGCGGTCCGGGAAGTATACGCTGTTGCCGCGCTTCCTCGCCTCCTTGTCCAGGGCGGAGCCGGAGCGGACGTAGAAGCTGACGTCGGCGATGGCGACGATCGCCTTCCAGCCGCCGGGATTGGCCGGATCGTCGTCGGCCGCGGCCCAGACCGCGTCGTCATGGTCGCGCGCGTCTGCGGGATCGATGGCGACGATGGGGATGTGGGTGAGGTCCTCCCTGTCGCCGAGATCCTGGCCGGCGACGCGCTTCGCTTCTTCCAGAACCGAATCCGGGAATTCGTGCGGGATACCGTGCTTGTGGATGGCGATCAGGCTGAAGCTGCGCGGAGCGAACGGGTCGCCGAGGACCTGCGAGACCCGGGCGGTGAGCCTGGGCGGCCGCCCCACCTTCTCGGCGAGGACGAGGTCGCCGGCCTGGGCGTCGCCGATGTCGGAAATGGCGAGCTCGCGCCGCTCCTTCTTCTCGACGGGCCGGAGCCAGTAGCCCTGCGCCTCCTGATGAACCACACCGAGCACCAGCTCGCTGCCCTTCATCAGCTTCTTCATCGGGTGCGCGGCATAGCCGTTGCCGCGCTGCTCGGTCCGGGCGAGCAGTCGGTCGCCCACTCCGAGGGCGGAGCCCCTGCCCTTGCGCTCGAGCACCCGAAGCCTCGGCTCGGGGAGGTCCGCCTCCCAGCGCTCGGGCACCGCCCAGGCCGTGCCGCTCTCGTCGATGTCGACGATCCTCAGCACCGTCACCTTGGGCACCCCGCCCGACTGGTGGAAGGCCCGCCCCGGCGACGAGTCGATCAGGCCTTCGTCCGCCATGTCGTGGAGAAGGGTCTTGAGGGCGATCTTGTCGTGCCCGGACAGTCCGAAAGCCCGGGCGATCTCCCGCTTCCCCGCCGGAGCGTCGCTAGAGGCGATGAAGTCGAGTATCTGCTGGCGGGTCGGGAGGCCGGCACGGGTGGGTTTTCTAGCCATCTACGCTCCAACCCCGTCGCCTCGGACTCGATCCGGGGTCCACCTTCTTCGGCCGAGCGGTCGCAGAAGGAAAGGTGGATGCCGGATCAAGTCCGGCATGACCGCGACCTCACGGCTGCGCCGGCGGAGGCGCGTAAGGGCGGAAGGCCCCGCCCGGCACCGCCGAGGCGACCGGGCTCTCGTAGCCGTCGCCGGACACCGACGAGACGCCGAAGACGAAATCGTCGACCCGGACGCTCTTCAGCACCTTGACGCAGGTGGCGAAGATCTTGTCGCCGGCGGCATTGGCGGGGGCGGGCCGGCCCGGGCATTTGGCGAGGTCGTCGTAGCTCACCCTGAGGCTGTTCTGCCAGTTCGCGGAATCGGTCGGGCGCCAGCGGATGATGTAGTGATCCGCGCCCTTCACCGGGTTCCAGGTCAGGGTCGTGTCGGTCGAGACCCCGCCCTCCACCGTCGGCGCAGGGGGCTGCGGCGAGCTGGCCAGCGCCGCAAGCGCCGCCACGTTCAGCTTCACGACCCTGGTCAGATAGGGGAAGTCCATCTTGTCGATCGTGTCGCCATATTGGATCCCGTTCTCGACCCTCAGGTCCTGGTGCTGCCAGTTGTAATTCTCGATCGCGACCGTGATCCGGACCGCCGGGAAGCCGGCGTTGAGCATCTCGGTATGGTCGCCGCCCCGGCCGAAGCGGTCGTTGCGCCAGATCTGTCGGACGTCGAGCCCGAGGCTGAGGTCGTCGGCGAGATCGTCCAGCCAGCGCGAGATGTTGCGCGAGGGCGAATCGTTCTCGCCCCCGAGGCTGCGGATGCGGGCGGCGAGATCCTCGTGGCCCTGCCAGCGCGGGCCTTCCGAGAAGACCCGGACATGGGCGTCGTCGCAAATCCCGTCCGAGCCGCAGCTGTTGCCGATGATGTCGTTGTTGAGCTGGGCGATCACCTCCCAGCCCTGGGCCTTGGCATGATCGGCGAGAATCTTCCCGCCGAGCAGGCCCTGCTCCTCGCCGGTCAGCGGCGCGTAGACGATCGTGTAGGGGAATTTGTACTTCGAGAGCACGCGGGCGGCCTCTATCACCGCGGCGGTGCCGGAGGCGTCGTCATTGGCTCCGGGCGCGTCCGAAGTGGCGTTCATCGGGTCGGTGACCCGGCTGTCGATATGGCCGGAGATGATGACCACGCGGTTCGGGTCGGCGCTGCCGCGCTGGATGGCGATGACGTTGGTCACCCTGGTCGGATTGGGCACCCGGCGGCCGGTTACCACGTCCGACGGCTTCTCGATCCTCAGGCACCCTCCGCAGGCGCGCGAGTAACGGCCGAATTCCGCCTCGGTCCACTTGAGGGCCGCGCCGATGCCTCGCCGCGGGTCGGTCTGTGATGAGAGGGTGTGCCGGGTGCCGAAGCTCACCAGCTTCTCGACGATCGCGTGGATCCGGTCCTGGCTGACCGCATCGGCCATCTGCTGGGGAGTGGCCGCGGCGGCGGGGACGGAGAGGATCAGGGCGGAAAGGAGGGCGAGCTTTTTCATGGCCTTGGCCCCTGAACCTCCGCGCGGGGATTCGCAAGACGGGGCAATCCGGCCTGCTTTACACCAGTAAGACGGTCTGGCAGACCCCTGGGACCATCCGGGTTGGGGAACTCCTTCGATGCTTGAACTCGCCGACGTCAGCCACGTCTATCCGAACGGCACGCGCGCTCTCGACCACGTCACCTTGTCCATCCCGCGCGGCATGTACGGGCTCCTGGGTCCCAACGGCGCCGGCAAGTCGACCCTGATGCGCAACGTCGCCACTCTCCAGACCCCGACCGAGGGCAGCATCCGCTTCGGCGACATCGACGTCATCGCCGAGCCCGAGAAGCTGAGGCGCACCCTGGGCTATCTGCCGCAGGACTTCGGGGTCTATCCGAGGGTGTCGGCCTACGACATGCTCGACCATATGGCGGTGCTGAAGGGTATCGCCACCGCCGGAGCCCGCAAGCAGACGGTCGAAGCGCTTCTCCACCAGGTCAATCTCTGGGACGTGCGCAAGAAGGCGCTCGCCGGCTTCTCGGGCGGAATGCGGCAGCGCTTCGGGATCGCCCAGGCGCTGATCGGCAATCCCGAGCTGATCATCGTCGACGAGCCGACTGCGGGCCTCGACCCAGAGGAGCGCAACCGCTTCCTCAACCTCCTCGCCGAGATCGGCGAGAACGTCGTGGTGATCCTCTCGACCCACATCGTCGAGGACGTCTCCGACCTGTGCCCGCGAATGGCGGTTCTCGCCAACGGCCGGATCCAGCTCGAGGGCGCTCCCCTCGACCTCATCCGGGCCACGAAGGGCCGGATCTGGATGAAGGTGATCGAGCGCGGCGAGCTCGAGCGCTACCGGGAGAAATACGAGCTGATCTCCACCCGCCTGTTCGCCGGCCGGACGGTCATTCACGTCCTGTCCGATTCCGATCCGGGCGACGGCTTCGCCTCGGTCGAAGGCGGGCTCGAGGACGTCTATTTCTCGACCCTGGCCCAATCCCGCCGGGCCGCGTGAGGGGTTGAGGCGGATGTTTCTGAAGATTGCCCGTTTCGAGCTTCGCTACCAGCTGAAGAACCCCGTCTTCTGGGTGGCGGCGGTCCTGTTCCTTCTCCTCACCTTCGGGGCGATGGCGTCGAGCAACGTCCAGATCGGCGCGGGCGGCAACATCGACAAGAACAGCCCCGTCGCGCTGACGATGCTGCAAATCCAGATCAGCCTGTTCTTCATGTTCGTGACGACCGCCTTCGTCGCCAATGTCGTGGTGCGCGACGACGATACCGGCTTCGGGCCGATCGTCCGCTCGACGCCCATAACCCGGCTGCAATATCTGGGCGGCCGCTTCACCGGGGCGATCCTCGCCGCCTGCCTCGCCTTCCTGTTCATCCCGCTCGGCTCGTGGATCGGCTCGCTGATGCCCTGGGTCGACTCGGAGACGCTGGGGCCGAACCGGCTGGCGCATTACGCCTACGGCTTCTTCGTCTTCGGGGTAGCCAACCTTCTCGTCACCGGCGCCATCTTCTTCACCGCGGCGACCCTGACGCGCTCGATGATGTGGACCTATGTCGCCGTCGTCGTCTTCTTCCTCGGCTGGCTGATCCTCACCGCCATCGCCCAGGCCAAGCCCGAGCTTCGCGACACGATGGCGCTGATCGAGCCGTTCGGGGCCAGCGCGTTCAGGAGCGTGACCCGCTACTGGACCGCGGCCGAATCGAACGCCCTGGTGCCGCCGATCGGAGGCAGGATCCTCCTCAACCGGCTGATCTGGCTTGCCGTCGGAGCGGCCTTCCTGGCGCTCGGGATCCTCCGCTACCGCTTCGCCGAACCCGGGCTTTCGAAGAAAAAGAAGACGGAACCGGCCGCCGAGGCCGAGGCCGCGGCGGCTCCCGCGCCCGCCCAGCCGCTTCCCGGCCGGACCGGCCCGGCCGCCCGGGCGCAACTCTGGGCGCGGACGAAGTTCGAGATGAAGCAGGTCTTCAAGAGCCCCGCTTTCGCCGTCCTCGTCGCGCTGGGCATGATCAACACCGGCGCCAGCCTGTGGTTCAGCGGCGAGATGTTCGGAACCCCGACCCTGCCGGTGACCAGCGCCATCCTTCCCATCGTCGCGGGCTCGTTCGGTCTCTTCCCGATCATCATCGCCATCTATTATTCGGGCGAGCTGGTCTGGCGCGAGCGCGACCGGCGGATGCACGAGATCATCGACGCGACCTCGCTGCCCAACTGGGCCTATGTGGTGCCCAAGACCCTGGCGGTCACGCTCGTCCTCTTCGCCACCCTTCTGTTCGGAGTCCTCGCGGCGGTGCTGGTCCAGCTGATCAAGGGCTATACCGACATCGAGCCCGCCCAGTACCTGCTCTGGTACGTCCTTCCGCAGGGCGTCTCGATGGTGATGTTCGCGGTGCTCGCCGTCTTCGTCCAGTCGGTCAGCCCCAACAAATATGTCGGCTGGGCGGTGATGGTCGTCTACATCGTCTCGACCATCGTAATGAACTCGCTCGGCTTCGAGCACAATCTCTACCAGTTCAACTCGACTCCGCAGGAGCCGCTGTCCGACATGAACGGGGGCGGCGGCTATTGGGTCGGAGCCTGGTGGTTCCGCCTTTACTGGGCCGCCTTCTGCGTGATCCTGCTCGTTCTCGCCCACCTGCTCTGGAGGCGCGGAACCGAAACGAGGCTGAGACCGAGGCTGAAGCGGGCGCCCCGCCGCCTGCTCGGAATGCCGGGCGTGATCGGCGGCGTCGCCCTCGCGACCTTCGCCGCCACCGGCGCCTACGCCTGGTACAACACCAACGTCCTCAACCGCTACGAGACGAGCAGCGCGCGCGACGAGTTCGCCGCCGCCTATGAGAAGAAATATCTGAAATACGAGCGGCTTCCCCAGCCCGCGATCGCCAAGGTCGTCCTCGACGTCGCGCTCTATCCGAGCGAGACGAAGGCGCTGGTGAAGGGCAGCTACCTGCTCGCCAACCTCACCCAGGTCCCCATCCGCGAAGTCCATGTGCGAATGCCGCCGCGCGACCTCGAATTGCTCGGCCTCGCCTTTCCCGGCGCGAAGCTCCGGATGGACGACAAGGAATTCGGCTATCGAATCTACGCGCTCGACACGCCGATGAAGCCGGGCGAGACTCGGCCGCTCAGCTTCGAGACGCGACGCTGGCAGCGCGGCTTCCGCAACTCGGTCGGCGACACGAGGCTCGTCCGCAACGGCACCTTTCTCAACAACATGGAGATCGCGCCGGCGATCGGCATGGACCGGATGATGCTGCTCCAGGACCGGTCCAAGCGCCGCAAATACGGCCTGCCGGCCGAGCAGCGCCCGCCCAAGCTCGAGGATCTCTCGGCGACCCGGAAGAGCTATTTCGGCGGCGGCTGGTCGACCGCCGACATCACGATCTCGACCGAGGCCGACCAGACTCCGATCGCGCCCGGCAAGAAGGTGTCGGACAGGGTCAGTGGCGGCCGGCGGACGGCCCGCTTCGTCTCCGACGCTCCGATCCTGACCTTCTTCTCGGTCCAGTCCGCCCGCTACGCCGAGAAGCACCTCGACCATCGCGGCATCGACCTGGCGGTCTATTACCACCCGGGCCACGAGCGCAACGTCGACCGGATGCTGAGCGCGCTGGCCGGAGCCATGGATTATTACCAGGCCAATTTCGGACCCTATCAGTTCGACCAGGCCCGGATCATCGAGTTTCCGGGCTACGCGTCCTTCGCCCAGGCCTTCGCCAACACCATGCCTTATTCGGAGGCGATCGGGTTCATCGCGGACAATTCCAACCCGGACAAGATCGACTACGTCACCTACGTCACCGCCCACGAGCTCGGCCACCAATATTGGGCGCACCAGATCATCGGGGCGGAGATGCAGGGCGGCACCATGCTTTCAGAGACGCTCGCCCAATATTCCGCGCTGATGGTGATGAAGCACCGCTACGGCGAGGACAAGATCCGCCGCTTCCTCAAGTTCGAGCTCGACGGCTACCTGCGCCGCCGCGGCGGGGAGCTGGTCGAGGAGCTGCCGCTGATGCGGGTCGAGAACCAGCAATATATCCACTACAACAAGGGGTCGCTGGTCATGTACCTGCTTCAGGAGCGGCTCGGCGAGGACGCGGTCAACCGCGCGCTTCGATCGGTCCTGAACAAGTACAAGTTCAAGGGCGCGCCCTATCCGCGCTCGATCGAGCTGGTCGAGGCGTTCAGGAGGGAGGCGAAGTCGCCGGAGGACCAGGCGCTGATCACCGACCTGTTCGAGCGAATCACGCTCTACGACCTCAAGGTGACGGCCCCGACCGCGGTCAAGCGGCCGGACGGGCGCTGGGACGTCACCGTTCCGGTCGAGGCGAAGAAGGCCTATGCCGACGGCCAAGGCAACGAGAAGCCTGCGGCCTTCGCCGACAACATCGCCATCGGCCTGTTCACCGCCGAGCCGGGCCGCGGCGCTTTCGACCGGAGGAACGTGCTCGTCCTGCAGCGCCAGCCCGTCAGGAGCGGGAAGCAGGTCTTCCGCTTCGTCACCGACAAGAAGCCGAGCCATGCCGGCATCGACCCGTATAATTTCTACATCGACCGCAATTCCGACGACAACGTCCAGCCGGTGGCGTAATCGTCGTTCCGGCTCGAGCCGGGATCGGGAGCGCGCAGGAGGATGATCGAGGCATGACGACGCGAGCGGCATCGCTTCTCCTGCTTCCCGCCGCCCTGCTCGCGACGGCGCACGCGGCGGCGCAGGCGCCCGCGACCGCCGATCCCGACGGCGGCTGGGCGACCTATATGGAGATCAAGAAGCTGGATCCCGCCTTGGCGGCCCACCCGGAACGGGCGACGATGAAGGGCCCTTCGGCCGGTTGGACGCTTTGGCCGAAGGCGCCGCCGCTGCCGAAGGAGCTGCGTCGGCGGGTCTTCGTCAACGAGAGCATCCTGCTGGTCGACGCCGATGCGACGGGTAAGGCGACCGCCTGCCGCCCGCTACGGCCCAGCGCCCTGCCGCGACTCGATGCCGAATCGTGCAAGCTGATGTCGAGGCCCGGCTATTTCTTCGTCGATCTGATCCCTTCCGCGAGGCCGACCCCGCCGCAGCAAGTGGTGATCGGGGTAAGATGGCGGAGGGTCGATCCCGAGACGGCCCGGCGCGACGCCGCGAAGCCTTGGCCGAGCATCGTGGTGTCGCCGCCGCCGCGGCCGCCGGAGAAGAAATAGGGCAATAGAAATCCTCGCCGGATTTGGCTGGGGAAGGGAAGCCTGTGAGGCACGGCCGAGGGCCGCCGATTCCGCCGAACCCTCCACCACGCCTGGCGCGCCTCCTCTCCCGCGAAATCGCGGGGAGGAATTCAGGAGACCGTCTGCTCGATCACCCCGAAGATCGGGTGTCCGGCCTCGTCGTCCATCCAGATGCGGACGGTGTCGCCGCGCTTGAGGAAGTCGGTCCTGGCCTTGCCCTCGAGAATCGTCTCGACCGTCCGCACCTCGGCGATGCAGGAATAGCCCAGCCCGCCCTGGTCGATCGGCTTGCCGGGGCCGCCGTCGGAATCGCGGTTCGAGACCGTTCCCGAGCCGATGATCGAGCCGGCGCCGATGTTCCGGGTCCTGGCGAGGTGGGCGATCAGGGTTCCGAAGTCGAAGGTCATGTCGACGCCGGCGTCGGCCCGGCCGAACGGCTTGCCGTTCAGGTCGACCTTGAGCGCCCCGTGGAGCTTGCCGTCCCTGAAGCGCTCGCCGAGCTGCTCGGGGGTGACGAAGACCGGCGAGAGGGCCGAGGCCGGCTTGGACTGGAGGAAGCCGAAGCCCTTGCCGAGCTCCGCCGGGATGAGGTTGCGCAGCGAGACGTCGTTGACCAGGCCGACCAGCAAGATGTGATCCCTCGCCTCCTCCGCGGTGATGCCCTGGGGGACGTCGTCGGTCACCACCACCACCTCCGCCTCGCAGTCGCAGCCCCAGGCCTCGTCGGCGAGCGGGATGGGCGAGCGCGGCGGAAGCATCTCGTCGGAACCGCCCTGGTACATGAGCGGATCGGTCCAGAAGCTCTCCGGCATCTCGGCGGCCCGGGCCTGGCGCACGAGCGCGACGTGATTCACATAGGCCGAGCCGTCCGCCCATTGATAGGCGCGCGGCAGCGGCGCCAGCGCCTCCCGCTCGTGGAAGCGGTCGCGGGGGATGACTCCGTGCTCGAGGTCGGTCGCGAGCAGCTCGAGCTGGGGGGCGAGGCGGTCCCAATCGTCGAGCGCCGCCTGAAGCGTCGGCGCGATATGGGTCGCGTCGGCGCACCAGGCCAGGTCGTTGCTGACGACGACGAGGCGACCGTCGCGGCCGCCTTTGAGGGAACCCAGTTTCATCCAACCTCCGTCATTCCGGCGAAAGCCGGAATCCATGAACACTGCCGCGTGAGCTTGTCCCTTTCGGTGTTCATGGACCCCGGATCAAGCCCGGGGTGGCGGCCAGCCGGCGAGGACGGCTGGCAATCGGTCGCCGCCTTGGCTAGTGGGCTGGCAACCACGAAATCCCGGTCCAAGGACTAATCATGCGTAACATCGATCATTTCATCGGCGGCGCGGCGCACGCGTCCGGCGAGCGGCACGGCGACGTCTTCGACCCGAACAACGGCGGAGTGCAGGCGAAGGTGCGCCTCGGCACCGCGGCCGACCTCGAGCGCGCCGTCGCCGCGGCGCGCGAGGCTTACCCGGCCTGGGCCGCGACCAACCCGCAGCGCCGCGCCCGGGTGATGTTCAACTTCAAGGCGCTGGTCGAGCAGAATATGGAGGATCTCGCCCTCCTCCTCGCCTCCGAGCACGGCAAGGTCGTCGCCGACGCCCGCGGCGACATCCAGCGCGGGCTGGAGGTGATCGAGTTCGCCTGCGGGATCCCGCACGCCCTGAAGGGCGAGTACACCCAGGGCGCCGGCCCGGGAATCGACGTCTATTCGATGCGCCAGCCGCTCGGCATCGTCTGCGGGATCACTCCGTTCAACTTCCCGGCGATGATCCCGATGTGGATGTTCGGGGTCGCCATCGCCTGCGGCAACGCCTTCGTCCTCAAGCCTTCGGAGCGCGACCCGTCGGTTCCGGTCCGGCTCGCCGAGCTGATGAAGGCGGCGGGGCTTCCCGACGGCATCCTCCAGGTCGTCCACGGCGACAAGGAGATGGTCGACGCCATCCTCGACCATGAGGAGATAAAGGCGATCAGCTTCGTCGGCTCCTCCGACATCGCTCAATATATCTACGGGCGCGGAACCGCGAACGGGAAGCGCGTCCAGGCCTTCGGCGGCGCCAAGAATCACGGCATCGTCATGCCCGACGCCGATCTCGACATGGTCGTCAACGATCTTGCCGGGGCCGCCTTCGGCTCGGCCGGCGAGCGCTGCATGGCGCTGCCGGTGGTCGTTCCGGTCGGCGAGAAGACCGCCGACAACCTGCGCGAGAAGCTCATTCCGGCGATCGAGGGGCTTCGGGTCGGGGTGTCGACCGACGCCGAGGCCCATTACGGCCCCGTCGTCAACGCCGCCCACCGGAGCCGGATCGAGAGCTATATCCAGATGTGCGCCGACGAGGGCGGCGAGCTGGTGATCGACGGCCGCGGCTTCAAGCTGCAGGGCCATGAGGAGGGCTTCTTCATCGGGCCGACCTTCTTCGACCATGTGAAGCCGAGCTTCCGCTCCTATCAGGAGGAGATTTTCGGTCCCGTATTGCAGATGGTCCGCGCCGACAGCTTCGAGGAGGCGCTCCGCCTCCCCTCCGAGCATCAGTACGGCAACGGGGTCGCCATCTTCACCCGCAACGGCCACGCCGCCCGCGAGTTCGCGGCCCGGGTCAACGTGGGGATGGTCGGGATCAACGTGCCCATCCCGGTCCCCGTCGCTTACCACACGTTCGGCGGCTGGAAGCGGAGCGGCTTCGGCGACATCAACCAGCACGGAATGGAGGGCGTCCGCTTCTGGACCAAGACCAAGACGGTGACGCAGCGCTGGCCGGACGGAAGCGTGACCGGCGAGAACGCGTTCGTCATCCCGACGATGGGGTGAGCGCCGGGCCGTCATTTCGCCGAAAGCCGGAATCCATGACCGCGAACGCGGGGCATTCCCACGGGCCCTGTTCATGGATCCCGGATCAAGTCCGGGATGACGGGTCCGACTGGCTGGGCTAACTCGGTCCGATGCTGACCCGCTTCATTGCCCTTCTCCTCATGGCCCTGGGGGCCTGCGCCACTGCAGCGCCCCGGCCCGAGCCCAAACGCATCGCCCTCAGCTTCGACGACGTTCCGCGCGGCCCCGGCGCCTTCTTCACGCCGGACGCCCGGACCGAGCGGCTCATCGCCGAGCTCAAGCGCACCGGCGTCCGCCAGGCGGTGTTCTTCGTCACGCCCGGCAATCTCGACGAGCCTTGGGGCGTCGGCGGCGAGTCGCGGATCGCGGCCTATGTCGCGGCCGGGCACGTCATCGCCAATCATTCGTTCGGCCACCGCCGCCTCTCGGGAATGGCCGAGGCGGACTATCTCGCCGATGTGGATCGAGCCGAACTCTGGCTTAAGGGCCGCCAGGGCCGCCGCCCCTGGTTCCGCTTCCCCTTCCTCGACGAGGGCCGAAGCGACAAGGCGAAACGCGACGCCGCGCGGGCGGGCCTGAAGGCGCGCGGCCTGAGCAACGGCTATGTAACCGCTGAAGCTTCCGACTGGAACATGGACGCCCTGGCGACCGAGGCCGCCGAGCGCGGTAAGAAGCTGGATATCGACGCGCTTCGCGACCTCTATGTCGAATCCCATGTCGAGGCCGCCGAATTTTACGACGCGCTGGCCCGAAAGACTCTCGGCCGCTCGCCCGCCCACGTGCTTCTGCTCCACGAGACCGATCTCGCGGCTCTCTTCATCGGCGACCTGGTGACGGCGCTCCGCAAGCGCGGCTGGCGGATCGTCACCGCCGACAAGGCCTATTCGGACCCGATCCGCAAGCTCATGCCCGACGTCCCTTCCGCCCAGGGCACGCTCACCGAAGCCCTGGCTTGGGAGAAAGGGCTGCCGGCACCGCGCTGGTACGAGCGCAACGACCTGAAGATCGCCAACGCCCTGTTCGCCGAGCGGGTGCTGCACGAAACGCTCGCGGTCGACGACGCAAAGCGATGATGTTTTTCACTTATTGGTGGAAAAGCGAAACCTGCTATTGTGGAGCCATGGCTGGACTGCGGCTCGACACCCTCGCCGTCATGAAGCGCCTTACGGCTGCCGGCATGGACTCGCGAGCCGCTGGAGAATTGGCCGAGGCGCTCACCGAGCAGGCCGTCGACCTGCATATGAAGATCAATGACGTCGAGGTCCGCCTCGCGTGGCTGCGGCTTTACGGCATCTGGGTTGCTTGCACGTTTTTCCTGGTGCTGATCGAGCGCATGTAAATCCTTCTCGACAGGGCGCGATTGCGATTCCCGCCGCGTTCGCTAGAGCGCGCGCATGAGCCAGTTCGACCTCACCGACGAGCAGCGCCAGATCCAGGAGATGGCGCGCAACTTCACCGCCGACGCGATCACGCCCCACGCGGCGGAGTGGGACGAGAAGCATATCTTCCCGCGCGACACGATCCGCCAGGCCGCGGAGCTGGGCTTCGGTTCGATCTACGTCTCGGAGGAGAGCGGGGGAATCGGGCTCGGGCGGCTCGAGGCGGCGCTGATCATGGAGGCGATGGCCTATGGCTGCCCCTCCACCTCGGCCTTCATCTCGATCCACAACATGGCGAGCTGGATGATCGACCGTTTCGGATCGGCGGCGGTCAAGGAGAAATACCTGCCCTCGATGATCCCGATGGAGCGGATGGGGAGCTATTGCCTGACCGAGCCGGGCTCGGGCTCCGACGCGGCGGCGCTGAAGACCCGGGCGGTGAAGGACGGCGACGCCTATGTCGTCTCGGGCTCCAAGGCCTTCATCTCGGGCGGCGGCGAGAACGAGGTCTACGTGACCATGGTCCGGACCGGACAGGAGGGACCCAAGGGCATCTCCTGCCTCGTCATCGAGAAGGACATGCCCGGGGTCAGCTTCGGGGCTCAGGAGAGGAAGCTGGGCTGGCATTCGCAACCGACCGCCCAGGTCAATTTCGACGAGGTCCGGGTTCCGGCGGAGAATCTGGTCGGCGGCGAGGGCGAGGGCTTCCGGATCGCGATGATGGGGCTGGACGGCGGCCGGCTCAACATCGGCGCCTGCTCGCTGGGCGGAGCGCAGCGCTGCCTAGACGAGGCGGTCGCCTACACCAGGGAGCGCAAGCAGTTCGGCCAGCCGATCGCCGACTTCCAGGCGACTCAATTCACCCTCGCCGACATGGAGACCGAGCTCCAGGCGGCGCGGATGCTGCTCTACGCGGCCGCCGTGAAGGTGACGGAGAACGCCCCCGACAAGTCCCGATTCGCCGCCATGGCCAAGCGCCTCGCCACCGATACCGGCTCGTCGGTGGTCGACCGCGCCCTCCAGCTCCACGGCGGCTACGGCTATCTCCAGGATTATCCGGTGGAGCGCTTCTGGCGCGACCTCAGGGTCCATTCGATCCTCGAGGGCACCAACCAGATCATGCGCGTGATCGTCGCCAGGGACATGCTGAGGCAGTGATCGCCCCCCGTCATCCCGGCGAAAGCCGGGACCTCAGGATGAGAAGTCTCGGCGGGCCTCCCCGAGGTCCCGGCTTTCGCCGGGACGACGAGGGCGCATGACCGCCGACGTCGTCACCCGGATCGAAGGCAAGGTCGGGCGGATCCGCCTCAACCGCCCCAGGGCGATCCACGCCCTTACCCGCGACATGTGCAGCGCCATGATCGCCGCGCTCCTGCCCTGGCGCGAGGACCCAGCCGTCCAGGCGGTGATGATCGACCATGCCGAGGGCCGCGGCTTCTGCGCCGGCGGCGACGTCGTCATGCTGGCGAGGAGCGGCGCGGGCGACGGGGCGGAGGCGCGGTCCTTCTTCCACGAGGAATATCGGCTCAACCACCTCCTCTTCACCTACGCCAAGCCGACCGTCGCCTTCATGGACGGGATCACGATGGGTGGCGGAGTCGGAATCTCCCAGCCCTGCAAACACCGGGTCGCGACCGAGAACACCCGCTTCGCCATGCCGGAAACCGCGATCGGGCTCTTCCCCGACGTCGGCGGCGGCTGGTACCTGCCGCGGCTGCCCGGCCGCTCCGGTCATTTCCTGGCCCTGACCGGGGCTCGCCTCGACGGCGCGGAGTGCCTTCGCCTCGGCCTCGCAACCCATTACATGGAGTCGCTCGCGCTCGACGACCTCAAGGCGCGCATCCTCGGCCAGCCCGAGCGGATCGAGCAGCTGCTGGAGGAGAGCGGCACGCCCCCTCCCCCCGCGCGTATCGAGGGCAATCTGGAGCGGATCGACCGCCTCTTCGCCTCCGACGATTATGAGGAGATACTCGCCGCGCTCGAGGCCGACGGGACCGATTGGGCCAGGAAAGAGCTGGAGACTTTGCGCGGCAAGAGCCCGCAGGCGTGCAAGGTCTCGCTCCGGCTCCTCTACGACGGCGCTCGGGTCCAGGACTTCGCCCACGAGATGAAGCAGGAATATGCCGTCGCGACGAGGGTGGTCCAGCGCCACGATTTCGTCGAGGGGGTGAGGGCGCTGCTCGTCGACAAGGACAACCGGCCGCGCTGGGAGCCGCCGGCGCCGGAGGGCGTCACCCAGCATTTGATCGACACCATCTTCGCCCCGATGCCGGAAGGCGAGGAATGGACCCCGCTCTAGCCGTCATTCCGGCGAAAGCCGGAATCCATGGACACGGACGGGCGAATATGGATGAGGCGGTGTTCATGGATCCCGGGTCAAGCCCGGGATGACGGAGGAAAGATGAACTACGAAAACATCCTGGTCGAGCAGCGCGGTGCAGTGACCTTGATCACGCTCAACCGCCCGAAGGCGCTCAACGCCCTCAACACCTCGGTCCTCGCCGAGCTGATCCACGCCTTCGCCGCCTTCGATTCCGACGACTCGCAGCGCTGCGCGATCCTGACCGGAAGCGAGCGCGCCTTCGCCGCGGGCGCCGACATCAAGGAGATGTCCGACCAGGGCTTCGCCTCGATGTACGGCTCCAACTTCTTCCAGGGCTGGGAGAAGGTCACCGCCACCCGCAAGCCCTGGATCGCGGCGGTCGCGGGCTATGCGCTGGGCGGCGGCTGCGAAGTGGCGATGATGGCCGACTTCATCATCGCCGCCGACACGGCCCAGTTCGGCCAGCCCGAGATCAAGCTCGGGGTCACGCCCGGAATGGGCGGCTCGCAGCGCCTCACCCGCGCCGTCGGCAAGGCCAAGGCGATGGAGATGTGCCTGACCGGGCGAATGATGGGCGCCGAGGAGGCCGAGCGATCGGGGCTGGTGGCGCGCGTAGTGCCCGCGGATCAATTGCTGGAGGAAGCTGTGAAGACCGCCGAGGCGATCGCCGGCATGGCCCCCCTGGCCGCGATGGCCACGAAGGAAATGGTCGACGCCGCTTTCGAAACCGGGCTCGCCCAGGGCATCGTCTTCGAGCGCCGCCTGTTCCACGGCCTCTTCGGAACCGAGGACCAGAAGGAAGGCATGGCCGCCTTCGTCGACAAGCGGAAGGCGCAGTGGACGGGGAAATGAACGGTCGACGCCCGCGGCCCTAGGCTTCCGGACAATTCGCCGTGAAATATTCGGCGAAGGCCCTGCCGTCCGTCGCGGCCGACTTGCCGAAGACTCGATTCTCGCCGGGCTGAAGCGGGCCGCTGCCGGGATCGACGACCACCTCGCCGGTCTGGAGGTCGACGACGAAGCGCTCGAATCGCGACGAACGCAGCGGGCCGGAAGGGTCGCGGACCTCGCCGCAGACCCGCTTGTCGTTTGGAGACGCCACGCCCTGATGTGGGCGAGGACGCGCAGGCTTGCTGGCGATGGGCGGCGGCCGTCGCGGCGACGGGCCCTCTAGTAGAGCCGGAGCTTGCTGGTCTTGAGCTTGACCCGGCCGTCTCGGCGGACGGTACAGGTGAAGGCCCGAGGGGCGTAGCCGCGGTGCCAGCCGGTCGAATTGCCGAGCGCGGCGCCGGTGGTGGTGCCGTAGACGCGCCAGCTGTCCCGGCCGCGGCGGCGGACGTCGTCGACCCGCATCCGCCCGAAGCGCTCGACATGGGGCGCGCAGCGCTCGACGGCGAAGCGCTCGGGGCCCCGGAAGCGCAGGCTGTCGACGCTTCGGTTGACCGAATCGGTGACCGTGCCGACCGCATCGGCGGTAGCCTCGAGCTGGCGGGCGATCTCGTCGGCGACGCGCTCGGCGCGGCTTCGCCGGTCGTAATCCTGGGCGGCGGCGGGCGCCGCGGCCAAAGCGAGGAAAAGAAGAGCGGAAATCCGTGCCGGCATGATCGGCCTCCTTACGCAAAGCACATGGCCGCCGCAAAAGGCGTCCATTGGGGGAAACGGACGTACGGGCGGAACGATCCGGCAAATGGCGGCGGACGAATGTCCGCATTCCACCGGAATCCATAAATTTTTGCACTGCAACAATCGAAACAACAAACCCCCTTCCCCGGCACAGCGGCGCCATCGGGCGGACGTAGACGCATCGCCACGGCCATTCCGGCCGCAGGAAAGGGCGGGGACACCCGCAAGCAGTGCAGCCATGAACCAGGTCAGCGTCCGCAATCTCTTCGTCGCCGCCAGCGTCCTCCTGCTGGCCTTCACCCCCGTCTGCTCGGCCTATGCCGGGATCGTCGGGCCGGCCGCCGCCGCCGTCGACCCCGCCCCGGCCGCCGTCGAGCAGGCGGTGCTCAGCCCCGGCGAGTTCGTCTGGCAGCCCGAGCGCTCTCCGCAGGGCGAGGTCGAGATCGTCGTCAGCATCCCGCTCCAGCGCGCCTACGTCTATCGCGGCGGGGCCCTGATCGGGGTCACCACCGTCTCGACCGGCAAGCCCGGCCACCGCACACCGACCGGCAAGTTCGACATCCTGGAGAAGAGGGCGAAGCACTTCTCGAGCATCTACAACAACGCGCCGATGCCGTTCATGCAGCGACTGACCTGGGGCGGGATCGCGCTCCACGCCGGCCAGATCCCCGGCCGGCCGGCCTCGCACGGCTGCGTCCGCCTTCCGCTCGAATTCGCCCGCAACCTGTTCGGGGTCACCTCAAGGGGCGGCTCGGTCCACATCATCGACCGGTCGCCGGCCCCCCAGGAAGCCCTGGCGATGGTCCGCGGCAACTCCGCCTATACCGGCATGGGCGGACCGCTGGAGCCGGTCGAAGGCACCAACTGAGCCTGGCTCGAGTCCCGCGCTGGAAATCCCGGCGCGGGACTGCTAGGCGGTCCCAACTCTTTGAAGTCCGGGACCTTTTTTCATGCAAGCTTATGCCATCGCCGCGGCGGCCTCGCTCGCCGCCCTCTGGGCCGTTCCGGCGGACGCCGCCGAAATCTCCGCCGAAGCGGCCATCGCCCGCTATTGCGAGCCGCTCGCCGCCGGCTCCTCGGCCGGGCAGGTCGAGGCGCTGGCGCGCAAGGACGGCCTCGAGGCCGATACGGTCGCCGGGCAGCGGGTGATGCGCCGCGGAGACCTGCTGGTCGGACTGTCGGATTCGCCCAGGGTCTGCTTCGTCCAGGCTCCGGCCCGGATGACCCGGACCGAGGGCTTCGCCGTCGTCGACGCCTGGGCGAAGCGCCAGGCCGGAGCGGCGAGGCTGGCCGCGACGGCCGGACCCGACGGCGCTCCGGTGCGCGGATGGGCGGTGCCGGCGCGGAAGATCGCACTCATCGCCACCGAGCAGACCAGCCCGGCCGGGCCCAAGGTGATGAACTTCATACTGATGCCCCTGCCGGGAGGCCCCGCCACGCCCTAGCGGCCCTCCGCCGAGACGTCGAAAGCCACCGAGATCCGCTCCGCCCCCGCCCCGGGCGCGACGGTTTCGTGCGGGACGAAGGAAGGGAAGAGGAGCAGCGTGCCGGGCACGGGCTGGATCTCGAGCCGCGGCCAGGGCGGCTCGACTCCCGCCCAGTCGGGGAGGCCGCCGATCCGGATGACTCCCGGAAAAGGCGCGCCCGGCCGGGGCGAGTCGCGGAGCGCGCTGACATAATAGACTCCGGTCAGCCAGCAGCCCGGATGATGATGCGGCAACTGGCGGCCGGCGCCCCTGAAGACCAGCGCCCACTGGGTCATGATCGCCCGCGCCGGCCTCGCCCGGACGAAGGGATGGTCGCCGGAAAGGCCGGCGGCATAGGAGTCGACGGCGGCCCGGATCGCTCCGACCAGGGCCGCCGAGGCGCGGTCGCCGGCGGCGGGGAAGGTCGCGGTCCTGAGGCCCGAGCGGGTGGCGTGGCCGGCGGGATCGCTGTGCAGGCTCGGGTTGGCGAGGATCTCGCGGCGGACCTCCTCGCTAAAGGCCTCGTCGCCGCCGAAGCCGGGAGGCGCGGGCAGCGGCCCGATGCCGAGGAAGCGGTCGAGCGCCATGAGCGCCGCCGCCTCGTCGCCGCGGCCCAGCACGGCCAGGGCAACGGCCTTGTAGTAAAGCGCATGGGCCGCCCCGGGCTCGTGCGAGAGCGCCTCCTCGCACAGGCGAAGCAGCCGTTCGGGGTCGTCGCGGCAGCGCCTGGCGCCGGATTCGAGCAGATCGGGGTCGGCCGGCCGAAACGCCGCGACCGCCGGCTCCAGCGCCTCGGTCTCGGAGCGGCGGCCCTGCCTGACCAGAAGCTTGAAGGCGAAGGTCGAGGCCCAGGGCGCGTCGCGGCCGCGGGCGCAGGCGAGCGCCACCTCGACCTCGCCCCGACGGGCGAGGACATAAGCGAGCTCCTCGTGAAGCGGCTCGTGATCGGGCAGGCGGCTCAGGGCCCCGCTTAGGACGGACTGCGCCTCGCCGAGCTCGCCGGCCCCGGCCAGCGCCCGGGCGAGGGCGAGATGGAGCGCGGGATTTCCCGGCGCGCGGGCGCAGGCCGACCGGGCCAGCGCCACCGCTGCAAGCCGGTGGTCGGGCGTGCGAGGGCTGGACCAGCGTATCGCCCGCGCTCCTCGGGTCAGGAGAGGATGTCGACCCCGTCGGTCGAGGTGGTTCCGCCGGACTCGGCGCCGCCGGCGACGAACCGGTCGACCTCGGGCCTGGTCCATTTCGCCCTGGAATCCGCCGCGGCGGCTTCGACGTTCCGTTCCGGCTGCTGCTGATCCATGCGACTTTCCTCTACGCGACGGGAACGCCGCCCTAGCAAGGCCCGCCGCGGCAGTCACTAGCGCCTGCGCCCCACGCCGCCGGGCGTTGGACGGTCGCTAGTGACTGCCGCCGCGCGCCGGGCTAGGACCTCGGCGACCCCGAAAGGAGCGTCCTTGGCCGAGCACAACAACCGCACGCTTCTGATCGCCTTCGGCGCCAACCTCGGAATCGCGGCTTCCAAATTCGTCGCCGCCGCGTTCACCGGCTCGTCGGCGATGCTGACCGAAGGCGTCCATTCCCTCGTCGATTCGTCGAACCAGCTGCTCCTGATCTGGGGGCGGCGGCAGGCGGGCAAGCCGGCCGACGACCGCCATCCGTTCGGCTACGGGCGAGAGCTCTATTTCTGGAGCTTCGTGGTCGCGGTGATGGTCTTCGCGCTCGGTGCCGGAGTGTCGGTCTACGAAGGCGTCATCCACATCCTCGAGCCCGAGCATGCCGTATCGCCCTACATCGCCTACGGGGTGCTGCTGGTGGCCTTCCTGCTCGAGGGCGGCTCGACCTGGGCGGCATTCAAGGACTTCAAGGCGGCCAAGGGGCCGCTCGGCTGGTTCGAGGCGGTGCGCCGTTCGAAGGACCCGCCCGCCTTCATCGTCCTGCTCGAGAACGGGGCGGCGATGGCCGGCCTGGTCGCGGCCGCCATCGGGCTGATGCTGTCGCAAGCGACCGGCAATCCCTTCTACGACGGCGCCGCGTCGGTGGTGATCGGGGTCATCCTCGGGCTGACCGCCTTTCTCCTGGCGGTGGAATCGAAGGCCTTGCTGATCGGCGAGGCGGCGGAGCCCGAGATCGTGGAGGGCCTTCGCGCGGCGGCGGCCGGCCGAGCCGGAATCGCCGGGATCGGCCGCATCCTCACCGTCCATTCGGCGCCTGACCAGATCACCGCCATGGTCAGCGTCGACTTCGACGACGAGATCAGCGCCCGCGACGTCGAGCGGATCGTGTGCGAGATCGAGGCGGAGGTCGCGCACAAATGGCCGATCGTGAAGCGCCTCTACATCCGCCCCGAACATGGCGCCGGGGGCGCCGCGTGAGTTAACCCGGCTTTAGGCGGGCGACACCTAGACCGGCGGAGCTCGGGCGGGGATCTCCAAATGATATTGCTGAGATACAATGCGGCGAAGCTGCTGATCGCGGCCGGCGCCCTCCTCTTCCTCCTCGTCCCGCTGGTGCTGATCTTTCTCTATCCGGAGGAGCCGGGGCATTTGCGCGGCGGCTTCATCCGTCTGCTGAGCGCGGGCCTTGGCCATGACGTCGTCCTGCCGGTCCTGATCGGCGCCTGCCTTATGCTCATGGGGCGATGCGCCGCGACGGCGCTGGGCGACGGCGTCGCGATCGAGGCCAAGGGGGATTCGATCCACGTCACCGATATCTGGGGGACGAGGCGGATCGCCTGGGCGCAGCTCGCCCCGCTTCAGATCGAACGGACGAGCCGCTACGGATCCACCAATCATCGCCTGATCTTTCGAGGCGGCGGCAGGGCCGCCAAGGTCCCCGTCGGACTGACCGAATTGGCCGATGACGCCCTGCCGGGGCTGGTGGCCCGCATCGAGACGATGCGCTACGCTTCCGCGCGGCCGGAAGCGCCGCGCGAGCAGCGCGCCTTCGCTCCGGCCGGGCCGGCCGGATTCGGCCGCAAGCGAAGCTGACCAACCACAGTCGCTAGTGACTGTCGCCTCGTTCAGCGGCTAGGAAGCCTCGCCACCAGCCGGAGCCCCCCGATGCGCAATGCTTTTTTCGCCGCCTTTCTCCTTTCCTGCGTCGCTGCCCCCGCGTCCGCGGAATCGGTCGTCGTCACCGCCGACAGGATGGTCGACGTCCTCGCCGGCAAGGTCGTCGAGGAGCCGGTGGTGGTGATCACCGACGGGCGGATCGCGTCGGTGGTCGGGCGCGGCGGAGCGCGGCCCGTCATCCCGGCGGGGGCCCGGAGGATCGACCTGCCGGGCAAGACCCTTCTTCCGGGGCTGATCGACATGCACGTCCATCTCGATTCGAACCCGCGCTACGGCGGCTATACGGGGCTCCAGTTCACCGACATGTTCTGGGTCGCCCAGGGCGTTCGGAACGCGCGGGACATGCTCGACGCGGGCTTCACCACGGTCCGCAACGTCGGCTCCGACAATTATGCCGACGTCGGCTACAAGCAGGCCATCGACGAAGGGCTGATGGTCGGGCCGCGAATCGTCCCGGCGGCCCACGCTTTGTCAGCCACCGGGGGCCATTGCGACCAGACCTATCTGCCGCCCTCCTTCAACGCCAAGGGCAAGGCGGTCGGCGACGGCGCCCAGGAGCTCCGCACCAGGGTGCGCGAGCAGAGGAAGTACGGCGCCGAGGTGATCAAGGTCTGCGCCACCGGCGGGGTCTTCTCGCGCAACACCGAGCCCGGCCAGCAGCAGCTTTCGGAGGAGGAGCTTCGCGCCATCGCCGACGAGGCGCATCAGTGGGGCCTGAAGGTCGCCGCCCACGCCCATGGCGCGGCCGGGATCAAGGCCGCCATCCGGGCCGGGATCGACACGATCGAGCATGCCTCGCTGATCGACGCCGAGGGCATCCGACTCGCGAAGGAACGCGGCACCTGGCTGACCATGGATATCTACAACACCGAATATACCCAGGCCGAAGGGGCGAAGAACGGAGTGCTCGAGGACAATCTGAGGAAGGACCGCGAGATCGCCCAGCTGCAGCGGGACAATTTCCGCGCCGCCCACCGGGCCGGGGTGAAGATGGTGTTCGGAACCGACGCCGGAGTGATGCCGCACGGGAGCGCGGGCGGTCAGTTCCGCTGGATGGTCCAGTACGGAATGACTCCGATGGAGGCGATCCAGGCCGCCACTCGCAATGCCGCCCAGGCTCTCGGCCGCGAGAAGGATGTCGGAGCGATCGCGGTCGGACGCTATGGCGACATCATCGCCGTCGACGGCGACCCGCTCGCCGACGTCCGCCAGCTCGAGGATGTCGACGTCGTGATCAAGGGCGGCGACGTGGTGAAGCAATGATCCTCCCCATCGGCGCGATGGGGAGCGGGACCGCCCGAAGGGTGGTGGAGAGGTTGAAGCCGTGAAATCGGGATCACGCTTGAACCGCCTGCTTCCGCGCCGATCACCCCTCCCCTACGCTTCGCATGGTCTCCCTCCCCATGCTTGCGCACGGGGAGGATTATGAGCGTCGACCGCGTCAGGGTCGCCGCCGATTTCGCCGCCGCCGTCAACATGGAGGCGGACGAGCTCGAGGCGTGGCTCGAGACCGAGGACAGCAAGCGAGTGGGCTTCAAGCGGGACGGCGGCGAGTCGGTCGGCCATGCGTCCGGGCGGCGCATCGTCGGGCTGCTTCGCCAGGGCCCGGCGAGCGACTCGGACTATGCCCACATGCGCAAGGTCGTCGGCTTCGTCCGCCGTCATCGCGCGCAGGAGCCCGCCAACGTGGTCAGCTCGCGCTGGCGCTACAGCCTGATGAACTGGGGACACGACCCGCTGAAGTGACCCCTTCCGGTACCGCCGTCATTGCGAGCGAGGCGAAACAATCCAGCTCGGCCTCCGACGCTGGACCGGAATGCTTCGTCGCTTCGCTCCTCGCAATGACGGCGATCCTAAGGGCGGGCGCCCTCCGCGGCGAAAGCCGCCATGAGAGTCTCGAAGTCGGCCATTTCGGGCGACGTGCCATAGCTGTGGCGGGCGCCGGTCGCCGCCCAGGGCAGCTTCTCGTCGGTGTAGAGCTCGACGAAGGGCTCGAACCAGCGATGGTCGTCGAGGGCGGAGGCGCGGAGGTTGACGAACCAGTCGAAGCCCTCGGCCTTGGTGAACACCCAGCTCAGGCATGAAGGGCAGTGATGGTGGTGGGAGACCGGGCCGCGCAGCCCGCCGAGGACCGGCTCGCCGCCGGTCACCTCGAAACCCTCGGCGGGCACGGTCACGGTCAGCGAATAAGCGCTCCCGGTCATCTTCCGGCAGCCGGTGCAGTGGCAGGCGCCGGTGAGGACCGGCGGCTTCGTCACCCGGACCCGCAATTCGCCGCAGCGGCAGCCGCCTTCCCAGGGCAGTTTCCACTCGTCCATGTCCGCTCCTCCTCGGTCTTCCCGCGATTCCCGCGCCCCTCCGCGGGAAGACGGTGGAGGGAAAGGAACGCAATTGCGCCCTTTGCGGTTCAGTGGGGAAAGGAGAGCGCGATGAAGGGCTATTGCGAGGACATCGAGAAAGCGACGCTGGGCAACGAGGATTTCCGCCGGGTCCTCTATACCGGCAAGAACCTGCAGCTGGTGCTGATGACGCTTCCGCCGGGCTGCGACATCGGCGAGGAGGTGCACGAGGACCGCGACCAGTTCTTCCGGATCGAGGAAGGGCGCGGCACAGTCTATATCGACGGCGCCCCCAACCGGGTCGAGGACGATTTCGCGGTGATCGTCCCGGCCGGCGCCCGCCACAACGTCGTCAACGACGGCGACGCGCCGCTCAGGCTCTACACCCTCTACGGTCCGCCGGAGCACAAGGACAAGGTCGTCCACAGGACGAAGGAGGACGCTGAGCGCGACCACGACAACGACCATTGGGACGGCGAGACGACGGAGTGACCTATTGCGTCGGCCTTCTGCTCGAGGCGGGGCTGGTGATGATCGCCGACACCCGGACCAATGCGGGGGTCGACAACTTCTCCTCCTACCGCAAGCTCCACTGCCTGGCCGATCGGCCGGACCGGCAGATCTATCTGTGCACGTCGGGCAGCCTGTCCATGTCGCAGTCGGTGATCGGCCAGCTCACGGACGAGCTGCCGGCGCCGATCGGCGACGAGAAGAGGCTGACCGTGGCGACGGCTCCGTCCATGTTCCGGGTCGCCGAGCTGGTCGGCGAGGCGGTTCAGAGCGTCAACCGAAGCGTCGGCTCCGTGCTCGCGGAGGCCAATATCTCGAGCTCGGTCTCGCTCCTGCTGGGCGGCCGGATCGGGCGCGAGGCGCCTTCGCTCTACCTCGTCTATTCGGCCGGCAACTTCATCCATTGCTCGCCCGAATCGCCCTTCCTCCAGATCGGCGAGACCAAATACGGCAAGCCGATCCTCGACCGCGGTGTGCGCTACGGCTCCCCGCTCGACGAGGCGGTGAAGGTCGCCCTGCTCTCGTTCGACAGCGCGATGCGATCGAATCTCGGCGTCGCCCGGCCGCTCGATCTCGCAGTCATGCCCGCCGATCCGTCGCGGCCCATCCTGACCCGCCGGATCGAGGCGGACGACGCCTATTTCAACGACCTGTCGCTGCGCTGGGCTGTGCTCCTCCACGACGCCACCGGCCAGATCCCCAACCCGCCGTGGATGCTATCGTGAATTCCTCCGCGACCCTGCAACGAGTTAGGGTGACGGCAAGGAGGCGGATCGAGCCTCTGGTCACCCCCTCGCCGGCAGAAGCCTGGGGTTCCTCAGCAGGGCCGCCGAGACCAGCGCCACGAGCAGGCCGACCGGGAAGATCTCGACGAAGATCATCGGGATGCGGAACAGCGGATTGCGGTAGGTTTCAGCGAAAGCGCGCATCTCGGCCGCCTTGGCCTCGATCGCGGCCGGCGCCGCGCCCTGGGCGCGCAGAGCCTCGACCTGGCTCGCGCTATAGTCCGCCATGAAGTCGTAGCCCGAGACCGATACGAATATCTCCCAGCCGACCGCATAGATCAGGCCGGCCACGGCCGCCATTCCGAGGCCGAGCGCGAAGGCCCGCCCGAAGCGTATCACTCCGCCGCACTCGACGTCGCGATAACGCTTCACTCCGACGAAGATCAGCGAAAGGGCCACCAGCATGATCAGATAGCTGACCAGCATCGCGGTCTCGTCATGGCCGGTCAGGCCCATGACGAGAATGGCGCTGATCAGTCCGATCGCGATGGCGCCGCCCATGCCGCCGTAGATGAGCGCGTATCTCATGGCTGCCCTCCCTGTTGGTGCGGCCGAGGCTTAACCCGGGCGGCGGCTCCAGGCTATCGCCCGAAAGGGTGATTCGGCGCCGGTCGGCCTAGGGGATGATCCTCAGCCACCGCGCCTTCTCGATCGCCTGCACCCGCCGGGCCACCTCCAGCTTCCCGTAGACCCGGGCGACATGGGTCTTGATCGTGTTCGGCGAGATGGCGAGCGTCCTCGCCATCTCCTTGTTCGACTGGCCCGAGGCGAGAAGGGCCAGTATCTCGCATTCGCGCGGGGAAAGGCCGAGCGAACGGATCGCGGCGTCGTTGCGGACGAAGGCCTCGCCCGCCGGGGCCGGCGGCGTCAGCTTCCGCCCGACCCATATGCCGAGCGCGACGAAGCCGGCGGCGAGCAAAGCGACATAGATTTCGGTCGAATAGGCCCGGGTGACGTAGCGATATTCGAGCCACTGGAGCAGCCCGGCGCCGACCGCCAGCGCCAGCGCATAGAGAATGACCGTCCGCGCCATGAGCGCAGGCTGCCAGAATCCCGGGCGTCAGGCCAGCCGGCGGGGGTGACGCGGCGGCGATCCGGCCCTATCTCGCCGCGACCATGGCAGCACCCGTCCTCGCTTACGAAAATCTCGGCCTGATCCAGGGTTCCGGCTGGCTGTTCCGGGGAATCGACCTGTTCGTCGGCGCCCGCGACCGGCTGGCCCTGATCGGGCGCAACGGCGCCGGCAAGACGACGCTTCTCAAATGCCTCGCCGGGCTGATCGAGACCGACGAGGGACGGCGCACCTTCCAGCCCGGGACCAAGGTCGTCCTGCTCGAGCAGGATCCGGCGGTCGACCGGTTCGACACGCTTCGGGATTTCGCCCTCGACGGGCCGGAGGCGCCCGCCGCGCACGAGGTGGACGCGATCGCGGACCAGCTCGGGATCGACCTCGACCGGCCCGCCGCGACGGCCTCGGGCGGCGAGCGCCGGCGCGCCGCCATCGCGCGGGCCCTGGCCCAGGATCCCGACGTGCTCCTCCTCGACGAACCGACCAACCATCTCGACCTCGGAGCGATCGAATGGCTCGAGGACTGGCTGGGCCGCTATACCGGCGCCTTCATCGCGATCAGCCACGACCGGACCTTCCTCAAGCGCCTGACCCGCTCCTCGCTCTGGCTCGATCGGGGCGCGTTGCGCCGGGCCGAGATCGGCTTCGGCGGCTTCGATGCCTGGACCGAGCAGGTCTATGCCGAGGAGGCGCGCAACGCCGAAAGGCTCGACGCGAAGCTCAAGCTCGAGCTCCACTGGCTTCAGCGCGGAGTCACCGCCCGCCGCCGGCGCAACCAGGGCCGCCTCGCCAAGCTCCACGAGATGCGCGCCGCCCGGGCCGCGATGCTCGGGCCGGCGGGCGCGGCCAAGCTCGGGCTCGAGAATGACGACGTGAAGACCAAGATGGTGATCGACGCCCAGAAGGTGACCAAGCGCTTCGGCGATCGCACCATCATCCGCGACTTCACCCTCCGCATCCAGCGCGGCGACCGCATCGGCGTCGTCGGCGCCAACGGCACCGGCAAGACCACCCTCCTCCGGCTCCTCACCGGCGAGCTCGAGCCCGACGAGGGCCAGATCGCCCGCGCCAAGACCCTGCAGGGGATCATGATCGACCAGCAGCGCCGGCTGCTCGATCCGGCGAAGAGGGTCCGCGACGTCCTCGCCGACGGCGGCGACTGGGTCGAGGTCAGGGGCCACAAGAAGCACGTCCAGGGCTATCTCAAGGAATTCCTGTTCGAGCCGACGCTGGTCGACGCGAGGATCGGCACCCTTTCCGGCGGCGAGCGCTCGCGCCTGCTCCTCGCCCGCGAGTTCGCCCGCCGCTCCAACCTGCTCGTGCTCGACGAGCCGACCAACGATCTCGACCTCGAGACCCTCGACCTGCTCCAGGA
The DNA here is from genome assembly GCA_035714565.1 of Allosphingosinicella sp. Classification (GTDB taxonomy): domain Bacteria; phylum Pseudomonadota; class Alphaproteobacteria; order Sphingomonadales; family Sphingomonadaceae; genus Allosphingosinicella. The sequence continues at coordinate 42,029 of DASTLX010000019.1, forward strand.
GGTGATCGCCGACTATGACGGCACCGTCCTCATCGTCAGCCACGACCGCGACTTCCTCGACCGCACCGTCACCATCACCCTGGGCCTCGACGGCTCGGGCAAGGTCGACATCGTCGCGGGCGGCTACGAGGACTGGCAGAAGCGCCGGCAACCGGCGGCGCCGGCCAAGGGCCCGGCCGGCCCGAGGCCCGCGCCGGCCGCTCCGAAGTCCCAGACCAAGCTCACCTACAAGGACCAGCGCGACTACGACCTGCTCCCCGACCGGATCCAGGAGCTCGAGGCGCAGATCGCCCGGGACGAGGAAGCGCTGTCCGACCCGGACCTCTACGCGCGGGACCCGAAGCGCTTCGCCGCGCTGACCGCCGCCATCGACAGGGCGCGGGCGGAGCGGGACGCCGCGGAGGAGCGGTGGCTGGAGCTGGCGGAAAGGCTGGAGGCGCTGGCGCCTTGATCCTCCTCCCTGGCTACAGGAAGGGGAGCTACGGCCGGCAGCTCGATCTCGGCCCCTCGTCGAGGTCGAGGCAGCGCCCGTCGATCGTTCCGGTCGGGATCGTGACCCCGATCGTCGCGGCCAGGGTCGGCAATATGTCCGCCGTCTCCACCGCCAGCGACTGTTCGAAGGGGGCGATGCCCTTGCGCCAGAACAGGATCGGCACCCGGCGGTCGTAGTCCCAGGGGCTGCCGTGGGTCGCGACGTAGCCGCGGCTGGTGTCGAAGATCGGAGTCACCCGCGGCTTCAGGAGGACGATGAAGTCGCCGGACCGCTCCGGGTCGAAGCTCGCCTTCGCGCGCTGGATCAGGCTCCATGTGTCGGGCGGCCCGGACGGGGCCGGCGCCGCCGTCAGCTCGGCCTTGGTGAACACCGCCGCCACCTGAGGGTGGCGCCTGTAGGCCGCGACCGCCTCGCGGAGGACCCGCGCCCGCTGCGCCGCCGTCAGCTTGCGGTCGACATACATGTCGCCGAACGCGCCGTCGCCGTAGAGGACGTCGCCGGAGAGCTTCAGCCTCGCCGCGAGCGACTTGGCCATGTTGCCGGAATTCAGCGCCGGATCGACCCGGGTCGCGTCCATCGCCGAATGGTCGCGGTGGCGCTCGGGAATGTCGTGGCCGCCATGGTCGGCGGTGAGCATGACCAGATAGTCGATCCCGGTCGCGTCCAGGCTCCTGAAGAAGGCGCCCAGCGCCTCGTCGAGCGCGAGCAGCTGGATGCACATCTCGCTGCCCTGGGTCCCGAAGGTATGGCCGACATAGTCCGTTGCCGAAAGGCCGAGGATGAGCAGGTCGGTCGCCGGCCCCTCGCCCAGCTTCATCTCGCGGCGGAGCGCCTCGCCCATGTCGAGCACCGCCCGGTCGAAATCGGGCGAAGCCCGGAAAAGGTTCTTGTCGCCCGCCTCGCGGTCGAAGCGCCAGGTCCCCACCGGCTTGCCGCCGCCCATGACCGGAACCGCCCGGCTGCGGGCTTCGCAGACCTTGGGCAGGTTGCGGGCGGCTCGGGGGCGGGACAGAGCCTCGGTCACGCCCTCGTTGGCGGCGGCGACGGCGCGCGGCGTCGAGGGAGCGCCGGGATTGACGAAGGCCTTGAGGTCGTGGTCCCACCACCAGCGCTGGTCGGGGCGGTAGCCCCCCATCATGATCGCGGCGCGGTCCTTGCCCGAGACCACGGCGACCCGGCTCGCGGGGTCGGCCCGCTTCATGTGGTCGCCGAGCGCGGGCACCCGCAGATGGTAGGAGGAGACCGTATATTGGCCGCCCTTCGAGCTGCTTCCCGGGATCCGCGGGTCCTCGGAGCAATAGACGCCCTTGTCGTCCCGGGTGAGGCCGAGGTTGAACCAGTTGTTGGCGATGATCCCGGTCCGCGCCGGGCGCGAGCCGGTGAGGATCGTGGAGTGGCCGGGGCAGGTCTCGGTGGCGTTGTGGCCCTGATAGCCGTTCGGGAAGACGACGCCTTCGGACAGGCGCTGAAGGCCGCCGTCGAAATGCTGGCGATACTGGGCGAACAGGTCGGCCGAGAACTGGTCCACGGAGATGGCGACGATCAGCCTGGGCTTCTCCGCCGCCTGGGCGGCGCCGGCGGCGAGCGGAAGGGCGAGCAGGGCGGCGAGGCGTGCGAGCTTCATGAACATCCCCCTATTGATGCTGGCTTTGCCTCTACATGGAACGAAGGTTTGAGCAAGGCCCCTCAAGGCGCTCGACTTGCGGCTTTTTCTTTGGCAGCCACGCGCCTCCAACCTGGGGGTTAGACATATATGGATTCGACCGACGCCGCAGACCTGATTGCCGAAATCCACGAGGATCGCGCCGAGAACGCCGCCGCCGAAACCTTCCGCAACCGCGCCGCGCTGATGATCGCCGTCCTCGCCGCGGTGCTGGCCGTGGGCGGGCTTGGCGGCGGCAACGCCACCGACGACATGATCGAGAACAACATCAAGGCGAGCGACACCTGGGCTTTCTACCAGGCCAAGAACGTCCGCCAGACGATGTACGAGATCGAGGCCGAGAAGCTGAAGGCGGCGCTCGCCGCCGGCGCCGTCGCCCCCGCCGAGCGGTCCTCCGCGGAGGCCCGGCTCAGGGACTATGAGGCGACCGTCGCCCGCTACGACAGCGAGCCGGACCCGAACGACCCGTCCAGGGGCGAGGGCAAGAAGGAGCTCTCCGCGCGGGCGAAGAGCTTCGAGGCGGCGTTCGACCAGGCGGCCCGGCGCGACGACAATTTCGACTTCGCCGAGGTGCTCCTCCAGCTCGCCCTGGTGCTCGGCTCGGTCGCCATCCTCGCGGTCAACCGCTGGATCCTGATCACGTCGGCCGTGCTCGGCATCCTGGGCACGTTGCTGACCCTGAACGGCTTCTTCCTGCTCGCGCCACTTCCATAGTGCGCGGCTCCGAGCCCGGCGCCGGTCGCTTGGCTGGGCAAGCGGCCTAAGCTTTTGCGTCAGCTGGTTTTCTTCGACGGACGAACGGAGTCCCGATCCGCCGCCTGAGCCGTTCTCCGGTCACTGCCCGCCTCTGCATCGACGGGTTGCACAGGAGAGAAAGCTATGAAGAAATATCTGCTGGCCGCCCTTGTCGGCGGCTCCCTGGCAGTTCCGACCGCGGTCCATGCCGTCGGGGATCCCAACGGCTACGCGAATGCCGGTCAATGCCAGAGCGCCCTGATGCGCCTGCGCAACGAAGGCCGCAAGGACACGACCGCCGGAAGCGACGGCGCCCGCTACACCAACCAGGAATATAATTCGAAGACCAAGGCGAACTTCGAATGCCAGGAGCGCAACGGCCGCTACTACATCGTCCAGATCGACTCGCAGTAGAAGCCGCTCGATCGCGAAAAAGCCCGTCGCGCCCCAGGCGAGGCGGGCTTTTTCGCGCCCGTCGATCGACCCGCGGCGGCCCGGTCGCCCCGGCGCCCTACCCGCCCCGCGCCTCGCGCAGATGCGCGCGAATGTCCTCGTCGGTCGGCGCCCCGCGCGACGCCTGCTCGAGCAAGGCCAGGCCCCGCACCCGGTCCTTGCCGCTCCTGAACAGAAGCCAGCCGAGCGTATCGGCCGTCACCGGATTGCTGGGCTCGAGCGACCAGGCGCGGCCGGCGAGCGGGACGGCGCGCTCGTACTGCCCAGTCTCGGCATAGGCCCAGGCGAGGTTGTTGAGCAAAGTCGCGTCGTTGTTGCCGAGGCGCTTGCGGACGCCTTCGTAGAGCGCGATCGCTTCCGGCCAGCGCTTCGCCTGCAGGTAGGCGTTGGCCGCCATCGTCCGCGCCGCGACGTTCTGCGGATTCTGCTGGAGGAACAGGGTCAGCACCTTGGTCGCGCCGAGGTCGTCGCCCGAATTGCGCAGCGCCTCGACCAGGCGGAGCGCCACCGGCTCGCTGAAGGCGAGGTTCGCCGCGCGGCGGTAGGCCAGCGCGGCGCCCGCATAATCGCCCTGGACGGCGAGCGCGTCGCCGACCAGGACATGGGCGTCGGGGGCGCCCGGAGCGGCGGCCTGGAGCTGCCTCGCCCGCTGCAGGGCTTCGGGCCCGAGCCCGCGGCCGAGCAGCGCTCGAATGAGTACGACCTGCGGAAGCGCCGCGTCCGGCCAGGCGGCGGCGTCGCGGCGAAGCGCCGCGAGCTCTCCGTCGCCGAGCGGGTCGTCGAGCGGAGCCGTCGCGGAGGGGCGCGGCGTGGCGGCCCGGCCGAGATAACGGACGGCCGCGGCCTCGTCGCCGAGCCGGGCATAGGCCTTGCCGATGATGCTGAGCGTATAGGCGTCCGCGTCGGCCCGGTCGGCCAGGGGCCGGAGCGTGTCGACCGCGCCCCTCGCATCGCCGCTCTGCCACTGCGCCGAGCCGAGCAGCCGGCGCGCCTTGAGGTTGCCCGGCTGCGCCTTGAGCAGCCGCTTCAGCGGCGCCGTCGCCAGCGACGCGTTGCCGGAGCCGAGCTCGATCGTCCCGGCGAGCAGCATCGCCGCCGGCCGGTTGTCGAAGACTCCCCCGGTGCGCCGGTAGAGGCTTCGCGCCAGATCGTAGTCGCGGCCCCGGGCGGCGAGCATGGCCTGGAGGTAATAGGCCGAGGGGTTGTTCTCCGAGACGCTCAGGATCCGACGCGTGTCGGCCAGCATGTCGCGGGTCCGGCCGAGGTCGCCGAGGGTGGCGGCGCGCTCGATCAGCACCGCGACGTTGGCCGGATCGATCTCGAGCGCCCGGTCGAACCAGGGCATGGCGGCGGCCAGGCCGTATTGGCTTCGGGTGAGCTCGCCGCGCAGCCTCAGCGCCTCGACGTTGCGCGGGCCGAGCGCGACCGCGCGGTCGGCGGCCTCGATCGCTCCCGCGATCTCGCCGGTGGCCCGCCGGAAATCGGCGATGTCGGTCCAGAGCGCGTCGTCGCGGGGCGCTGCGGCCAGCGCCCGGTCGAAAGCCTTGGCGGCCTCTTCCATCTTGCCGGTCAGCTGATAGGCCCGTCCGAGCATCCGGTTGGCGTAGGCGGCATGGGCCGGGCCGGCCTTGCGCGCTTCGGCCGCGGCCCGCTCCGGCTGCCTCTGCAGGAGCAGGGCATGAGCCATCAGATGGCCGGTCTCCGTCTCGGGGACCCCGAGCGCGTTGGCGCGCTTGAGCTCCGCCTCCGCCGAGCCGCCGTCGCCGAGAAGAAGGTAGGTGCGCGCCTGGGCGAGCCGAAGCGCCTTGTTGTCGGGCTCGGCCTTGATCGCGTTCAGGAACTCGATCCGGGCGGTTCGCGGCTGCCCCTGAGCCAGCGCCTCGAGCCCGCGGCGATAGGCCTCGTCCGCGGATCGCGGGCCGGCGTTGGAGCAGGCGGCGGCGCCGAGCAGGAGCAGGGCGGTCAGGGCGGCGCGGAGGGTCACGGCTGGAGATCGTATTGCTTCATGAGGTCGTAGAGCGTCGGCCGGCTGATCCCGAGCAGCTTCGCGGCGCTCGAGATGTTGTTCTCGGTGCGGGCCAGGGCCTGCCGGATCGCCCGCCGGTCGGCGAGCTCGCGCGCCGACTTGAGGTTGACCGGCAGCGCCGCCTCGGTCCTCGCCTCGAGGTCGAGATCCTCCGCCGTCACGAGCTTGCCGTCGGCCATGATCACCGCCCGCTTCATTCGGTTCTCGAGCTCGCGGACGTTGCCCGGCCAGGGCCAATCGTCGATCGCCGCGAGCGCCCCCGGGCTCAGCCCCTTGACCTGCGGGTTCATCTCGCGGGCGAAGCGGTGGAGGAAATGCTTGGCCAGGAGCACCGAATCGCCGTGCCTCTCGGCAAGGCTGGGGATCCGGACGACGATCTCGGCGAGGCGGTAGTAAAGGTCCTCGCGGAAGCTGCCCGCCTTGATCATCTGAGGCAGGTCCTGGTGGGTGGCGCTGACGATCCTGGTGTCGACGGCGATCGGCTTGCGGCCGCCGATCCGCTCGATCACCCGCTCCTGGATGAAGCGGAGAAGCTTGACCTGGAGGGGGAGCGGGATGTCGCCGACCTCGTCGAGGAAGAGCGTTCCGCCATGGGCGAGCTCGATCTTGCCCTCGGTGGTCTTGATCGCGCCGGTGAACGCGCCCTTCTCGTAGCCGAACAGCTCCGCCTCGAGCAGGTTCTCGGGGATCGCCGCGCAGTTGATCGCGACGAAGGCGCCGCCGGAGCGGTTGCTGGCGCGATGAAGGCCGCGCGCGAGCAGCTCCTTGCCGGTGCCGCTGGCGCCGAGCAGCATCACCGAGACCCCCGTATTGGCCACCCGCTCGATCGTCCGGGCCACCTTGAGCATCTCGGGCGCGCCGGTGATCATCGTGCCGAGGACGGTCTGGTCCTCGCCGGCCCGTTCCTCGAGCTTGCGATTCTCGGTCTCGATCCCGTGGAGCTGGAAGGCTCGGCGGACGATCAGCCCGAGCTGGTCGATGTCGACCGGCTTCTGGTAGAAATCGTAGGCGCCGGACGCGATCGCCCGCAAGGCGCTCTCGCGCGCGCCGTGGCCGGAGGCGACGATGACCTTCGTCTCCGGCTTGAGCGAGAGGATCGTCTCCAGGGTCGCGAAGCCCTCGGTGACTCCGTTGGGGTCGGGCGGCAGGCCCAGGTCGAGGGTGACGACCGGCGGCTCCTCCGAGCGCAGCAGGTTGATCGCCGAGTCCCGGTTCGACGCGACCAGCACCTCATAATCGTCATAGGCCCAGCGCAGCTGCCGCTGAAGCCCCTCGTCGTCCTCGACGATCAGCAGTTTCGCCCTGGTGTCCACGCTCATGCGATCATCCGTTCGAATTGGCTCAAGCTGGTCTCACCCAGCGGTAAATAGACGGTGAAGCGGCTGCCCTCGCCCGGGCGGCTGTCGACCTCGATGCGGCCGCCCATGCCGGCGACCAGGCTTCGCGCCTCGAATGCGCCGACTCCGAAGCCGCTCTCCTTGGTCGAGGCGAAGGGCTGGAACAGGCGGGTCCGGATGAAATCGGCCGACATGCCTTCGCCGCGGTCGACGATCTCGATCGCCGCCTCGCCGTTCCGCCGCGCGCAGACCAGGCTGACCGGCGCACCGCCGGGGCTGGCGTCGATGGCGTTCTGGACGAGATGGGCGAGCGCCTGCTCGAGCCGCACCGGATCGGCCGCCGCCGCGACCGTCGGGTCGCCCTCGACCTCGACCGGATGCACCCGCCTCTTCACCTCGGCCACGGCCGCCACCGCCTGGCCGAGCGGGATCGCGCGGACCGGTTCGGCCTCGACGTTGCTCCCGCCGCGGTGAAGCCTGGCGAGGAGGTCGTTCATCTTCTTCACCGAGCTGTGCAGGGTCGCGATCATGTCCTCGCGGAACTCGGGCTTGTCGGCGTGGCGCTCGGCGTTGCGGATGACGAGGCTGAGCTGGCTGACGAGGTTCTTGATGTCGTGGATGATGAACGCGAAGCGCCGGTTGAACTCGTCGAAGCGGCGGGCGTCGGCGAGCGCGTCCTGGGTGTGCGCTTCCGCGAGATAGCTCGCCGCCTGGATCCCGACCGTCCGGAATAGGTCGAAATCCTCCCAGTCGAGCGGCCTCCGGACGAGGGGATGCTCGAGCAGGACCAGCCCGACGAGCCGGTCGCCGTGGATGAGAGGCACTCCGGCCCAGACGCCGTCGAGTCCGGCCAGCGCGCCCGGCACGCGCACCTCGGTCTCGTCCGTCCGCAGCGATCCCCGGCGCAGGGCCGTGAAGTCGAGGACGTGGCCGGTCCGCTCGAGGAAACCGATCAGCCCGGCCCCGTCCGGGCTCGCCTCGGGCAGCTCGTCGCGCCAGTTCCAGCGGGCGGCGACGCTGAGACGGCCCCCCTCCGGGACGAGCAGAAGCCCGGACGGCGATTCGGCGATGTCGGCGATGGCCTTGATGATCCGCTCGCCGAGCGGGGCGTCGCCGCCGACGGTCCGGGTGAAGCGAAGCCATTCCTCGCGATAGTCGTAGCGATGCTCGAAGAAATGCTTGGCCACGATCACCCGCGACCACGCCCGCATCCGGCCCGAGGGGAGAAGGATCACCGCCGCGACCGTGATCGCGAAGACGAGGCCGACCTGGCCGATCCGGACCCAGTTGCCGCCGACCACCTCGAGCGCGCGGCTCGCGGTCATCATCAGGATGAGATAGCCCAGGATCGCGATCAGCGAGAGCGACTGGAAGGTCGCCGCGCGCGACAATTGCATCCGCCAGCCCGCGTTGCGGCGGCTGGCGAGGGCGAACAGGGGCACGAGCATCGAGAGGATCGCGCCGCGCATCGCATAGAGGTCGTCGACCGGTCCGCGGGTCAGCCAGCCGACCGTGTAGAGGTGAAGGTCGTAGGCCCACATTCCCGCCAGCGCGATCATCGGCAGCCGGATTCCCCAGCGGCTCTCGTGCGCGGCCTGGCCGTAGAGATTGTGGACGAGGACCAGCGAGCCGGCGGCGATGGTGAGCCCGATCACCTGCAGGGTCGAGGTCAGCGCCCCGTAGAGGACGGGGTTGCCGGCGAATTGCGGAGTGACCCCGGCGAGGGTGAGCTGGAGCCCGATCACCCCGGCGACGACCGCGTAGACGAGCTTCACTCCCTGCTGCCCGCGCTCGTCGGCCGCCCGGCCGACGATCGCGTACATGAAGCCGAGGAAGGCGAAGTTGCGGGCCGCCTCCGCGATTCCGGCGCCGAGGCTGTGCGGCCCCTGAAGCGCGATGAAGATCGCCCAGGCCGAGCTCACCGCGAAAGCGGCGACGAGGCGGCGGTTGCCCCCGTCCTCGTTCCAGCGCCTGAGCTGCCAAAGCGCGAGCGCTCCGTAGAGCAGGGCGGCGAGCGCGTGAGTCCAGAAGCCGAGCAGGACGATCATCGCGCCCCCTCCGGGAACAGCACGACCCTGACCGTCTGGAGGAGGATCAGGAGGTCGAGGAAGGGCGTGTAGTTCTTGGCGTAGTAGAGATCGTATTCGAGCTTCTGGCGGGCATCCTCGACCGAGGCGCCGTACGGAAAGTTGATCTGGGCCCAGCCGGTGATCCCCGGCTTCACGACGTGGCGCTCGGCATAATAGGGGAGCCGGGCCTCGAGGTCGGCGACGAACTGCGGCCGCTCGGGGCGGGGACCGACCAGGCTCATCTTGCCGGTCAGCACCGTCCAGGCCTGGGGCAGCTCGTCGATGCGGAGCTTGCGGATCACCGAGCCGACCCGGGTCACCCTGGGATCGTCCTTCTGCGCCCAGACCGCCTTGCCCCCGACCTCGGCGTCCTCGCGCATCGAGCGAAGCTTCACGATCTCGAAATTCTCGCCGTAAAGGCCGACCCGGCGCTGCCGGAAGAAGGCCGGCCCGCGGCTCTCGATCTTCACCGCGAGGGCGGTCAGGAGGATGAGCGGAGCGAAGATGAGGAGGATCGCGGCCGAGACGACGATGTCGAAGATCCGCTTGCCCGCCGCCGACAGCCGCCGCCCCGACGAGAAGCCGTCCGAGAAGATCAGCCAGCTCGGATTGACGCTGTCGAGATCGACCCGGCCGGTCTCGCGCTCGATGAAGGACGAGAATTCGTTGACATGGACCCCGGTCGTCTTGATCCGCAGCAGGTCGGCGAGCGGAAGCGCGTTGCGCCTCTCCTCGAGCGCCAGGACGACCTCGGTGACCCGGAGCCTGACGACATGGGCGGTGAGGTTGGCGATGTCGTCGCGGTTGACCGAGTGCGGCACCGCCTGCGGCCCGTCGTTCATCCCGACGTAGCCGGCGATGGCGAAGCCGGCGCCCTCCGTCCGGGCGAGCGCCTCGAGCCGAGCCGCGCGCGGGCCGGCGCCGAGGACGAGGACCCGCCGCTTGAACGCCTCGTTGCCGAGCGCGCGGCCGAAGATCAGCCGGGCGACGAACAGGAGGACGAGCCCGAAGCCCATCGCGTAGAGGAGGTTGGAGCGCCAGAAGGTCACCGCCGGAAGCAGGAAGAAGACGAGCGAGAGCAGGATCACCCCGAGCGACACGGCGACCACCAGCCGGGCCGCGGCGAGCCGCATCGAGCGAAGCGCGTCGACCCCGTAGGCGCCGACTCCGACCATGGCGAGCTGGAGCACGATTGCGAAGGTGAGCAGGTGCGGCAGCCTCTGGACGTCGGGATCGGCGGCGCCGCTGACCTGCCACAGGCGCAGAAGCCACCCCGCCTCCCCGGCCGCGACTAGCAGCAGGAAGTCGATCACGCCCAGCATCAGCACGCTGTGGGGGACGTAATGCTTGAAAAGCCTGATCAAGGAGCGGGCGCCTCGCGGAATGTAAACTCTGCCGACAGGCTCATAGTGTCGCTCAAATTGACAAAGAAAGCGTGAAAACCGTCGGCTTGCCGTCGTCCAGGTCCGACACCGGCCGCGTTTCGCGTCAGCGGTCGAGGCTCGGCCGACCCGTCATTCCGGCGAAAGCCGGAATCCATGAACACCGCGGCATCGGCCGGACGAGGGCGGCGGTCATGGATCTCGGATCGCGTCCGGGATGACGAGAGGAGGCGGCCGAACCGCGAGGGTTTGTATCCCGGTCCGCCTTTGTTACCACCTAACCCGGGGAGGACCATCGATGCGCCTGTACATTCGTCCGATCGCGCCCAACGCCCTCAAGGTGCTCATCTTCATGGCTGAGCGCGGAATCGAGGTCGAGACGGTGGACGTGGGCGACCTGGCTCCGGAGGAATATGCCCGGGTCAGTCCGCTCAAGGCGGTTCCGGTGCTGGAGACGGACGGCGGGCTGTTCGTCACGGAATCGCTGACCATCTGCCAGTATCTCGATGCGACCGCCCCTGGCCCTTCCCTCTTCGGCGACGGGCCGGAGGAGCGCGCCGTCGTCGCCATGTGGGAGCGGCGCGCCGAGCAGCGGCTGGTCGAGCCGGCGATCGAGTTCGGCCATCACACCCAGCCGATGTTCGCCGGACGGCTCGATCAATATCCGGACTGGGCGAGGTCGAACGCCGAGCGGAGCGCGCCGATGCTTGCGCTGATGGAGGCGCGCCTGGCCGAGAGCCGCTTCCTCGCCGGCGAGGCCTTCACCATGGCCGACCTGACCGCCTTCCTCGGCTGGGCCGGACTCGTCGGCTGGCGGGCGATCGAGCCCCGGCCCGGCCCCGCCCTAGGCCGCTGGCTCGGCGAGGTCGGCGGCCGCCCCAGCATGGCGCCGTTGCGCGCCCTCGCCGCGCAGTTCGGCCTGCCCTCCGTCTGAGGCCGGGCGACGGCCGCCGCTCCGTCGCCGGGGCCTCAGCGGTCCCGTCCGCATTCAAGTCTCACAATGTCAAAGAGCCCGCACCGACCGCGACTCGGCGCAAGGAACAATATAGGAACGTCAAGCCCCGGAATCTCCTTCATCTCGATCCGCTTCGGATCGAAGTGCGAGCCGCGGGAAGCGAAAGGCCCGCTTCAGGCCACCCGCATCAGCTGGCTCGGGAAGGGCTGGGCCAGCGAGCAGGCGTCGGCCGCCTCGCCGTCGAGCCAGGAATCGTAATCCTCGCGCTGGAGGATGACCGGCATCGCCTTGGGATGGAGCGGAGCGACCAGCGGGTTGGGCTCGCAGGTGAGGAAGGCGAAGCGGGCCCGGTCCTCGCTCCAGCGCCAGATTCCGGCGAAGGCGCAGCAGGGTTCGCCCTCGACGGTGAACCACCAATTGGCCGGGCGGCCGGTCTCGGGGTCCTTGCCGGGGCGAGGCTCGGCGAAGCTGGTGAAGGGGACGAGGCAGCGCTGCGCCGGATTGGCGAGGGTCGAGCGCCAGAAGGGCGAGTCGAGGTTGCGGACGTTGGTCACCGCCTTCTTGACCGGCTTTCCGCTGTTCCCGGGCATGGTCCGGACGATCCCCCAGGCCATGCAGTCGAGCCGGCGCTCGCCGTTCTCCTTGCGGACCACCACCGCCTCATATTTGGGATAGATATCGGGCTTGGCCTCGAACGGAAGATCGAGCGGGCGGGCGTCGAACAGCCGGCTCAGGTCCTCGGTGCTGCGGAGTCGGAAGAGGTTGCACATGGGGCGAGGATTATCGCCCACGGGGCGGCGGGGGAAGCGCGCCTCGGCGGTTCGCTTTCCGTCATCCCGGCGAAAGCCGAGACCTCGTGTCGCCCCCCCTCGAGCCTGCTCGTCCTCAGATCCCGGCCGTCGTCGGAACGGCGGGTGAAAAACCGATTGCGGCCACCTCCTATTGTTCTCTATTTGTTCTCCATGGACAAGCGAATCGCCGTCACTTCCGCCGAGCTCGCCCGGGCGATCAGGGTCTGGCTTCGGGTCATGCCCAAGCCGATCTGGCGCGCGCTCGAAAAATATCAGCTCGCGTCGCTGGAGAAAAGGCAGGATGCCGACGAGGAGCCGCAGGTCCACGGCGCCGTTGCCGACCATATCGCGGACCATTTCCGGAGAGCCAATTGGGAGATCAGCCGCCCGGAGCCGAAGGACCTCGGCTCGCCTCCGCCTTGGCGCGGGTCGGGCGACTCATAGCAATAAGGGGGCCGAGCGGCCCGTGGAAGCAAACCCCCCAGCCCCCACCGTGAGAGGAAGCCATTCAACTCTCGGTAACCCTCCGATACCATATGTATCGGTTTCGAATCCAGATTAAATTTAATCCGTTCGGACGAATTTCACGAATGATTACAAGGGCTCCGCGATCCGCCGCGGAGCCGCCTCCGGACCCTTGCGAAACCTCCGGAATCGGATCAATCTCCCCGCGCCGGCCGCTCCGCGCAAGCGAGTCGGCGCGGGCCCCGGCCTGCCTCCGGGCGCCCGGCGCGACGTTGGGGGGCGACGCGCCGGGCGCCGCTAGGCGGCCCGACCCGCCTTAGCAATTCCGGCCCCGCCGTCCCGCGCCGGCACAGGCCGGATCGAGGGCTGGCGGCCCGGGATCGCTTGCGACATTGGAGCGCTTCGACGGCTCGATACGGCTTAGGCGGAGCAGGACATGACGGGCAGGACGATGGCGGCGCGGATCGGAACGGGATTGCTGGCGGCGGCGGCCCTGCTCGTCGTCGGCTTCGAGGTCGCGGACGAGCCCGCCCGGGCGCCGGCGTCGGCCGAGGCTCCGGCCCGTCCCGCCGCGGCCGCCCCGCCCGTCGCGGCCGCGGCGCCGGCCAACCCCGATTTCGTCGTCCGGCGGATCCTCGACATTCCCGGCCCGCTCAAGATGGGCGACCATCATTGGGACGAGAGCGGCGCCCCCGCCGACGGCCCGATCGTCATCACCGTCGACCTCGAGGCCCAGGTCCTCTCCATCTTCCGCGGCGGCTACGAGATCGGCGCCGCCGCCATCCTCTACGGCCGCGACGACAAGCCGACCCCGCTGGGCGCCTTCCCGATCACCCAGAAGGACTCCAGGCACGTCTCCAACCTCTACGGCGCCCCGATGCCCTACATGATGCGGATGACGAACGACGGCATCTCCATCCACGGCAGCGACAGCGTCGCCCCCGGCTTCGCCACCCACGGCTGCGTCGCCGTCCCCGTCGCCTTCGCGAAGAAACTGTTCGCAGCCGCCAAGCTCGGCGACCTCGTCATCGTCACGAAGGGCAAGACTCTCCAGATGGGCGAGCCGATCGTCCGGACCTGAGCGGGGCCGCGACCGGTCATTCCCGCTTTCACGGAAATGACGTTACCCCTACACCCCCTCCCCATGAACGCCCCCACGATCAGGCCCGTCATCCTCTCCGGCGGCGCGGGCACCCGGCTCTGGCCGCTGTCGCGGACCGGGCGGCCCAAGCAGTTCCTGGCGCTCGCGGGCGAGGAGAGCCTGCTCCGGTCGACCGCTCGGCGGGCGGCGGGTTGGGGAGCGCCGATCGTCGTCGCCGCCCGCGAGCAGGCGCTGGCGGTGCGCGCGGAGGTGCCCGACGCCCGGCTCGTGCTCGAGCCCTGCGCGCGCGGCACCGCCGCGGCGGTGGCCCTGGCCGCGCTCGCGGCGAGCGAGAGCGAGCTTCTGCTGGTCATGCCAAGTGACCATCGTATCGACGACGACGACGCGTTCCGGGCGGCGGTGGCGACGGCTGGGCCGCTCGCCCGCGACGGCTGGCTGGTGACGTTCGGGATCGCCCCCGACCGGGCCGAGACCGGCTACGGCTACATCAAGCGCGGCGAGGAGCTCGCTCCCGGCGTCTTCCGGGCCGCACGCTTCGCCGAAAAGCCGGACCGGGCGACGGCCGAGAGCTGGCTCGCCGAGGGCGGGTGGGACTGGAACGCGGGCATCTTCCTGTTCGAGCGCGGCGCCCTGCTCGCCGCCCTGCGCGAGCATGCCCCGGAAATCCTGGCGGCCGCCGAAGGCGATTTCGCCGAATCCCCGTCCGCCTCGATCGACACGGCGCTGATGGAGAAAGCGGAGAAGGTGGCGGTCGTGCCGGCCGCGATGGGCTGGTCGGACATCGGCAGCTGGGAGGCGCTTCATGCGCTCGGGCCGCTCGACGGCGACGGCAACCTGCTCAGCGGCGACGTCGTCGCCCCCGACAGCCGCAACTGCCTGGTCCGCTCCGACGGTCCGGTGGTGGTCGCGCTCGGAGTCGAGGATCTGGTCATCGTCGCGACCGAACGCGCCGTCCTCGTCGTGCCGCGCGGGGAAACCCAGCGCGTGCGCGAGGCGATCGAGGCGCTGGAAGCCCGGCGGGTGCGCCGGGGGGAGAGTTGAAGGAGCAAGTCGATGACTGAACGGCGTCCCCTCGGCCGAAGCGGGCTCGAGACCCCGCGCCTGGTGCTGGGCGGCAACGTCTTCGGCTGGACGGCGACCGGCACGGAGGCGTTCCGGATCCTCGACCGCTTCGTCGAGGCCGGCGGAACCATGATCGATACCGCCGACGTCTATTCGGCCTGGGTCGAGGGCCACCAGGGCGGCGAATCCGAGACGTTGATCGGCGAGTGGCTGCGGACGCGCGGGTCACGGGAGGGGATCCTCGTCGCCAGCAAGGTCGGAATGCTCCATCGCCACTGGGGCGTCGGCAAGCTCGAGCCGTGGCGGATCGAAAAGGCCGCCGAGGCGTCGCTGAAGCGGCTGGGGGTCGACGCGATCGATCTCTATTACGCCCACCAGGACGATCCGGACACGCCGATGGAGGCGGTGGTCGAGGCGTTCGACCGGTTGGTCAGGGCCGGCAAGGTGCGGGCGCTCGGGGCGTCCAACTTCACCGCGGAGCGGATGCGACAGGCGCTCTCGGTGGCGAGCGAGGCGGGGATGAGCCGCTACGAGGTGCTCCAGAACGAATTTCACCTGCTCGAGCGCGGCAAGCTGGAGGGCGAGCTTCAAGAGCTCTGCCTCGACGAGGACATCGGCGTGCTGCCCTTCTACGGTCTCGCTTCGGGCTACCTCACCGGCAAATATCGAAGCGAGTCGGATTACGGGAAGAGCGTGCGCGGCGACCGAATGGCGAAATATCTCGAAGGCCGTGGACCCGCCGTCCTCGCCGTTCTCGACGCCATCGCCGAGGAGACCGGAGTGAGCCAGGCCCAGATCGCCCTCGCCTGGGTCGCCGCCCAGCCGGCGGTCGCCGCCCCGATCGCCAGCGCCCGGACTCCCGCGCAGCTCGAGGAGCTGATCGGCGCGATGACTCTGGACCTGACCCCGGCCCAGCTGCAGCGGCTGGACGAGGCGTCGTCGCCGACGGCCTGAAGCCCCCGGTCCCGCCCTCCGTTCGCCCCGAGCTTGTCGAAGGGGGCTTTGACAAGGCCGGCGCGAAGGGGAGCTGCAATCGACGGGCAACGGCCCCGGCCGGCTTGTTGGTTCAAAACGGACCGACTAGTTGGGCCGCCCCCCTTTTCGCGCGGCTTACGTTCGCGTAAGGAGGCGGCAGGGGCTTCTGGCCCGGACGTGCGATGGGGCGCGTTTCGGGCGAAGGGTGTGCTCCCCGGGCGGAATCCGGGGGCGGTCGCGCACCGAAGGGGAGGCCCATGGATGAATTCGAAGGCATCGGAAACGGCGAGCCCGAGCGAGCTCGCCGGCTTGCACGCGAAGCTCAACGACCTGCTCGAGTCGCTCGACAAGGCCGAGCTTCACGGCGCGGCCGCCTACGTCTCGATGGCGCTCGACTCGATCCGGCGCGACTTTCCGGAGGTCAGTTCGACTCGCTGAAATATTGGGTGAGTCGCGTGATCGCCTGCGGAGTGAGCTCGAGATAGGTGCTTCGAGCGTCGGCCGGGTGGGGACGACGGACGACAAGGCCTTCCTGAACGAGATAGGCGATGTGCCGCAAGGCTGTCGTCGTCGGGGCGCAGGCCGCCATGCACGCGGTCGAGACGGTGACCTTGCGCCCTTCCAGAGTGCTCACGAACAGCTCGAGCAAGATGTCCCACGAGGGATCGCAGAACAGGCGCCGGCCGAACAGGGCGTAGAGCCTGCGGCGCGCGGCACAGGCTTCCGCCGCCGCCGCCAGAACCGAGGACTGCGCCGCCGGACCGGATTCGCGACGCGAAGTCTCGATCAGCCGGTGAAGCCGCGATTCGATCTCCAAGATTATTCGCTCGGTCTCGGTGGCGAGACTGCCCGTCTCGTCCGGCCCGTGCCTGCCTGTCGGCTGTGCGACCATTACGCGGCTCTCCGAAGGGGTTCCACTATGCGCAGCACCGGAGCCCTAATCCGTAACCGGCTGCGCATGTCGTGCAGTGTGCCCGGCGGCAGGTCGATCTGCAAGGCCTGAAGCTGCTCCCCGTCGACCCAGGTCGGCAAGCCCAAGGGAGTCACCGGCCAGCCGACCGAAAGCAGGGCCGGAACCCGGTGCGCCTCGGCCACCAGCGTGTAGCGGCGGATGCCGTTCGACTCGGCGAACTCCACCAGCGCCAGCGCAAGCAGCCGGTGGACCCGGAGGATGGTGGTGCCGGAGGCGTCCGCAGGCCGAGTCACCAATCGCGAAATTTCCCAACAGTCGTCGCCGCTCGGCACCCCTGCCGGACAGAGATCGCTGAAGAGAGTGTTCAGCATGGTTGGCCGTGAGGACGGGAGAAGCCTCACGGAACCCTGGTGGCGACCTTCCGAAGATCTGGCGAGCAGGTAAATCGCATAATCGTCGTCGAACTGATCGACCTCGAGCCAGCTACCCTTTGCCGGCAGACGCCATCCGAACCGATCTACGAACACCTGCTTCCGGTCATGGTGCATCTCCATGAGCGCCGCGGCGAAGCCGAGGCGACTTTCCGGAAGAACCAAATCAATCATGCTTCAGCCTCCGACGCCCTCCAAGTCGCTCTTCCGCGCGTCGAATCACACCCCGGTAGTTACCGGGTGGGGGCAGGCCGGCGGCGGCGCTAGGGTCCCGGCACAGGAGCCTCAGTGACCGCACCCTTCCTGCCGCCCGTCGCCCAACGCGAGAAGCCGCCTGTCCTGCGCCGCGACTTTCCGCGCGTGCGCGGGCGCGACCTCCGATCGGTGCCGGGCAAGCGCGGCCTGCCCTTCCTTGGAATCCTCCCGGAAGCGCTGCTCGACCCGCTCGCTTTCGCCCGGCGAATGCATGAGACCTATGGGCCCATCCACCGCTTCCATGCCTGCGGCAACTGGAACGTCCAGCTGGTCGGGCCCGAAGCGAACGCCTTCGTGCTGTTCGACGAGGCCCGCAATTTCTCCGCGGAGGGCGGATGGAGGCCGGTCTTCGGCCGCCATTTCGCTGGAGGCCTGCTGCTGCGCGACGGAGCCGACCATCAATGGCACCGAAAGCTCGTGGCCACCGCCTTCAAGCAGGATCAGCTGCAATCCTATCTCAACATCTTCGCCCGCAACAACGAGGCGGCGCTGTCGGCCTGGTCGGGCCGGTCGCTCGACGTCTACGAGCTTGCCCAGCAGGTCAGCTTCGCCAACGGCTACGCCGCCTTCCTCGGGCGGGATCCGGGGGAGGCCACGCGCGACGACATGCTCGCGTTCCGCTACCTGATGCGCTCCGCCGTCGCCCTCGTCACCGTCCCGCTGCCCGGCACGGCGGAATCGCGGGCCGCCTGGGCGACCCGCCACGTGGAGGGGCTGATCCGGCCGATGCTTTCGGAGCGCGTCGAGACGGAGCGCACCGACCTTCTCGCCGTGCTGTGCCGGATGAGGGACGCCGGCCTGCTCGACGAGCGCGAGATCGTCGCCCACCTCACCTTCACGATCGCCGCCTCCTTCGACGCCCTGTCCTCGGCGACGGTGTCGACGCTGTATTACCTCGCCGCGAATCCCGGCTGGCAGACGACGATTCGCGAGGAGCTGTGCGACAAAGTGTCGAGCCGGCGGTGGATCTCGCTCGCCGACCTGGCGGGCTGCGAAAGGGCCGAATGGGCGGTGAAGGAGGCGCTTCGGCTCAATGCCGCGGCGCCGGTCCTGTGGAGACGGGCGGTGAAGCCGTTCGAGTTCGGCGGCCATGCCTTCCCGGAGGGCACGATCGCGGGCGTCAACCCGATGCTGACCCACCTGCTGCCGGAGATCTGGGACAATCCGCGGGACTTCGATCCGATGCGCTTTTCACCCGACCGCGCGCGCGGCCGCCATCGGTTCGCGTTCGTCCCGTTCGGCGGCGGGGCTCATGGCTGCCTGGGCGCGAATTTCGCCATGCTTCAGGTCAGGGCCTTGTTGCGGACCCTGCTGGAGCGGCACGAATTGGTCGTCGACTGCGCGGCAGCCCCGCGCTGGTATCACTGGCCCAATTGCCGCCCTCGCAAGAGCCTGAGGATCGGCCTGCGCCCTCTCTAGCCCGTAATGGCGACGAGCGATCCGCCGGCCCCGTTCAGTCGATCACTTCCGAAAAGCAGATCTCGCTTCGGAACAGGGCTCGCACCAGCAACTGGGAGCGGGTCGCCACCGAATAGCGCCTCTTGGCGGCTTCGATATGCTCGTTGACGGTCTTCGGGCGGATCGCGAGCAGATCGGCGATCACGGAATCGCTTTTCCCGCGCGCGACGAACAGGAGGCATTCGCGCTGGCGGTCCGAAAGCGGCGCCGGCTGGAGATAGATTTCGCCAGGGCGCTGCTTGAGAAGCTTTCGCGCGGCCTCGAAGGCGAAGCTTCCAAGCGCCTGCGCGGCGGAAGTCGAATCTTCCGGGAAGGGCCTGTCGCCGCGAACGGAGAAGCTGCAGGACCCGAAGGTCTCGCCAGGGACATGGTTGGGAACGGTATAGCCCTGGCAGATGCCGTGGAGCGCCGCCTGGCGCATATACTCCACCTCCGCCGGGGTCATGGTGAGCAGCGAATCGAGCTGGTCCCATTTGAAGCCGCTCGACAGGCGCTCGGCCGCCCTGACCACGGGATCCGTCAGCTTGGGCAGCTCGCGGACGTACCCGACCCATTCGAGCGGATAATTGGTCAGGCGGACATGCTCGTCTTCCGGGCGTCCGAAGAGGACGTGGTGGACGATGGCGAAATAATCGAAGCCCAGCTCCCGGACCGCGCTTTCGATCAGCGAGCGGAGGTCCGCCATGCTTCCGGCGCCGGCCGCCCTCGTTACGAAATCCTGCACGACCGCAAGGCCGTCGTGGCGATGCGCAGCTTTCAGGTGGCTGACGAGGGACACCGGGAAATTTTCACTCCATTTCGGATCGATGGGACCGTGGATGGATAGGATGAAGAGGCATAGCAGTCAAACCAAAGGCTATGGCCGAGGGCCTGCGACACCCCCATATAACCATTTCGGAATCAAAATGATCCCTGCGCCCGCGCGAACTGGTGCCGAGTGTCCGACTCGAACGGACGACCTACCGCTTACAAGGCGGTTGCTCTACCGGCTGAGCTAACCCGGCCCACGGCCCAAATGGGTCATTGGCGGGCGAAGGTCCAGCCCCCGTTGACCCCGAGCCCGAGACCGGGCGAGAGTGGAGCGACTGTCGGCCGGGGGGACTTGGTGCGTTTCTCGACACATTTACGGAGCGCTTCCCTGGCCGCGCTTGGCCTCGCCGCCGTGGCGGCCGCGCAGCCGGCGGAGCCGCCGAAGCACAAGAGCGCCTGGCCGGCCCTCGTCTCCGGCTCCGACCCGGCGGAGCTCGGCGCGAGCCTCGACCTCGGCCCCAATCTCGAGCGCGGCCGCTCGGCCCGCTCGGAGCTCGCCGAGCATCGCCGGCTGACCGAGGCGCTGGCCGCGCTCGCGCCGCAACGCCGGGGAATCGTCGACGCCTACGTCCTCGTCGTCGGGCTCGACAGCGACCCGGTCTTCGGCCGCGAGGCCCGCGAGGCCGCGAAGGTGCTGTCGCGGCGCTTCGACGCCGCCGGCAGGACCCTGACGCTCGGCGGCGGCGACGGCCGCGGCTCGGCCGCGCTGCCGATGGGGTCGCTCCATGCCCTCGACCTGGCGCTCGCCCGAATCGCCGAGCTGATGGATTCGGAGGAGGACGTGCTCGTCCTCTACTCGACGGGCCACGGCGCGCCTTATGGGATCACCTACCACGACGGCGACCAGGGCTATGGCGTCCTCACCCCGACCCGCC
Organism: Allosphingosinicella sp.; assembly: GCA_035714565.1. Classification (GTDB taxonomy): domain Bacteria; phylum Pseudomonadota; class Alphaproteobacteria; order Sphingomonadales; family Sphingomonadaceae; genus Allosphingosinicella. The sequence continues at coordinate 62,279 of DASTLX010000019.1, forward strand.
TCGCCGGCCTGCTCGACGAGCTTGGCCTCCGCAACCGCCTGCTCGTCCTTTCCGCCTGCTATTCCGGGACCTTCGTTCCGGCCCTGTGGAGCGAGACCACGGCCCTGTTCACGGCGGCCGCTGCGAGCCGGACTTCGTTCGGCTGCGAGTCGGACAATGACTGGACCTTCTTCGGCGACGCGATGATCAACCGCGCCCTTCGCAAGCCGCAGCCGCTCGCCGAGGCTTCCGTCGAGGCGCTCAGGCTCGTCGGCGAGTGGGAGGCGGCGAAGAAGTACGAACCCTCCTACCCCCAGGTCAGCATCGGAAGCCGCGTCGATTCCTGGCTGAAGCCGCTCGAGGCCCGCATGCCCAAGACCGCGACCGCGCCGGTGGGAAAACCGGCGGTGGGGCGATAGGCAGCTTTGCCTCCCCCGGCGGTTCCGGGAAAGGGACCGGCGGACCGAATGCCGATATGCCCTGGGCCGGCTAGCGCCGCCCCGCGGGCCAGCGGTAGCCGAGCAGCTCATAAAGCTCGCGCGCCGGCGCTCCGGACCGGACCGTGTCGGTGAGATAGCCCCGCTTCGGATAGGCCTTGAGGCTGACCGAGTCGCTCTGATTGCCCCCAAGCACCAGCAGGCTGTCGCCGAGATCCTCGACGAAGAAGGAGACATGGCCGGTGACGACCGGCTCGTCCGCGGCGGCGCGGCCGCGCGCCCACACGGCGATCGCTCCGATCCGCGGCGGTTCGACCGGCTCGCCCCAGTCCGCCCACGACCGCGCCCATCCCGAATCCGTTCCCGCGATTCCCGCCTGGGCCAGGCACCAGTTGACGAAGGCGGAGCACCATGGCGTCGAATCCCGCTCCGCCTCGCCCTCCTCGAGGTCGTCGCAGGTGGCGAGATATTCGAGGATCCGCGGATGCTCGCCGCTCGCCTGCTCCGCCACGCAGGCCGCAAGCTCCTTCATCGCGATCTCATACCAGGGAGGGGGCGGGGACATGGTCACGACATGGAGCGGCGTGGCGGTCCCATCAAGGCCCGCGACCCCGGGACCCCTCCGGGGTCCGTGACCGCGGTCACGGAAACGCGCCGCGAGGCGGGCTAACCCGACGGACGGGGAACGGACGTTTCGCAGTCACGACAGGAGAAAGAAAATGACTTCTCGCCGGGTCTTTTGCGGCCTCGCCGCCGCCGCGATATTTCCCGTCCTCCTGGCCGGCGCCCTGCCGCCACCGGTCCATTATTCCGGGGTCTGCGAGGCCTCGGCCGCGGCGGCCCTCGACAGCAACCGCTTCGTGGTCGCGAGCGACGAGCTCGAGCTCCTCACCCTCTACAAGCGCGGCGCGGCGCAGCCGCTCTCGACCTTCGCGCATCCCGACGTGACCGACATCGAGGGGGCCGCGCGCATCGGCGACACCATCTTCTGGGTCACGTCCCACTCGGTCAACAAGGAGAAGGAGGACAAGCCCAAGCGCAAGATCCTGTTCGCGACCAAGGTGCTTCCGACCGGCGCGCTGGCCGCCGCCGGGACCGACTATCGCAACCTGCGCGCCGACATCGCCGCCCTGCTCGGGGTCCAGGAGAAGATCCAGCAGAACGGCAAGGTCACCGGAGGCCTCGCCCTCGACCTCAACATCGAGGGGCTCGCGGCGGCGCCGGACGGCAGCCTCTTCGTCGGCCTTCGCGGCCCGCTCAGCTCCGGCAAGGCGCAGGTGGTCCGGATCGTCAAGCCGTTCGGCCGGGTCGGCCTCCCGCAGGCGGCGCCGGTCGGCCCCGCCCAGCCGAAGGTCTTCCGCCTCAATCTCGAAGGCCGAGGCATCCGGAGCCTGGAGCGGGTCGGCAAGGGAAGCCGCGCCTTCCTGATCGTCGCCGGCCCGGTGGGCGATTCCGGGCCGGCCCCGAAACTCTACTGGTGGGACGGGCGCAACCAGCCGACTCCGGGCCCTGGGCTCGGCTTCGGCGCGATGAAGCCCGAGGCGCTGATCGCGGTGAGCGCCGGACGGGTTCAGATACTCGGCGACAATGACGACAATTGCGCCGAGGACGAGGCCGCTCCGCCCCGCCGCTTCCCGAGCCGGGACGTCTATTTCTAGGGCCGGGGCTTGTGGCCCCGGCCCTCGAACGTGCGCTCCGCCGGCGAGGCCTAGACGCTCGCCACCTCGGCGACGTCGACCTTGAGCCCCGGGCCCATGGTCGAGCTCAAGGCCACCTTCTTGACGTACTTGCCCTTGGCCCCGGCCGGCTTGGCCTTGACGATGGCGTCGACGAAGGCCTGGAAGTTGCGCTTCAGGTCCTCGGCCGGGAAGCTCGCCTTGCCGATCCCGGAGTGGATGATCCCGGCCTTCTCGACCCGGAACTCGACCTGGCCGCCCTTGGCCGCCTTGACCGCCTCGGCGACGTTGGGCGTGACCGTGCCGAGCTTCGGGTTCGGCATCAGGCCCTTGGGCCCGAGCACCTTGCCGAGCCGGCCGACGATTCCCATCATGTCGGGAGTGGCGATGACCCGGTCGAAGTCGATCGTTCCGCCCTGGATGGTCTCCATCAGGTCCTCGGCCCCGACCACGTCGGCGCCGGCCGCGGTCGCCTCCTCGGCCTTGGCGCCGCGGGCGAAGACCGCGACCCGGACGTCCTTGCCGGTGCCGGCGGGGAGGGTCACCACTCCGCGGACCATCTGGTCGGCGTGGCGCGGGTCGACGCCGAGGTTCAGCGCCAGCTCGATCGTCTCGTCGAACTTCGCCGTGGCCCCGGCCTTGATCGCCCGCACGGCCTCGTCGACCGGGTAGAGACGCTCGCGGTCGATGGTCCCCAGCGCCGCGCGGAGCCGCTTGCCCTTCTTCGCCATGACCGCCCTACCCCACCACCTGCAGGCCCATCGACCGGGCCGAGCCGACGATCATCGCCGTGGCCCCGTCGACGTCGACCGCGTTCAGGTCCTTCATCTTCTGCTCGGCGATCTGCCGGCACTGCTCCATCGTCACCGTGCCCGCGACGTCGCCCTTGCCCGTCGTGGCGCTGCCCTTCTCGATCCCGGCCGCCTTCTTGAGGAAGTAGCTGACCGGCGGGGTCTTGGTGACGAAGGAGAAGGTGCGGTCGCCGAAAGCGGTGATGACCACCGGTATCGGCATCCCGGGCTCCATGCCCTGGGTCGCCGCGTTGAACTCCTTCACGAACTGCATGATGTTCAGGCCGCGCTGGCCCAGCGCCGGGCCCACCGGCGGCGAGGGGTTCGCCTTGCCCGCCGGGATTTGCAGCTTGATGTAGCCGGTGATCTTCTTCGCCATACGCCAGTCCTCTGCATCAGTCAGAGGCCCGCGGTCCGTGCGGCCCGGCGAACGCCCGGCCTCCCGCGTCCCTGAAATGCCGAACGGCCCAGGGCTCGCACCCAGGGCCGCGCGGCGAGGGCGGGCGTATAACGGCCGCGGCCCGGCTTGTCCAGCCAGTCCTTCCGATCGTTCTACCGCCCGAAGAAGTGGTTGTAGGCCACCGCTTGGCTCGCCTCGTAGCGCAGGACGAAGTTGCCCACGCGGCGGCACCAGTCACGCTGGCTGTCGCAGACCTTCTTGAAGAAAGGGCCGTTGGCGGGCGAAGAGTTGTCTCCTTCCAGCCGCTCCAGCACTTTGTTCCAGGCCGCCAGTTGCGCGTCCAGCACCGGCCGCGGCGTCGGGCGCACGTTGACGCCCGCCTGCGACAGCGCCGCCATGTCCTTCGGGAAGCGGTCCAGCACCTTCCAGCTCATGTCGGCCGAGGACGCCTCCGCGGCGTGGCGCAGCACGCCTTGAAGCTCCGCCGGCAGGGCGTCGTACTTCGGCTTGTTGAACAGGAGTTCATAGCACTCGGTGCGCTGGTGGTAGCTCTGGACCATGTAGTTCTTGGCCACGTCGGCGAAGCCGAAAAGGCGGTCGGAGGTCGGGTTGCTGAACTCCGCCCCGTCGATCACCCCGCGCTCCAGCGCCGGCACCACCTCGCCCCCCGGCAAGGACACCACGGACGCCCCCATCTCGGTGAAGAGGTCCGCCGCCAAGCCGACGGTGCGGTACTTCATGCCGCGGAACTGCTCGGCCCGGTCGATCGGCTGCTTGAACCAGCCCAGCGGCTGGGTGGGGATGGGCGTGCTGAGGAAGCCCACCGTGTTGACCTTGAGGATGTCGCCGGTGAGCTCCTTGTACAGGGCCTCGCCGCCGCCGTGGTAGAACCAGCCCAGGAGCTGGTTGGCGTCGCCGAACCAAGGAGGCGTGGTGCCGAACAGGCTGAACGCCTTGTTCTTGCCGAACCAGTAGGCCGAAACGCCGTGCCCGCCGTCCAGCGTGCCGGCGTTCACCGCGTCGAGGAGCTGGAAGGCGCCCACCACGGCGCCAGCGGCCAGCAGATCCAACCGCAGCCGCCCGCCGGCCATGGCGTTGACGCGGCTGACGTAGTCTTGCGCGAATTCATGGAAGATGTCGCGCTGCGGCCAGGTGGACTGGAACCGCAGCACGGCGGTTTGGGCGCGGCTGACGTTGGGCGTGGCGAGCACGGCGGTGCCGGCGGCGCCGACCGCGGCGGCCTTGAGCAGGCCCCGGCGGCCGGGGACGGGCGTTTCCTCGGGCATTCGTTTCTCCCAGGGCGTGGCGCACCTCCAGGCCGGCCGGACGGCCGACCGGGGCGCTGCTTCCGCCCGGGACATAACGGCGCGGAGATGATTCCGCAATGGTCCCGGTGCGCCCGAGCCAGTTCCCTGGTGAGACCGTGATGTCCGTCGCTACTTCGTCACGAACGCCTTCTCGACCACGTAGCTGCCGGGCTCGTGGTTGGAGCCCTCGACGAAGCCCCGCGCCTTCAGCATGGCCGAGACATCGGCGTT
>DASTLX010000020.1:0-66975 GCA_035714565.1 Allosphingosinicella sp.
CGAGACCCGCCGCTCCGTCCATTTCTTCGGCGGCTCGCCTGGTCCCGGGCCGAGGCCAGCCAAAAGCCATGCGAGCAGAGGCGGCTTCTTCGGCGGCACCTTCTCCATGCGGATAACGCCGTAGGGGCAGTTCCTCTGGCAATTTCCGCAGCCGATGCAGGTCTCGTCGATAAACACCTCGCCGTCAGGCCCACGATGGATCGCGTTGGGCGGGCAATCGGCCATGCAGTGCGGATGCTCGCAGTGGCGGCACGAGGTCGGCACGTGGAGGTGGGCGTAGGTCTTGCCGGCTTCGCGGTTAAGACGGGATAGGCCTTCGTGGCTGTCCGCGCAGGCGCGCTCGCAATTGTCGCAGCCGACGCAGAGCGTCTCGTCGATGAGGAGGACGTCGGTCGCCTCGCCGATGCCGTTCTCGACCAGGAAGCTCGCCACCGACGAGTACATGTCCACGGCTCCGCCGAAGCCGTCCTTCTTGGCTTCGATGAAGTCGTTGAGCTGCTGGCGCGAGGCCATGTCCCGCCTCGCCCGGGCAAGCAGATCGGGCTTCCGGTCGAGCAGCCGGCGGAAGGCGGCGCCGTCGAGACGGATCACCTCGGACTTGACCGCGGCGCGGACGGTGGCGGTGCGCCGGCCGCCCTCGAGAAGCGCCATCTCGCCGACATATGAGCCGGCCGGGAGGTAGGAGAGGAAGATCGGGCGGCCGCCTATCTGTTTCTCGACCACCATCGAGCCTTGGCGGATGACGAAGACGTCGCGGCCCTCCGCGCCCTCCTCGAGGATCGCCTCGCCGGCCTTGACGCTCTTCACCTCCGAGCTCTCCAGGACCTCGACGAGGTCGTCCGGGGTGAGGCCGGAGCCGAACATCTGGAGGAGCTGGCGCTCGATCGAGATCCGGGTGATCGCCCGGCGCGCGGCGGGCACCGCCGACATGAGCCTCAGGGCCGCCATGCGGGGCACCTCGACCAGGATCGAATCCTCGGCCGCCCGGACGGTGGCGCCCCGGCGGCGGCCGGAGATGAGCCCGACCTCGCCGAAGATCGAGCCGGCGCCGATCGGAACGGTGACCGACGGATCGGCCGGGCTGACCTCGACCAGCACCGAGCCGTGCGCAACGGCGAAAAGCGACGACCCCGGCGCGTTCCTGTCGAACACCACCTCGCCCGCGCGGTAGAAGCGCGCCTCGCTGTCGAGCATGAATTCGCGCATTTGAAGCGGCGACATGTCGTTGAGTATCGCAACATTGCCGCGCAGCATTTCGAGCCAGGCGTCGACCGAGCGGGCGACCGGCAGGTGCCGGAACTTGGCCTGGAGGATCGGCTCGTCGGCGGGCTTCAGGGCGAGGTTGCCGTTGATGAACTCAACGACGTCGTAGCCCTGGTTCATGCAATGCTTGATCAGCGGATAGCCGGCGAGCGCGCCGATCACGTAGAGGCCGTCGACGGTCGACTCGAAGGTCGGGGTCAGCTTCGGGTAAGCGAGCCGGTCCGGGCTGGTGAAGGCGATCCCGCAGGCCTCGACGAAATTGCGCGGCGGGGCGGAGCCCATCCGGGCGATGACCCGGTCGCAGCGCGCCCTCAATTCGCCGTCGCGGGTGTCGAAGGTGATCGAGCCCGGCTCGATCGCCGAGGCGGTGGTGTCGCGAAGGACGGTCAGGCGGCCCTCCGCCTCGGCGGCGAGCAGGGCCTTGACGTTGGCGTCCTTGGCGGTGGCGAACTCGGCGGAGCGGTTGACGATGGTCACCTTGTTGCGCTGCTCGGGGTCGGCGGCGAGGCCGAGCGCGTTCTCGATTCCGGCATCGCCGGCGCCGATGACGACGATATGCTCGTCGACATATTCGCCCGGATCGTCGAGCTGATACTGGACGACGGCGCCCTCGCCGACCGGGCAGCGGACCAGGTTCGGATTGCCCTGGGTGCCGATGGCGAGGATGACGTTCTCGGCCCGGACGACCTCGCCTCCGGCCAGGGTCAAAGCGAAATCGCCCTTGCGGCCGGCGATCGACTTCACCTCCGCCTCGAGCCGGACGTTGATCCCGCGCTCGGCGGCCAGCCGGTCCCAGGCGTCGAGCACGGCTTCCCGCTTGCCGGCCTCGAACTCCATATCCGAGCGAAGCACGAGCTGGCTCGGCGTCGCCATGACGTGCTTGCCCTTCTGGTATTTGTAGATGGTGTCGGAGAGGTGGCCGGACTTTTCGAGGAGGACGTGGCTGAGCCCGAGCCGGGCCGCCCGCGCGGCGGCGCTGAGGCCGGCGGGTCCCGAGCCGATGATCGCGACACGGAAGCAGTCCGACACGCTGTTCCCACCCCTTCCGCCGCCGCCGAACGCCAGCCCTTGACGTTGATCAAATTGGCGCAAGGATGGCAACCCCATGACCAGCGCCCCGCAAAGCCGTTCCCGACTCCCCTCGGCGTCGACGATCATCCTCATCGTCGCCGCGGCGATCGCCCTCGTCTCGGCCGCTGTCGCCGTCTCGCGGAGCCTCGGGGGAGGCTCGGGAGACGGCGACGACGTGCCGGCGGCGAAGGACTGGCGGGTGGTGGGCTGGGCCTATGCCCAGGCCGGCAACGCCCAGGAGGCCGCCGCCGCCTATCGCAAGGCGGCCGCGATCGAGCCCGGCAGGGCCGAGAACTGGTCCTCGCTGGGCGAGGCCCTGCAGGTGGCGAGCGCGACCGCGGTTCCGGAGGCGGCCTCCGCCTTCCGCAAGGCGATCGAGCTCGACCCGAGCGACCCCAGGGCGCGTTACTTCCTGGCCGTCCAGAAGGACCTGAGCGGCGACCCGAGGGGTGCGGTCGAGGACTGGCTCGCCTTCCTGAAGGACACCCCGCCGGGAGCGCCCTGGGAGGCCGACCTCAGGCGGACGATCGAGCAGACGGCGGCCAAGCACCGGATCGACCTCGCCGGGCGGATGCCGGCCGCCGGAAGCACCGGGACCGCGACCTCGGGCATACCCGGCCCGACTCCGGAGCAGCTCGCCTCCGCTTCCTCGCTTCCCCCGGCCCAGCAGGCGGCCATGGTCGAGCAGATGGTGGCCCGCCTGGAGGGCCGGCTGAAGTCGAATCCGAGGGACGAGGACGGCTGGATCCGGCTGATGCGCTCCCGGATGGCCCTGGGCGACGCCGACGCCGCGCGGGCGGCCCTGAAGTCCGGCCTCGCCGCTTTCGCAAGCGATTCCGCCGCCTCGGGCCGGCTGAGGAGCGCCGCCGCCGAGCTCGGCGTGCCGGGCGCGGGCTGATTCCGGGCGGACGGTCGAACGGGCAGGTTAATCCGTATTTGTCGCCCTGCCGATGGGCTTTTTGGATAGGTTCCGCGCCCGACTAGCCTTGGCGAATGCCCGACCGAGCGCGCCCCGGCCTCCGCCGACCTCCCCGAGCCCTTCCCTTCCTGGTTTCCGTCGTCGGAACGCGTCCCGAGGCGATCAAGATGGCACCGGTGGCCCGGGCCCTGGCGGGGCTGGCCGGCGCCCGCCACGAGGTCGTCCTCACCGGCCAGCACGATGGCCTGGCCGGCCACTTCGACCCCGGGCAGAGGCTTCGCCAGCTCCGCTTCGATCCCGCCGGGCGAAGCGTCGAAAGCCTCGGCGAGGCCCTTCGGGCACTGCTCCGCGGCCGCTTCCGGCGCCAGCGGATCGACCTCGTTCTCGTCCACGGCGACACGACCAGCGCCCTCGCCGGAGCCCTCGCGGCGCGCGATTGCGGGATCGCGGTCGCCCATGTCGAGGCCGGCCTCCGGTCCTTCGACCTCTGCCAGCCCTGGCCGGAGGAAGGGCACCGGATCGCCATCGACGCCGTGGCCGAGCTGCTCTTCGCACCGACCGACCGGGCCGCCCGCAACCTCCGGCGGGAGGGGCGAGCCTCGGGCCGGATCCTGGTCACCGGCAATAGCGGGATCGACGCCCTGCTCCAGGCCCGGGCGCGGATCGCGGGGCCCCGCCAGCCGACCGACTCCGGCCGCCGGCTGATCCTCGCCACCTGTCACCGCCGCGAGAACCAGGGGGTGCCGGCGCTCGCCGTGTGCGGAGCGCTCAGGCGGATGGTCCGCGAGCTGCCGGTACGGGTGGCGGCGCCTCTGCACCCGAATCCGGCGACCCGGCGCGGCGTCGAGACGGCGCTGGCCGGCATTCCGTTCGTCGAGCTGCTGGAGCCGCAGGGCCATGAGGCGATGGTGCGGCTGATCGATTCCAGCTGGCTGATCCTCACCGACAGCGGCGGGCTGCAGGAGGAGGCTCCGGCGCTGGGCCGGCCGGTCCTGGTGCTTCGCGAGGTGACCGAGCGGCCCGAAGCCGTGGCGAGCGGGAATCTCGAGCTCGTCGGCACCGATCCCGACCGCCTGTTCGCCGCCGTCTCCGGACTCCTCGCCGACGAGCGCAAATATGCCCGGATGGCGCGGCCCGCTTTCCCCTTCGGCGACGGGCGCGCCTCGGAGCGGATCGCGGGCGCGATCGCGGCGTGGCTGGCCGAGCGGAAGCGCTGACGTCGCCCCGGCGCTGGCTGGGTCCCGGGGGTGAAGGGCACCGTCGCCTTTCACCGACGGCGCTCATCCCCCTGCCCGCCTGAGGCGGTCGAGCAGGCGGTCGCGGGCGGCGAGGATTTCGGACTGGCGATCGATGAGAACGTCGCGGGCGAGGAAGTGGCCGGTGATGCGAAGTCCGGCCAGGATGTCGGGCCAGCTCGCGGCTCCCGAGCCGAGCATGAGCGGCGGGAGCGGGAAGAGACGGTCGCGATAACCCGCCGCCGCCGCCTCGCCGACCGCGCGGCCGCTCTTCGGGCTGACGAAAGCGAGCCCCTCTCTCGAACCGGTCGCCGCGCATTCGCTGAGGTCGAGACCGAAGCCGAGCTCGGCGAGCACGCCGAGCTCGTAGCGGACCAGCGAGGGCGCCCAGCTTCGAGCGCTCGGCGAGGCCTCGATCGCGGCGAGGAGGCCGTCCAGGGCCTCGTAGAGCCGCGGATAGGGCTGGCCTTCGGGCAGAGCCGTGGCGGCGAGCGCGGTCGTCCACTCGATCGCCGCCGCGGGCAGGGCCTCGCCGAGCAGCGGCGCCCGGCTCGACGCGAGCTCGACGCTGAGCTGGGCGAGCTGCTCCTCGGTCCGGGCGCGATATTCGGCCTGGACGAGATTGCCGGGGAGGAGGATCGGGCGAAGCCGGCGCGACCGCCCGCCGCGGACGAAGCCGGCCTGGATGCCGTCGCCCGGAGTCAGCGCCCGGACGATCGCGCCATGCTCGCCATGCGGCCGGACCGCGCAGATGATCGCCGGGGTGAGCAGGTGCACGGGTCCCGGATTAGCAGCTTCCGTCGCCCCGGCGAAGGCTGGGGGCCCGGGGGGTGAAGGGCGCTGGCGGATTCCACCCGCCGGGATGCCGGCTGCGCTGGCATGACGGGATGGGTGCCGCTGAACACTGGGCAAGTTCTTAACCGGCGGCGGCTAGCCTGTCGGCCTGTGCAGGCCCGGGGGCGGTTATGACGAAACGAAACACGCAGGTAATGGCGGTCCTGGCGATCCTCGCCGCGGCGCCGTGGATCGTGGCGACGACCGGCGATTCGCGGGTCGGCGACGACAGCACCGTCGTCACCATCGCCGGCCAGGGCGAGTCGGCCCAGAGCACCCGGCTGATCACGGTCCAGGCCGGAGTCGAGACGTTCGGGAGGACCGCCGCGGGCGCGATGCGGGACAATAGCGACTCGATGAAGGACCTGCGTTCAGAGCTCGGCCGCCTCGGCGTCGAGGCCAAGGATGTCCGGACCACCCGGCTCAGCCTGGGCCAGGGCTTCGAGCGCCCCGACGGCAAGCGCAAAGGGTTCAACGTCACGCACACCCTGACCATCGTCTTCCGCGACATCGAGAAGAGCGGAGCGATACTCGACGCCCTGGTCAACGCCGGCGCGAACCAGATTCAGGGACCCGATTTCTCCTGGGAGGCGAGCGACGAGGCTCTCCAGACCGCTCGGGTCGCGGCGATCCGGGACGCCGACCGGCGCGCCAAATTCTTCGCCAGGACGCTCGGGCTGAGGATCAGGCGGATCGTGACGATGCGCGACGGCGGCGGCCACGCGTCCGGCCAGCCTTCGATGATGGCGGCCCGCGCCGCCGGGACCGAGATCGACCCCGGCCAGGACATCGTCCGGGCCAGCGTCTACGGGGAATATGAGCTGGTAAGGTGAGGACGGAGCCGTCGCCCCGGCGGAAGCCGGGCTCTCGCGAAAGGCCGCCGGGACTTCTCGTCTCGAGATCCCGGCCTTCGCCGGGATGACGGTCAGCCGCTGGGGTGGAAATAATCGTAGATCCCCCGCGCCATCGCCCTGGAGATACCCGGCGCTTTCTCCAGGTCCTCCAGCGCCGCCCCGCGCACCGCCTTCGCCGTTCCGAAGTGCATGAGCAGCGCCCGCTTGCGGCTCGGCCCGATGCCGGGGACCTCGTCGAGCGGGCTCGCGGTCATGCTCTTGGCGCGCTTCTGGCGATGGGCGCCGATGGCGAAGCGGTGGGCCTCGTCGCGCAGGCGCTGGACGTAGAAGAGGACGGGCGAGTTGGGCGGAAGCTGGAAGTCGCGCCCGTTGGGCAGGTGAAGGGTCTCGCGGCCGGCATTGCGGTCCGGGCCCTTCGAGACCCCGACGACCGGGACGTCGTGGATCCCGGCGCATTCCAGGGTCTCGAGCACCGCGGAGAGCTGACCCTTGCCGCCGTCGATCAGAAGCAGGTCGGGCCATTCGCCGCGGCTGCGGTCCGGGTCCTCCTTCTCGAGCCGCGCGAAGCGGCGGCCGAGCACTTCGCGCATCATCGCGAAATCGTCGCCCGGCGCGGTCTCGGGCCGCTTGATGTTGAACTTGCGGTAGGCGTTCTTGCGGAAGCCCTCCGGCCCGGCGACGATCATCGCTCCGACCGCATTGGTGCCCATGACGTGGCTGTTGTCGTAGACCTCGATCCGTTCGGGCGGCTCGGCGAGCTCGAGGACTTCGGTCAGGGCCCGCATCGTCTTCGCCTGGGTGCTGGTCTCGGCGAGGTGGCGGTCGAGCTCCTCCTCGGCGTTGCGCGAAGCCTGGCGGATCATCCGGACATGGTCGCCGCGCCTGGGCACCCGGATCGTCACCTTGCGGTCCGAGCGCTCCGACAGCGCCTCGCAGAGCAGGTCGGCCTCCGGCACCTCTCGGTCGAGCAGCACCTGCCTGGGCGGCGGCACCTCCTCGTAGAATTGCATCAGGAAGCTGGCCAGGACCTCGGCCTCGGGGACGTCGGCGGTATGGGCCGGGAAGAAGCTGCGGTGCCCCCAATTGTTGCCGCCGCGGATGAAGAAGGCCTGCACGCACATGGTGCCGCCCTTGCATGCCAGGGCGAAGATGTCGGCGTCGCCCAGCCCTTCGGCGGAGATGGCCTGCGAGCCCTGGATGAAGGTCAGCGAGCGGAGGCGGTCGCGGAAGACCGCGGCGAGCTCATAGTCCATCGCCTCCGCCGCCTCGTTCATCGCCGCCGCCAGCTTCTGCTGGACCCGGCTCGACTTGCCGGCGAGGAAGTCCTTCGAATCCTGGACCAGCTCGGCATAGGCCTCGGGCGTGACCCGGCCGACGCAGGGCGCCGAGCAGCGGCGGATCTGGTAGAGGAGGCACGGCCGCTTGCGGGTGGCGAGGAAAGTGTCGGTGCAGCTCCTCAGCAGGAACAGCTTCTGCAGCGCGTTGAGGGTCCTCGTGACCGAGCCGGCGCTGGCGAATGGGCCATAATATTGGCCCTTGTGCCGGCGCGCGCCGCGATGCTTGCGGATCTGGGGGAAGGGATGGTCCTCGCGCAGGAGGATGAAAGGGAAGCTTTTGTCGTCCCTCAGAAGCACGTTGTAGGGGGGCCGATAGCGCTTGATCAGCTGCGCCTCGAGCAGAAGGGCCTCCGCCTCGGTGTTGGTGGTGACGATCTGCATCGACCGGGTCTGCGAAACCATGCGCTGCAGCCGTTTCGTGAGGCGGGCGACCTGGGTGTATTGGGTCACCCGGTTCTTGAGCATCCGCGCCTTGCCGACGTAGAGCACGTCGCCCTTGGCATCGAGCATCCGGTAGACGCCCGGCCGCACCGGCAGCGTCTTCACCACCTTCCGGATCGCCGCCACCCCCGCCTCCAGGTCCGGCTGGTCGGCCCCGCGCACCGTGTAGGCGGACTTCTCTTCGTTGAAGCGGTCGGTGGGCGGCGTCTCGGTCACGGGAGGGATTTAGGAGGCGCGGTGCCAATAGACCACAGCCGGACGCACTCGGATCGTCGGGAAGCTTCGAAGTCCCGTCCAAAGTTCCGCCGGGTCTGAGCCCCACGGGTCGAAGTCGCGGATCGGCACAAGCGCCGTGCCGGAGAGACTTCATCCCCTTCAGCCGGAGTGGCAGGGTGGGCCGGCGAACAGATCGCCGGCCTGACTCCCGTCGCTTTCATCTAGCCAGGCATATAGGCGCTGAAGTCGACGTTGGTGAGCGCCGTCCCCGCTGCAACCTGCGCGAACAGCATGGCGGCGCCGGCGCCGGAACCGTCCGCGTCGTAGAAGATCTTGCCGGTGGCGCTGTCGTAGAGGATCCTGTCGTCGGCATCGGCCGCCGCAGTGCCGTTCACGAACGCTCCCGCGGCGATCGTGCCGTCGCTTCCGATCCCGCTGAAGATCGTGCGGCTGAGCATGATGGTGTCGTCCGCGGCCGAGAAGGAGCCGATCGTGTCCACGTTGCCGGCCCCAAGCGCGGTGTCGAAATAGAAGCGGTCCGCCCCTGCCCCGCCGCTCAGGATGTCGTTACCGCCCTTCCCGTAGAGGGAGTCGGCACCGTCCTCGCCGCGCAGGACGTTCGCGGCGTCGTTCCCCGTCAGCTCGTTGGCAAGGCTGTTGCCGGTGGCATCGGTGACGCCGGCGCCGGTGAGGGTCAGCTTTTCAACATAGATCCCCGCGAGGCTGTAGCTGACGGCGCTCAGCACCCGGTCGGTTCCGCCTCCGCTCGCCTCGACCACCTTGTCTCCCGCATCGTCGACGACATAGGTGTCGTTGCCGCCGCCGCCGATCATCGTGTCGGCGCCGCCGCGCCCGTCGATCGTGTTCGCGCCGGCATTGCCCCTGATCACGTTCGCGAGGCTGTTGCCGCTCGCGTTGATCGCATTGTCACCGGTGAGGGTCAGGCTTTCGATGAACTCGCCGGCAAGATCGTAGCTGACGGAAGCGTAGACAGCGTCGATGCCCACCTCATTGCCTTCGCGCGCTTTGTCGCCCACGTTGTCGATGTAGTAGATGTCATCGCCCTTGCCGCCGTAGAGGGAATCGGCACCGGCGCCGCCGTCCAGGATGTCGTTGCCGCCGAGGCCTTTCAGCACATTCGCGGCGCCGTTCCCGGTGATCTTGTTGTCGAGTTCGTTGCCAGTGCCGTCGATCGCGTCGAAGCCTGTGAGGACGAGCGCCTCGAACCGCCGATGCTCCGGTGACCAGCCATCCGGCGTAAACGCAAAGGTCACGGAACTAACGACGGTATCGTAGCCGCCGCCGATCTCCTCCGTCAGGGAGTCCCCGGCGTTGTCGATATAATATGTGTCGTCGCCGCCGCCGCCGGTCATCCAGTCGGCGCCCTCGCGCCCGTCCAGAACGTTCGCGGCGTCGTTGCCGATCAGCTCGTTGCGAAGGCTATTCCCGGTGGCGTTGATCGCGGCCATGCCGGTCAGCGTGACGTTTTCGACATGGTTTCCAAGGAGGCTGTAGCTGATCGACGACTTTACGGTGTCGCCCCCTCCTTCGGCGTATTCGATTACGACATCGCCGACATTGTCGACGATATAGATGTCCTGGCCCCTGCCGCCCTTCATGGTGTCGGCGCCTAGGCCGCCATCGATCAGATTGTTGCTGTCATCCCCCTTGATCGTGTTATCGAGCTCGTTACCGGTTCCGAAGGCGTTCGCCATTCCAGTCAGCACCAGCACCTCGACGTTCGCCCCGAGAATGAAGTTCCCCGCCGAGTAGACGGTGTCGAAGCCGCCCGAGGCACTGCTCTCGATTACCGTCTCCTCCATGCCGAACACCTGATAGAGATCGTTGCCGTTTCCGCCGTACAGACGGTCGGCCCCGCCCATCCCGCGCAGGGTGTTATCCGCATCGTTGCCGAAGATCCGGTTGGCGAGGTAGTTTCCCTTTCCGACAGCGGTGGTGCCGAGGAGGGTAAGCTGCTCGACGTAGTAGGGCAGCTTGTATCCGGACACGGTCGTCCGGACCGCGTCGAAGCCTTCGTCGGCGGCTTCGGTGACCATGTCGTCCAGGGAATCGACATCGTACCGATCGTTGCCGATGCCGCCTACCATCGTGTCGGCGCCGGTGCCCCCGGAGATGAAGTCCGAACCCACTCCGCCGTAGATCGAATCGTCGCCATCGTCCCCGAAAAGAGCGTCGTCGCCATCGTCACCGTAGATGAGGTCCCCCGCTCCCCAACCATGGATCGTGTCGCCACCGCCGCCGCCGTGGATCGTGTCCGGATCGGGCGTGCCGTCAAGGGTGTTCGGGTCTTCGTCACCGTCGATCGTAGCCATGGTCTCTCCGATTCTCGTTCAAGCCGGCTGAATCTTCGATTTTTTTCGCACAGCGAGTGACAGGGAACAAGCCACCGACGCGGCGGCCCGGCGCCTGATTTCAGGCGGAACCAGCCTGAAAATGCGGATCTACAGGAGTCGAGAGCGCGAATGAGGCCACAGCGGAAACGCCGAGCGCATCGGTGTTAGACGATCAGGCGTCAGTGCGCCCTTCCCAGCCCCTCGATGGTGCGGTCGACCAGGCTCCGGTCCTTGTCGGCGTCCATCTTCTCGGCGATCAGGCGCGCGGCAGCGGCGGCCGCCGCGGCGGCGGCCTTGGCGCGGACCTCCTCGACGGCATGGCGCTCGGCGGCGCCGATCTTGTCCTCGGCCATGCGGGTGCGGCGCTCGACCAAGGCGGCGGCGTCGGTCTCGGCCTGGCGGACGATGCCCTCGGCTTCGGTACGGGCGCGCTCGATCATCGTCGCCGCCTCGGCATCGGCCTGGGCGGCCTTCGCCTCATATTCGCCCCTAAGGGCCTCTGCGTCGGCGCGCAGCTGCGCCGCCTCGTCGAGCTGGGCGCGGATGCCGGCGATCTTCTGGTCGAGCGCGGAGGCGATCAGCGCGGGGACGCGCTTCCAGAGCAGGATCGCGAACACCGCCACCATCGCGAGCGCGATCCATGCGGGCGCGTCGAGGCCGAGCGCCGTCGGCGTCGGCGCATGCTCCGGCGCCCCGGCATGGGCGTCGGTGGCGTGGGTCTCGGGGTGAGCAGCCTCGCCGGTCGGCGGGGGGGTCGCGACATTGTCAGCCATGGGCCATTTCCGCCTTCACGGCCGCGGCCGCTTCGTGGGAGCTGACGGTGATCCCCGCCAGCCGGGCAACGACGTCCTGCACCGCCTCGGCGGCGACGCCCTCGATGTCGGCCAAAGCCGCCTCGGTCGCCGCCCGGATGCGGGCCTCGGCAGCCTCGACCTTGGCCACGCTCTCCGCGGTGGCGGCGCGGAGCCGCTCCTCGGTCGAGCGGGCGCTCGCCTGCTTCGCTTCGGCGGCGAGCTTCAGCGCCTCGGCGCGGCTCGCGTCGATGCGGGCGCGATAGGCGGCTTCCGTCTCGTCCGCCGCGGTCCGCGCCGCCTGCGCGGCGGCGAGATCGTCGGCGATGCGCCGGTCGCGGGCCTCGACCGTGCCCTGGATCTTCGGCAGCATCGCCTTGCCGATCCTGAAATAGATCAGGCCGAGGACGAGCAGCAGCCAAAAGAACTGCGAGTAGGCGACCTCGGCGAGCTGGTTGATCTGAGGCATGTCGGTCCCTTGGGTGGGAAAAGCCGCGAGCGGCCGTCCCCGTTCGGCGTCAGACGGCGTAGAGGATGATCATCGCCACGGCGAAGGCGATCAGGCCGAGCAGCTCGGCGGCCGCGAAGCCGATGAACAGGCGGCCCTGCTGGCCGTCGGCGGCCGCCGGGTTGCGGATCGCGCTCTCGAGGAACGAACCGAAGACGTTGCCCACGCCGATCGCGGCGGCGCCCACGCCGATCGCCGCAAGCCCCGCGCCGATCACTTTTGCTGCTTCGAGGTCCATGACTAACTCCCTTATGAAACCGTTGAAAAGACTAGTGAAGGTTGACCGCGTCATTGATGTAGAGCGAAGTCAACAACGCGAACACATAGGCCTGGATCGCGCAGACGAGCAGCTCGAGCGCCATCACGCCGACGATGAAGGCGAAGGACAGCAGGCTGATCGCCGGCCCCGCGACGCCGCCGGCGTTGATGCCCGAGACGACGAAGCTGCCGAACACTTCGACCAGGATGTGGCCCGCGATCATCGCGACGAACAGTCGAAGCGCGAGGCTGAAGGGCCGCACCATGAAGGAGAGCAGCTCGATCAGGAAGATGAGCGGCAACAGCACCTTGGGGGTGCCGTGCGGGATGAACAGCGAGAAGAAGTGGAAGCCGTGCTTCCAGAAGCCGACGACGAGCACGATCGAGAAGCTGATGATCGCGATCACGCCGGTGACGGTGAACTGGCTGGTGACGGTGAACGGATGCGCGCCGACGAGGGCGAAGGGCATCATCCCGAGCAGGTTCGCAAACAGGATGAACATGAAGATGGTGAACACCCAGGGGACGTACTTGCGCCCTTCGGGGCCGACGCTGGTGTCCAGCATCGAGGTGACGAAGCCGGTCACCCCCTCGACCGCGGCCTGCCAGCGGGTGGGGACGAGCTGGCGCTTCATGCCGCCGAGCATGAACAGCCAGATCAAAGCCATGACGATCAGCATCCACAAGGCGCTGTTCGTGAAGACGAAGGGGGTTCCGTCCAGATTGCCCGCGAGCGGGCTGATCTGGAACTGGTGCATCGGATCGATTCTGCTCTCGGCCGCCACTCGCTACGTCCCTTGAGCCCTCAGGACGGGCTCTGCTTAGAAACCTTCCAAACTTCCCACATGGCGAGGCCGAATCCGACGAACAGCATCGCCACCCAGATCCCGCGCGTCCCGGCGAAGCGATCGATCGCAAAGCCGACCAGCGCGCTCCCGAGGGGATAGCTGATCAGCACGGACAGGATGCGCATGCCCTGGGCCTGGCCCTTCTCCGGCTTGCGCCCCGTCCGGCCGGCCCGCGCCGCCTCGCCCGCCTGCGCCTGCCGGAGCCGCTCGTCGAGCGAGGCCAGCCGTACATCCTGGGGAGACTTCGGGTCCTGCCGGGGCTCGTCTTCCGCCATGCCTTTGTTCCATGTGCAGCCATGCTCAAAAGCGGGCTGCCGTGAGGGTGCGAGGACATGCCGGCGAACGGACCCGCCAAGGCGCCGCCCCTTTAGGAAGGGGGGGAGGTCAAGTCAACACGCTGCTGCAGTGCAAAAAAGGCTCCCCTCCCGCCACCGGGAGGAGGGCCTGGCGAAAACCCGCCGAAGGCTTAGCCGCAGTGGCTGGGGAGGGGCACCGCCTCGCCGCCGTTGCGCTGGCGCCAGACGCCATCGGTGAGGCGGTAATATTGGCCGGGGCCCACGCGGCTGCGGAACAGCTCGCAGGCGGTCGCCGCGGCGACCTCCTCGATCGTCTGGCCCTTCTGGGTGGCGAGGCGAGTATATTCCGCGCGGCGCTTGATGTTGATCGCGTCAACCTTGGCGCGCACGTCAGCGCCGCCGGAGCCGACCACGCCGAGATAGCCGCTCGCCTGCTCGCCGGCCGCGCCGCTGGCGCGAAGCTCGCCGGCCGCGTCCTGGAGCATGGCGTAAGCGACGCCGGTGCCGCCCACGGCCGCAAAGCCGATGGCGGCGGCGAGGAAGATCTTCATACGGCGGCTCATGGTCAAAACACTCCTGGATTCTGGTCGATCAGCTTACGCACGTCCTCACGCAGGCTCAGCACGACCTCCTGCCGGATATTGATGTTGAGGTTGATCTCGATCGGCTTTTCGGGCGGGCTCACCTGAACGCACCCAGCCGACAAGAGAAGAACCGGTGCGCCGAGAAAGGGTGTCGCCCGTCTCATCGCCCCCTGCGTCGCATCGCGGCGCAGTCTCGTCAATATCGTCGCCTTCATTGCACTTTCTCGCTTTCGTGGGGCTGAACGACCGTGTTGGACGGCCGCTTGAGGAGTTCCTTCTCGAGTATGTCCTGGATGAGCAGGCTGGGATCGTCGAACGAGCGCATCGTGCCGATCAGCGCGCGGAAGGGGCCGCGGACGTTGATGTTGAATTCGAGCGGGATCTTGGCGAGCTGGCCGAGCGCGCGGCGCGCGACCATGCCCTGGATGCCGCTGCCCGGCAGCGCCGTCATGGTCGGATTGCGGGCGATCCCGTCGAGCTCGATGGCGGCGACGAACTCGCCCGCGAGCGAGCCGTCGAGGTTTATCGCCAGCTTGCTGTAACGCAGCGACTTCAGCGCATCGAAGGCGAGCTTGCCGTAGGCGCCGAGATTCTCCTCGGTCACCGCCCCGACGTAGGAGAGGGTGCCGCCCTGCTGCCGCGCGATCAGGCGGCCGCCCTCGATCCGCCCGCCGGCTTCGTCGAACACCATCGGGATGACGCCGTCGAACGTGCCGGTGGCGGCGATATTCGAGAATTTCATCTGCTCGATGAAGATCGCGGCGTCGAGGCCGACGACCCGGAAGGTTAGGCGCTTGGCAGTGGGCTTGGCGAAATCGAGGACGGTCTCGTCGAGGATCAGCTCGCCGCCCGCGAACGGCCAGCGCCCGCCCTCGACGCGGACGTTGAGGTTGGGGAGCAGCTGGTAGCGGATGTGGCCGTCGAAGACGTCGATGCCGGTGCGAACGACGCCGACCTGTGCGACCTGGCCCGGTGCGGTGACGAGGCCGAGGAGGTCGGTGAAGTGGGCGGTGGTGCTGACGCCCTCCACGGGGCCGAAGGCGGCGGCGAAGTCCATATTCTCCGTGCCGAAGCTGCCGCTGCTTCGGGCACCCTCGGGCCCCCAGGCGATCTCGCCCCGCCCCTTCACCACGCCCTTGACCAGAGCGACGATGCCGGTGGTGAGGCGGGTGAGCTGCTCGGGCTGGTAATTGTCGTCGAAGCGGATGCCGGGCACGTCGAGCACCGCGCCGCCCGCGCCGGTGCGCAAGGCATGGCGGATGGTCGCCTCGAGCACCCGCGTCCCCGTTTCCGGATCGTCGAGATGTCCGCCGGCGCGGATTTGGTTGTCGGCGAGGGTGAGGCGGAAGTCGCGACTGACCAGGGGGTAGAAGCGCGGCGGATCGGCCTCATCGGCGACCCGCAGGCCGCCGGTCATGAGGAGGTCGCCGCGCCGCACCTGCCACTCGCCCGCGCCCTCGCTGAGGAGCAGCGGCACGTTGGCGAGCTTCCCCGCCAGCCCCGCATAGCGGCCGCGCACGCCCGGGCCGTCGAAACGTCCGGTCAGCGTCGCCATCCTGATCCGGCTCGCCGCATCGCCGCGCCCGAGCTGCACCGCGACGTCCGAGCCGGTGAAGTCCGGCCCCTGCAGCGAAAAGGCGATGCGGCTCGCGGCGAGCGCGAGCGGGGACTGGCCGAGCGTGCCGGCGAAGCGGGGGGCGCGGAGCTCGGCCCCACCGGTCACCCTCCCCCCCGGCGCCTTCCAGACCAGCGCACGCCCAGTGGGACACAGGGGCAGGCGGGTGCGGCCGAGCCGGAGGCTGCCGAAGCGCAGCATGTCGAACCGCGCCGCGACGCAGCCGTCGCCGAACGCGAAGCCCCCGCGGTCGTCGAGGCGGCCGCTGATCGGTACGAACAGCCCCTCGACGCGTCCGTCGCCGAGCGGGCCGTCGAGGAGCGCGGCGGTGTCGATGCGGGTCGCGCCGCCGCCGCCCGCGGTGAAGCGGATCGCGGACAGCTGCAGGCGCGCGCCACCGGCCGCCATCGCCGCCACCCGCGCGACGCCGCTGACCGGCTTGCCCACGCCTGGCTGATCGAGGCTGAGCGCGATACGCGGAAAGCCGTCGCCCTCAACCAGCACGTCGCCGCCGAGGCGGGTGCGGCCCCCGCTCCAGTAATAGGTCAGGCCCTGGCCGCCGCCGAGGGCGAGCCGGGCGCCGCTGCGGCTGGCGAGGCGGAGCCGGTCGAAACGAACGCCGCCGAAGCCGCGGCCGTTCACCAGCCGAAAGCTGCCGAGCGCGTCGAAAGCCCCCGCAGCCCGCCTCAAGGAGGCGGCGAGCGAATCGCCGATCGGCTCGATCGGAGTCCCTCCCGCCGAGGCGAGGGCGGCGGCGAGCGGCCGCACCGTGCCTCCGGCCGAGATTCCGGAGGCGCTGCCGTCGCCCTGCAGCGCCAGCGCCCCCGTCTTCAGCGATATCGCGTAGCGCCCCTCGACCGCGGTGCGCGCCGCGGCGATCGATCCGAGACGTGCGGCTGCGGCGGCGAGAAGAAGGCTGCCCCAGGTGCGATCCGCGTTGCCGTCGAAGGAAAAGCGCCCGCTCATCCCGCCGAGCGAATTGCCTGAAACCCGCGCCGCCGCCGCGCGAATGTCGGCCGCGCCGCGCCATCCATCGAGCGCCTGCGCCAGCGTCGCCTGCACCCTGAGGTTCGGCGCGGTCACGAGCAGGTCCCGCCCGCAGGCCAGCGACCCGGCGCTGACCGGCCCGGAGAGGCTTGGACGCAAGGCGTCGATGGCCACGCGCCAGCGGGCGCGGGGCCGGGCGATCCGGCAGTCGCCGAGCGCCAGGCCGGCAGACATCGCCGCCACCTCGCCGCGGAAGCCGTTGGCGAGATTGCCCTTGCCTTCGACCGCGAGGCCGATCCGTCCGGCAGGCGTGTCGAGCCGGATCGCCGCATCAGCGAGGTCGACGGCTTGGTCGGGGAAGCGGAACGGCAGGCCAGTGGGAGGCGGCAGCAGCCGGTCGATCTGGCCAAGCTTCACCTTGCCCCCGACCACACGGCCGTAGAGCCGGACGCCGCGGGCCGTGATCAGCGTGACGGTCGGCCGGCGCAGGCCCCAGCTCAGCCGCACTTCGACCGAGCGCGCGGTGAGGTCCGGCGCGCGCGGATCGCCGATGACGAGATTCTCGAGCCTCTCGGTGCGAAAGCCTATCTTCTTTACGTCGTACCGCGCCTGCACGCCCCGCCGCGCCAGCTCGCGGTCGATAAAGTCGGCGGCGATCGGGCGGCGCTCGACCCAGAGGATGAGGAGGCCGATGAGGAGAAGGATGAGCAGCGCCAGCGCGACCCGCCGCTTGACGTGCCGCCGGCGCACCACCTCTCCCGTCGGTTCCTCCACTCTACGCACCTCCCTCGGGCGGGCTCCGTTCCGCCTCCGTCACCTTCGCCCTAGCAGCCGAATTGCGTAAGGCCACCGTGAAGCTTAATCCCAGCTTATGGCGGACCAATATCCCGACGCCAGCGGTCATCGCGCGCGGCTGCGGAAACGGCTGTTCGAAGGCGGGCCGGACGCCCTGCTCGACCACGAGCTGGTCGAGTATCTCCTCGCCCTCGCCATCCCGCGCCGCGACACCAAGCCGCTCGCCAGGAAGCTGATCGAGGATTTCGGCGGGTTCGGCCCCCTCCTCTGCGCCGATGCCGAAGCGATCGCCCGGGTCGGCGACGTCAGCGAAGGCGCTGCGGCGGCGATCAAGATCGCGCAGGCGGCGGCGCTGCGCCTCCTCGAATCGCGCTTCAAGGACCAGCCGGTGCTCGGCAGCTGGCAGGCCCTGCTCGACTATCTGCGCGCCGACATGGCCTTCAACCCCCTCGAGCGGGTCCGCGTCCTCTACCTCAACGCCAAGAACATGCTGATCCGCAACGAGCCGGTTTCCGAAGGCTCGGTCGACGAGGCGGCGGTCTACGTGCGCGAGGTAATCCGCCGCGCGCTCGAATATCACGCCACCGCGATCATCCTCGTCCACAACCACCCGAGCGGCGACCCGCAGCCGAGCAGCCAGGACATCAAGCTCACCCGCGAGATTGTCGAGGCGGGGCGGCCGCTGCGAATCTCTGTCCACGACCACGTCATCATCGGCGCGCGCGGCCACAGCAGCATGCGGGCGATGGGTCTGATCTAGCTGGCCAACAAAAAGGGCGGCCGGAGCCGCCCTTTCGATCCGCAAATGTCGGACGGCGCCTACATTCCGGCAAATGCCCTCAGCTCGTCGCGCGACACGCGCATGTCGTTGTTGAGGTCGGCCTGGGCGAAGGCGCCTGCGGTGAGGTTCAGCACCTGGATCGCCGGCAGGTTCGACGCGCGGCTGCGCAGCGTCGATCCGACCTGCCGCTCGACATCCTGCCCGTTCTGCTGGAGCAGCCAGGTACCGAAGTCGAGCGGGGTCAGATCGCCGCCACTGGCGCTGATCGACGACCATTGATTGTCGATGTCGAGCGGACCGCCCATGCCGGTATAGCCGGTGCCGGTCTGCCCCTGCATGCCCGAAGCACCGATGCCGGCCGAGCCCTGCCCGCCCATGCCGGTCGCGGCGGCGAGACCGTAATCGGCCGTGCCGATGCGGCCGGGATCGCTGCCGAACCTCCACGAAGCGAGGCCGGTGCCGTTGTTGACGCCGGACGCGCTCATCGCCGTGTTGCTTCCGGCGACCCCGACCGAGCCGGTCACGCCCGTAGTGGCCGCCTGGGCCGCGGTGGTGGTCGAGGCGTCGGCGCTGGCCCCGCCGGTCGTGCTCTGGCCGCTGCCCATGGAGGCATGGTCCATGCCGCTGTGGGCGGACATGTCGTCCTGCGCCGTCATGGCGGCATCGCTCGTCCCGGCGGAGGTACCGGTCGAAGCCGTGTTGACGCCGCCGTCTACCTGGGTCGAGACGCTGGTCGTTCCTTCCGCGGCCATCGCATCGTCCATCGTCGGATCGTGGTCGTTGGTGGCGGTCGCGGTCGCCTCGCCGCCGGTGCTGCCGCTTGTGGCGGTCTGGGCGAAAGCAGGGATCGCGATCAGCATCGCGCTGCCGAGCAGGATCGGTTTCAGCATCTTACCTTCTCCTCTGGTCTCTTTCGAACCGTGGCCTCGGCCGCTTTGCGAAGCGGGGGAGGCTCGCGCGAGAAGAACGAACCGGCGGAAAGGCGCGTTCCTGCCTCTCGTCCGATTGATGGCTCGAAAGGGCCTTGCTAAGGGCGCCGCTCCCATTTTCCGCTTAGGAACGACCATGATCCCCCGCTATTCGCGGCCGCAGATGGCCAGCATCTGGGCGCCGGAGGCCCGCTTCCGCATCTGGTTCGAGATCGAGGCGCATGCGCTCGACGCAATGGCGGAGCTCGGCATCGTTCCGAAGGAAGCCGCGCAGGCGGTGTGGGAGCGCGGCGCCTTCGAGGTGGAGCGGATCGACGCCATCGAGGCGGAGGTGAAGCACGACGTCATCGCCTTCCTCACCAACGTCGCCGAGCATGTCGGGCCGGAAGCGCGCTTCCTTCATCAGGGCATGACGAGCTCGGACGTGCTCGACACCTGCCTCGCGGTACAACTGAAGCTGGCCGCCGACCTGCTGATCGAGGATCTGGACGGGCTGCTCGCGGTGCTGGAGCGGCGGGCGCAGGAGCATAAGCTCACCCCGACGATCGGCCGCAGCCACGGCATCCATGCCGAGCCGGTCACCTTTGGGCTGAAGCTAGCCTTCGCCTATGCCGAGTTCGCGCGGTGCCGGACGCGGCTGGTGGCGGCGCGGGACGAAATCGCCACCTGCGCCATCTCGGGCGCGGTCGGCACCTTCGCCAACGTGGATCCGCGGGTGGAAGCGCACGTCGCGGAGAAGATGGGTCTCGCCGTCGAGCCGATCTCGACCCAGGTGATCCCGCGCGACCGCCACGCCATGTTCTTCGCCACGCTGGGCGTGATCTCCTCCTCCGTCGAGCGGCTGGCGACCGAGATCCGCCACCTCCAACGCACCGAGGTGCTCGAGGCGGAGGAATATTTCTCGCCGGGGCAGAAAGGCAGCTCGGCCATGCCGCACAAGCGCAACCCGGTGCTGACCGAAAATCTGACCGGTCTCGCCCGGATGGTGCGCGCATACGTGACCCCGGCGCTGGAGAATGTGGCGCTGTGGCACGAGCGCGACATCAGCCACTCGTCGGTCGAGCGCTATATCGGCCCCGACGCAACGGTGACGCTCGATTTCGCCCTGGCGAGGCTCACCGGCGTCATGGACAAGCTCGTCGTCTATCCCGAGCGGATGCAGAAGAACCTCGACCGCATGGGCGGCCTCGTGCACTCCCAGCGCGTCCTGCTCGCGCTGACCCAGGCCGGCGCCAGCCGCGAGGACGCCTACCGGCTGGTCCAGCGCAACGCGATGCAGGTGTGGGAGAGCGACGGCGCACTGTCGCTCCTCGAGCTGCTGAAGAACGATCCTGACGTCACCGCTTATCTCTCCGCGGAACGGATCGAGGAACGCTTCGACCTCGGCTATCACTTCAAGCACGTCGACACGATCTTCGCGCGGGTCTTCGGCAGCGCCTGAAAAATAGAAGCTTGTCCGCAGCCACCCAATTCTGCACCTTGGTGCGGGGAATGGGGGGACAGCGATGATTCGGCGTGGTTTTCTTGGGCTGGCGGCGTCTGCTGCCGTCCTTCCGAAGGTCGCCTTCGCGGCCGAAGCGGCCAGCAGGGCGACGCGGCCGATTGAGGATTTCGCCGCTCTCCCGTTCATCGCGGGGCCTGAGGTCTCGCCGGACGGGACGCAGATCGCCTGCAAGATCGCGGCGAACGGCCAACAATATTTCGCCATCGTGCCGCTGGGGGAAGGCCGGCCGAAGCTCGTGATGTCGGGCGAGCAGGACATCAACTGGTGGAGCTGGGTGAATAACGAGTGGCTCGTCGTCGGCATCGGCGCGATGGACAAACTTTACGGCGAGGAATTCTACGTCAGCCGCGTCGTCGGAGTCCGCGCCGACGCGCAGAAGATGGTCCCGCTCGCCTTC
Source organism: Allosphingosinicella sp. (assembly GCA_035714565.1). GTDB lineage: Bacteria > Pseudomonadota > Alphaproteobacteria > Sphingomonadales > Sphingomonadaceae > Allosphingosinicella. The sequence goes on from DASTLX010000020.1 coordinate 20,818, forward strand.
CGTGATGCCGCCCAGTCGGCCGGAAACGTCATCTGGATCGCGAGTGACGGCACCCCGCGGGTGAGGCTGACCGTACAGAAGTCGATGTTCGCCGATGAAGAGGGCTTCTGGCCGGAAGTGCTCGAGGTGGACGTCTCCACCGGCAAGACGAAGCATGTCGTCGGCCCGCAGCGGGACGTCATGCACTGGTATGCCGATGCAGCCGGCAACGTCCGCATCGGCATCGGCCACACCAACGAGGGCCGATCCGCGCGCCTGATGTACAGGGATACCGACGGCGGCACCTTCAAGATCGTCGATCGCGCGAACTCGCGGAAGGGCCAGTCGCTGCTCGTTCCGAGCGTGTTTCTGCCGGAGCCCGGCCAGGCGCTCGCCGTCGATTCGAAGGAGGGGTTCGACGCCGTCTACAAGCTCGACCTGAAGACGATGGCGCTCGGCGAGAAGGTGTTCGGCGCCACCGGCTACGACATCGACGGCATGGTCCTCGACCCGAAGGACAAGCGCCTCGTCGGCACCATCGTGACGGAGAATCACAGCCGCGTGCGCTGGCTCGATCCCGATCTCGCCGCGGTTCAGGCGGAGCTTGACAGGGCAGTCGGCGAGCGCCGCGCCACCATCGCGTCCTACAATCCCGACCGGAGCGTCTTCATCGTCCATGTCGGGGGCGCCGATCGTCCGGGCACCTATTACCTGATGACCTCCGCCGGCGGCGCGCTCCAGAAGATCGCGTACGTCAACCCGCGGATCGGCGCGGGCAAGCTCCATCCGGTGAAGACCGTCCGCTACAAGGCTCGGGACGGGCTTGAGATGACGGGAGTCCTCACCCTCCCCTCCGGCCGGCCGGCAAAGGACCTGCCGGTGGTGGTGATGCCGCACGGCGGTCCCTTCGCCCGCGACGCGGAGGAGTGGGACTGGTGGTCCGAATTCCTCGCGGAGCGTGGCTATGCGGTGATCAAGCCGAACTATCGCGGCTCCTCCGGTTTCGGCACGGCATTCGCGGAAAAAGGCGAAGGCCAGTGGGGCCTCGCCATGCAGGACGATCTCAACGACGCCCTCGCCTTCCTGGCCAAGGAGGGTATTGCCGATCCGAAGCGCGCCTGCATGGTCGGCGCCTCCTACGGCGGCTACGCGGCGATGCGGGCGGCGCAGCGCGACGGCAGCCTCTATCGCTGCGCCGTTTCCTTCGCCGGCGTGTCCGACCTGCCGGCGCTCAAGCGCTACGACAGCGGCTTCCTCAACAGCGGGCGCAGCAACGACTGGCTGGAGGAGCAGGCGCCGAACCTGAAGGCCGTGTCGCCGATCAACTTCCCGCAGCAATTCTCGATTCCGATCCTCCTCGTTCACGGCAAGGCCGACCTGCGCGTGCCGGTGAAGCAGTCGCGCGAGATGGCGGAGAAGCTCAAGAAGGCGGGCAAGACCGTTCGCTACGTCGAGCAGCCGGCGGGCGACCACCATTTCTCCCGCGAAGAGGATCGCGTCAGCTTCCTCAAGGAGCTGGAGCTGTTCCTGAAGCAGCACAACCCCGCCTGAGGCGGGGCGCCCCCCCCCCCGAGCTTAGTGCCGGTGCCGCTTGGTGCGTGTCGGGCCCTTCGCCGGTGCCGCGCGCAGGCTGTTGTAGACGAACTCGACGAACCGGTCGGGCTTGATGAAGCCGTCGGGCATCCCGTAGCGCGCCGCTGGCTTCGACGCCTGGATCTGCGCCAGCGTCCGCTTGGCCGCAATACCGGCGGCGACCTTCCCGCGAATGTCGACCAGCATCGCGCGATAGGCCGCGAGCTCCGCCCTGGTCGCCACCGGACCGTGGCCGGGGATGATGCGGGTCTGCTCGTTAGAGGCCTGCAGCCCCTTCTCCGCCGCAGCGATGACGCCGTCGATCGAACCGCCCGAATCGAGATCGATGAACGGGAAGCTCTCGCGGTGGAAGAAGGTGTCGCCCATGTGGAGGACATTGGCGTTCTGCCAGTGGACGATCGAATCCCCGTCGGTGTGGGCGTTGGCGACGTGGACGACGTGGAGCGTGTCGCCGTTGAGGTGGAGGGTGACGCCGTCGCCGAACGTCACGACCGGAAGCGCCACCCCCGGCGAGGCGGAAACCTTCTCGTTGATCGCAGCCATGACCTGGTCGGTCGACATGCGCTGGCGGACATTGTCGTGGGCGATGATGACGGCGCCCGCCCTGCCGAAATTCTCGTTCCCGCCGGTATGGTCGAAATGCCAGTGGGTGTTGATCACGAAGCGCACCGGGTCGGGATCGATGGTCCGGATCGCTGCATTGATCCGCTCGGTCAGCGGCGCGAACTGATCGTCGATGATGACGTTGCCGTCCTGGCCGTAGGAAAGGCCGATATTCCCGCCCGCCCCGAACAACACCGCGACTCCGGGCGCGAGCTTCTCGACCCGAACTTCGACCTTGGAGAAGTCCTGCTGCGCGCCGACGGGCGCGGCGGCAAGAGCGAGTGCGAGTGCGATAAAGCTGCGGCGCATGGAGGTCCCCCGTTCGTTTCGGCCGCTCTACGTCATTCCGGGGAAAGCTGAAACGGTCTAGCCTTCGAAAATCCCCTTGAGCTTCTGGAAGAAGCTGGAGCTGGCCGGGCATTCCTCCCCGGTCTCCGTTTTGCGGAATTCCTCGAGGATCTCCTTCTGCCGGCTGGTCAGCCTGGTGGGCGTCTCGACCTCGACCTGGATGACCATGTCGCCGTGGCCGCGGCCGTTGAGGATCGGCATGCCGGCCCCGCGGATCCTGAGCTGCTTGCCGGACTGGATGCCGGCCGGGATCTTCACCTCGTGCTTGGCGCGATCGAGTCCGGGGACGTCGATCTCGCCGCCCAGCGCAGCGGTGGTGAAGCTCACCGGGCAGCGGGCGAAGAGGGTCGTGCCGTCGCGCTGGAAGATCGAGTGCCGGGCGAGGTGGACGAAGATGTAGAGGTCGCCGTTCGGCCCGCCGCGCACCCCCGCCTCGCCTTCGCCGGCAAGGCGGATGCGGGTGCCTTCGTCGACTCCCGCGGGAATGCGGACCTCAAGGCTCCGCTGCTTCTCCACCCGGCCTTCGCCGCGGCAGCGCTCGCAGGGATCGGCGATCACCTCGCCGACGCCGCGGCAGGTCGGACAGGTGCGCTCGATGACGAAGAAGCCCTGCTGGGCGCGGACCTGGCCGCGGCCGTGGCACATCGTGCAGGTGCGCGCCGAGGTGCCGGATTTGGCGCCGGCCCCGGCGCACGGCTCGCACTTCGCCGCGGTGTCGATGCGGAGCTCGACCTGTTTGCCGTTATAGGCATCCTCGAGCGTCACCTCGAGGTCGTAGCGCAGGTCCGACCCGCGCAGCGCGTTCGACCGGCGGTCGCCCTGCTGGCCGTGCATGAATTCGCCGAAGATATTTTCGAAGATGTCGCTGAACGAGCCGAAATCCTGCGCCCCGCCATTGGCCCCGAAGCCGCCGTTGCGGAAGGCGGCGTGGCCGAAGCGGTCGTAGGCGGCCCGCTTCTGCGGGTCCTTCAGGCAGTCATAGGCCTCGCTGATCGCCTTGAACCGCGCTTCGGCGTCCGGACAGCCGCCGTTGCGGTCCGGATGGCATTCCATGGCGAGGCGGCGGTAGGCGGACTTGATCGCCTTGTCATCGGCGCCGCGCTCCACCTGCAGCAGCTCGTAATAATCGGTTTCAACCATGATCGTCCCGACGCACCACGTGCGAAGGCCCCCGCCCTCCCTCAGACCCTGCAGGAGAGGACGGGGGCCACCGCATCGGGCTTAGCCCCTGTTTTCGTCGTCGACCTCGGAGAATTCGGCGTCGACCACTTCCTCGCCGCCGCCGGCCTCCGCCCCCTGGGCCGCGCCGGCATCGTCGGCGGGACCGGCCGCCGAAGACTGGTCCTTCTCGTAAATGGCTTGGCCGAGCTTCATCGCGACCTGGGCCAGAGCGGACGCCTTGGACTTGATCGTCTCGACGTCGCCGCCCTCGACCGCCTGCTTCGCCTCATCGATCGCGGCCTGGATCTCGCCCTTCAGCGAGGCCTCGACCTTGTCGCCATGCTCGGCGAGCTGACGCTCGGTCGAATGGATCAGGCCGTCGGCGTTGTTGCGGGCTTCCGCGGACTCGCGGCGCTTCTTGTCCTCCTCGGCGAACTGCTCGGCCTCCCGCACCATCTTCTCGATGTCCGCGTCGGCGAGGCCGCCGGACGCCTGGATGCGGATCTGCTGCTCCTTGCCGGTGCCCTTGTCCTTGGCCGAGACGTGGACGATGCCGTTGGCGTCGATGTCGAACGTGACTTCGATCTGCGGCACGCCGCGCGGCGCCGGCGGGATTCCGACCAGGTCGAACTGGCCGAGCACCTTGTTGTCCGCGGCCATCTCGCGCTCGCCTTGGAAGACGCGGATGGTGACCGCGTTCTGGTTGTCCTCGGCGGTGGAGAAGGTCTGCGACTTCTTGGTGGGGATGGTCGTGTTGCGGTCGATCATCCGGGTGAAGACCCCGCCCAGGGTCTCGATGCCCAGCGACAGCGGCGTGACGTCGAGAAGGAGGACGTCCTTGACGTCGCCCTGGAGGACTCCGGCCTGGATGGCGGCGCCCATGGCGACGACCTCGTCCGGATTGACCCCGGTGTGCGGCTCCTTGCCGAAGAAGTCCTGGACGACCTGGCGGACCCGCGGCATCCGGGTCATTCCGCCCACGAGGACGACCTCGCTGATGTCCTCGGCCTTGACGCCCGCGTCGGCCAGAGCCTTCTTGCAGGGGTCGAGCGTGCGCTTGATCAGGTCCTCGACGAGCCGCTCGAGATCGGCGCGGGTGATCGTCTTGACGAGGTGCTTGGGGCCGTTCTGGTCGGCGGTGATGAAGGGCAGGTTGACCTCGGTGGTCTGGGCCGAGCTCAGCTCGATCTTGGCCCGCTCGGCGCCTTCCTTGAGCCGCTGGAGCGCGAGCCGGTCGCCGCGGAGGTCGATGCCTTCCTGCTTCTTGAACTCATCGGCCAGATAGTCGACGATCTTGGCGTCGAAATCCTCGCCGCCGAGGAAGGTGTCGCCATTGGTCGACTTCACCTCGAACACGCCGTCGCCGATCTCGAGAACCGAGATGTCGAAGGTGCCGCCGCCGAGGTCGTAGACCGCGATCGTCTTGCCGTCCTGCTTGTCGAGGCCGTAGGCGAGCGCCGCCGCCGTCGGCTCGTTGATGATGCGGAGCACCTCGAGGCCGGCGATCTGGCCGGCGTCCTTGGTCGCCTGGCGCTGGGCGTCGTTGAAATAGGCCGGAACGGTGATCACCGCCTGGGTGACGTTCTCGCCGAGATAGGCCTCGGCGGTTTCCTTCATCTTCTGGAGGATGAAGGCGGAGATCTGGGACGGGCTGTAATCCTTGGCGCCGGCATTGACCCAGGCGTCGCCGTTGGGACCGCGGCTGATCTTGTAGGGGACCAGCTCGGTGTCCTTCTTGGTGATCGGATCGTCGAAGCGGCGGCCGATCAGGCGCTTCACCGCGAAGACGGTGTTCTCGGGGTTGGTGACCGCCTGGCGCTTGGCCGGCTGGCCGACGAGCCGCTCGCCGTCCTTGGCGAAAGCGACGATCGAGGGCGTCGTGCGAGCGCCTTCCGCATTCTCGACGACCTTGGGCTTGCCGCCTTCCATGACCGCGACGCAGCTGTTGGTCGTGCCCAGGTCGATTCCGATGACTCTAGCCATGCTTAATCCTCTTGTGCCCCAAAAGTTTACCGCACCCCTGCGTCCTTCCAATCAGGCACGCGGAGTGTTTCGGGAGCGATATAGGGGTGGATTCCGAGGCGACAAGAAGTGCGCCTGCCGCTAGGGACCGGCGACGATGAAGAAGATGCTCAAAAGCCACGTTTTTGGCGCTTTGGCCGGGACCGCGGCGCTGGCCGGCTGCGACCGCCCGCCGGCGGACGGGACAGTCCGGGTGAGCGACGTCTGGGTGCGGCTCCCGGCGGCCAAGAGCCGTCCCGGAGGCGCCTATTTCCGGATGGAAGCGGGCAGCGAGGGCACCAGGCTGGTCGGGGTGTCGAGCCCGTCCGTCCGCTGGATCGAGCTCCACGAGACCAGCACGACCGGCGCGAGGACGAAGATGAAGCAGCGCGAGGAGATCGAGTTTCCGAGCCGCGGCGAGCTCGTCTTCGAGCCGGGCGGACGCCACGCCATGCTGTTCGGGATCGACCCCCGGGTGAAGCCGGGCGAGCGCATGCCGATCACCTTCTCGTTCAACGTCGCCCCGCCGATAACGGTCGACGCGGAGGTACGGGCGGCCGGCGACGAGGCCCCGCACGGCGGGCATTGAGCGGCTCCGTCATCCTGGCGAAAGCCGGGGTGACGGGCCTCGGCGTTCGCGCTAACCTCTCCCCGTGGCAACGGCGGGGAGGCGGACATGGCGGGATTCAGGGAATTCATCGCCCAGGGCAACGTGCTCGGGCTGGCGGTGGCGGTGATCATCGGAGCGGCCTTCGGGGGCATCGTCACGTCGCTGACCGACGACATCATCATGCCGGTCGTCGGCTGGCTGTTCGGGGGCCTCGACTTCTCGAGCTACTTCGTCCGGCTCGGCCCGGTCCCACCCGGCTATGCCGGCGACCCGAACAATTATGCCGCGCTCAAGGCGGCGGGCGTTCCGATGATCGGCTACGGCCAGTTCGCCACGGCCGTGGTCGCCTTCCTCATCCTCGCCTTCGTCATTTACCAGCTGATCCGGGCGGCGACCCGGGTCAGGCTCGCGCCCGAGGAGGCGCCGGCCGGCCCGAGCGAGGAGCTTCTCGTCCTCCGCGAGATCCGCGACGCCCTGAAGGCGCGGCCCTAGCCATTGAAAAGTTGTGCTTTTCCCGCTAGCCGACAGGGAGGCTGAGCGGGGAACGACATGGTATTGGGTTGGTTTGGCCGCGGGCTGGTCGCGGCCGCGGCTTTGCTTCTCGCCGGCGCTCCGGCGCGAGCGATCGATCCGATTCCGGCGAACGCCCGGGCCGCACTCGACCCGGCGGTGAGGACCGGCACCCTCGCCAACGGCCTCCGCTATGCGATCATGCGCAACGGCACCCCCGCCCGGGCCCTGTCGATCCGGCTCGCCATCCGCGCCGGCAGCTACGACGAGACGGACAGCGAGGAAGGCTTCGCCCATTTCATCGAGCATATGGCCTTCCGCTCGACGAAGCAGGCCCCGCAAGGCTCGCTCGACACCCGCTTCGCCAACCTCGGAGTCGCGTTCGGCCGCGACGAGAATGCGACGACGGGCCTCGAGGCGACGATCTACCAGATGGACGTGCCGGTGGGCGATGCCGCCGCCCTTGCAAAGGTCCTCGAATGGCTTCGCGGCGCCGCCGACGGAATCCTGTTCACCCCGGCGGCGGTGGAGCTGGAGCGAGGCGTCGTCCTCGCCGAGCTTCGCGCCCGGACCAGCCCGGCGACCCTGATGATGCGCGAGACGGCACGGTTCCAGGCGCCGGGCCTGCGCTCGATGACCCGCGACGTCGGCGGCACCGAGGCCTCGCTGCGCGCCGCCACACCGGCCGGGCTCCAGGCCTATTACGACCGCTGGTACCGGCCCGAGAACGCGGTTCTGGTGATTGCCGGCGACGCCGATCCCGAGGCCCTCCTCAAGACCGCCGAATCGGCCTTCGGAAGCTGGCGCGGGCGCGGCGCCGCCGGCACCCGAGCGGTTCCGCCGCCCCTGCCCCGGCGCGGCCTCGAAGCCTTCACCCGAAGCGACCCCTCGATTCCGCTGACCGGCACCGCCTGCCGGATCGCCGCCCTCGACGGGCCGCGCGACGGCGGCTTCGAGCAGTTGCGCCGGGAGACGCTTTCGCAAATCTGGGTGAGCATCCTCACCGAGCGGGCCAGCCAGGCTGCGGCCAGATCGGGCTCGACGCTGCTCGGGGCCGCGCCGATCGTCAACCGCGGCCTACCGGACGCCCGGATGGCCTGCCTGATCGCGGTCCCCAACCAGGGCAAGTGGCGCGAGGGGCTCGCCGAGGCCCAGGCGGAGCTTCGCCGCTTCGCCGAGACCGGGCCGACCCCGCTCGAGGTGGAGACCGCCGCCGAGCAGCTGCGCTCGAGGCTTCGCGCCGCCGTCTACCAGAGCGGCACCCGCTCCACCCGCGATCTCGCCCAGGCGATCGCGGACTCCGAGCTGGACGGCAGGCCCTTTCTCCATCCCCGCGAGGCGATGCGGGTCTACGATCTTCTCGTCGCCGGGCTGACCCCCGCGGACGTCAAGCGCGCCTTCGAGGCGGACTGGGCCGGCAACGGACCGCTGCTGACCCTAACGGGTCCGGTCGAGGCCTCCCGCGAGGACCTCGTCGCGGCCTGGCGCGCCAACGAGTCGGCGGCTCCGCTCGCATCTTTCGCCGATCCGGAAGCGGCGCAATGGGCCTATCCGAAGTTCGGCAAGCGCGGGAAGGTCGTCTCCCGCGAGGAGCGCTCCGGCTTCACCCGGCTCCTGTTCAAGAACGGGGCCGCGCTCAACTTCAAGCAGACCGACTTTCAGTCGGGCGGAGTCGAGATCCGGGTAAGGTTCGGCCATGGCGAGCGCGGCCTCAGCGCCGCCGACCGGATGCCGATGATGCTCGCCGCGGGCCTCTTCCCCAATGGCGGGCTCGGCCGGATGGACTATGCGCAGATCGGCTCGGCGCTCGCCAATTCGACCTGGGCCTTCACTCTCGAGGCGCGGCCGACCCTGTTCGTCCTCAGCAGCAGCACGCTCAGCGACAATGTCGAGCAGGAGATGCGGCTGCTCGCCGCCTACATGACCGATCCCGGCTTCCGGCCGCTGATCGACGAGAAGCTGCCGACCGCGCTCGACCTTAGCTACCGCCTGTTCAGCACCGATCCTTCAGCGGTCGCGAACCTCGCCCTCGAGCGCGCGCTCTTTCCCGGCCGCGAATCGCTGCCGCCGCGCGAGCGTCTCGCCGCCTATCGGGCCGCGGACTTCGAGCGGATGCTCAAGCCGGCCCTGACCCGCTCGCCGGTTGAGGTGACGATCGTTGGAGACATCAGCGAGCAAAACGCCATCGAGACGGTGGCGACCACCTTCGGCGCCCTCCCCCGCCGCCCGAAGCTGCCGCCGCCGCCGGCCGGCGCCGGGCCGTTCCGCTACTTTCCCGAGCGCCTGCCGGCGCCGGTGACCGAAACCCACAAGGGCCCCGCCGACAAGGCCGCGGCCGTCCTCGCATGGCCGCTCTACGTCGCCAATCCCGAGCGCCGGCGCGAGGAATATTCGCTCCACCTGCTGCGCTCGATCCTGGAGACCCGACTCCTCCGCCAGGTCCGGGTGGTGATGGGAAAGGTCTACGCGCCGGCCGTCGGCATGAACACGCCCGACGACGCCGACCAGGGCATGCTCAGCGTCGCGCTCGAGGCGAGCCCGCAGGACATCGACCCGCTGGTCCAGGCGGCGCTCGGGGTAACCGGCGAGCTGGCCCGGGGCCGGATCAGCCAGGAAGAGCTCGACGACGCCCGCACCCCGATCCTCGCCACCGCGGACCAGGCGCTCCGCGACAACGGCTCCTGGGCGTCGGCGCTCACCTATGCCGGGCTCGAGCCGGAGGCGATGCGCGAGCTGACCGGCCTCCGCGAGGACCTCCAGGCGCTCACGCTCGACGACGTCCGCCGGGCCGCCGCGACCTGGCTGACGCCCCGGCCGATGGTGGCCAGGGCGCTCCCAGCCCCGCGCTGAGCCGCCGGCGCCGGTTCAGAACCGCTTGCGGACGGTGACCCCGAAGGTGCGCGGCTGGCCGACGTGGAAGCCGAGGCGGGCGCGGCCTCCGCGCTCGCGGTCGAAGGCCAGGATCGCGTTCTCGTCGAACAAATTGTTTATGTAGGCGACGACTTCGAGGCCGTTCGCGAACTCGAGCCCCGCGCTGACGTTGACGAGCTGATAATCGGGCAGCTTGAGGTCGAGGGTGGTCGCCGCGCCGGCCGGGGCGCCTCCGAACGGAAGCCCGTGGACGAAGGTGCGCGGGTTGTTCTCCTGGTCGCCGGGCTGGGTGTAGCGGGTCCCGTTATGCTGGAAGGTGATCCCGGCATAGGCCTCGCCGCCGTCGTCGAATGGAACGGTGTAGAAGGCGCTCGCGGCGACCTGGAAGTTGGGGACCGACGGCAGGCGGTTGCCCTCCTTGATGCCCTCGAGCACGGAGCCGTTCTGCTTGAGCCGGGTCTCGTCGAACTCGGCTTCGACCCAGCTTCCGGCGACCGACAGGTCGAGGCCCGAGACCGGCCGGGCGGTGAGCTCGAACTCCACGCCCATCGTGTGCGCATCGGCGTTGAACACGACGCGCGACGAGCAGGAGCCCGCGTCGGCGGTCACCTGGAGGTTGCTGATGTCGGTGTAGAAGGCGGCGGCGTTGACGGTGATCGGCCCGAACTTGGACTTCACGCCCGCTTCGTAATTCCACAGGCTTTCGTCGTCGTAGGTGTCGAACCCGCCGTAGTCGATCACGTCCTGGGCGCTGCACAGCCCCTCGTTGAGAGGATCGTTGACGCCGCCCAGGCGGAATCCCTTCGAGGCCTGAAGGTTGACGACCAGATTGTCGGCCGCCTCGTAGCTGAGCAGGAACCGCGGCGAGAGGCCGTCGGACTCGGTCCGGTCGGTCTGGTTGTCGCCGTTCGAGAAGAGGCCGCCCGACTTGAAGCCGCGCACTTCCTTGAAGTCGTAATAGCGAAGGCCCGCGGTCGCGGTCAGCGCCTCGGTGATGTCGTAGCTCGCTTCGCCGAACAGCGCCTTCTGCTTGATGTCGTAGGGCAGGTCCGCATTGTAGGGCGAGTTGGTCGGGAAGCCGTTCCTCACGGCCTGCGCGGTGCCGGCGCCGAAGCGGGCGTCGATGAAGGCGTCGTAGCCCGGGGTCGGCAGGCGCTGCGCGTAGATGCGCTCGACGTCCGAATAGAAGGCGCCGACCAGCCACTGGAAGGGCCCGTCGCCGTCCGAGGCGAGGCGGACCTCCTGGCTGAAGGTCCTGAGGTCGGTGGTGTCGACGAGGTTCGAGGGCAGGAGCACCCCGGCGGCCGGGAAGTTGAGATCCACGGAGACGCTTCCGGTGAGCGCGCTGGCGTCGCGGCTGACCAGGATGTCGCGGTTGATGTAGGTCGTCACCGAGGTCGCCTCGACTCCGCCCAGGTCCGCGCTCGCGGTGAGGTCGGCGAGGAAGGTGTTGTCCTTGAAATCCTCGTCGAGGAGGAGGAACTGCTCGCGCTCGCGGAAGGTCACGGCGGGCCGGGTGGTCGTGTAGGGGTTGGCGTAGAGGTTGTAGACCTCCTGCCGGTTGAAGCCGTGGGCCCGGACCTCCTGGTAGACCAGCCGGGGCGTGACCGAGATGTTGTCGGTCGGCTTCAGAAGCACGGCGATCCGGCCGCCGGTGCGGCGCCCGTCGTTGACGTTCTCGTCGATCCCGCCGCCCTCGCGCCGGGCGTTGATGAAGCCGGCATATTCGGTGTGATAGGCGACCGCGCGGATCGCGGCATGGTCGCCCAGCGGCGTGTTGACCGCGCCCTTGATGTGGCCGCCGATGCCGTCGCCGCCGACGAGGTTCAGATTGCCCTCGAACAGGCCCTCCACCCGGTCGACGGTGGGCTGATTGGTGATGTAGCGGATGGTGCCCCCGACCGAGCCGGAGCCGAACAGGGTGCCCTGGGGGCCGCGCAGGGTCTCGACCCGGTTGAGGTCGAACAGGTCGAGGTCGGGCTGGAACAGCGACAGCGAGATCACCGATTCGTCGAGATAGACCCCGACCTGCTCCTTGACGCCCGGCTGGTCGCGGATGATCTGGCCCGCCGAGACTCCGCGGATCGACACCTGGCTCTGGCCGGGCCCGAGATTCTGGACGTTGAGCCCGGCGACGTTGCGCGACAGGTCCTCGATCGTCCCCGCGCCCAGGCGCTGGATGTCCTCCTCGGTCTGGGCGTTGATCGAGAAGGGCACCTCGAGGAGGGTCGTCTCGCGCTTGGTCGCCGTGACGTAGATGGTGGCGTCGTCGCCGGCCTCGTCGGCGGCCTCGTTGGCGGCCTGGGCCTCCTCCTCCTCGGTCTGGGCGGAGGCGGGCGAGGCGAACGCCATGCAGGCGGCGAAGGAGGCACCGGCGAGGAAGACGGCCTTGCCGACGCGCGTGCGGTTCCAGAGACGAGCCATGTGGATTCCCCCTCGTTGTGGCAGTGCAACAATCTCTCTCCGCGAGGTCCGAAGATCAAGGCGGGGCGCCCGTCGGCAGCGGAAAATCCGCCACACTGTTGCAGATTCGTAACAGGCTCCATGGCCGGCCCCGGCTTGACTTGGCTCGGCCCAGCCCAAATGCTGCCGGCTTCCGGAGGGGTGGATGGCGGGCATGACTCGGCGGTCGACGATCAAGGCGGGAGCGGCGGCCGCCGCCGCCGCCGGCGCGCCCGCGCTCGGCGCCGGCCGGGCGGCCGACACGATCGTGGTCGGCGCCGGAGTCTTCGGCGCCTGCACCGCCCGGGCGCTGCAGCGCTCCGGTCAGAAGGTGCTCCTGCTCGACTCCTGGGGCCCGGCCCACGCCCGGGCCTCGTCCGGCGGGGAGTCGCGGCTGACCCGGGGGAGCTACGGCGCCGACGAGGTCTACACCCGGATGGCCTGGGAATCGCTCGCCGAATGGCACGCCCTCTCGGCTCGGGCCGGGCTTCCGCTCTTCCACCAGGCCGGGATCCTCTTCTTCTTCCCGACCGCTCAGGATTATGTCCGGCAGACCGTCGAGGTCCACCGCCGGCTCGATCTTCCGACCCGACTCATGGACCGCGGCGAGATGGCCCGCCGCTTCCCGATGATCGACTTCGACGGAGTCGAGCTCGGCTTGTGGGAGCCCCGTTTCGGGACATTGATGGCCCGGCGGGCGGTGCAGACGATCGTCGCCGAGTTCGTCGCGGCCGGCGGCGAGTATCGCCGCGGCGCCGTCGAGCCGCCGCGGAGCGGAAGCGGGCCGCTCAAGCGAATCGACGTCGAGGGCGGCGGCAGGCTCTCCGCGGCCCGCTACGTCTTCGCCTGCGGACCGTGGCTGCCGAAGCTGTTTCCAGACCTGCTCGGGAGCCGGATCTTCCCGACCCGCCAGGAGGTCTTCTTCTTCCGCCCGCCCGCCGGCGACTCCCGCTTCGGCCCCGACGCCCTGCCGGGCTGGGCCGACTTCAACGCCGGCGACATCTTCTACGGCATGCCCGACCTCGAAGGCCGAGGCTTCAAGATCGCCCACGACCGCCACGGGCCGCCCACGGATCCGGACCGCGGCGACCGGCTGCCCTCCGCCGCCGCGCTCGCGGAGGCGCGCGCCTACATGGAGCGCCGCTTCCCGGCGCTCAGAGGCGCTCCGCTCAGCGAGGCCCGGGTCTGCCAATATGAAAACAGCGCCAACGGCGACTTCCTGATCGACGTCCATCCGCGCCGCCCCAACGTCTTCCTGGTCGGGGCGGGCTCGGGCCATGGCTTCAAGCACGGTCCGGCCGTCGGGCGCTACGCCGCCGGGCTGGCGAGCGGGACCCTCGCCGCCCCCGAGCCGCGCTTCTCGCTCGCCTCGAAGGGGGAGCGCCAGGACCGGGCGGTCCATTGAAGGAGAGATTGATGGAACAGCCTATCGACAGCTTCCGAACGTCCACCTGGGGCTGGCTTCGAGGCACGCTCGCCGGCTGGGGGACGATGGCGCTCGTTCCCGTCGGAATATTGCTGACCGCCGTCGCTCCGGCCGAAATCGGGCGCTGGCCGATGGCGCTGACCGCGGTCGCCCTGGCCCTCGTCGTCTGGAAGTGGCTCGAGGCCATGGCCGCCCGCTACGACATCTGCCCGGACCGGCTGATCGTCCGCCAGGGCATCTTCCTCAAGAGCCTGGACGAGGTCGAGCTCTACCGGGTGAAGGACGTGAGGCTCGATTTCAGCCTGATCAACCAGATGGCCGGGATCGGCACGATCACCGTCACCTCGAGCGACGAGACCACCCGCGGCGGCGCCCTGGTCCTTCGCCACGTCGAACGCGCCGCCCACCGCCGCGAGGAGCTCCGCCGGCTGGTCGAGGCCGCCCGCCAGAAGCGCCGGGTGCGCGAGATCGACATGATGCACGAGGATTATTGAGATAGAAAATCCTCCCCGGCATTTGCCGGGGAGGGGGACCGCGCGGAGCGCGGTGGAGGGGTCCTTCAAGGCCTGAAAAAGAACTCCTCACCATGCTTTGCATGGTCCCCCTCCCCCGGAAATCCGGGGGAGGATTTCAGATCAGCCTTTCCTCGCCACTCCGACCAGAGCCGGCCTCAGCAGCCTGTCCTTGATCATGTAGCCGGCCTGCATCTCCTGGACGATGGTGCCGGGCTCGGCGTCGCTGGGTATCTCGACCATGGCCTGGTGCCTGTGCGGGTCGAGCGGCTGGCCCATCGCCTCGACCCGGGTAATGCCGTTGCGCTGGAAGACCGTGTCGAGCTCCCGGCCGGTCGCCTCGATCCCGGCGATCAGCGGCTTCATCCGCTCGTCCTGGCGGAGGTCGTCCGGGATCGCGGCGAGCGCCCGGTCGAGATTATCCTTCACCGACAGGACGTCGCGGGCGAAGCCCGTCGCCGCATAGGTGGCCGCCGTCTGCTTCTCCTGCTCGAGCCGCCGGCGGACGTTCTGGGTCTCGGCCTGGGCGTAGAGGACGTGCTGGCGGACCTGCTCCAGCTCCTTCACCAGCTCGGAGAAATCCTGCTCCTGCGTCTCGGCCTGCTCCTGGGCGGTGGCCTCTTCCTCGGTCTCTTCGTGCAGTTCCCGGTCTTCGTTCATGCCATCAATCTCGATAATGCCTGTGCCGTGAAATCCACCATGGGTACGACCCGCGCATAGTTCAACCGGGTCGGGCCGATCACCCCCACCACTCCGACCACCTTTCCGTCCCGCCCCCGATAGGGCGCCGCGATCACGGAAGACCCGGACAAGGCGAACAATTTGTTCTCCGAGCCGATGAAGATCTTCATCCCCTGCCCCGCCCGGGCGCTGTCGAGCAGGCGCACGATCTCCTCCTTGCCGTCGAGCTCCTCGAGCAGCTGGCGGACCCGCTCGAGGTCGGCGGCGGCGCCGGCGTCGATCAGATTGGCCTGGCCCCGGACGATCAGCACCGGCCGCTGCGCGCCGTCCTCCGACCAGAGCGCGAGGCCGCGGTCGACCAGTTGCCGGGCGGCGTCGTCGAGCGCGGCCTTGCCGGCCTGGATCTCGGCCGCGAGCCTGCGCTGGGCCTCGGGCAGGGTGAGCCCGGACAGACGGGCGCTGACGTAATTGCCGACCTCGGTGAGCGCGGAAGCGGTGATTCCGGCCGGCAGGTCGACGACCCTGTTCTCGACGCTGCCCTCGGCGCCGACCATCACGGCAAGCGCTTGGGTCGGCGACAGCTGGACGAAGCCCAGCTGGCGGAGCACCGGCTCGCGCTTGGGCACGAGGACGATCCCGGCGCAGGCCGAGAGGCCGGACAGGGCCGCGGTCGCGGCGGAGAGGGCCTCCTCGATCGGACCGCCCCGCTCGAGCCGCGCCTCGATCGCGGCGCGCTCCTCGGCGCTGGGCTCGGCCGCCTGCATCATCCCGTCGACGAACATTCGGAGCCCCGTCTCGGTCGGGATCCGGCCGGCGGACGTGTGCGGATGGGCGAGCAGCCCGAGCTCCTCCAGATCCTGCATGACGTTGCGGATCGACGCGGGCGACAAGTTCAGCCCGGGAAGCTTCGAGATCGTCCGCGAACCGACCGGCGCGCCCGAGCCGAGATAGGATTCGACCACCATCCGGAAAACTTCCCGGGCGCGTTCGGTGAGCTCGCTGACGGGGGTGGAGGCCATGGGGGGCTATGTAGGCGACTCGTCATGCCGGCGGAAGCCGGGACCTCGGGGAGGCCCTCCCCGTCATCCCGGGCTCGACCCGGGATCCATGAACGCGGCGGTGCGATGGCTGGAGCCGCGATGTTCATGGATTCCGGCTTTCGCCGGAATGACGGAGTGGGTACAGCCCGCCATCTCAACCGAAAGGACCCTCATGCGCCCGTCCGGCCGCGCCCCCGACCAAATGCGCGAGATCCTCATGGAGCCTGCCTTCACCCGCCACGCCGAGGGGAGCTGCCTCGTGTCGTTCGGCGACACGAGGGTGCTTTGCACCGCCTCCGTCGAGCAGAGCCTCCCCCCCTGGCTCCGGGGCAAGGGCAAGGGCTGGGTCACCGCCGAATATGGAATGCTTCCCCGCGCGACCCACACGCGCGGCCGGCGCGAGGCGGCTTCGGGCAAGCAATCCGGTCGCACCCAGGAGATCCAGAGACTGATCGGCCGCTCGCTCCGGGCCGTGGTCGACCTCCAGGCCCTGGGCGAGCGCCAGATCACCGTCGACTGCGACGTCATCCAGGCCGACGGCGGCACCCGGACGGCGGCCATCTCCGGCGGCTGGGTGGCGCTGAGGATCGCGGTGGACGGACTGCTCCGCCAGCAGGCCCTCGCCGCCGATCCGATCCGGCAGAAGGTCGCCGCGGTGAGCTGCGGAATCCATAACGGGGCGGTCGTGCTCGACCTCGACTACGACGAGGATTCGACGGCCGGCGCGGACGGCAATTTCGTCCTCACCCATGACGGAAGCATCGTCGAGGCCCAGGTCACCGCCGAGGGCGAATGCTATGACGAGGAGGGGCTGCTCCGGCTTCTCCGGCTGGCGCGGATCGGCTGCGGCGAGATCTTCGCGGCCCAGGACCGGGCGACCGGACGGTGAGGAAGCTTCAGCCGGACAAGCTGGTCATCGCCAGCCACAACGAAGGCAAGGTCCGCGAGATTCGCGACCTGCTGGGCCCCTATGGCGTGGAGCCGGTCTCGGCCGCCGAGCTCGACCTGCCCGAGCCCGACGAGATCGGAACCACCTTCGTCGACAATGCCGACCTCAAGGCCCGCGAGGCGGCCGACCTCTCCGGCCTGCCCGCCCTCGCCGACGACAGCGGGCTGTGCGTCGAGGCGCTCGAGGGACGGCCCGGAATCTTTTCCGCCCGCTGGGCGCTTGCCGCCGATCCCCGGGTCGCCCCCGCCGCCGGGCCGGGCGAGATCGAGGGCGCGCGCGATTTCGGCCTCGCCATGCGCAGGGTCTGGGAAGAGCTCGAGGCGCTCGGACCCGAGGCTGGCCGCAACGCCCATTTCGTGTGCGCCCTCGCGGTCTGCTGGCCCGACGGCCGGAGCGAATGGTTCGAAGGCAGGGTCGAGGGCAGCCTGGTCTGGCCGCCGCGCGGCGACAAGGGCTTCGGTTACGACCCGATGTTCGTCCCAGCCGGCCACGACATCACCTTCGGCGAGATGGACCCGGCCGAGAAGCACCGGATCAGCCACCGCGCCGACGCCTTCCGGAAGCTGGTCGCGGCGCTTTTCTAGCGATGGGAAACCCGAAACCGTTCGGGCTGAGCTCGTCGAAGCCCTTTCGTGAACCGGCGTTGGACGAAGGACAGTCCTTCGACAGGCTCAGCACGAACGGTGGATCCACTGGCCTCGCCCTGTACGTGCACTGGCCCTTCTGCGTCTCCAAATGCCCCTATTGCGACTTCAACAGCCATGTCCGCGAGTCGGTGGACCAGGCGGCGTGGCGCGACGCCCTGCTCCGCGATCTCGCCTGGGAGGCGCAAGCCTGGCCGCGAGGCCCGCTCGCCTCGATCTTCTTCGGCGGCGGAACGCCGTCGCTGATGGAGCCGGCGACGGCCGCCGCCCTGATCGAGGCGGCCGACCGCCACTGGGGGCTGGCGGCGGACGTCGAGATCACGCTGGAGGCGAACCCGTCGTCGGTGGAGGCGGCGCGCTTCGCCGACCTCGCGGCGGCGGGGGTCAACCGGGTTTCGCTGGGCCTCCAGTCGCTCGACGACGAGGCGCTGCGCTTCCTCGGCCGGGCCCATGACTGCGCGGAGGGCCGGGCGGCGCTGGCGACCGCTCAGAAGTGCTTCGAGCGGGTCAGCTTCGATCTCATCTACGCTCTCCCCGGCCAGACCGAGGCGGGCTGGGCGGCGGAGCTGGGGCGGGCGCTCGGCTTCGGCACCGGCCACCTCTCGCTCTATCAGCTGACGATCGAGCCGGGCACCCGCTTCGCCGCGATGGCCGCCCGCGGCGAGCTGGCGCCGCGCGATCCCGACGAGGCCGCGGCGCTCTACGAGCTGACTCGGGACATGACCGACGACGCCGGCCTGCCCGCCTACGAAATCTCCAACCACGCCCGCCCGGGCGAGGAGAGCCGCCACAACCTCGCTTACTGGCGCTACCGCCCCTATCTCGGGATCGGACCGGGCGCGCACGGACGGCGCGGCGGCCTCGCGACCCGGCGCCATCGCAAGCCGGAGAACTGGCTGTCGGCGCTCGAGCGCAACCGCCACGGGCTGGCGGAGGAGACGGCGCTGAGCGCCGAGGAGCAGTCGACCGAAGCGCTCCTGATGGGGCTCCGGCTCAGCGAGGGGGTCGGGATGGAGACGGTCGAGGGACGGCTGGATCTCGGCGCGGTCCGGCGGCTGGAGGGTCACGGGCTGCTGGTGCGCGAAAATGGACGCCTCAGGGTCCTGCCGCCTGGCCGGCTTCTGCTCGATGCCATTCTGGCCGAGGTCGCGCTCTAAACCCTCGCCCCTGCAGGGGGAGGGGTTTCAGTCGAAGCTTCGCGGCGCCGGCGACACGACGATCGTCCCCGTCGCCGTCACCTCGCGCACCTCGAGCGAGCGCTCGGCGATCCCGGACGGGGCGAAGCGGAAGGCGCCGTCGACGCCGGCGAACCCGACCGGGTCGCGAAGCTCGCGCTCCGGGAAGGCGCGACCGAGCCGCCAGTTCTTGGCGATCCGGACGGTGAGCAGGACCGCGTCGTAGCCCAGGCTTGCGAGCCGATAGGGATTGGCGCCGTAGCGGGCGCGGTAGCGGGTGCGAAGCTGGTTGAACATCGAATCGCCGACGCTCGCATACCAGGCGCCGCGAAGCGCCGGGGTGCGGCCGAGGGTCGTCTCGCTCGCCCACAACTCGGTTCCGAGCAGACGCACCCGGGCATTGGGACCGCTCTTCAGAAGGGGCGCCGCCGTCGCCGCCCCGCGACCTCCGTCGCCGATCAGGACCGCGTCGTAATCGCCCTGGGCGTAGAGCCTTGCGACGGCGGGCCTGATCGACGCCAGGCCCTCGAAGGTCTGCATGGCGAGCAGACGCCCGCCCGAATCCTCGACCGCGGCGACCATCGCGTCGGACGCCCGGCGCCCATAGACTCCGGCCGGAGCGAGCACCCCGAATCGATCGAGCCCGGCGCCGCGGGCATGGGCGACCACGCGGGCGATCGACTGGCCGGGCGTGAAGCCCATCAGATAGACACCGTCGCCGGCGACGCTGCTGTCGTTGGAGAAAGCGATCACCGGCACCCGGGCCCGGCGGGCGACCGGCGCGACCGCCCGGACGTCCTCGGCGAGGAGCGGCCCGAGGAAGAGCCCGTTGCCCTCGGCGAGCGCCCGGTTCGCCGCCTCCGCCGCGCCCGCGCGGGCGGTGTCGTAGACCGTGATCCGGATCCGCTCGCCGCCGGCGTCGAGCAAGGCGAGGTTGGCGGCGTTGGCGATCGACTGGCCGACTCCGGCGTTGGAGCCCGAGGTCGGGACGAGGACGGCGACCCGGTTGCGGGTCTCGTCCGGCGGAAGCTGGGGACCCGGCTCCTCCTCGCGCGGCCGCTCGACTTCGGGCGGGACGTCTTCGGGCGGCAGATCGGGGCGAGGCTTGGGCACCAGCTGGCAGCCGGCCAGCGACATGGCCAGGAGCGCCGCCGCCCCGGCACCGAGGATATAGCGCCGCGCTTGCGACCCGGGGGAAAGCTCTGCCATGACCCTGTTCCTCATGAACGCGCTGCCGCCCGGCCTCTATATCGTTGCCACCCCGATCGGCAATCTTTCCGATCTGTCGCCTCGCGCCGCCGACGTGCTGGCGCGGGCGGAGCTGATCGCGGTCGAGGACAGCCGGGTCACCGCCAAGCTTCTCCGCCATATCGGCGTCAAGCGGCCGATGCTCCCCTATCACGACCACAATGCCGAGCGGGTCCGGCCGCGGCTGATCGAGCGGATGCGCGAGGGCGCGGTCGCGCTCGTCTCGGACGCCGGGACCCCGCTCATCTCCGACCCGGGCTACAAGCTGGTGCGCGACGCGCGGGCCGCCGGAATCCCGGTCACCACCGTCCCCGGCCCTTCCGCGGCGGTGGCCGCGCTGACCCTGGCCGGGCTTCCGACCGACCGCTTCCTCTTCCTCGGCTTCCTTCCGGCCAAGGCGGGCGCCAGGGCGGCCGCGATCGCGGAGGTGGCGGCGGTCCGGGCGACCCTCGTCCTCTATGAGAGCGGACCCCGGCTCGCGGCGACCCTGAAGGCGCTGGCGGACGGGCTTGGCGAGCGCGACGCGGCGGTCGCCCGGGAGATCAGCAAGAGGTTCGAGGAGACGGTGGGCGGGACCCTGGCCGAGCTCGCCCGGCGCTATGCCGAGGCGCCGCCGAAAGGCGAGATCGTCGTCGTCGTCGGGCCGCCCGGCGAAGCCGAGGCGGCCGGCGAGGCGCAGGTGGACGAGGCGCTTCGCGAGGCGATGGGGCGGCTTTCGGCCTCCCGCGCCGCGGCCGAGGTGGCGGAGCGGCTCGGAGTGCCGAGGCGCCAGGCCTATGAGCGGGCGCTCAGGCTCAAATGACCCGGCAGCGGGCGGAGCGAGGCGGCCGGCGGGCGGAAAGGCTGGCGGCGCTCTGGCTTCGGCTCAAGGGCTGGAAGATATTGGGCCGGAGGGTTCGCACTCCGGTCGGCGAGGTCGACCTGATCGCTCGCCGCGGCCGGACGGTGGCGTTCGTCGAGGTCAAGGCGCGGGCGACGGCGCAGGAGGCGGGCCTCGCCCTCGACGAGTGGCGTCTCCGGCGGGTGGCGGCCGCGGCCGAGGCGCTCGCCCACCGCTATGCGCGGGCGGGCGACGACATCCGGCTCGACGCCGTCTTCGTCGTTCCCCGCCGGCTGCCGCGGCACATGACCAATATCTGGCATGGATGACAGCGACCGCCGGCCCCGCTAAGCGCGCCGAATGAGCCTTCGCGTCGCCGTCCAGATGGATCCCCTCCAGGGGATCAACATCGAAGGGGATTCGACCTTCGCGATCATGCTCGGAGCGCAGCGGCGCGGCCATGCGCTCTGGTATTACCGGGCCGAGGACCTGAGCTTCACCGACGGGCGCCTGTGGACGATGGCTTGGCCGGTCACGGTCCAGCCGGTCAAGGGCGACCATTACCGGCTCGGCGACCCGGTCCTCCTCGACCTCGGCCGCGACTCCGACGTCGTCCTGATGCGCCAGGACCCGCCCTTCGACCTCGGCTACATCACCGCCACCCACCTGCTCGAGCGCATCCAGGGCGAGACGCTGGTCGTCAACGACCCGGCCTCGGTGCGCAACGCGCCGGAAAAGGTCTGGGTGCTCGACTTCGCGCGCTACATGCCGCCGACCCTGCTCACCCGCTCCATCGGCGCGGCCCGCCATTTCCTCGATCGGCACGGCGAGATCGTCGTCAAGCCGCTCCACGGCAACGCCGGCAAGGCGGTGTTCAAGGTCGGCCGCGACGGCGCCAACCTGGCCGCCCTCATCGAGATGTTCAACGCGGCCTATCGCGAGCCGCACGTCGTCCAGGCCTTCGTCCCCGAGATAGCCCAGGGCGACAAGAGGATCGTCCTCGTCGACGGCGAGGTGGCGGGCGCGATCAACCGGATTCCGGGCGCCGGCGAGATCCGCTCGAACCTGGCCGTGGGCGGCTCAGCGGCGAAGACCGAACTCAGCGCGACCGAGCGCGAGATTTGCGCCGCGCTGGGGCCCGAGCTCAAGGCGCGCGGGCTGCTCTTCGTCGGGATCGACGTGATCGGCGGCAAGTGGCTGACCGAGATCAACGTCACCTCGCCGACCGGGATCGTCGCCATCGACGAATATAACGGCACCGACACTCCGGGAATGATCTGGGACGCGATCGAAGCAAAGATCCGCTGAGATGGGCGACTGGACGACGAGCCTGATCGAGCAGACCGGCTATGTCGGCATCTTCCTGCTCATGTTTCTCGAGACGATCTTCCCGCCCATCCCGTCCGAAGTGATCATGCCGCTCGCCGGGGTGCAGGCGGCCCAGGGGGAGCTCTCGCTCTGGGCGGTGATCGCCAGCGGAACGGCGGGCGCCATGCTCGGCAATCTGTTCTGGTATGCGCTGGCCCGGGTGATCGGGATGATGCGGTTCAAGCCCTTCATCCTGCGCTACGGCCGCTGGCTGACCCTCGACTGGGACGACGTCGAGAAGTCGGAGCGGCTGTTCGGGCGGTTCGGCGGGATCATCGTCTCGGGCGGGCGGCTGCTCCCGACGATCCGGTCCGTTATCTCCATCCCCGCCGGACTGCTGAACATGCGGCTCAAGAGCTTCCTGCTCTGGTCGACCCTCGGCACCGCCGTCTGGACCGCGGCACTGGCGACCGCCGGCTGGGGCCTGGGCAAGGCCTTTCGCGACATCGAGAAGGTGCTCGGCCCGCTGTCGACCGCGATCATCGCCCTGATCGTCGTCGCCTATGTCTGGCGCCAGCTCACCTGGCGGAGACGGCATCCGTAATTGTCCTCCTCATCGAAGATGGGGAGGGGGACCAGGCGAAGCCTGGTGGAGGGGTATGAGGCGCAGGCCGTTGCCGTCGAGCGCCGGATCCTCGGAGCGGCGCCAATTACCCCTCCACCACACTTCGTGTGGTCCCCCTCCCCATGCATTCTGCATGGGGAGGATAATTACGCCCGCGGGTGGGCGTTGCGGTAGACGTCGAGGAGGTGGGCGGCGTCGACGGCCGTGTAGATCTGGGTCGAGGAGAGGCTGGCATGGCCGAGCAGCTCCTGGAGCGAGCGCAGGTCGGCGCCGCGACCGAGGAGGTGAGTGGCGAAGCTGTGGCGCAGGGCGTGGGGCGTGGTCCGGTCGGAGAGGCCGAGCCGGGCGCGCGCGCCGCGGACGACCCGGCGGATCATCTCGCCGTTGAGGGGCCCGCCGCGGGCGCCCCTGAACAGAGGCCGGTCGCGCCCCGGGGCATAGGGGCAGAGCGACAGATAGCGCTCGATCGCCGAGCGCACCGGCGCGAGCAGGGGCACGATCCGGGTCTTGGCGCGCTTGCCGGTGACGCTCAGCGCCTCGCCGAGCGGAAGGGCCGCGCCGGTGAGGCCGAGCGCCTCGGCGACCCTGAGGCCCGAGCCGTAGAGCAGGAGGAGGACGGCCTCGTCGCGGGCGGCGATCCATTCGGCGCTCGCCTCCTCGCCCACTTCCCCGGCGAGGGCGACGACGTCGTCGGGGGCGACCGGCCGGGGCACGCTGCGCGGCCTTTTCGGGCCCTTGATCCGTGGCAGGGCCGGCTCGCCGCCCCTCTCGCCGGCCGCGAAGGCGAGGAACGAGCGAACGGCGGAGAGCTCGCGCGCCGCCGAGCTGTTGCCCAGCCCCTGCCCGCGCCGGTGGGCGAGGAAGGCGCGCAGGTCCCGGGCCTCGAGCGCGGCGAGCGCGGGACCGTCGACGCAGCCGCCGAGATGGCCGGCGAGGAAGTCGATCAGCCGGTGGGCGGTCGCGGCATAGGCGCGGACCGTGTGCGGCGAGCGGCGCCGGCCCAGAGCGAGGTGCTGCCGCCAGCGCCGGGCTGTCTCGGCGGCCGGATGGCCGCCTAGGGGATCAGCCACCGGCCCATCGAGCGGGTGAGGACCCGGCCGAGGAACATCAGCAATTCCGAGCCGTGGCGGGTCTCGAAGCCCTGCGCCTCGCGCTGGCCGAGCGCGAGCAGCCCGCTCGGCAGGGGCGGCTCGCTGTCGAGGCGGACGAGGGCCTCGGCCCGGATCAGCTCGCAGGCCGGGCCGAACAGGGGATGGCCGCGGCCGACTCCGCGAAGGACGACGCCGTCGAGGCCTTCGAGGGAGCGTCGGACGACCCGGGGGTCGACGAACTGGAGGCCCGAGGCGTCGGCGCGGACGCCCTTGTCGCCGGCGAAGAGGGCGACGGCGACGGCGTCGAGGCCGAGTATCTGCGGCCATTCCTGGGTGACGATGTGGATGAGGTGATCGAAGCCCTCGGCCTCGATCGCGGCGAGCACCGCCTCGTGGATCGAGGCGACCGCGCCGGAATGGCCGCGGGCGAAGGCGATGAGGTCCTGATTGGCCTCCTCCGCCGCAGCGACCCGCGCGCGAAGCTTCGCCACCGCCCGGTCCTCGAAGTTGATCACCTTTCCCACGCCGGGAGGCTAACCCGAACAAGGTTAAGAAGCGATGGCCATTTTTTGCCGGGAAAAATATTTTCCCGGTTTGTTCTTGCGTTGTAGGATTTTTCCTATTAAATGGGGTGTTGGGCGAGTCGCGTATTGCCCGGGCTCTTTGACATTGTGAGTGAAGTCATTCCTCCACGGCTTTTGCCGGGGAGGGGGACCAGGCAAGGCTGGTGGAGGGTTCTTACGGCCGGAGAACCCTCCACCGCGCTTTGCGCGGTCCCCCTCCCCCGGAAAGCCGGGGGAGGAATTTCAGGTCAGCCGATCTTCTGCCCCGTCTTCGCCCAGTCGGCGGCGAAGCCCTCGAGGCCCTTCTCCGTCAGCGGGTGCTTGAAGAGCTGACGGATGACGGCGGGCGGCGCCGTCATGACGTCGGCGCCGATCATCGCGGACTGGAGGACGTGGATCGGGTGGCGGATGCTGGCGACGAGGATCTGGGTCTCGAAATCGTAATTGTCGTAGATGGTTCGGATCTCGGAGATGATCTGCATGCCGTCGAAGCCGGTATCGTCGTGGCGGCCGACGAAGGGCGAGATGAAGGTCGCGCCGGCCTTGGCCGCGAGCAGGGCCTGGTTGGCGGTGAAGCACAAGGTGACGTTGACCATCGTGCCCTCGCCGGTCAGCGCCTTGCAGGTCTTGAGGCCGTCGACGGTGAGCGGAACCTTGACCGCGATGTTTCCGGCGATGTTCCTGAGCACCTCGGCCTCGCGCATCATCCCGGAATGATCGGAGGCGACGACCTCGGCGGAAACGGGGCCCGGCACGATCGAGCAGATCTCGCGGACCACTTCGAGAAAGTCGCGGCCGGCCTTGTGGATCAGCGACGGGTTGGTGGTGACCCCGTCGAGCAGGCCGGTTTCCGCCAGGTCGCGGATTTCGCTCGTATCGGCGGTGTCGACGAAGAATTTCATGGTGTCGGGTCCTTGAGGAGGGAATCGGCTGGCTTCTAGGCGGTGTCGGAGGGATTGGGAAACACCGTTCGGGCTGAGCCTGTCGAAGCCCTTCCTTTCGGTCAAGGTGAAGGAAAGGGCTTCGACAAGCTCAGCCCGAACGGACACAGGATCTATCCGAGTCAGCGGGGAACGGCCTTGGACGGCGCAGAGCAACGCAGGGACCTGAACCGGGCGATCTGGGCGATCGCCCTCCCCTCGATGCTGACGAACGTCGCCACCGCCCTGTTCGGGATCGCCGACCTGTGGGTGATCGGCCAGCTCGGCGAGGCGGAGCCCCAGGCCGGCGTCGAGCTCGGCGCCAAGTTCATGATGGGCCTGCTCATCGTCTTCAACTTCCTGAGGACCGGGACGGTGGCGCTCACCGCGCAGGCGGCCGGGCGGGGCGACGAGGAGGCCCAGGCGGCGACCCTGGCCCGGGCCCTCGGCCTGGCGCTGGCGATCGGCCTTGCGCTGCTGGCGCTCAGGCCGCTCCTCATGCCCTGGGGGATGGAGCTGCTCCACGCGCGCGGCGGAGTCGCGCGCGAGGCGGCCGTCTATGTCGGGATCCGCTATTGGGGCGGCCTGCCCTGGCTCGCCAACGTGGCGCTGATGGGCTGGCTGATCGGGCGCCGCCGGGTCCGAGCGGTGCTGTGGACCGAGATCGGGTCGAACCTCGTCCATGTCGCGCTCGACCTGCTGTTCGTGCTCGGCTTCGGCTGGGGGGTGGCGGGCGTGGCGGCCGCCACATTGATGTCGGAGGGTGGCAAGACCCTCGCCCTGCTCGCGGTGACGGCGGGCCAGGCGCCGGCGCGGGCGGCGCTGGCCGCGGCGGGGCGGAGGGCGACATGGAGCGCGGCGCAGATGGGCGCCTTGCTGAGGCTCAATCGCGACCTCTTCCTGCGCACCCTGCTGCTGACCGCCGCGATCCTCCTCCTCACCCGCCAGGGGGCTCAGCAGGGGCCACTGGTGCTTGCGGCGAACGGAATCCTCTACCAGCTGTTCATCCTGTCCGCGCTCATCCTCGACGGCTTCGAGAGCGCCGCGCAGGTGCTGTGCGGCGAAGCCGTGGGGGCGAAGGACCGCCGGCGGTTCGACGCTCTGGTCAGGGCGCTGCTGCTGTGGGGGCTGGCCGGGGGAGCCTTGTTCAGCCTCATCTACGCCGCCGCCGGAGCGCGCTTCGCCGCGAGCTTCAGCACCGATCCGGCCGTCGTCGCGACGACCCTGGCCTATGCGCCGTGGGCGGTGCTCCTGCCGGTGCTCGGAGTCAGCTCCTACGTGTTCGACGGAATCTATATCGGCGCCACGTGGACCCGGGCCCTGCTGATCACGATGGCCACGGCGTGCGCCGTCTACGCCGCGCTTCTGTTCGCCGCCGCCGACATGGGCAATCACGGACTTTGGCTGGCCTTCAGCCTGTTCCTGGCGGCTCGGGCCGCGGCTCAGGCGGCGATGCTCCCCGGGCTGGGGCGAAAGACCTTCGGATAGCGAACCCTCTTCTCTGCAGGGGAGAGGGGTTTCAGCGACGGGCGAACATCGCGGCGAGCACCGGATCCCCGGCCGAGCCCGGGTCGGCCCGGATCGCGGCCTCCTCGCGGCCGATGGCGCCGTAGAGCGCGGCGGCGGTCTTGCGGGTGACGTCGGCCTGGAGCCCCGGGAAGTTGATCCCGGTCGCGACCGAGAGGATGCGCTGGATCACGCCGTTCTCGGCGAGGCGAAGGGCTTCGCCGACTCCCGGGAAGATGGCGTCGAAGATCCGCTCCCCCATCGACCGGGCGAGATAGTCGGTCGCCGCGGTGGGGCCGCCGCGGGCGATTCCGAGGGCGTCGGCGATCGTCATGTCGCGGATCGAATCGTAGACGACTGGAGCGGCGCGCTCCGCCCCTTCCCGAGCCGCCGAGTTGACGACCCGGAGCAGCCGGTCCTGGACGGCGCGCGTGCCGAGCGCCACCGCCAGCGCCGCGGTCACCGCCCTGCCGCCGAGCTGGGGTGGAGGCTGGATCCGGGCGAGGTCGTCGCGGAAGAAGCCCTCGTCGGCGAGCAGACGGGCGAAGGCGCGCTGCGCGGACAAGGTGAGCAGCCGCCGGATGGCGGGCTCGAGGCCGACGAGGTCGCCGAGCCGGGTGGCGCAGCCGGGCAGGGCGAGCAGCGGCAGAAGCAGGCCGGCGGCGATCAGGCGGCGTCTGGGTAGGGCGGTTTCCATGTCATCCTCGGGCGGTCGCGACGGGGCGGTAACGAAGCTTGGCCGACCCCGTTGCATGACAAGCCGCCAGATGGTGAAGCCGAACCCCTTCCCCGTCGCGCCGCCAACGCGTCAGGCGACGACGTCGAAATGGACGACCTCGGGCTCCATCTCGAGCAGGAAATCCGAGTCGAAATCGTAATATTTGGCAGCAGCCATGTCGTCGCCGGCGAAGCGGCGGATCGCGGCCTCGTCCTCCCAGAGGGTGAACATTTCTACGTGCACGCTCTCAGCCTCGGCGCGGTGGAGGCACCAGGCGCCGAGATTGCCGCCAGTCGAGCGATAATCGGGGAGCGCGATGTCGCGCATCAAAGCGAGATATCGCTCCGCCTTCCGCGCCGGAACCCGGCCGTGCCACCGCCTTGCGATCACAAGCGCCTCCCCATGGATTGCAAACGAATATAGCATCTCGCGGGGCTGCCGGTTGCCTTTCCTTCGCCGGGACTCGATCTAGGCGCGGATGAACCGCTGCCGCGTCCTTCTCCTCAACGCCGCTCTCGGACCGCTCGACTACCGGGTGCCGCAGGGCATGGAGGTGAGTCCGGGCTCGATCGTCCTGGCGCCGCTGGGGCCCAGACAGATGACCGGCGTGGTTTGGGAGGAGGACCGGCTCGAGGCGGAGTCCGTGGGCGACAACCGCCTGAGGCCGCTGCTCCAGGCCTACGACCTTCCGCCGCTGGCCGGGCCGCTTCGGCGGCTGATCGAATGGACCGCCGATTATTATCTCGCGCCGCTCGCCTCGGTGCTGCGCATGGCGCTGGCGTCGGCGAGCGCGCTCGACGGCGGGCGGACGGTGACCGAATATCGAGCCACCGGCTTGGTTCCGGAGCGGCTGACTCCCCAGCGGGCGAAGGCGCTGGAGCGGATCGGCGAGCGGCAGGGGCTGGTCCGCGAGCTGGCGATGGCGGCCGACGTCTCCGACGCGGTGATACGAGGTCTGGTCAAGGCCGGCGCGATCGAGGCGGTGGAGGTTTCGATCGACGACCCCTTCCCCCTGCCCGACCCCGACCATTCGCCGCCGGACCTCGAGCTGGCGCAGGGCGCGGCCGCCCACGTCTTCGTCGAGGCGGTGCGCGGCGCCGAATTCAGCCCCTTCCTGCTCGACGGGGTCACCGGATCGGGCAAGACCGAAGTCTATTTCGAAGCGGTCGCCGAAGCCCTGCGCCTGGGGCGGCAGACGCTGGTCCTGCTCCCGGAGATCGCGCTCACCGAGCCCTTCCTGAAGCGATTCGCGGCCCGCTTCGGGCACGAGCCGGTGGCCTGGCACTCGGGGCTCAGGCAGTCGCAGCGGCGGCGCGCCTGGCGCGCGATCGCGAGCGGCGACGCCCGGGTGGTGGTCGGAGCCCGCTCGTCGCTGTTCCTCCCCTATCCGAAGCTCGGCCTGATCGTCGTCGACGAGGCGCACGAGACCAGCTTCAAGCAGGAGGACGGGGTCCAGTACCACGCCCGCGACGTCGCCGTGATGAGGGCCAAGCTCGAGCGGATCCCGATCGTCCTCGCCTCGGCGACGCCCGCCATCGAATCGCGGCAGATGGCCGAGATCGGCGTCTATACCGAAGTGAAGCTGCCCGAGCGCTACGGGGTCGCCGAGCTGCCCGACATCGAGGCGCTCGACCTGACCGCCGACCCGCCGCCGCGCGGGCGCTGGCTGGCCCCCCGGCTCGTCCGCGAGCTCGAGGAGACGCTGGGGCGCGGCGAGCAGGCCCTCCTGTTCCTCAATCGCCGGGGCTATGCGCCCCTGACCCTGTGCCGCCATTGCGGCCACCGCTTCCAATGCCCGAATTGCACCGCCTGGATGGTCGAGCACCGGCTCGTCCACCGCCTCGCCTGCCACCATTGCGGGCACATGATGCCGCCTCCGCAGGCCTGTCCCGAATGCGGCGAGGAAGGAAGCCTCGTGCCGGTCGGCCCGGGCGTCGAGCGGATCGCCGACGAGGTCGCCGCGCTGTTCCCCGACGCCCGCACCGCCGTCGTCACCTCCGACACCATCTGGTCGCCGGCCAAGGCGGCCGAGTTCGTCGGGAGGATGGAGGCAGGCGAGATCGACATCGTCGTCGGCACCCAGCTCGTCACCAAGGGCTACCATTTTCCTAATTTGACCCTGGTCGGAGTGGTCGACGCGGACCTCGGCCTCCAGGGCGGCGACCTGCGGGCGGCGGAGCGGACCTTCCAGCAGATCGCCCAGGTCGCCGGGCGCGCCGGGCGGGGCGAGAAGCCGGGCCGGGTCCTGGTCCAGACCCACGAGCCCTCGGCGGCGGTGATCGAGGCCCTGGTCAGCGGCGATTCGGAGAGCTTCTACGCGGCCGAGACCCAGGCCCGGCGCGAGGCGGCGATGCCGCCCTTCGGCAGACTCGCCGGAATCGTCATCTCTTCGGAGGATCTCGGCGAAGCGACCGAGGCGGCGCGGCTCATCGGCCGGTCGGCGCCCCGGGTCGAGAATCTGGCGGTGTTCGGCCCGGCCCCGGCCCCACTCGCCATGCTCCGCGGCCGCCACCGCCAGCGCCTGCTCGTCCACGCCGCCCGCTCCGTCGACATGCAGCAGGTGATCCGCGAATGGCTCGCTGGGCTGAGCTGGCCGCGCGGGGTGCGGGTGACGGTGGACGTCGATCCTTATTCCTTCCTCTGATCGAATCGACGTCGGCGCCGACCCGGCGTGGCGCAAGCGGATTTGGTATTTTTACTCGGATCGGCTAAACGTCTGCCGCTCAAGCAAAAGTTCGGGGGTGACGATGAACCGGTTGATCCGGCTGGCGTGGCTGGCACTGCTCGCCTGCATTCCGGCGACCGCGCAGGCCGATTGGAAAGAGGCCACGACCACCAACTTCGTCGTCTATTCCGAGGGCGGCGAGAGTCAGCTGCGCGAGTTCGCGACCAAGCTCGAGAAGTTCAACTACGTGCTTCGCACCTATCACGGAGTGAAGGCTCCGCCGAGCCCGATCAGGCTCAAGGTCTATCTCTTCCCCAACACCCAGGCCGTCGGCAAGATGGCGGGAGGCGACGGCGTCGCGGGCTATTACATCTCGCGCGCCCGCGGGCTGATGATGGTGGGATCGCGGAGCCGCGCCCGAATTGCGGTCGATCCGCGCAGCGGGGCCGATTATTCGGACATCGATTCGGAGAGCGTCCTGCTCCACGAATATACCCACCATTTCATGTACCAATATTTCCCGGCGACCTACCCGACCTGGTACAGCGAGGGCTTCGCGGAATTCTGGGGCGCCACCGATTTCCTCGCCGGCGACGTCGTCGAGGTCGGCCATCCGGTCAACTACCGCTACGGCTCCTTCTTCGCCAATCGCTGGCTGCCGGTCAGGAAGCTGCTCACCGCGCAGAGCTACGCCGACGTGCCCGAGCTCGACCTGCTCTACGCCGAAGGCTGGCTCCTGGTTCGCTCCACCTTCGGGGATGCGAAGCAGAGCAAGCAGCTCCAGGCCTATCTCAAGGCGATCAACGACGGCGCCAGCTACGAGGAGGCGATGAAGTCCGCTTTCGACGACGTCGGGGCGCTCGACGACAGGCTCCGCGACTATGCGGGCAAGAGCAAGTTCCAGGTGCTGCGCCTGCCCTTCAAGAAGATCGAGGTGGGCCCGATCGCGGTCCGCTCGGTCGGTGCTGCCGAGAACGCGATGATGGAGCTGTCCATCGAGCTCGGCCAGGGCATCCTCCGGCGCGAGGCCGCGGAGTTCGCCGGCAAGGTGCGCGGCGCCGCCGGCCGCTTCCCCGACGACCCCTTCGCCCTCGCCTTGCTGGCGGAAGCCGAGCGGCTCGCCGGCAATCGCGACGCCGCGGTCGCCGCCGCCGACCGTCTTCTCGCGGCCGCTCCCGACGATCCCCGCGGCCTCCTGCAGAGGGCCCTGGCGGAGATGGACCGGCTGAACGCCGCTTCTTCCCGTGACGCCGGGGCTTGGAACTCGGCGCGCCAGTATCTCGTCCGGGCAAGCAAGGCGGCGCCGAACGATCCGCTCGTCCTCGAAGCTTATTACGACAGCTATGCGCGCCAGGGAATCCTTCCCCCCGATCCGGCCCAGGCCGCCCTCTACAAGGCGCACGAGCTGGCGCCGAGCGACTCCGACCTTCGCTACAAGCTCGCCGCCGACTTCGAGCGGCGCGACATGATCGAGGAAGCCGTCGCGATCATCCGGCCGGTCGCCTACGAGCTTCCGCATCGCAAGGGCGAGAGCGCCAAGGAGAAGAAGCGGCGGGAGGAGCGCGAGGAGAAATATCGCGGCGCCGGCGAAGTGAAGCGCGAGACCGCGCGCGAGATGCTGGCTCGCCTCGAACGCAAGCTCGCCGCGAAGAAGGGTTGAGGGAGCAGCAATGAGAACTTTGTTTCGCCTGGCCGCTTGTGCCCTCGCCCTCTCCCTTCTGCCCGGCGCCGCGCTCGCGGAATGGCGGGAGGCGAGCAGCAGGCATTTCCTCGTTTATTCCGAAGGCGGCGCCAAGGCCCTTCAGGAGTTCGCGACCAAGCTCGAGAAGTTCGACAAGGCGATGCGCCTTCGTCTGAATTTTCCCGATGACGATCTGGGGCCCGGCAACCGGGTGACGGTGTTCGTGGTCGACGACATGGCCGCGGTGCAGCGCCTCGCCCGGGCCAAGGGCTCCGGAATCGCGGGCTTCTACGCCGGCCGCGCCGGCGCCTCGATCGCGGTGATCCCGCGGAGCAACGGCTCGGGAGGCAGGAACGATCTCGATCCGGCCACGATCCTTCTCCACGAATATTCGCATCACATGATGCTACAGAGCGCGGCGGCGGCCTATCCGGCCTGGTTCCGCGAAGGCTTCGCCGAATTCTACTCGACCGCGAAGTTCGAGAAGGACGGGTCGATGGGCTTCGGAGCCGCCGCCAACCATCGCGCCTGGAGCCTCGTCGGGATGAGCCCGCTTCCGATCGAGCTTCTCTTCGATCCCACCCGCCGCAAGCTCACCCGCGACGAGTGGGTCGCCACCGTGTACGGGCGCGGCTGGCTGCTTACCCATTATCTGACGTTCGACCGCGCCCGGAGCGGGCAGCTCGCCGCCTATTTGAACGCGGTCAACGCCGGCAAGGGAAGCCTTGAGGCGGCCCAGTCGGTTTTCGGCGATCTCAAGGTGCTGGACCGGGAGCTGAAGACCTATCTCAACCGGCGGATGATCCCCTATCTGCCGTTGAAGGCGGAGCTTCTCACGGTCCAGCCGGTGGCGCTGAGGACGCTGCGTCCGGGCGAGAATGCGATCATGGACCTGTGGATCCGCTCGCAGGTCGGAGTGACCAGCGAGGATGCCGCCCGGGTCGCGCGCGAGATGGCCAAGGCGGCGGCCGCCTGGCCGGACGACCCGGCGGTCCAGGCCGCCCTGGCCGAAGCCGAGTTCGACGCGGGCGATCTCGCCGCCGCCGACGCCGCGGCGGCCCGGGCGATCGCCGCGGATCCGAAGAATGTCGACGCCCTGACCTACCGGGCGAGGGTCGCCTTGGAGCGCGCCAAGGCCATGCCCAAAAGCGACGATTCCGCCTGGAAAGCGGTTCGCCGGCTCATCGCCCAAGCCAATCGCGCGGATCCCAACCATCCCCAGCCGCTCATCCTCTATTATCAAAGCTTCGCCGCCCAGGGCATCGCTCCGACTCGGCTCGCGGTCGAAGGCCTGCTTCAGGCTTTCGCGCTGGCGCCGCAGGACACGGGCCTGAGGATGAACGCCGCCCGCCAGCTCCTGGTCGACGGCAAGGCGACCGAGGCGCGCCGGGCGCTCGCGCCGATCGCCTACGATCCGCACGGGGGAACGCTCGGCCAGGCGGTGGCGGCGGTCATCGCCAAGCTCGATTCGAGCGGCACCAAAGCGGCCCTGGAGGCCTGGGACGCGGCGACGAGGGAAGCCGAGAAGAAGGCAGGGTGAAGGCCTGCATAATCCTCTCCACGCACGGCGTGGGGAGGAGGACAGCCGCAGGGCGGCGGTGGGGTAGCCTGCGCAGGCCGGCGCCAGCGACCCTGCGCCAATGCTGCGCATGGCCCCCCTGCCCGTCTCCGATGCGGAGGATTTCAGCCCCTCCACCCCTCCCGCTCGAGCAGACTCGCCTTGCGCTCCAGGCCGTAGGCGTAGCCGCCGGGCGAGCCGTCGCCGCGGCGGGCGCGGTGGCAGGGGATGAGCACGGCGATCTGGTTCGAGCCGCAGGCCGTTCCGGCCGCCCGGACCGCCTGCGGCCGTCCCGCCCGGGCCGCCAGCGCCGCGTAGGACAGGCTCTCGCCGGGCGGGATCCGGGCGAGCTCGCGCCATACCGCTTCCTGGAAGGCGGTGCCGCGGACGTCGAGCGGAAGGTCGTGGGGCCGCTCGGGCGCCTCGACCGCGGCGACGGTGCGATCGACCAGCTCGGCCATGGCGGCGCCGCCGGGAACGATCGAAGCGTTGGGAAAGCGCCGCTTCAGCTCCGCCTCGCCCTCGTCGAAGGAGAGCCGGCAGATCCCGCGCCCGGTCGCCGCGACCAGCATCTTCCCCAGCGACGTCTCCGCCGTCGCCCAGCTTATCGTCTCGCCGCGGCCGCCATCGCGCCAGCGGCTCGGAGTCATTCCGAGTCGGTCCTTGGCATCGGCGTAGAAGCGGCCGGGGCCGGAATAGCCGGAATCGTAGATGGCGTCGGTGACTCGGCCTTCGGCGGCGAGGGTCTCGGTCATGGCTCGGGCTCTCTTTCCTCGGGCATAGGCGGCGGGCGTGACGCCCGTCGCCCGCTTGAACAGGCGATGGAAGTGGAAGGGCGAATAGCCGGCGCGAGCGGCCAGCTGGTCCAGCGACGGCGGCTCCCCGGCGTTCTCGATCAGCGCGACGGCGGCCTCGATCGCGGCGGAATCGCGGCTGACGTCGTCCGGCCGGCACCTGCGGCAGGCCCGGAGCCCCGCCTCCGCCGCTTCGGCGCCGGTTGCGAAGAAGCGGACATTCTCGCGCTTCGGGTGGCGGGCGGCGCAGGACGGGCGGCAATAGATTCCGGTGGTGAGCACGCCGGTGACGAAGCGGCCGTCCATCGCCCGGTCGCGGCGGAGGACGGCGGCCCAGGCCGTGTCCGGCTCGGGGGGTGAGTGCAAAGCGGCCATGGCTCAGTCTCGCACAATCTTCGCGGCGAAGCAGCCGGCGGCCGCGTTATGGGCGTGGATCGTCGCGATCTCGGCGCGCTCGAACAGCGCCCGGATCTTCAAGTCCGCCTCACCGGGAAGGGCGAGCAGGGCGCCCCGGAGCATCCCTTCGGCGTCGAATCCGCGTAGCCCGAGCGCCCGGCCGGCGAAGACCGGCGGCGGCTCGTCGACATAACAGGCGGGCTCGGCGGCCGTTTCGCGCACGTAGACGGCATAGGCGCTCCGGAACGGCGTCGGCACGTCGTGGGAGACATGGTTGAACAGGATCAGGCTCTCCCCCGGCTCGGCGTCCTCGAGCGTGACACGGCAGGGGAAGCCGGGCTTGGAATTCGCGGTCACCCGGCGCGCGCTGCGTTCGGCCAGCTCGGCATCGCCGAGGCCGAGCAGGCCGGCATAGGCGTCCCGCTCCAGTCCTTCGATTCGGTAGGTCATCGCTTTCCTCCAGTCATGAGGCCGCTCTGCCCGATCCGAAGACCGTCCGCGTCTCGGCACTTGCTTTCAAAGCGCCGCCGTCATCCGGCGATAGCCGGGACCTCGGGGCATTAAGTCTCGGCGGGTCTCGCCGATGTCCCGGCTTTCGCCGGGATGACGGGTGCTGGCGGTTGCATCGCAGCAAAGCCCCTGCTAGGGCGCCCGCGACCTGACCCGAGGCGCCGCGCGCGCTTCATATCATGGGTCAAATTCCGATCTGGGAGTAGAGGCGCGCGTGGAGAATTCCGGCGGCATTCAGGCAAGTTTGGCGGGCCGCTATGCCATGGCCCTGTTCGAGCTGGCGCGCGACGAGCGGCAGCTGGAGGCGGTCGGCGCGAGCCTTGCCTCGCTGAAGCAGGCGCTCGCCGATTCGGACGATCTGCGCTCGCTGACCACCAGCCCGCTCACCCGGCGCGACGACGCCCTGAACGGCGTCGCGGGTCTCGCCGAGGCGATGCGGCTCGATCCGATCACGGCCAAGTTCCTCGGCGTCCTCGCCCAGAACCGGCGGCTCGGCCAGCTTGGCTCGATCATCCGCAACTTCAACCTGCTCGCGGCCCTCCACCGCGGCGAGGTCACCGCCGAGGTCGTCTCCGCCCACGCGCTGGACGACGCCCAGGTCGCGGCGCTCAAGGCCAATCTCAAGAGCCGTCTCGGCCGCGACGTCGCCGTTGATATGAGCATCGATCCCACCATCTTGGGCGGGCTGGTCGTCAAGATCGGCTCCCAGATGATCGACGGCTCGATCCGAACCAAACTCAATACCCTCGCGCAAGCGATGAAAGGCTGAAAATGGACATCCGCGCCGCTGAAATCTCCAAGGTCATCCGCGATCAGATCGCGAGCTTCGGCACCGACGCCGAAGTCTCCGAGGTCGGCACCGTGCTCTCCGTCGGCGACGGCATCGCCCGAATCTACGGGCTCGACAACGTCCAGGCCGGCGAGATGGTGCAGTTCGACGGCGACATCAAAGGCATGGCCTTGAACCTCGAGGCCGACAATGTCGGAGTCGTCATCTTCGGCAACGACAGCGCCATCCGCGAGGGCGACACCTGCCGCCGCACCGGAACCATCGTCGACGTCCCCGTCGGCAAGGCCCTGCTCGGCCGGGTGGTCGACGGCCTCGGCAACCCGATCGACGGCAAGGGCCCGATCGAGACCACGGAGCGCCGCCGAGTCGAGGTGAAGGCTCCGGGCATCATCCCGCGCAAGTCCGTCCACGAGCCCGTGCAGACCGGCCTCAAGGCGCTGGACGCCCTCGTCCCCGTCGGCCGCGGTCAGCGCGAGCTGATCATCGGCGACCGCCAGACCGGCAAGTCGGCGGTCGCGCTCGACACCTTCATCAACCAGCGCGCAGCCAACCAGGGCGACGACGAGAGCCAGAAGCTCTACTGCATCTACGTCGCGATCGGCCAGAAGCGCTCGACGGTCGCCCAGATCGTCCGCGCGCTCGAAGAGAATGGCGCGATGGAATATTCGATCGTCGTCGCCGCGACCGCCTCCGAGCCGGCCCCGCTCCAGTTCCTGGCGCCCTACACCGGCTGCACGATGGGCGAATATTTCCGCGACAACGGAATGCACGCCGTCATCGTCTACGACGATCTCTCCAAGCAGGCCGTCGCCTACCGCCAGATGTCGCTGCTCCTGCGCCGCCCGCCGGGCCGCGAGGCCTATCCGGGCGACGTCTTCTACCTCCATTCGAGGTTGCTCGAGCGCGCCGCCAAGATGAACGAGGCCAATGGCGGCGGGTCGCTGACGGCGCTTCCGATCATCGAGACCCAGGCCGGCGACGTCTCGGCCTACATCCCGACCAACGTCATCTCGATCACCGACGGCCAGATCTTCCTCGAGACGGAGCTTTTCTACCAGGGCATCCGCCCGGCCATCAACGTCGGCCTCTCGGTGTCGCGGGTCGGCTCGGCCGCCCAGACCAAGGCGATGAAGAAGGTCGCCGGCTCGATCAAGCTCGAGCTCGCCCAGTATCGCGAGATGGCGGCCTTCGCCCAGTTCGGCTCCGACCTCGACGCCTCGACGCAGCGCCTGCTCAACCGCGGCGCTCGGCTGACCGAGCTGCTCAAGCAGCCGCAGTTCCAACCCATGCCGGTCGAGGAGCAGGTCGTCTCCATCTATGCGGGCGTCAACGGATTCATCGACAACGTGCCGGTCAACGCCGTCACCCGCTTCGAGAGCGCTCTGCTGAGCCACTTTCGCAACGATCACGCCGACGTGCTCGGCAAGATCCGCGACACGAAGACACTCGATGACGACACGGCGGGTCAGCTCAAGTCGATCATCGGCGATTTCGCGAAGACGTTTGCTTAAGGACACACCGTTCGCCCTGAGCCTGTCGAAGGACATTCCTTCTTCGGGCGCAGGTCAAGGGAAGGGCTTCGACAAGCTCAGCCCGAACGGTTTTGGAGCTTAAAGGACCAATGGCTTCTCTCAAGGCGCTCAAAGGGCGGATCGCGTCGGTCAAGTCGACGCAGAAGATCACCAAGGCGATGAAGATGGTCGCCGCCGCCAAGCTGCGCCGGGCGCAGCAGGCGGCGGAGGCCGGACGCCCCTATGCCGAGCGCATGGCGAGCGTGATGGCGAGCCTCGCCGCCAAGGTGACGATCAGCCCGCAGAGCCCGAAGCTCCTCGCGGGCACCGGCCGCGACCAGACCCATTTGCTCGTCGTCGCGACCTCCGACCGGGGCCTCGCCGGCGCCTTCAACTCCAACATCGTGCGCGCCGCCCGCAAGAAGGCGGACGATCTGACTCGCGAGGGCAAGCAGGTCCTCTTCTATCTGGTCGGCCGCAAGGGCCGGGCCGTGATCCAGCGCCTCTACCCGAGGCAGATCATCCACCAGCACGACACCAGCGAGATGAAGTTCGCGAGCTTCGCCGACGCCCAGGCGATCGCCAACGACCTGATCGACCGCTACCAGACCGACGGCATCGACGTCGTCCATCTCTTCTACGCCCGCTTCCAGTCGGCCCTCGTCCAGGAACCGGTCGGCCAGCAGATCATCCCGGTCTCGCTGCCGGAAGCCGGCAGCGCGGCGACGGGATCGAGCGCCGCGATCGAATATGAGCCGGACGAGGAGGAGATCCTCGCCTCGCTGCTTCCGCGCAACGTCGCCGTCCAGATCTTCCGCGCCCTCCTCGAGAACGCCGCGTCCGAGCAGGGCAGCCGGATGACCGCGATGGACAACGCCACGCGCAACGCCGGCGACATGATCAACCGCCTGTCCATCGCCTACAACAGGCAGCGCCAGGCCGCGATCACGACCGAGCTCGTGGAGATCATTTCCGGCGCCGAGGCGCTGTAAGGAAGGTACTGATTATGGCTGAAAGCCTGCCTACCCAGTATCACCTGGAAATCTACCTCGTCTCTCTCGAAGGTGATCCCTACTTCCACGCGACCTCATCAACACCTTTTATGAAGGTGGCTGCAGGTGACTACCTCGACCACCGCAGCTTCGACCAACTTCCAGTCAAGGTCGCCGCCGGTGCGGCCCTGAAGGTGACATACGTCGAACACATCTTCTGGAAAATTGAAGGCTCACATATTGGTCAGAAACTGATGGTGGCGACCGAAGTCGTACCCGACCGCTCCTAGTTTCACCCACACGCCAAGTTTACATTCGGAGAATATCATGGCCACCGCCGCAACCGCAACCCAGACCAACAATATCGGCCGAGTCAGCCAGGTGATCGGCGCCGTCGTCGACGTCACGTTCGACAGCGACCTGCCGGAGATCCTGTCGGCGCTGACCACCGACAATAACGGCAACAAGCTCGTGCTCGAGGTCGCCCAGCATCTCGGCGAGTCGACCGTGCGCACGATCGCGATGGACTCGACCGACGGGCTTACCCGCGGCCAGCCCGTCACCGACACCGGCTCGCAGATCCGGGTCCCCGTGGGGCCGATGACCCTCGGCCGCATCATGAACGTCGTCGGCGAGCCGATCGACGAGCGCGGCCCCATCGGCCACACCGACACCTCCCCGATCCATCGCGACGCGCCCCTCTTCGTCGACCAGTCGACCGAGACCAGCATCCTGGTGACGGGCATCAAGGTCATCGACCTGCTCGCGCCTTACGCGAAGGGCGGCAAGATCGGCCTGTTCGGCGGCGCCGGAGTGGGCAAGACCGTGCTCATCCAGGAGCTCATCAACAACATCGCCAAGGGCCATGGCGGGACCTCGGTCTTCGCCGGAGTCGGCGAGCGCACCCGCGAGGGCAACGACCTCTATCACGAGTTCCTGGAAGCGGGCGTCATCGCCAAGGACGCCGACGGCAACCCGACTCCGGAAGGCTCCAAGGTGGCCCTCGTCTTCGGCCAGATGAACGAGCCGCCGGGCGCCCGCGCCCGGGTCGCCCTCTCCGGCCTCACCCAGGCGGAATATTTCCGCGACGTCGAGGGGCAGGACGTGCTGTTCTTCGTCGACAACATCTTCCGCTTCACCCAGGCCGGCTCGGAAGTGTCGGCGCTGCTGGGCCGAATTCCCTCGGCGGTGGGCTACCAGCCGACCCTGTCGACCGACATGGGCGCCCTGCAGGAGCGGATCACCTCGACCAACAAGGGCTCGATCACCTCGGTCCAGGCGATCTACGTTCCCGCCGACGATCTCACCGATCCGGCGCCGGCCACGTCCTTCGCGCACCTCGACGCCACCACGGTGCTGTCGCGCGCCATCTCGGAGCTGGGCATCTACCCGGCGGTCGACCCGCTCGACTCGACCTCGCGCGTGCTCACCGCCCGCACCGTCGGCCAGGAGCATTACGACACCGCCCGCGCCGTCCAGGAGATCCTCCAGCGCTACAAGTCGCTCCAGGACATCATCGCCATCCTCGGCATGGACGAGCTTTCGGAAGAGGATAAGCTGACCGTCTCGCGCGCCCGCAAGATCCAGCGCTTCCTCTCCCAGCCCTTCCACGTCGCCGAGGTGTTCACCGGAATCCCCGGCAAGTTCGTCCAGGTCGAGGACACCGTC
This sequence comes from Allosphingosinicella sp., assembly GCA_035714565.1. Lineage (GTDB taxonomy): Bacteria > Pseudomonadota > Alphaproteobacteria > Sphingomonadales > Sphingomonadaceae > Allosphingosinicella. The sequence goes on from DASTLX010000020.1 coordinate 60,727, forward strand.
CGCTCGTTCAAGGCGGTCGTCGACGGCGAATACGACCATCTTCCCGAAGCCGCTTTCTACATGGTCGGCGGTATCGAGGAAGCGGTCGAGAAAGCCCAGCGCCTGGCGGCGGAAGCCGCCTGATGCCGGGCGCGGCCCTGATCCTGGCGGCCGCGGCGATGCTCGCCGCGCCCGCCCCGGCATCGGGCCATGAGGCCGAGGTCGGCCATGCCGTCTTCGACCTTTGCCCCAGGGTGCTCGACGGCAGCCTCGCCGTCGACGATCCGACGGCGCTGCGCGGCATCGGCTTCGAGGCGACCGCGCCCCGGCAGACCCCGAGCGGCCCGATCCCGCGGGCCACCCGCGGCAGCGGCCCCGAGACGATCGTCCTCTCCGGCCGCAAGAAGGAGGACGGCGGGACGTGCAGCGTCTGGTTCGGCGGAGCCGACAACGAGGCGCTGTTCAAGGCGCTTCGGAAGAGAGCCCGGAAATCCGGTTTCGCCGGCACCGGCAAGCCGCTCCAGCTCGGCGACGGCACCGACATCTACTCGTTCCGGGCGAGCGCCCGGCGCTCGCTGATCTTCATCGCCGGGGCGGCCGGGGACGGGATCGGCCCTTATCCGACGACGACGGCCGTCATGATGGACACGAAGGGGGAGTGAAGCCGATGCGAAGCCTCATCCTGCTCGCGGCGGCCCTGGCCGCCGCCCCGGCGGCGGCGCAGCCCGCCGACGGCCCGGCGACGGTGCGCGAGCAGCCGATCGACGAGGTCGCGGCCGACCTCGCCTACGGCTTCTGCCCGCTCTTCCTCGCCGGGCAGCTGTCGCTGACCGGCCCGGAGCTGGCCGAGCGCGGCTTCGCCAAGACGGTCGTCAAGCAGCCCCACCCCCGGGTCGGCGAGATGAGCCTCGTCGGGGCGAAGCTGCCGGACGGCCAGGTCCAGTTCGGCGGAGCCGCCGGCAAGGCCTGCACCGTCGTCGTCAGCGCCCCCAAATCGACCCGCGCCGCGGTTATCGCCAGGCTGCGCTCGAACATGGCGTTCATGGGCCTCGACTTCAAACCCGCGCCGAACCCGGGTCCAAGCGTCCCGGCGCTCAAGGGCGCGACGATCGAGACCTTCAAGGCCCCGGTCGACAAGCAATTCCTCTACCTTCAGCACGTCCAGATGGACGAACCGGCCGGAATCGTCGTGGCCCAGCTTTTCGCAACGGACAAATAAGATGGCAGACCTTCACTTCGAGCTCGTGACCCCCGAGCGCCTCATCCGGTCCGAGGAGGTCTTCATGGTGGTCGTTCCGGGCAGCGAGGGCGATTTCGGCGTGCTCGCCGGCCACGCGCCCTTCATGTCGACCCTGCGCAACGGCGACATCGCCATCTACCGCAGCGGCTTCGCCGACACGCCCGAGCGCATCGCCGTGGAAGGCGGCTTCGCCGAGGTCGGCGAGCGCGGCCTCACGGTGCTGGCCGAGCGGGCCGACGTCCCGGCCTAGGGCCCGCGTCGCGGACCCGCCGGTAACGCCAGCTCTGCGCCTTCGACCCGTTCGGCCCCGAGACGGTCGCGATCAGCACGTCGTCCTCGCGCCGGTAGCTGATCCGCGTCGGATAATCGTGGGCCGGATTCTCGAAGACGACCTCGGCCGCGGACAGGGACACCATCGGGAACGGTACCGGGGCGCTTCCCCGGGGCGATCCCCAGAAGGTCATCCTTCCGTCCTTGCCCCTGGCTATGCGCATATATTCATAGCTCTCGACCGCCTCGCCCGAGCCGCTCATCCCCACTCCGACCATCATGTCGCCGCGCACCAGCCAGCTTTCCTCGGTCCAGGCCGACTTCTCCTTGTCCTCGTGCAGCCAATGACCGCTCAGCCAGAAAGGCCGCTCGCCGGGCGTGAGCGTGAAGCCCGTCAGCCAAAGCATCGCCGCCGCGGCCAACCCGAATTTCCGCATCCCTTCCTCCCCTGGCTTGGCGCCGGGCCGAGTCCCTCGCCCTTCCCCCCGCCGTCATAGCAGACCGCCGCCGATTATCGGAGGGCGCGGCCGCGCCTCCTCCCATTGAGACCTCCGGATGCATGATCTCGCCTCGCTGAGCTGCACGGGCGGCGATGATTTCAGGCCGGCGCCTCGCCGAGGTGGCGGACGCGCTGCGCCCGCCACAATAAGAGGCCGCCGCCGATGATGAGCGCGGCTCCGGCGAAGGTGGCGGCATCGGCCAGATCTCCGAACCAGAGCCAGCCGAGGCCGGCCGCGAGGATCAGCTGAACGTAGGTCATCGGCGCCACCACGGAGGCGTCGGCCCGCTCGACCGCGGCGAAGATCAGCGCGTGGCCAATCGTCGCGAAGCCGGCCACGGCGAGGCACTTCAGCGCCACCTCGGCCGACGGCCAGGGCAAGGGCTCGACCATCAGGCCATAAGCGAGCGCCGCCGTCACCAGCAGGGGCGCGGCGAAGAGGGCGACCAGCCACTGCATGACCAGCACCGAAGCGTCGCCCGCCGCCTTGCGGTTCAGCATCATCAGCCAGCTCATCCCGAACGCCGCGCCGACCGGGAGGAGGGCCGCCGCCCCGAGCTCGGCCAGGTTGGGACGAAGCACGATCAGGACGCCCGCGAAGGCGAGCAGGGTGGCCGCCCAGGTCGCCCTTCCGGTCTTCTCCCCGAGCACCCAGGGGGCAAGCAGAGCGGTGAGGATGGGGCTTGTGAACTGGATCGCGGTCGCGTCGGCGAGGGGCATCGCGAAGACCCCGGCGAAGAAGCAGATCGTCGCCAGCGCCACCGCGGCGCCGCGGCCGATGTGGAGCGCGGGCCTCGGGATCGCGAATCCGGACCGGCCCTGGCGGGCGGCGACGAGCGCCGTCAGAGCGAACAGCCCGAAGCTGTAGCGCAGGGCCGACACGGCGGGGGCCGGCCATTGCCCGGCCATCGACTTCACCACCGCGTCGCCCACCGACAGCGAGCAGAAGCCGCCGAGTGCGATCAGGAGGGCGGTACGGGCTCGGGTCGGCTCCACTCGGGCGGCCTTCGGAGGCGGTTAGGCAATTGTCAAAGTTTCCGCCTTATTCACCAGTGCAGATCGGCAGGCTTCACCGGTGAGGGATCTGAGCGCAATGAGTGCTTTTGGACGGCGCGGAGGAAATGGCGGCGCGGCGGGCGGACGGCCCAGCTTCGGCGTCGCAAGGCCGATGAAGGGACCGGGCGGGGTCTCGGGCCTCCCCGTGGCGCCCGAAGGCGGCGACCAGTTTCCGCCGATCGACACGATCGATTTCTCGGGCGGCGATTCCGACAGCTTCGCCCCGCCCGCGGCCGACCGCGGCGCCGACGCCATGTCGAGGCTCACCGAGCGCCAGGCCGCCTCCTCGGAGGCGCCGAGCAGCAAGAACGAGGGGTTCGAGGCCTCGATCCACCGGATCAAGGAGCAGGTGCTCCCGCGCCTCCTGGAGCGGGTCGACCCGGAAGCCGCCGCGACGCTCAGCAAGGACGAGCTCGCCGAGGAGTTCCGGCCGATCATCGGCGAGGTCCTCGCCGAGCTCAAGATCAACCTCAACCGCCGCGAGCAGTTCGCGCTCGAGAAGGTGCTGGTCGACGAGTTGCTCGGCCTGGGTCCGTTGGAGGAGCTCCTCTCCGACCCGAACATCTCCGACATCATGGTCAACGGGCCGAACCAGACCTTCATCGAGCGCAAGGGCAAGCTCGAGATCGCCCAGATCCAGTTCCGCGACGAGGAGCATCTGTTCCAGATCGCCCAGCGCATCGTCAACAAGGTCGGCCGCCGCGTCGACCAGACCACCCCGCTCGCCGACGCCCGGCTCCAGGACGGGTCGCGCGTCAACGTCATCATCCCGCCGCTCTCGCTGCGCGGGACGGCGATCTCGATCCGCAAGTTCTCCGAGAAGCCGATCACCGTCGACATGATGAAGAATTTCGGCTCGATGTCGGACAAGATGGCGACGGTGCTGAAGATCGCCGGCGCCAGCCGATTCAACATCATCATCTCGGGCGGCACCGGATCGGGCAAGACGACCATGCTCAACGCCCTCTCCAAGCTGATCGACCCGGGCGAGCGCGTGATCACGATCGAGGACGCGGCCGAGCTCCGCCTTCAGCAGCCGCACTGGCTTCCGCTCGAGACCCGCCCGCCCAACCTCGAGGGCCAGGGCGCGATCTCGATCCGCGACCTCGTCATCAACGCCCTGCGCATGCGTCCCGACCGGATCATCCTCGGCGAGATCAGGGGCAGCGAATGCTTCGACCTGCTCGCCGCGATGAACACCGGCCATGACGGCTCGATGGCCACGCTCCACTCCAACAGCCCTCGCGAATGCCTGGCGCGTATGGAGAACATGGTGATGATGAGCGACATCAAGGTGCCGAAGGAGGCGATCTCCCGCCAGATCGCCGATTCGGTCGACCTCATCGTCCAGGTCAAGCGCCTGAGGGACGGAAGCCGCCGCACCACCAACATCACCGAGGTAATCGGGATGGAGGGCGACGTCATCGTCACCCAGGAATTGTTCAAGTTCGAGTATCTGGACGAGACCGCCGACGGCAAGATCATCGGCGAGTATCGCAGCATGGGCCTGAGGCCCTACACGCTGGAGAAGGCCAAGCAGTTCGGGTTCGACCAGCCCTATCTAGAAGCCTGCCTGTAGGTCCGGCGCGGCGGCGAGGCGGGAGAAGGTTTCGGACCGCCTTCGAAATCGCCCTTTTTTCGCAAGAACCGCAGACTTCGGCCAATTCCTGCGCCGACAATCGCGCGGAATTGTCACCGAGGTCGAGGAATCGCCACGTTTGCGGCGGTCATCGCCGGCTCTCGCCGAGCGCCTCCGCCGCCGCCACCCGGGCGACCCGCTCGATCGCGGCGGTGACGTCGGCCCGAGCCATCACCGCCTCGACCCGGGCCCGGATCCGCGGCTCCGCAGCCCGGAGGACCGCTCGCATCTCCGGATCGTCCGCCACCACCCGCCCGTTGCGGCAGGTAAATCGCCCATTGGACAGATTGGCCTCGAACCCGTCCCATTCTCCCGGCGCATAGCCGCACTTGCGCTCGATCACCGCCCTTTCCGCCGGAGTGAACCACGACCCGCCGGAGCGCAGCTCGCGGTTGATGAGCGCGGAGAGGGCCTCCCCTTCCCGGTCGGCTTCGGCATGAGTGCCGGCCACCGCCCCGGCGGCGGCGGCAAGGGCCGCCGAAGCGGCCGCGCAGATGAGGATCGTCTTCATGGGCAAATTCCTCTCACAACGACTCGGCTGCTACAAGTGTAGCATGTACGGCCAGCGGCCGGAAGCGGGATCCGCCCGTCCCGAGCCGACGTGACGGCCGTCACGCGCCCCGCCCCGCGCGCGGAGCTAGAAAGTCCGTGAGGGAGCGACGGGCCGCGGCGGACGACCGCCGGGCGACAAGGGAGAAACATCATGGACAAGGACAAGCAGCTTTCCGAGGGTCCCTATGATTTCCGGACCCTGTTCGGCGAGGACGCGGCGGGCAAGGCGCGGGCGGCAACCGCGGCGGAGGACGGCACGACCGACCCCGGCCACGAGCTGACCAACGGCCACACCGCCACCGATGCCGAGATCGTCGAGCGCTGCCGCAAGCTCGCCGCCGAGGCGATGGCCGGGGTCCCGGTCTACGCCAACAACATCCTCCAGCCGTGCAAGGGCGAGCTCGTGATCCCGCCCTGTCAGGACGTCAAGCTGCCGGACCTCCGGCCGCGGGTCTACGTCTTCTGGGGCGCCGCCCGCTGCGACTGCATCGAGGGCGACGACACCGAGATCATGACGATCCTCGTCTACAATCCCTACCACAACCTCACGTTGAGCAACGTCGAGATCAACCGGCTCATCGTCGTCGACGCCAGCGGCAACCCGGTGCCGGTGCTTCCCGACGGCAGCGATTCCATCCAGCTGGTCCCGCGCGGCACCTATTGCTTCGGAGACATCAGGCCGTGCGGCTTCGCCTACCGGCAGTTCGTGCTGCGGCTGCGGGGAGCGCCTCCGGGAACCTATCGAATTCTGATCCAGGGCCTCTGCTTCGAGATCTGCCTGCACCGGCTGATCGACGACTGCGTCATGTTCGAGGTCTGCCGGGACTGAGGGCCGGTCCGCCGTCCGCCCGGGAGGGGCGGGCGGCGGGCATGGCCCCACTCTCGAACTCGTTCACGCGACCTTGGCGGTTTCCATTTCCTCGGGGTCGCGCAGGACGTAGCCCCGGCCCCAGACGGTCTCGATGTAATTGTCGCCGCCGCAGGCGAGGCTGAGCTTCTTCCTGAGCTTGCAGA
>DASTLX010000021.1:0-95160 GCA_035714565.1 Allosphingosinicella sp.
GCCGACCTTGACGGAGCGCAGCGAACGCCAGGCCGCGGCCGCGGCGCTCGACGCCGTGCTGCCGCAGCCGTTCGAGCGCACTGCGGTCAACGGCTTCGGCTTCCTGCAGGTGGTTCGGCGCCGGGAGCGCCCTTCCATCCCGGAGATCGTGCAGGGCGACCCGGTCGGCGCGGCGGCGCGGGCGCTGCTCCGCCGTGCCCACCGCCTGGCCGGGGCGGTGACGCTTCATGCGGCGCCGCCGGTCATCGAGCGTCTGCGCGCGAATGCCGGTTGGCTAGCGGAGCTGACCCGCCAAGTCGGCGGCGACGTCGCCTTGCGAGCGGAGGCGAGCCTCTCCATATCCGCGTTCCATGTCCAGCTCGCGACCCACCCGCACCAAGCATGAGTGTCCGCTCTGCGGGCGCCCGGCGGCGGCGAGCCACCGGCCGTTCTGCAGCCGCGGCTGCAAGGATCGCGACCTCCTGAACTGGCTCGGCGATGCGTACCGCGTCCCCGGCCCGCCGGCCGCGCCGGAGGACTTTGCCGGTGCCGAGGACGGGCTGGACAGGCAGCGCTAGGCCCCTCTATAGGCGCTCAATTCCGCCGCTCGCGGAGATGCCCAGGTAGCTCAGTTGGTAGAGCACGTGACTGAAAATCACGGTGTCGGTGGTTCGATTCCGCCCCTGGGCACCATCCTTCCTCATCCTCGGGAAAGCTCAGGAAACTCGGCGTAGCGCTTGCAGCTGCAGCGCGCGACCGGCCTGCAGCCGCCGGGCGAAGGGGACCAGGATCGCAAGAGAGAGCCCAGATGCGAGGAGCAACAGCAACGGCTCCGAGGCGTCGCTGGCCAGGACGTAGCGCAAAAAGGCGAGCATTCCGAAAAAGCCGATGACCGAGAATTCGAGCCACATGGCGACGACCTCCCGCCATGCCTGCCGCTCCACGCTCTTGTCCGTCGTCAACCGCTCGAGCAGTCGAGGGGCCAGGCTGCCGCTCACCGCCGCCACCAACGCGACCACCGCGCCGGCAATGAAGAACGAAAACAGAATTTGGGAGGCGGACCAATCGAGCGCCTGGGCCGACTTGGCCGGCCCGGACCAGAGCGCGTCCCACGAGACCGCCAAAACCGCTCGGAAATCCACTTGCCCGTCAGTGTCCATGTCATCAGTCCCGAGCCACTCTCGCAGCTGGTCGAACAGGAACCATGCGACCAGGGCCGTCGCGACGAGACCCAGGGGGATCTGAAAATAAGGGACTGACCGGGCGAGGAAGGCGAAGCCGTAATATCCGATCATCGGAAGGGCGACATGGGTGAGCGTGACGTTGCGCACCCAGAAGCGACGGGCGCGTGGCTGATCGAGCTTGCGCGCCATCACGATCGTCGCGAGCGCGACGTCGACCGCGATACCGATGCCCAGCAGGATACAGGCGCCCAGATAGTTCATCGCGACGGGGCCCGGCGCCCTTCACCCATCGCTATCAGGCGACTTCCCCGCCTTTCGGGACCGCCACCAGTCGCGGATCGCATCGAGCCAAAGGATGCCGGGAGTCTCGGCCGCTCGAAGATCGTTGACGACCGCCAGGACCTGCAGGTGCGAGTCGATCGACGCCTGCTTCAGGGCCGCGGCGCCCTCCATGATCTGGACGTCTCGATCGTTGCCGCCCCGCCTGACGAGATAGGCGAGCTGGTGCTCCCCGTCGTCGACACGCTTGCGATAGAGGTGCGGCAGGTGAGTGACGATGATGACCTGCGTGCGGCGCCGCTCGACGATCTCGAGGATGATGTCCATCAATCTGGAGGCCGCGGTGAGGGAAAGATGGATCTCCGGCTCGTCGAGCACCAAGACCGAATCCCGCCAGTGCAGATTCTCCAGATAGGAAAGCAGGAAGAAAGCCTGATTCTCGCCCGAGCTGACGAATTCGTAGAATTCATCCTGGGTCCAGTGCAATTCCCCGTCGCGCGACCGGGCCGTGCCCGTCTTCATCGGGTGGCTCTTGCCGAACAGGCGAGTCCAGCCGGCCCGGATCCGACCCTCGCGCATCACGGAATAGGTTTCTTCGATCGCCTCGAGAGTTTCGGAAATGGGGAGTGAGTCGAAGTCGCCGATGTCGTCGACGATCTGCAGACGATCGATGAGCGTCCTGGACATGCGCCGCCGCAACTCCTTCGGACTCTCGCGGATATCGATGCCGGAGCCGAAATCGTACATGTCCGTGTTGACGTAGCCGACCGGCCCCGGAAAATGCAGCTCGTCATAGTCGGCGGGCAGGTCCGGGTTCGGGTGGGCGCCCTGGGACAGCGGCGACTGGCTGAGGATGAACCGGGGCGTCGGGTGCCAGGGCCCGTCCTCGGAATCGTCGCCGGCGAGCTCGGGACGGTTCCAGGCGATCAGCGCCTGCAGGGCAATTGCGCAATCCCGGCCGCACTCGTGCGCCGCCCGGAATTCCAGGCATTCCCGGAGAAGCTTGTCGTGCGCCAGTATCTCCTTCAGGTCCTTGCGGTCCTCGGACGCGCGGCCAGGGCCGGTCGATCCTTTGTGCGCGCCGGCCGCAGTCGCGTGGGCCGGCTTCTGCTTACGCCAGAATTCGACGAAGATCGGTTCGCCCGGATGCGGCATCTCGGCGGGCGGCATCAGGCCCCGATAGGCCCGCCGCAACCGCTCCTCGGCCCTCTGCGAAAGCAGCCAGCGGCGGTCGCCCATGGAGAACATTCCCTTCGGCGCGCCACTGAGGAAGTCGCGGAGCAGGGTCAGGAAGGCGATGTCGTTCGGAGAGAGCTTTATCTCGATGGTCGCGATGGGCTGGCCCGGCGTCGTTCCGGGCGGCTTGATCGACAATATCGAGACATGGCCGATGAGAGAGACGAGCTCGGCGAGGATCGTCTTACCGCAGCCATTGTCGCCTCTGACCAGAGTCACGCTCTCGCCGAAGCGGAGCTTGCGGCTGGGATCGCGCTCGCTGTCTCCGGAATAGTAGATATCGCAGGCTTGCGCATTTTCGAGCTCGAGCAGGCTCGTCCAGAGGCCGCTCACCTTCATTCGCACTCGTCCGTCGCGACATGGTCCAGGCGCTGGCCCCTGAACGTGGAGACGATGACGATCATGGCAAGCGCGGTCTCGATGACGAAGACCCACTCATACCCCTCCAGGGCATGCTCGATGACGCTGACGAATATGGAGGCCACGGTGCAGCCGATGATGAGGGCCGGGGCGCCGTGCCGCCTGGTGGCGATCTGCGGCAGGCGGTCGTGGACGCAGCGATAGACGCGCACCTGATAGAGTTCCAGCCACAGCAGCGCCAGGAAGGTGATCGGAAGCGAGCCGAGCGACAGCAATTTGATCGCGTCCGCGATGGCGGGAGGCAGTTCGCCGGAATTGGACAGGGCGACGATTTCCGCGTGACCCGCGATCTGAACGAGAATCTGGCTGATCGTAAAGATCATGAAGGCGTTGAAGAAGACCCCCGGCAGTACGATCGACAGATGTCTCATTCCCTGCGAGATGAAGGACCCCAGGGAAAAGATAAGCAAACTTGAGCAAAGACTGATTGTGAACGGCCCAACCGTTTCGTGAGGGTCAAGGCGCCAAATGTGCGGGGCAGGTCCTGTATATATGTTGATGAACAGATGTATGAAAAAATAAACGCAGAAAAACAATATACTTATGAATAGAGACGCCCAGAGTCGGCCGTCTTGGTCGCCAGCCTGCGTGTTAAGTGTGATCCTGCCCACATCGACATGATGCCTCGTGTGCCCGCCTTGAGCAAGCCTTGGCCCCCATTGGCTGATGACTCTCGACTGAGGACCGCCTGGCCTATATCGAAACCGGCGGGCTCTCGCCTCGGCAGCCCGTCCGGCCTCGGCCGGCCGGGCGGTTGGAACTTCCTCAGCCCTCGTTCATCTAATCTGGGTTGCAATTGACCACTCTTCCTAGGGGAGTCGTACGAGCCAGGCCCATCTCAACGCGATCGGCACCGCCGTTCCCGAGCACGACGTCCACGGCGCCTTCATCCGCTGGGCGGAGGGCCGGCTGCGCGAGCCGCGGGCGCGGGCGCTGTTCGCGCGGATGGCGGCTCGGTCGGGGATCGAGCATCGCTGGTCGGTCCTGCCGCCGGCGCCCTACGGCGCCTCGCCGGTCGACCCTGGCGGCTTCTACCACGGCCCGCTGCCGACCACCGGCGCCCGAATGGACATCTATGCCCAGGCCGCGCCCAGGCTCGCGCTTGCCGCCATAGGCAGGCTCGAGGCGGCGGCGCTCGTCGGCATCACCCATTTGATCGTCGCCAGCTGCACCGGCTTCGTCGCTCCGGGGATCGACCAGGTCATCGCCGCGGAGCTCGGCCTCGGCGGCCATGTCGAGCGCACCCTGGTCGGCTTCATGGGCTGCTACGCGGCGGTCTCGTCGCTTCGGCTGGCCCATCACATCGTCCGCTCCGAGCCCGAGGCCCGGGTCCTGGTGGTCACGGTCGAACTGTCGAGCCTTCACCTCCAATATGAGGGGGATGTGGAGCGGCTGCTTGCCGCCCTCCAATTCGGCGACGGGGCCACCGCCTCGCTGGTGACGGCGCAGCCCCGCGGCTTCGCTTTGTCGCGGCCGTTCGCCGCGACGCTGCCGGAATCCGCTGAACTCATCCGTTGGCGCGTCGGCGATCACGGCTTCGTCATGGACCTTTCCGGCGAGGTCCCGGGCCGGATCGGCGAGGCGCTCCGCGACCGCGGGGTGCGCGAGGCCATGCTGGGCAACGAGTCGCCCGAGGCGTTCGACTCCTGGGCGGTCCACGCCGGCGGCCGCTCGGTCCTCGACGCGGTCGAGCACGGGCTCGACCTCCCGGCGGAAGCGCTGGCCGAATCGCGCAACGTGCTTTCCCGCTTCGGCAACATGTCCTCCTCCACCCTGCCCTTCGTGCTCGAGCGGCTCCTCGCCGACCCGGAGCGGCGCCGGGGCATCGCCCTCGCTTTCGGTCCGGGCCTGGCCGCGGAGGGCTTCCATTTCGAGCGGGCGGCGTGAGATCGCTCTCGGACCGGGTCCGCGACGAAGAGCAGATGGACGACCCGTCGCTCGATCCCGCAATCTATGACGAGGTCCTGAAGGGGCTCGGCCGGGTCAATGCCTGGACGTTCGCCGCCCGGCCGACCTTGTCCTTCCTCGCCCGCGCGACCCGGGGCCGCAGAGAGTTCAGCCTGCTCGACGTGGGCTCGGGCGAAGGCGGAATGCTTAGGGTGATCGCGCGATGGGCGCGAGAGCGCGGCCTGGCGGCGAGGCTCGCCGGAGTCGACCTCAACCCCAAGAGCGAGCGGACGGCCCGGGCGATGACCCCGGGCGACCTGCCGATCGAGTATCTGACGGGGGACTATCGCGACCTGGGACGGTTCGACCTCGTGATCAGCAGCCTCGTCGCCCACCATATGAGCGACGCCCAGCTGCTCGAATTCCTGCGCTGGATGGAAGCCAATACGGACCGGGGCTGGCTGGTCAACGACCTCCACCGGCACCGCTTCGCCTATTACGGCTTCCCCCTGCTCGCCACCTTGCTCGGGGTCCATCGCATCGTCCGGCAGGACGGGCAGCTGTCGATCGCCCGCGCCTTCCGGCCGGGCGACTGGCGCTCGATCCTGGCCGAGGCCGGACTGGCCGGCGGGGCCCAGGTCCGGCGCTATTTCCCGTTCCGGCTGTGCGTCGAACGGCTGCGCTGATCGTCGGCGGCGGGCCGGCGGGCTCGGCCGCGGCCATCGCCCTCGGCCGCTCCGGGATGGAGGCGGAGGTGATCGAGCGAAGCGACGGCCCCCGCGACGTCGTGTGCGGCGGTTTCCTCGGCTGGGACGCCCTCGCCGCGCTCGACCGGCTCGGGATCGATCCGGCGGCGCTCGGCGCCCGCGAGATCCGCCGGCTCCGGCTCGTCTCCGCCGGCCGTTGCGTCGAAGTCGCGCTTCCCCGCCCCGCCGCCGGCCTCTCGCGGCGCACGCTCGACGAGGCCTTGCTCGCCGGCGCGTCGCGGGCGGGAGCCGCGGTCCGCCGGGGCCGGCCGGTGCGCGCCGCCGACCTCGCCGACCGGCGCATCCGGCTCGACGACGAGGAAGAGCTCGTCGGCGAGGCGCTCGTGCTCGCCACCGGCAAGCACGAGCTTCGCGGCGCCGCGCGGCCCGTCCAGGGCGGCTCGCTCGGCCTCCGGACATCCCTGAAGCCCGGCCCAGCGCTCGCCGCGGCCCTCGACGGAGCGATCGAGCTCCACCTTTACGACGGCGGCTATGCGGGCCTCCTGCTCCAGGAGGACGGAAGCGCCAATCTCTGTCTTTCGGCCTCGCGCGAGGGGCTGAAGGAGGCCGGCGGGATCGAGGCTCTGACGGAGCGCCTGGCGGCGCGGCTTCCGGCTTTCGCCGAACGGCTGGCCGGGGGCGAGGCGGGCGAATGGAGCGCCATTTCGGGCGTCCCTTATGGCTGGCGCGCCGGCGCGACGGCGGCGGGGGTCTACCGGGTCGGCGACCAGGCCGCGGTCATCGCCTCGCTCGCCGGCGACGGCGTCGCCATCGCTCTCGAGAGCGGCTCGGCAGCGGCGCGCGCCATTGCCGGGGGCGTTCCGGCGGCGGACTTCCAGCGGGACTGGGCGCGCCGCGCGCGGCGGCCGGTCGGGCTGGCCGAGGCGCTTCGCCGCTCGGCGGAGAACCCGCTGGCCCGCCAGGCCATGATGGGGCTGCTGGGCTGGTTCCCCTCGCTTGCCCCGCTGGCGGCGAGGCTGACGAGGATCGGATAGCCAAAGATCCTCCCAGGCATTTGCCGGGGAGGGGGACCGCACGAAGTGCGGTGGAGGGGCTCTCTTGGGCATCAGTAAGGCCCCTCCACCAGGCTTCGCCTGGTCCCCCTCCCCGCGAAAGCGCGGGGAGGAATTCGAGCCTAATATTGCTTCCTGTACCTCAGGTTGACGTTGTTGCCGCCGCCGGACGTGCCGACCTGGGAAAGGATGCTGAGCGCCTTGGACAGCGCGATCTCGATCTGGGTGGCGGTGAAGCCGCGGGCGTCGGTGATGATCTCCAGATAAATGTCGTCGGAGACGTAGAAGCCGGCGGCGATGGCGGTGCCTCGGCCGGTGGTGTCGTCGGCGCCGAGGATGCGCAGGCGGTCGAAGCCGCCCGCCGAGCGCAGCTTGCCGAGCGGGTTGAGGCCGCCGCCGCCGCCGCGAAGCGAGTTGAGCGACGAGGCGAGCTGGACCGCCTGCAGCGCGGAAATCTCGGTCACCGAGCCGCCGAACAGGATCCGGGCCATGATCTCGTCCTGCGGCAGTCCGGGATTGGAGGTGAAGGCGATCTGCGGATTGTTCGCGCTGCCCGAGACGTTGATATTGACGGTGACGTCCTTGATGTCGGCGCTGGCGACGATGTCGATGCGCGGATTGGGCGGCCGCTGGCCGGTGAACTGGATGTGGCCGCGGGTGACGTCGAAGCGCTGCCCCGAGAAGCTGTAGGTGCCGCGGATCAGGTCGGCCTCGCCCAGGATCGACGGAGTCGCGGTCGTGCCCTGGACCCTGAGATCGGCGCTCCATTCGGATTCGAGGCCCATGCCGGCGATGAACAGGCGGTTGTCGGCGCGCAGGCGCAGGTCGAGCTTCCAGATGCTGGGCGCGGTGTTGTCGGCCTGCTGGGTGGAGTCGCGGACGCTCGGCAGCGGCTCGCCCTTGCGCCTTACTCCGGCCAGCTCGACCACCTGGGCGGCGCCCTGGCGGATGATCTGGTAGCGGACTTCGGGCAACGCCAGGTCGCCGGCGATGAGGGCTCCGTTGGCCCGGCTGTTGGTGATGGCGAGGTCGCCGGTGAGCGTCGCGCCGATATTGTCGCTCCGAGCGAGCTGGGCGTCGTCGAGCTTGAGGCGGATGTCCATCGGATAGCCGGCGGCGGAGGCGAAGCCGACCGTCCCGGTGCCGGTGATCGTGCCCGAGCCGGCGCGTCCGGAAAGCTGGGTGATCTGGAGCTCGGAGCTGGTGAAGCGTCCCTGGAGCGCGAGCTGGCTGATCTTCGTGCCATAGGTCTCGTGGACGAAGGTCAGGTTGTTGGCGCGGACGATTCCGGTGAGCTGCGGGCTCTGTACTCGGCCCGAGAAGTCGGCGGCGACCCCGATCGGCCCGGAGAGCTGCATGTCGGCGATGCCGCTCAGCGACCACAGCACCTCGGCCGGGCCGTTATAGCGGATCCCGCCGGCGAGCGGCGCGGCGAGCAGCCGGGTCGACCAGCCGCCCGCGCCGGGGCCGACCGGCTGCAGCCGAAGCTGGGCGCGGCCGATGACGGCGGACTCGCGGCGGATCACGGCGGCGAGGTTGCCGCCCTCGGGCCGGAGCTGACCGGCAAGGGCGAGGTCGACGGGCGGCGAGCGGACCGCGATTCCGGTGCGGGTGAAGCCGGCGATGGTAAGGCGCGCATCGGCCCTCGGGAAGGTGTCGCCGCCGACCTGGGCGAAATCGATGCTTCCGGTCGCACGCCCGCCGAGACCGAGGCCCGGCGAGAAGAGGTTGAGGATCGAGACGTCGAAGTCGCTGAGCCGCGACTGGACCACCATCCCGCCGGCGCCGTAGCGGCCCGCGAGCCGGACGTTGCCCTGCGGAAGGACGAGCTCCGCCGGCGCCAGCTGCCAGCCGCCGGCCACCTTGCTGATCTCGGCCGGACGCGCGAGGCGGAACGGAATGTTGCGCACCTGGCCCTGTGCCGCGGCTCGAATGAGATTGGGCGACAGGGCGGCGTTGACCGCCACCCGGAACGGCATTCCGCTCGTGCCCTCGGCGAAGACCTGGGCGGTGCCGTTGCCTCCTCGGTAATCGACTTTGGCCCGAGCGCGGGCGAGGAAGAAATTGTTGGCGCGGACCCCGGCGAGCTGGGCGTCGCCGACGATGTGTGGGGCGTCGGGATAGAGGATGACGCTGGCCTGGATCACTCCGCGCTGGATCAGGATCGGGTTCTCGCCCGGTATCTGGGCGCCGTTGGCCGTCGCGCTCACATCCGCGCGCTGATAGGCGCCCGCCGCCGCCAGCTGGATCGTGCCCTGGAGGCCCTGCCCGGTCATGGCCAGGGTTCCGACGAACGGGCCTGCCGGAGTGCGGACGACCCGGCCGGCGAAGGTCATTCCGGCGAAGAGCAGGCGGCGGACCTCGATCGTCATCGGCCCGCGGCCGGACAGGATGGTCACGTCCGCCTCGAACGGCCCGTAGGCCGACTGGCCTCGCGCGCTGATCGCATAGCCGCCGGCGACCGCGCGCACCGTCGCGGTGACGTCCCTGAGCCCGATGCCGAAGCCGGGACTGGCTGCTCTGAGCTGTATCTGCGGCCGGGTCGCCGTACCCGTGACCACCACCGCAAGCGCCCCGTAAGCCCGGGACACGCCCGCGGCGCGGATGCTGATCCGGCCGTCGGGCCAGATCGTACCGCCGCCCGAGGTGATGCCAAGCCCGGGCGAGCTCAGCCGGACGTTGTCGAGCGTGATCACACCGGCCGGGCTCATCACCACGTTGGCGGAGGCCGTGGCATTGCCCTCCAGCACTCCGGCGGCGGTGGGATTGTCGATCCGGCGGGTGCGGACGGCCACCCGGCCCTTGAGGCCGAAGCCGCTCCCCGCGGTGAACACGTCCATGTCGGTGGTGAGATCGAGCAGGCCGATCCCCTCCATCAGATAATTGTTCACCGTGCCCTGGATCCCGGCGCGGTACTGGCCCCGGGCGAGGTCGGCGGCGAGGACGACGGTGGCGTTGAGCCGGTCGGAGCGGATCTTCAGATTGTCCGAGACGAGCTTCGTACCGCTTATGTTGATCGTGCCGTTCGCCGAGACGTTGGTGAGGAGGCTTCCGAGCGACGGGTCGAGGCCGCTGATCCGGCGAGCGCGCGCCTGGATCGGGATCCGGATCCGGTCGGTGTCGACCTTGGCCCGGCCCCGCGCCTGGAGGAGCTCGATCGTGGTCTCGTTGAAGCTGAGCGAGCGGGCCCGAAGGTCGTAGGCGACGAACGGCGTCCGGAAGGCGCCGTTCAGCACCATCGCCACGCGAAGATCGGTGCCGTCGATATTGGGCCCGATCACCTTGGGCCGGGAGAGCCGGGCGGCGACCTTGAAATCCTGGAACTGGCTTCGGCCGAGGTCGAGCAGCCCGTCGGCGACGATCCCGATCGAGGGCGAGTTGAGGACCAGCCTCGTGTCGGCGCGGCGCTGGTCGAGCCTGGTCGTCAGGTTCACCTGGACCTGGGGCGAAAGCAGGTTCTTCGCGACGCCCGCCGTCATCAGCAGGCCGGGGTTCATCGGGCCGGAAACGGTGAAGGTGCCGTCCTTCGCGCCGACGGCGAGGTCGGCGAACTCCCGGCCGGCCAGGATCGCCTTGGCCCGGCCGCGCCAGCTCGTCCAGGTGCCGTTGCCGCCGAGAGTCGCGACCAGCGGCTGGTTGAGGCCCGACAGCTTGGCGACGAAGCCGTTGCCGGGGGCCTCGACCCGCACCCCGAGGGCGAGCCGGTTCGCCTCGGGGACGGCGTCGAGACGCAGCGCCAGCTTGTCTCCGCCGGGCAGGCCGGGGCCGGCGATCGCGCTGGCGTCGAGCGCGACCTGGGCGCGCCCGTCGTCGATCCGGGCGCTACCCGCGAGGCTGAGGAGGTGGCGATAGCCGGTGACCGACGGATCGACGAGCATCCGGTCGACCCTGATCTGGCCGATGTCGACGTTGATGTCGGGAAGCAGCGGGGCATTGGGGTCGCCGGGCTTGAGCTCGGGCAGGCGATAGAGGCGGGCCTGAGGGACTTCGAGCCGCTTGATGTCGATATGGTTGCGGAAATAGGCCAGCGGCCGCCAGTCGAGGGTCGCCTCCGAGGCGGCGAAGAAGGTGCCCTTCGGATCCTTCAGGGTCAGATCGTGGAGGGTGAGCTCGCCGAACAGCGAGCCCTCGATCCGGCCGACGTCGATGTCGAGTCCGGACGCCGTCTCGAGCTGGTTGATCTGCTTGACGACGAAGCGGTGGCCGAGCGACGAGTTCAGCCACACGAAGAAGAGGAGGATGGCGACGACCAGGCCGATGAGCCCGATTCCGGTCCATTTGGCCGCGGTCCGGGCGCGCTGGCGGCCGCGCGGCACATGGGGGGCGGGTTCGGCCGCGGTCGCCACTAGAAGGCCTGTCCGATCGACACGTAGACGGCGAACTTGGATTCGCCGCGGCGGCGGCCCACCGGGACCGCGACGTCCGCCCTCAGCGGCCCGAAATTGGTGTAGAGCCGGCCGCCGACCCCCACTCCGAAGCGCATGTCGTTGAGGCGCGGGGTCTGGCTCTCATAGACCTGGCCGGCGTCGACGAAGCCGACCACGCCGTAATTGCCGAAGCGGTAGCGGGCCTCGACCGCGAACTCGACCATGCTTCGGCCGCCGGTCGGGATCAGCTTGGTCGGATCGTCCTTCTCCTCCGGATCGGTGGGATCGAAATCGGGGTTCGCCACCTCGATCTTCGGCCCCAGCTCCTGGAAGCCGAAGCCGCGCACCGAACCGCCTCCGCCCGCATAGAGTCGCCGCGAGGGCGCCAGCTCGTTCAGCCGGGCGCCGTATATCGACCCGACCCGGGCGCGCCCGGCGATGACGATATTCTCCTTCGCCGGATAGTAGACGCTGCCGTCGAGGATATTGCGGATATAGGGCTGGCCGGGCTCGCGGAGCGAGGTCTCCGGATTGACGAAGGCCTTGAGGCGGAAGCCCTTGGTCGGATCGAGCAGACTGTTGGAGCGGTCGTAGCCGACCTGCCCGCTGATCCCGGCGAGGAAGAAGGCGTCGCTGATCGACAGAGGCGGGAATCCGGTCTGGGCCTCGTTGGTCGCGATCACCTCCGCGCCGAGCGCGTAGGTCCACACCTTCTGCCAGATCGGCGTCGATTCGCGGGCGACCTGGCCGTTCAGCCTCACCGTGTAGCCCTTGAAGGCGGGCAGGTCGCGGCGGCCGGCCTCGGCCTGGACGAAGATGCTCCGGTCCCGCTTCTTCCAGTTGTTGCGGCGCAGGCGGACTCGAAGCAGCTGCTCCTGGGTGCCGGCGATGGCGTTGACCATCAGGCCGCCCTCGGGCGGGAACAGGTTGCGATGCTCCCAGGTGGCCTCGGCCCTGAAGCCCTCGCCGGTCGAATAGCCCAGGGTCCCTGCGAGCGAGCGCGCCGGGCCTGCGTCCTGCTTGACGAGGATGTTGACATATTCGGCGCCGTCCTCGGCCTTCTCGCCGGTGGCGACCGGCTCGGCCGAGACGGTGGTGAACAGGTTGGTGGCGATCATCGCCTCGCGAAGGTCGTCGACCTTGCGGCTGTCGTAGAGATCGCCGCGCTTGAAGCGGGAGAGAACCTCGACATGCTTCGCGCCGAAAGCGAGGTCGCCCTCGGTCGTGAAGCCGGCGAAACGCGACCGGTTGCCGGGATTGACGGGGAGCGTGTAGTCGCCGTGGCGGGTCTCGGGGTCGAGCAGGATGTCGCGCAGGCCGACCTCGGCGAAGGGATAGCCCTGCTGGGGAAGACGCAACCGGACATTGGCCTCGGCCGCCTCGACGTTGACCGCGACGATCGGATCCTCGGCCTTGAGCGGCAGCGCCTCCCGGACGAGATCGGGCGGCTCGGTCTGCGGGCCGTCGATCCTGATGGCGCCGAACAGATAGCGCGGCCCCGGCACCGTGCTCACCACCACCCGCATCTGCCCCGGCTGATCGGGCAGCTGCTCGATCGAGGACACGGCGGTCGCGTCGTAATAGCCTTCGGAGCGGAGGAGCCGGACGGCGAGGAGCTCGTCCTCCTTCGCCCGAGCCGATATCTGGGCGCCGTTCGTCGCCTCTCCGTCGGCGTCCTCGAGCGCGGAAAGGTCGCGGAAGCGGCCTTCCAGGCCGATCTCCTCGAGGCCCTCGACGACGAGCGTGTAGCGGACCGGCTCAACCTTCGCGTCGTCGTCGCCGTCGTCCTGGGTGGGCGGCGGGGTCGTGACGTCGAACTCCGAAATCGGAGTGAGCGGACGTTCGAGCTCGGGGTCCGGCACCGCCGCGTCCGGGATCAGCTCGCCCTCGGGGGTGGTGGCGGGGGGCGGGCCGGCGAAATCCTCGAGCGGCTCGAGCGGCTTGCCCAGCTCGGGGTCGAGCGCGGGCAGCTCCTTCTCGAACTGGCTGTCGGAGACGATCGGCTCGTCGGGGGCGGGGGCGGCCGGCGGAAGCCGGGACGGATCGGCCTGGGCGAGCGCGGGCGCGGCCGTGGCCAGCGCCATGGCGCCGGCAGCGACCGCTCCCATCAAAATACCGGCCTTCGTCAAATGCCCGCCGCTCCCGAGGTTCTACCCCGTCCCTTACGCCGAAAACCGTTCAACTGGAAAAGCTTGCATTTGTTCCGGAAGCGTAAGGGTGCCGCTATGTGTCCCGTCGGCCACGTCACAGGTTGCGGGCGATCACGTCATCCCGGCGAAAGACGGAACGGCGGTTCGGGCCACGACGACTGCGGTCTCGGCCCTAGCGCCTCGAGATAACCGGCGCGGCGCCGTCGCCGATGATGGCGAAGCCCGCCCAGTAATAGGGATGCGAGGTGTCGGGCGACGACATCAGCCGGTCCTGGGCCAGGCGGAGGGCGGTCGCGGTCGCGGTGCCGGGCGGCGCCTCGAACAGGCCGGAGATGAGGCGGTTGGTCGCGTCGAAATCGTCCGGGACGGGCCAGTGGCTGGCGATGACCGAGCGGCTGCCGGCTCCGACGAAGGCGCGCACCAGGCCGTCCAGGGCGAAGTCGCCGCCGCCGCGAAGCCCGGCCTCGCGGGTGGCCGCCACGCTCGCCCTGCCGGCGGTGTCGCAGGCCGAGAGTATGACCAGGTCGGCGTCGAGCCGGAGATCGTAAATCTCCCCGAAGCTGAGCAGCCCGTCCGACTCGCCCCCGGCGAACGAGGTCATCAGCGCCGGGCGGGCCGGGCATTCGGGCCGCGGCGGAGTCACCAGGCCGTGGGTGGCGAAATGGAGGATGCGATATTGGGCGAGGTCGCCGCGCGCCTTGATCGCGCTGTCGCTGAACGCCGCGCCGGTGACGATCTCGGCGCCGCCGGCGCCGATCGCCTTGCGCGCCGCGTCGAGCTCCGCGGCGGAGATCGGCCTGGCCCACTGGCCGAGCGGCCAGCCGCAGACGGGCCCCTCGCCGAGCAGCCCGCGGACCGCGACGCGCTGGAGCGCCTCGCCGCTCGGAGGCGCGTTCTCGCCCATGCCGAGATAGGCCCTGCGAGCGCGGGACGCGGCCGCCCGACGGACGTCCCGGAAGGCCCTGGCCGAGACGGCGGTGCTGATGTCGCGATCGCGGCCCAGCCAGCGGACCGCCGTGAAGTCGAAGCCGTCGTCGCCGGGGCGGCGCGCCTTGGCGAGATAGGCGTCGACTCCCGATCGCTCCGTGACGAGCAAATTGGGCGGGAGCCGGAGCATCGCCCCGTCCGGCTCGAAGATGAGGTGGGTGACCTCGGCCATCGCCTCGCCGCCCGGCCCGAACAGCTGGCCGTACAGCCTGAAGGCGAGCTCGACGTCGAACGGATAGGTCAGGATCTGACCGTCCTCCTCGACGGCGACGGTGGCCCTGAGCGCGTCGACCTCGCGCTCCAGCTCCGCCGGGGGCGCTCCGATCTTCCAGGCGCGCGCGGCGGCCGGAGTGGCAAGCACCGCATAGGCGTCGCCGCCGACGACGATCATCTTGTAATAGGCCTCGCCGGGCCGGAGCGCCTGCTGGAGTTCGGCCAGCTCCATCAATCCGCCGGACAGGACCCGGTAGCGCGGGAAGTCGCTCAGCTTCGCCTGGGTCGCGACCTGCTCCACCTCGAGCGCGGCGAGCTCGACGCCAAGCGCGGCGAGCCTGGCTCCGTCGGGTTCGGGTGCGCCCGCGAGGCGCGCCATCTCGACGCGCAGCCGCTCGATCGAGCGGCCGAGGTCGACGGACTGGCGGAACAGCCGGGAGGCCTCGTCGCTGCCGCCGGAGAGCTCGCGGGCCAGCACCGCCTGGGTCTGGGCGACTCCGGGCCGGACCAGCAGCTGGCTGGCCTTGAACATCTCGGCCACCGCCGCCGGGTCACGGCCCTCGCGCTCGAGCAGCGCGAAATAGGGCGCGAGGGTCCGGTGGAGGGTCGGCGACGGGCTTCCGCCCGCCATGTTGGCCTGGACGACCTCCCTGTAGAGCCTTCGGGCTTCGGCGGTTCGGCCGCTGCGCGCCTGATAAGCGGCGAGCCGGGTGCGCGCGCTGAGCAACGCGGCCGAGCCCGGATAGTCGGCCTCGAGCAGGGCGATCGCGCCGCGGTAGCGGCGCTCGGCCTCGGCGGAATCGCCCCGGGCTTCGGCCAACGAAGCAATCTCTCCGTAAATCTGGGCGCGAAGCCAGACCGTCGAGGCGACGCGGCCGTCCCGAACCGAGTCGAGCCCCGCCAGCGCTTTCTGCAGCGCCTCCGAAGCCGGCTCCGGCCTCCCGGCCAGCCGAAGCAACGTCCCCCGCAGGTGAAGGGCCTGGGCGTCGAGTATCTGCGCCCTTTCCTCGGGCAGGAGCATTCCGCCGGGGCCGCCGAGCTGGCGCAGCGCCGGCGATTCGGCGGCGACCCGGGCGGCGGTTCGGGCGTCGATCGCGGTCGCCGCATCGGGGGCCGGCAACGTCGCGGAGGGCGGCAGAGGCTTGTCGAGCTCGGCCAGGGCGTCGGCGGCGCTGCCGCGGTTGAGCAGGTCGATGGCGCGATAGTTGCGGAGCATTCGGGCGACCACCATGTCGCCGCCCCCGGCTTCGGCCGCGCGGGCGAACAGGGCGTCGGCCTCGCCGTAATAGCCGAGATTGGATTGCTGGACGGCGTCGTTGACGATCGCCTCGGCGCGACCCGTCCCCGCCGGCTCGGCGACCGACAGGACCTCGAAGAATTCCGCCGCATCGGCGAAATAGCCCGAATTGTTCCGGCGATAGGCCTGGTCGCGCGCGCGCGCCGGATCGAGGGCCCCGGCCTGGGCCCGGGCGAAGGCGGCGGGATCGCCGGCCTCGGTCACGGCGACCTCGACATTGCCGGCCACCGGCCGGTCGGCGACGAGGGTGCGCAGGCCGATGCGAAGGGCGCTGTCATAGCCGGCCAGGCCCTCGGCGGCGTAGAGCCGGTCGCCGCGCCGGACGCTGTAGACCCGGTAGGCGAGGCCGCTCTCGAGCGTGCAGCTCATCATGTCGACCCCGCGCAGGGCCTCGACTTCGGCGCGGGCCGCCGGCGAGCATTGCGCCCTGCCCTGGCGCAGCGAGGCGAGCCGCGCGCCGGCCTCGCCGCCCCGTCCCCGGAGGGCGTAGAGCCGGCCGACCGGAGCGGCGGCGTCGCGGCAGACGATCGCATAGGCGCGGTCGAACATGTCCTTCAGCGCGGGATCGCGGGACGAGGATTCGGCCGAGCAGATCGCGCTCCCGCCCGATCCCAGGCGGAAGCTGTCCTGGAGGCTGATCCTCGGCTCGGCCGCCCGGGACGGAGCGGTCGCCACCAGGACCAGGGCGAGGAGCGCGAGCCTTTTCACCGGGGCCTGCCTCCTTCCTCTTCCTCTTCCTCGTCCTCGTCGTCATCGCCCGTCCAAAGGCCGCTGTCGCCGCCGCTGGTGACAGGCTCGTCGATCAGCGGCACCTGGCCGAGGCTGACGTCGACGACGTCGCCCGCCCGGCGCACCTCGGCCGGGACGAGCGGCCCCAACACGGCCGCGGCGCTCGTCGGCCTGCCGGTTCGGCCCGGCGGCTGCGGCTCGGGCGGCGGATCCGGCGGCGGCGGATCCGGCGGCGGCGGGCCGGGCGGGGGCGGGTCCGGCGGCGGCGGGTCGGGCGGCGGCGGGTCCGGCGGGAGAGGCGGCGGGGCCGGGCAGGCGCCCGTGTTGATGTTGCACAGGTTGAGCTCGGAATCGGCGCTGTAGGTGGTGCCCGCGGCCTTGCCGAAGTCGGCCAGGGCGAAAAAGGCGTTGCCGGTGACGAAGGTGCCGTCCGGATTGCGCTTTCGGCCGAACCCGACGACGGTGATCGGGGCCGCGCCGCCTCGGATCGAAAGGCCGCCCGAGCCGACGGTCAGGCCGGCGAGCCCCGAAGCGCCGCCGCTGTTCTGGACGAACAGATGGCTGCCGACGGTGAAGTCGATGCCGCCGGCCATCAGGTAGCCGACCGGATTGGCGATGCCGCCGCCGTTGAGCAAGGCGACGCTCCGGCCGGGGAAATTGGGGTCGGCGGCGAGCTGTGCGGCCAGCACCGGATCGGTGACGGTGATTTCGGGCGCGGCGATGGCGAGCCGGCCAGCGGGCGCTCCGAGGCTGTCGCTGACCAGGATCGAGCCGGACGGAGTGAGCACCTGCACCCTTTCCCCGGCCGTGATCAGGAAGGCGTCGGTCGACGAGGCGTTGCCGTAGGCGACGGCGCCGTCGACCCGGACCCGCCCCGGAGTGTCGATCCTGAATTCCGCGAGGCCCGCGCCGCTCTGGGTGCCGCTCAGGTTCATGGCTCGAAGGAAGACGTCCGCCAGCCGATCGGGGTTGGCGCCGGTCACCGGCGCCTCGATGATCATGCGCTGGCTGGCTATCCGGCCGAGCTCGGCCGAATCGAGCGTATAGCCCGGACCCGGACCGCTGCCGCCGATCACCGCGGCGACTCCGGTCGGGACGATATTGAAGGTGGTGGCGAGGGTTGCGGCGTTGCCGAGCGTGCCGGCGGCGCCGATCCCGATATCCTTCGAGGTAAGCGAGAGCGTCTGGCCCGCCACCGGACCGTCGATGACGATGATCCCGCCCGACGCGACGTCGAAGGCGAGCCCCGCCGCCGCGTCGGCGAGGAGGACGTCCCCTCCGGCCGTGATTCCGGCGCCGGCCGCGACCGTCATCCGGCTTCCGGGATTCTGGACGAATCGTCCGAGGCTCGAAGCCGCCAGGCTCGAGGCCTGGATCGTGCTCGCCGCGGGATCGCGTCCGCTGTGGCTGATCGAGATCTCTCCGTTGGGAGCGGCGAGCTGGACCGCTCCGCCGGAGACCCTGCCGGTCCCCGTTGCGGCGAGCGTGAGGTCGCCGCCGCTGATCAGGATCAGCGCCCGGTTCGGGTCGACGCCGACCGATCCGTTCGTCGCGGTCACCGACGATGGCGGGTGGGCGGCGGGGGCGCCGGTCGCGCTCGCCTGAAGCTTGAGGAAGCCGCCGGCGAGGACGATATCGCCGTTGTCGGCGGTGACGTCGAAGCGGCCAGGGGTATTGGCGCTCGATCCATCGCCCACGGCGTTCGCCGTCCCCGATATCGAATCCCCGCCCAGCAATCCGGGGGTGGCGGCGAAATCGGCGCGGGTCGCGCCGAGCACGAGCCGGCCGCCGTCGGCCTGGCCTTGAGCGCCGGGCGTGTCCGAGGCTCCGCCGGCGCCGCCACGGCCGTCGGCATCGAGCCCGGCGCCGAGCGGGGCGGTCGCGGGCGCGCCGGTCGAGCTCCATTCCGCGACCCCGCCGACGCCGCGGCCGCCGTTGCCGCCGGCGGTGGGCAGGCCGTCGCCGCCCGCGCCGCCCGCCCCTCCCACTCCCTCGGCCTCGACCTGAAGCCGGGCGAAACTGGCGCTTCCCGAGATCGACGGCCCCGCCGCCCCGGCGACCGTGCTGGCCATGGCCGAGCCGCCGCGTCCGTCGCCGCCCGGGCCGCCGTTGCGATTGTCGCCGCCCTGGCCTCCGGCGCCGCCGACGCCGGTCGCCCGGAGGTCCGCCCCGGCGAAGAGCAGGGTCCCGTTGGCCGCCTCGGCGACCGCTATGGCGGTGCCGCCGGTGCCGTCGCCGCCGCGGCCGCCGGCGGCGACCGCTCCGCTGCCGATCCCGCCGGCGCCGCCCCGGCCCTGGGCGAAGACGAAAAGGTTTCCGCCCGAGATCGACGAGGGCGCGGCTCCGCTCTGCGCCAGGACGATGGCGGTGCCGCCGATTCCGTCGCCGCCGCGGCCGCCGTCGAGGAACTCGGCATCGCCGCCGAGCCCGGTCGCGGTCAGCTCGAAGATACCCAGCGAGATCGTGCCGCCGGCCGCGCCGACCGAGGCGTCGCCGCCGGTCCCGGTGCCGCCGGTGAAGCCCCGGCCGCCGGTTCCGAGGGAGCGAAGGAAGCCCCCGGGCAGGCTGATCGAACCGCCCTCCGCGGCGACCTTCACGTCGCCTCCGAAGCCCGCTCCGCCGCTCCCGGCCGGATTCTCGTTGTCGCCGCCGACCCCTTGAGCCACCCCGGCCAGCGTCGTGGAAATGGCGCCCCCGCTCTCCGCGAAAAGGAGGACCTGGCCGCCCGCCCCGGTGCCTCCGGAGCCGGCGCTGTCGGAGCGGCTGGAAAAGCCGCTGGCCGAAGCCGCGGTCCCGCCGCTCACCGCGATCGCGCCGCCGTTGAGGGCGGTCAGCGCCGCGCTGCCGCCGACGCCGGACGCCCCCGCCGCGGGGGCGGACGGGCCGGTCCCGGCGGTGCCGTCGGCGGCGAGGGTCAGCTTGCCGAGCAGGCTGACCGAACCCTTGTCGGCGGAGACCCGGGCGATGCCGCCGGTTGCGCTGCCGGCGACGTTGCCGACGACGTCGAAGCCGCCCGAGGCCGAAGCGCTGACCAGGCTCGCGCCGGTCACCTGGACCTGGCCGGTGCCGGTCGCCATGATCGCCGCCTCGCCGGCCGCGGCGTCGACGGGATCGCCGGCGGGCGTTTCCCCGACGATCCGGTCCGAGCGGAGCTCGAGGTCGCCGTCGATCCGAACCGTCCTGTTGTCCGCGACGAGGAAGGCGTGGGCGTCGCCCTGGAGCCTGACGTCGCCGTCGACCTTGAGGTCGGCGGCGCTCGAGCCGGCGACGAAATCGGCGGTGGCGGTGCCGCGGATGTCGGAGCTGTAGGTCCCGCCCAGGATATCGAAGCTCGACGGCGGCACCTTGGCGACGTCGACGAAATCCCCGGCGACGATGTTGCGTCCCGCCGACAGCACGATCTCCCCGTTGACGATCGTCGCGTCGGCCGCGGCGTCGAAGCCGGCGCTGCCGCTGAGCAAGGCGGTGATCGCCGAATTCTTCGGGACCGCGACCATGTAGATGCGATGATTGTCGTCCGCGGCGCCGGGGGCCGGGCCGCCGGTCGTGCCCTCGTGGACGAGGGTGTTGAGCGTGCTGCTGCTTCCGATCGCGACCTCGATGTCGAACAGGCCGTTGTCGATGGTGAGCGCCACCGATTCGGCGGCGACATAGGCGGCGGCGCCGTTGACCTGGACATTGCCCTGCTGGAGGATTCGCGGCGAGGCCAGGGCGACGTAGCTGCCTTCCTGGAGCGCCTTGATCGAGGCGCCCTGATCGATCGTGATGAAGCTCTTGGGATCGGTCTTGACGAGGTTGAAGCGGTTGCCGACGAAGAACTCGCCGCTGCCGACGATCTCCGGGTCGATCGTGGTGAGCAGCAGGCTGCCGACGTCGAACACCGCCTTGCTGCCGATCAGGAGCCCGCCGGGGCTGAAGAAGGCGACGGTGCCGCCCCGAACCACCCCGCCCGAGGTCTGGAGCTGGCTGATCACGTTCCCGTTGAGGGCGACGGCGCGCGTCGGGTCGAGCGGGATGATCCGGTTGAGGACGACGAAATTCGGGTTGTTGACGCCGTTCTGGAAGGTGGCGGTGTTGCCC
Organism: Allosphingosinicella sp.; assembly: GCA_035714565.1. Taxonomy (GTDB): domain Bacteria; phylum Pseudomonadota; class Alphaproteobacteria; order Sphingomonadales; family Sphingomonadaceae; genus Allosphingosinicella. The sequence continues at coordinate 20,568 of DASTLX010000021.1, forward strand.
GCGGGGAGGAAGTCGATCGTTCCGAGCCCCGCCATGTCGGTCGGGTCCCAGTTGATGATCGCGGTCGGGCTGTCGATGGTGATCGTCTCCGTGCCCGGTGCGGTGACCCGGGTCCCGAAGCCGGCCGCGAAGGACGGGTTGCCCTGGAAGGCCTGGGCCGAGGCGCGCCCGGCCGCCGCGAAGGCGAGCGTCGCGGCTCCGAGCAGAAGGATGGCCCGGCGCCGGCTGGACCGGAGGGATTGAGCGGCTCGGGGCATCAATAGCTCCATGGCCAGAGGCGGGTGGCGAGCGAAACGAGGAGGCGCGGATGGCCGCGCTGGGCGGGGACGCCGGCACGCTCGAAGGGCACGGCCAGCATGGCCTCGAGCCGCGCGGAGTCGCCGACGGCGAGGCGAAGGCCGGCGCCGACCGAGGCCAGGCCGCGCCCGCCGGTCAGGGTCGGGATCCGGCCCGCCTCCGACACCCTGGCCGCGTCGAGGAAGGCGAAGGCCTGCCACGCCGGCCGGCGCGGACCAGGCGGGACCAGGCTTCCATAGCGGACCTCGACCTGGGCGCCGATGCCGCGATCGGCGAGCAGGGTTCCCGGATCGTAGCCGCGGCCGATCGTGTAATTGCCCGCCGAATATTGCTCGAAGCTCAATAGCGGGTCGCCGGTCGTCTGGGCGCGAAGGCCGGCGGCGAGGGCGAGCCGGGGCCGCGGCCGATATTCCCCCAGCGCCTCGAACCTGAGCAGGGTGGCCGTCGGGTCGCCCTCGAGCCGGCTCGGCGGAATCGCGCCCGGCACGGCGCAGCGCGCGAAAGCGGGGCCGCAGGGCTCGGTCGCCCCGAGCAGGTCCAGGCCCTGACGCAGTTCCAACCGCCCGCCGAACCGCCACCGAGGCTCGGAAGCGCTGTAGCCGGTCCGCGCCCCGAAGCTCGAGCGGTCGACTCGATCGAACTCCAGCCGGGCGTAAGCGACCCGCAGGGTGTCGCGCGACAGTTTCAGGCCGTTGAACCTCACCTTCTGGTCGATCAGATCGAGGCCGGCGCCCGCGCGGAGCGTCGCGGCCTGCGTCCGGAGCAGGGGATAGGCCGCTTCCAAAGTGGCGAGCGACGTCCGCGCGAGGATGGCGAGCGCGGGATCGGCGAGGCTCGGGTCCGCGCGAGCGTAGGTGAACATCCCGCCGAGCGTCAGCCCTTCGCCGCCGATCCTGAGCTCGTGCCCGAACTGGAGGGTCTGCAGCTCATGGAAATCCGCCGTCGTGAAGGCCGCGAGCGTGGTCCGGTCGCCGAGGCCGGTGAGCCCGTAGAGCTGGCCCCTGACCAGAGCGCCCCAGCGGCCGAGCGAGCGGGCGCCGAAATTCTGGACGGTGGCCTCGAGGGAGCCGGCCTGGCGGCGGACCGTCACCTCGCCGATCACCTCGCCCCGCCCCGCGCCGGCCGACTTGAGCGCCAGCCGGACGTCGAAGCCGGGAAGATCGCGGGCGAGCAGCAGGTAGCGCTCCGCCTCGAAGCGGTTGAAGACGTCGCGGCGGGTGAGCTTCCCGAGATAGCGGGCGACGATCCGTTCGGAGCGGCCGGCATCGCCCCTCACCCTGATCGCCACCAGCTTCGCCATCAGCACTTCGAGCCTCAGCTCCCCCGACGCGATGCGCTGCTCCGGGATCTCGACGGCGGCGACATAGCCGGCGTCGCGAAGGATGGTGGCGGCGCGGTCGCGTATCTCGCAGATCACCGAGACCGGCTGCTCGCGCCCGACATAGGGCTCCCATGCCGGGCGGAGCGCCGCCTCCGGCATCTCGGTCAGCCCGCCGAAGGCGACGCTTCGCGGGGTGAATCTTATATGGCTGAACGACTCGCCCTCGAGCGCGCAAGGCGCCCGCTCGATCCCGCCCTCGACGCTGAGCCTGGGACGGACGGCGGGCGCGAGATTCGGCCTCTCCACTTCCTCGCGGGTCGGGGGACGCGGCGCGTCCGGAGGGGCCTGGGCGTGGATCGACGAGGCGCAGGCCATGGCGGCACCGGCCGACAGGAAGCGGACTCGGCGCGATACACTGCAAGCCGGAAGCCTCACATCGGTCCCCCATCCGCTCCCGCGAGGCGGGAAACGGCCGGAGCATAAACCGAAGCGCCGGGGCGGTCGAGTCGCAGCGGGGCTCGCCGGAAACCCGTTTCGGCTGGATGTGGGTCGAGCGTTTCCGCCCGTACCTCCGGCGCCCTTCGGCGCCAGTTTCAGGGAAGGCGCAAAGGCGCAAAGGCGCGACGTGGCGAGCCTCTTTCCTACTTCGTGCCTTTGAGCCTTCCCTCGAAAATCCAGGGCCTGCCGGCCCGGGAGCGTTGCGAGGCATCGGGCGGGGGCGGCGCTCGACCCTGGATCCTGAAACAAGTTCGAGGATGACGAATGGGGGGGTTGACGCGAGAGGTTGTTCTTGTTATGTTCTGATTAAGGCTCTTTGACATTGTGAACGAATCAGACGGACCTGCCGGGCGGGGCGATTGCTTGCGGGCGCCGGGTCGGTCAGGGATGGGGGATGCTCCGGCCGGCTTCCACCTCCCTGCTCGATTCCCTCGCCGCCCTGCTGGGGCAGCGCGGCTTCAGCTGCGACCCCGAGACGATGGCGCCGTGGCTGCGGGACTGGCGGGGGCGGTACCGGGGGCAGGCCGCCGCCCTGCTCTCGCCCGCCTCAACCGCCGAGGTGCAGGCCATCGTGGCCCGCTGCGCCGGCGAGGGGGTGGCGCTGGTGCCGCAGGGGGGGAACACGTCGATGGTCGGCGGCGCCACGCCGGATGCTTCGGGCGGAACGCTGCTGCTGTCGCTGCGGCGGATGAACAGGATCCGAAGCGTCTCGGCCGAGGAGAATGTCGCCGTCGCCGAGGCCGGGACGATCCTTTCCGACCTTCACGATGCGGCCGCGGCGGCGGGGCGCCGATTCCCGCTGTCGCTGGGCGCGAAGGGCTCGGCGACGGTGGGCGGCCTCGTCTCGACCAATGCCGGCGGGACCCAGGTGCTTCGCTTCGGGCCGATGCGCTCGCTGGTCCTCGGGCTCGAAGCCGTGCTTCCCGACGGATCGCTGTTCGACGGGCTGTCCGCGCTTCGCAAGGACAATCGCGGCTACGACCTCAAGCAGCTGCTGATCGGAGCCGAGGGCACGCTGGGCGTGGTCACCGCGGCGAGCCTCAGGCTGGTCCCGGCCGCGGGCTCGCGCTCGGTCGCCTGGGTCGGGCTCGGATCGCCCGCGGCCGCGCTCGCCCTGCTTCGCCGGCTCGAGGCGCGGCTCGGCGAAGCGGTGGAGAGCTTCGAGCTGGTCCCCGAGGACGCCCTCGCCCTGGTCCTTGCGGCCATCCCCGGAACGCGTCCGCCGCTGGCCGGCGCCCATCGCTGGCACGTGCTCGTCGAAGCCGTCGCTCCGGAGGGCGCCGGCGACGCCGCCGACTCGCTCCAGGAAGCCTTGGGGGCGGCGCTGGAGGAAGGCCTCGCCGAGGACGCAACGGTCGCCGCCAGCGAGGCCCAGGCGGCCTCCCTGTGGCGGCTTCGCGAATCGATCGCCGAGGCCGAGCGGTCGCAGGGCCCTTCGGTGAAGCACGACGTATCGGTTCCGGTCTCGGCCATGCCGGGCTTCATCGAGCGCGCCCGGGGGGCGGTGGAGGCGCGGTTCGAGGGCGCCCGGGTGGTCGCCTTCGGGCATCTCGGCGACGGCAACGTCCATTTCAACGTCCAGCCGCCGGCCGGATCTGCGGCGGAAGCCTGGCTGACCGGCCATGCCGGAGCGGTGACCCGGCTGGTGCACGACCTGGTCGGCGAGGCCGGCGGCTCGATCTCCGCCGAGCACGGCATCGGCCAGATGAAGATGGACGAGCTCGCCCGGACCGCCGATCCGGCCCGGCTGGCGGCGCTGCGGGCGATCAAGAGGGCGCTCGATCCGCTCGGGATCATGAACCCCGGCAAGCTCATACCGTCCAGTCCTGCGGCGGCGGAGGCGGAACCTTCCTCATGAGGGCCGGCGCGAACCGCGCCACCACAAGCAGCAGGGTCGGAAGCAGCATCGAGTTCCACAGGTCGTGGAGCGCCGCCGCCTCCTCCCAGGGCTCGACGAGATTGTCTTTGTACATGTCGAGCCATTCGTTGGTCAGGGCGAACGCCAGGACGACCAGCCAGGGCCAGGGGCTCGCCAGGGTGCGCCGGAACAAGGCGGCCGAGCCGATCTGGATGAGGATGGCGGCATAGATGTGGAGGGCGTCGCGCTCGAGCCCGGTCCACGCCGCGATGGCCGCCTTTACCGCTTCCGTGTCCATGGACGCGCTCTAGGCGAAGCGCGCCCGGGCTTCCAGCGGAAGGCGGGAGCCTCAGTTCCTCCCCGGGATCTCTCGGGGAGGAGGATCGTGCGAAGCGCGGCGCAGCGGCTCTTCGGAGTCGGGAAGAACCCCGCCACCGGGCTTCGCCTGCTCCCCCTCCCCGGCAAATGCCGGGGAGGATTCGGGCGAGGTCCCCCGAAATTCCGGCATGGTCTCGGACCCCTCGGCGGCGATTCCGGAACGGGAGAGCACCTTCGCCACCGTCATCAGCAGGATCTTCAGGTCCAGCCCGAAGCTGCGATGGTCGACATACCAGGTATCGAGGGCGAGCTTCTCCGGCCAGGTGAGGGCGTTGCGGCCGTTGACCTGGCTCCATCCGGTGAGACCGGGCCGGACGTCGTGGCGGCGGGCCTGGTCCGGCGTGTAGAGCGGCAGATACCGCATGAGCAGCGGGCGCGGCCCGACGAGGCTCATGTCGCCCCTCAGGATGTTCCACAGCTCCGGCAGCTCGTCGAGGCTGCTCGCCCTCAGGAAGCGGCCGAAGCGGGTCAGCCGCCGGGCGTCGTCGAGCGGCTCGCCGTCGGCGCCGACGGAATCGAGCATCGTCCTGAACTTGACCAGCTCGAACGGCTTGCCATGGAGCCCCGGCCGGAGCTGGCGGAAGAGTATCGGGCGTCCCAGCGCCGCCGCCACCGCCACCGCCACCGCCGCGATCACCGGAGCCAGCACGATGAGGCCGAGCGAGGAGAGGAGGATGTCGGTGAGCCTCTTGAGGTCGAAACGCGCCATCGCCCGCCAATCGCCGCCCTGCCCTTCAATTGCAACGACTTCGGCTCGGGGCTAAGGAGCCGGTAGCTTGAGCAGGAACGGATCATGTGCGGCATAGCCGGCTATATCGGCGGGCGCTTCGACCAGGGCGGTCAGGGCGCCCGGGCCGTTCTCGCCAGGATGACCGGGGCGATCGCCTATCGCGGGCCCGACAGCGCCGGGGCGTGGCTGGAGCCCGAGCACAAGGTGGCGCTCGGCCACCGGCGCCTCGCCATCCTCGATCTCTCCCCGGCCGGCGAGCAGCCGATGACCTCGCCCTCGGGGCGCTACGTCACCGTCTACAATGGCGAGATCTACAACCATCTCGAGCTGCGCGAGCGCCTGGCCGGGCCGTGGCGCGGGCATAGCGACACCGAGACCCTGCTCGCCGCGATCGAGGCCTGGGGGCTGGAGAAGGCGCTGAACGAATGCGCCGGGATGTTCGCCCTCGCGCTCTGGGACCGCCAGGAAAAGCTGCTGGTCCTCGCCCGCGACCGGCTCGGCGAGAAGCCGCTTTATTACGGCTGGCAGGGCACGGGCGCCGAGTCGGCCTTCCTCTTCGGCTCCGAGCTGAAGGCGCTCGCCCGTCATCCCGCCTTCCGCCGCGAGATCGACCGGCGCGCGCTCGCGCTCTTCACCCGGTTCAACTACGTGCCGGCGCCGCACTCCATCTATTCGGGTATCGCCAAGCTCCCGCCCGGCAGCTTCCTGACGCTCCGCGCAGGGGACAAGGCGCCCGTCGTCAGGCCCTATTGGTCGGCGGCCGAGGTTGCGGCGTCGGGCGCGTCGGCGCCCCTCGACATCGGGCCGGAGGAAGCGACGGACGAGCTCGAGCGCCTGCTCTCGAAGACCGTCTCCCAGCAGATGATCTCCGACGTCCCGCTCGGCGCCTTCCTGTCCGGCGGCGTCGATTCCTCGACGGTCGTGGCGCTGATGCAGGCGCAGTCCTCGCGGCCGGTGAAGAGCTTCTCCATCGGCTTCAGCGACCCCGCCTACAACGAGGCCGAGCATGCCGGGGCCGTCGCCCGCCATCTCGGCACCGATCATACCGAGCTCTACGTCCAGCCCGAGGACGCGCTGGCCGTCATCCCCTCGCTGCCGTCCATCTACGACGAGCCGTTCGCCGACGCCTCCCAGATCCCGACGCTGCTGGTGTCGAGGCTGGCCCGCAAGCAGGTGACGGTCGCCCTGTCGGGCGACGGCGGCGACGAGCTTTTCGCGGGCTACAACCGCTACCGGCTGGCGGCGCGAAACTGGGGGCGGATAGCGAAGCTGCCCCGGCCGCTGCGAAGCGCCGTGGCCCGGGGGCTGATCGCCTTCTCGCCCGAGCAGTGGAACAAGGTGGCGGGGGCGTTCGCCCCGATCCTCCCGCGCTCGCTTCGGGTGTCACTCCCCGGCGAGAAGGTCCACAAGGCGGCGCTCGGCCTCGCCAGCGGCTCCGCCGACGAGCTCTATCAGGGACTGGTGTCGAGCTGGCGCGACCCGGGCGAGATCGTCATCGGCGGCGCGGAGCCCGCGACCCTGGGCTCGGAGACCCTGGACCGGCTCGACGGGCTCGGGATCTGCGAGCGGATGATGGCGCTCGACATGCTGACCTATCTGCCCGACGACATCCTCGCCAAGGTCGACCGGGCGGCGATGAGCGTCTCGCTCGAGACGAGGGTGCCGCTGCTCGACCACCGGGTCGTGGAATTCGCCTGGAGGCTGCCGCTGGATCTCAAGCTTCGCGGCGGCGAGACCAAGTGGGTGCTGAGGCAATTGCTCTACCGGCACGTGCCGCGGACGCTGATCGAGCGGCCCAAGATGGGCTTCGGAATCCCGATCGACGCCTGGCTTCGCGGGCCGCTCAAGGGCTGGGCGGAGGAGCTGATCTCCGAGCGCCGGCTGGCCGGCGAGGGCTATTTCCGGCCGGGGCCGATCCGGGCCGCCTGGGACGCCCACCAGAGCGGCCGCGCCAACCGGCAATATCAGATCTGGGCGATATTGATGTTCCAGTCCTGGCTGGAGGGCCAGTCCGCGCCGGAGGAGGCGGAAGGGCTGGCGGCCTGACCACGGCCGTCATGCCGGGCCTGACCCGGCATCCATGAACACGGACGATAGCGAATAACCACGGAGATCGGTGTTCATGGGTTCCGGCTTTCGCCGGAATGACGCCGAGCTAAATCACCACTCTCGTGTCCCTCGGAATCCCCTCGGGGCGTTCCGCCGGCGGCTTCCCGAGCTCGCCCTGATCGGGAGCGATCAGCTCCTGGAGCTTGTCGCGAACGGCGGCCGAGTCGCCCGCGAAGATGGCGGCGCGAAGCCCGTCGATGTGGGGGCGGAGCTCGGCGAAGGAGATGAAGCGCTCCTTGGCCATCTTGATCCGCGGATGGGCGGTGTCGAGCGCGCCTTCGCCGACGAACAGCTCCTCATAGAGCTTCTCGCCCGGCCTCAGGCCGACATAGGATATCTCGATGTCGCCGGCCGGATTGCCCTCGTCCTGGACGGTCATTCCGGAGAGCGAGATCATGTTTCGGGCGAGCTCGGCGATCCGGATCGGCTCGCCCATGTCGAGCACGAAGACCTCCCCGTGCCGGGCCATGGCGCTGGCCTGGAGGACGAGCTGGGTCGCCTCCGGGATCGACATGAAGAAGCGGGTCACCTCGGGGTGGGTGACGGTGACCGGGCCGCCGCGGCGGATCTGCTCGCGGAAGGTCTGGACGACCGAGCCCGAGCTGTCGAGCACGTTGCCGAAGCGGACGATCCCGAAGCGCGTCTCGCCTTCCTCGGCGAGGGCCTGGATGACGAGCTCGGCGACCCGCTTGCTCGCGCCCATGACGCTTTCCGGGCGGACCGCCTTGTCGGTGGAGATCATGGTGAAGCGGGTGAGCCGGGCGTCGAAGGCGGCTCGGGCCAGGACCCAGGTGCCGAGGACGTTGTTCTCGACTCCGACCACCTCGTTATGCTCGAGCAGCGGAACGTGCTTGTAGGCCGCGGCGTGGTAGATGGTCTCGACGCCGTGGATCCGGATGATGTCGCGGACGAGGAGCTCGTTGAGCATCGAGCCGACCACCGGAACGACCTCGGGCCGGTCGCGGGGGTCGCGCTCCTTCATCAGCTCGAGCAGCTGCTGCTCGATCGTGTAGAGCGCGAACTCGCTGTGATCGAGAAGGACGAGCTTGGCCGGGCGCACCCGGACGATCTGGCGGCATATCTCCGAGCCGATCGAGCCCCCCGCGCCGGTGATCAGGATGGTCTGGCCGTCGACCGCCTCCTGGATGAGGTCGCTCAGCGGCTCGACCGGATCCCGGCGCAGGAGGTCGTTGACGTCGATCGGCCGGACGTCGCTGACCGTGAACCGGCCCGAGACGATCTCCTCCGGCGACGGCACCGTCATCACCTGGACGTTGAGCTTGTTCAGCCGCTCGATCGCGCTCAGCCGCTGGGAGCGGGTCGCGTTCGGCATGGCCAGGAAGACCTCGCTGACCTCGTTGCCGTCGACGAGGCCGGCAAGCGCGGCGGGCGGATGGATCTGGGCGCCGGCGATGATCTGGCCGCGCAGGGCCGGATCGTCGTCGACGAACCCGCAGAGCCGGAAGTGCCGGTCGCGGCGGACCGATTCGGCGAGGCTGATCCCGGCCGAATTGGCGCCGTAGATGACGATGTTGCGGCGCCCCGCCCGTCCGGTGGGGTGCTTGCGGTCGGCGCCGACGACCAGCGCCGCCATCGCGTAGCGGCCCATGAACAGCAGCACGAACAGGAAGCCGCCGTAGATGAAGCCGATCGACCGGGGGACCAGGATGCGGATGCCGTCGACCACCATCGACGCGCGCATGAGATAGACGAGGATCACCCAGGCGGTCGCCGCGATCGCGGCTCCGAAGAGGATCCGGCTGACCGTGCCGAGATCGAAGAAGCGAAGGACGATATGGTAGATGCGCAGCTGGAAGAGGCCGGCCAGGCCGATCAGCATCGAGAGCCCGGCCGCAAGCATGACCAGGGGATCGAGCGGCAGGTAGGGCTCGCCGAAACGCGCCGAGAAGGCGGCGACCAAAGCGAGCATCATCGCGGCGACGTCGTACGCCACCAGAATCAGGCGCTTCTGAGCGCGGTCCGCCGAGGACACTCGTCTGACAAGCTGGAATATCATGGGAACGGCGGTCCTTAGACCAAAACGCCCGTTGCTGGAAGCTTAACCCAGGACCGAGCGCACGATCCCCGCCAGCTTCTCGGCCCGGAGCCGGACCCGGTCCGGCTTCAGGGTCGGGTGGGTTTCGACCGCGAGGCTGCTCTTGGTCATCGCCCGGGCGTTGGGCAGGTCCGGCCTGGGAAGGTCGCGGAACGCCTCCTCGAGATAGACTTCCGAGCAGGAGCCGGTGAACAGGCGAAGCCCCGCTTCGGCGGCCCGGGCGAGTATCTCGTCGCGCGCGTCCTCGGCCCCCGGCCGCATGTAGAAATTGAGCCTGTAGAAAGCGTGGCGGAAGCGCTCGTCCGGAAGCGGGACCCTGAGGCCCGGCAGGTTGGCGAGGGCCTCGGCCCAGATGCCCGCGTTGCGGGTGCGAAGCGCGTGCCATTCGTCGAGCTTCTCGAGCTGCCTGAGGCCGATCGCGGCCTGGGGCCCGGTCAGCCGCCAGTTGGTGCCGACGCCGTCGTGGAGCCAGCGGAAGCCGGGCCTCGTCTGCGGCGCCTCGACCTTGCGGCGGTTCTTGCCGTGGTCCTTGAAGCTCCACGCCCGGTCCCAGGCGTCCTCGTCCTTGAACAGGACCGCGCCGCCCTCGCCGCCCGTGGTGATGATCTTGTCCTGGCAGAAGGAGAGCGCGGCCGCCTGGCCGAAGCTTCCCGCCGGCCGGCCGTCTATCTCGGCGCCGTGGGACTGGGCGCAATCCTCGATGACGAGCAGGCCCCGGCGCTCGGCCAGAGCCATGATCGCGGGCATGTCGCAGGGCCAGCCGGCGATGTGGACCGGGATGATCGCCCGGGTGCGCTCGGTCAGCACGGCCTCGATGCTCTCCGCGGTGATGTTGCCGCTGTCCGGGTCGATGTCGGCGAAGACCGGGGTCGCGCCGAGCAGCATGACGCAGGTCGCCGAGGCGACGAAGGTGCGCGGAGTGACGACCACCTCGTCGCCCGGGCCGATTCCGAAGGCGCGGAGCGGAAGCTCGAGCGCGAGGGAGCCGTTGGCGAGCGCGATGCAATGCTCGCCGCCGAAGGTCCGGGCGAGCGCGTCCTGGAAGGCGAACACCTCGGGGCCGGTCCACTGGTTGACCCGGCCCGACCTCAGCACCCGGGCGACGGCCTCGACCTCGTCCTCCGCGTAGAAGGGCCAATGCTCGTCCGGCCCCTGCCGCAGGTCCGCCGCCGCGGGGGGCGCTCCACCCATGTCTTTCACGTTCAGCATGCCGATCCCAACCTTTTCGGGCCGCCGAGGCGGCCGAGCCTCAGGCGCGCCGGTAGTCCTGCGCCGCCTCCGGGGGGAGCGCATAGGCCGCCCCGCCCGGCCCGTAAACCGTCCCCTTCTGGACCGCCCGCACCGCCATCAGCGCCGCGAAGAAGACCAGCAGCGCGGGCATCATCATCATCTTCTGCCTGAGCCCGAGGCCGACATTGTAGTTCACCAGGGCGAGCAGGAAGGTCAGGATGACGAAGAAGACGAGGGCGAAGCGCGCGAACAGGGTCGAGCGGAAGACGGCCAGGGCGGTCCCGGCCCGCCGGATCAGGGTGAGGACGATCAGCAGCAGGACCAGATTCTCCAGCGAGGCGACATAGCCCATCGCGCCGTTCGCATCGATGAAGAACGGCCTGAAGAGCAGGCTCAGCAGCTTGATCGGGAACGACGCCCCGGTGATGGCGACGTCGGCGCCCGATTCCTCGGACACCTGCGATTTGCTTTCGAGGAATTCGGACACCGAATCGGTGCTCGAGAGGCTGAGGCCGCTGACCGTCCCTTCGACGAGCCCCGCCACCGAGCCGATTCCGGCGAGCACGACCACCATCAGCCCCGCCCGCATCAGGAGCGAGGTGTTGCGCCCGAGCGAGAGGGTCACCGCGAAGGCGATCAGCGCCATGAGCGCGATGTGCGGTCGGACCGGAAGCGTGATCAGAACCCCCGCGGCGAAGGCCACATAGCGCGTCGGCAGCCGGAACGCGGCCCAGACGCACATCGCCACTCCGAGGAAGATGGGGGCATCCTTGCCGATCGCGCTCGTCCAGTAATGGAGGCCGGGGAGGAACAGCAGCAGGTAGATGTTGCTGAAAGTGGGCTGGCCGAGCTCCTCGTGAATGTCGTCGAACGCCCTGAGGATGAACAAGAGCCCCCAGAACCCCATCGCCTGGAACAGAAGGAAATAATCGAAGAAGCTGCCCCCCAGATAGGTCTTCAGGGTCTGGGTGAAGTTGACCAGAAAGACCGTGCTGAGCCCGCTCTGATATCCGTATATTCGAAGCTCGTCGTGATAGTAGAGACGCGCGTCTCCGCCGAACTCCTGAACGTAGAGATAGGTGATGATCGCGGCGCCGATATGCATCAGGAGCAGGAGCACGAAGAGTATGAACCGCGACCGCGACTCGTTCGCCCGGGCGAAATAGAAGCCGGCCATCGAGATCAGGATGCCGACGAGGCCGAAAGCCGTCATGCGCCTGCCTCCTTCCACCGCCGGCGCACGTCCATCCGCCGGCGCAACGCCGCCGCGGCGTCCGCGATCCGGGCCGGCGAGCGCAGCACCATCGCCGCGGCGCGCAGCCACCGCCCGCCCCGGACCGCATCCGCGAGCAGGCCCACCCACTGGGCCGAGCGGACCCGGCCGATCCGGTCCGACATGGCTCGGGCGAGCTCCGGGTCGGCCCTTACCCGCTCGTCCCGCGCCATCGCCTCGAGGGATTCGATGATCCCGGCCGCGATCGTGCGCAGGCCGGTCAGCTGGCCGGGCCGCGAGCGATAATAATAACAGGCGTCGCGCGCCGTCACCCATTTCACGCCGAGGAGCATCGCATTCATGTAGAACTCAAAATCCTCGCCGGCCCAGTTTCGGATCGTATGGAAGCGCAGACCGTGCGCCTGCAGCCAGGCCCTACGGAACATCGGCTGGATGATCCAGTCGTGACGGCAAAGCTCGGCGGCGGTGAGCGGCCGGCCCTCCTCCGACTGCGTCCACCCGGTGATTTCGTAAATGGTCGTCCAGGGCTTGTCAGCCCCCTCGTTGATGAGGAGCAGATCGTCGGTGACCGCCTCGGCGCCGGCCGCCTCGGCCACCTTCAGAAGATAGGCCAGCCGGCCGGGAGCGAACCAGTCGTCGGCGTCGAGGAAAGCGATCCACTCGCCCCGGGCCTCGTCGAGAGCCTTGTTGCGCGCGGCGCTGGGGCCGGCATTGACCGGCAGGCGGAAGCCGCGCACCCGCGGATCGGCCTCGAGGCGCCGGACCGTCTCGGGGGTGGCGTCGGTCGAGCCGTCGTCGACGACGACGACCTCCAGGTCGACCTCCTGGGCGAGGGCGGAGGCGACGGCTTCTTCGAGATAGTCGGCGACATTGTAGGCCGGGATCAGCACCGAGACCGTCGGCGCCCGTTCCGGCACAGGCTGATCGGCAACCGACATTCGCGAGACTCTCACCGTTCCAATGCGTAAAAAAGCGCCACGGGCGCGGCCCGGCGCCCCCATGCGGCTGGATTCGCGGCATGGCTGCCGCTAGGGCGGCCTACACGCAGCCGGCTGAGGTTGGAAGCCTCCGCTTGGGCAGCGGCGACTCTCATTCTTCCATCGCCGCAGCCTCCTGAAAGAAAGAAGGATTTTCGATGCCCTTATCCCACGTCCGCAGAGGAGCGCTCGCTTGAAAGGCATAATCCTGGCGGGGGGCAGCGGCACCCGTCTCTATCCGGCCACGCTGTCCGTCTCGAAGCAGCTTCTTCCGGTCTACGACAAGCCGATGATCTACTATCCGCTCGCCACCCTGATGCTGGCGGGGATCCGCGAGATCCTGATCATCTCGACTCCGCGCGACCTGCCCAGCTTCCGCGACCTGCTCGGCGACGGCAGCAGCTTCGGAGTGACCCTCGCTTATGCCGAGCAGGCGGCGCCCAACGGGCTCGCGGAGGCGTTCATCATCGGGCGCGATTTCGTCGGCGACGATTCGGCCGCCCTGATCCTCGGCGACAACATCTTCTTCGGAAGCGGCCTCGCGGAGCTGTGCCGCGACGTCGCCGGCCGCGCCTCGGGCGCCACGGTCTTCGCCTATCACGTCGAGGATCCTCAGCGCTACGGAGTCGTCACCTTCGACCCGGAGACGATGCGCGCCGTCGAGATCGTCGAGAAGCCGCCCGAGCCCAAGTCCAACTGGGCGGTGACCGGCCTCTATTTCTATGACAATCGGGTCCTCGAAATCGCCGCCGGCGTGAAGCCCTCGCACCGCGGCGAGCTCGAGATCACCGACGTCAACCAGGCCTATCTCGATCTGGGCGAGCTGAACGTCGTCCGTCTCGGCCGCGGCTACGCCTGGCTCGACACGGGCACCCACGACAGCCTCCACGAGGCGGCCTCGTTCGTGAAGACGGTCGAGCACCGCCAGGGCATCAAGGTGATGTCGCCCGAGGAGATCGCCTTCGATTCCGGTTGGCTCGACGCCGACCAGCTGCGCGCCGCCGCGGGGCGGATGGGCAAGTCCGATTATGCGACCTTCCTCAGGCGGCGCGCCGACGAGGGCCCGTCCGGGCCCGGCGGCCTCTACGGGGTGGCGCGATGAGCGGGCGGCTCAACATCCTCGTGACCGGGGGCGCCGGCTTCATCGGCTCGGCCCTGTGCAGGCACCTGGTGGGCAGCGGCCGCTACCGGGTCGTCAACCTCGACAAGCTCACCTACGCGGGCAACCTCGATTCGCTGAGGGAGATAGGCGACTCGCCCGACTACCGCTTCGTGCAGGGCGACATCGGCGACCAGGCCATGGTCCGCGAGCTTCTCGCCGCCGAAGCGGTCGACATCGTCATGCACCTGGCGGCCGAGAGCCATGTCGACCGGTCGATCGACGGCCCGGAAGCCTTCATCGACACGAACATCGTCGGCACCTTCCGGCTGCTCAACGTGGCGCTCGACCACTGGCGCGGGCTGCCGGACGAGCGCAAGTCGCGCTTCCGCTTCCACCACGTCTCGACCGACGAGGTGTTCGGCGACTTGCCGCTCGACGAAGGGATCTTCACCGAGGAGACGCCCTACGCGCCCTCCTCCCCCTATTCGGCGTCCAAGGCGGCCTCCGACCATCTCGTCCGGGCCTGGCACGAGACCTACGGACTGCCGGTCGTCCTCTCCAACTGCTCGAACAATTACGGGCCCTATCACTTCCCGGAGAAGCTGATCCCGCTCGTGATCCTCAACGCGCTCGAGGGCAAGGCGCTGCCGGTCTACGGCAAGGGCGAGAATGTCCGCGACTGGCTCCATGTCGAGGATCATGTCCGCGCCCTCGAGCTGGTCGCGACCCGGGGCAAGGTCGGCGACAGCTACAATGTCGGCGGCCGCGCGGAGCGAACCAACCTCGATGTCGTCGAGACGATCTGCGATGTCCTCGACGCCCGCCGGCCGCTGGCCGACGGCCGCAGCCGGCGCTCGCTGATCGCCTTCGTCACCGACCGGCCGGGCCACGACCGCCGCTACGCCATCGACCCGTCCAAGATCGAGCGCGAGCTCGGGTGGCGGGCCCGGGAGAGCTTCGAGAGCGGGATCGAGAAGACGATCGACTGGTATCTCGGCAACGACTGGTGGTGGCGTCCGATCCGCGAAGCAAAATATGCCGGCGCGAGGCTCGGGACAGGCTGATGCGGGTTCTCGTCACCGGCCGCGAAGGCCAGCTCGCGCGGAGCCTCGCCGAGCGCTCGGCCGCGATTCCGGGCCTTTCCCTCGAGACCGTCGGAAGGCCCGACCTCGACCTCGAAGATCCCGGGTCGATCGAGGCGGCGATCTCGGCCGCCGCTCCGGACGTGGTCGTCAACGCGGCCGCCTATACGGCCGTGGACCAGGCCGAGGACGAGCCGGAGCGGGCCTTCCGGATCAACGCCGCCGCGGCCGGCGAGGTCGCCGCCGCCGCCCGCCGCGCCGGAGCGCGCGTCGTCCAGGTCTCGACCGACTACGTCTTCGACGGGACCGGCCAAGGCGCCTATGCGGAAAGCGCCGCGACCTGCCCGCTCGGAGTCTACGGCCGCTCCAAGCTGGAAGGCGAGCAGCGGGTCGCCGAGGCCGCCCCCGATCACGTCATCCTCCGCACCGCCTGGGTCTACAGCGCGAATGGCCGCAATTTCGTCAGGACGATGCTCGGCGCGGCGGCCCGGCGCGACGAGCTCAACGTCGTCGCGGACCAGCGCGGAAGCCCGACGGCGGCGGGCGACCTCGCCGACGGCATTCTCGCGCTGGCGGCCGCCTGGCGCGAGCGGCCCCGGCTCGGCCTCGGCGGCGTCTACCATCTCGCCGGCGCCGGCGAGGCGAGCTGGTTCGATTTCGCGACCGCCATCTTCGAGGAGGCCGCCCGGCACGGCCTGCCCACGGCGGCGGTGAAGCCGATCCGGACCGCGGACTGGCCGACCCGAGCCGCCCGGCCCGCCAACAGCGTTCTCGACAGCGGCCGCTTCGCCGCGGACTTTGGCTATCGGGCGCCGCCCTGGCGGCGCTCGACGGCGGCGGTGGTCGCCGAGCTGGCCCGGCGGTCCGAGACTTCCCAGGCACCCCGATGAGGACAGGAAAAGTGACCTCCGACCCGCCCGCCAAGGGCAATATCGACCCCCTCACCGTCGACGGCTTCGGCCGGGAATGGGCGACCTTCGACCAGACCGCGCTCGACGAGCGCGAGCACGAGCGGCTGTTCGAGGCCTATTTCTCGACCTTTCCGTTCGAGACCCTGCCGGCCTCGGCCGAGGGCTTCGACCTGGGCTGCGGATCGGGCCGCTGGGCGGCCCTGATGGCGCCTCGGGTGGCCATCCTCCACTGCATCGACCCCTCCGCCGAAGCGCTCGCCGTGACCCGCCGACGGCTCGCGGACCAGCCCTCGGCCCGCTTCCATCTCGCCGGAGCGGATTCGATCCCGCTTCCCGACGGCAGCCAGGATTTCGGCTATTCGCTGGGGGTCCTTCACCACATACCGGACACCCGCGCGGCGATGCGCGACTGCGTCAGGAAGCTGAAGATCGGAGCCCCGTTCCTCGTCTACCTCTATTACGATTTCGACAACAAGCCGGCTTGGTTTCGACGTATCTGGCAAGGGTCGGACCTGATCCGGCGCGGGGTCTCCCGCCTGCCCTTCGGGCTCCGCAAGGGCGTCAGCGACGTCATCGCCGTCTCGGTCTACTGGCCGCTGGTCCGTTTCGCGGGCCTCGCCGAGCGCCTCGGCGCCGACGTCTCCAACTTTCCGCTCAGCGCCTATCGCGGCAACAGCTTCTACACGATGCGCACCGACGCCCTGGACCGTTTCGGAACCCGACTCGAACATCGCTTCAGCCGGGCCGAGATCGAGGCGATGATGACCGAATCGGGCCTCACGGACATCCGCTTCCGGGAGGACGCGCCTTATTGGGTCGCGTGCGGCCGCCGGTCGTCCTGAGGCGCCGATGAAGGTCCTCGCCTTCCTGAAATACGGGACCCTGGCGGCGAGCACCCGCCAGCGCCTCGTCCAATATGAGCCCAGCCTCGCCGAGGCCGGCATCGAGGTCGAATATCTGCCGCTGCTCGACAACGAGCACCTTCGCCGCCTCGCCGCCGGCCGCAGGGCCTCGCCCGCCGCCTCGGCCCGCCGCTACCTCGATCGGATGTACCAGCTCCTGACGCGGCGCGACTTCGACCTGCTGTGGGTGCATTGCGAGCTCTTTCCCTATTTGCCGGGCCTCTTCGAGAGGCTCGCGGCGGCGACGGGCAAGCCGATCGTCTTCGATTATGACGACGCCATCTTCCATATGTACGACGCGAGCGGCAACCGGGTGGTTCGCGCGCTGCTCGGACGGAAGCTCGAGCCGCTTCTGAAGCGCGCCTCGCTATGCTGCTGCGGCAATCGCTACCTGCTCGACTACGCGTCCCGCTTCTCGCCCGACACGATGCTGCTACCGACCGTCGTCGACACCCGCATCTACCTCCCGGCCGAGGCGCGCGCGCCGTCCGCGCCGGTCACGATCGGCTGGATCGGCTCGCCTTCGACCTGGCCCTATGTGCGGCCGCTGCTTCCGCTGCTTCGCGAGCTGGCCGAGACCCGCGGGGTACGGACCCGGATCGTCGGCGCCGGTCCGGGCGCGCGCGACGACGCCTTTCCGGGCCTCGACCTCGTCGAATGGAGCGAAGCGGGCGAAGTCGACGAGGTCCGGGCCATGGACATCGGGATCATGCCGCTTCCGGACGACATCTGGGCCAGGGGCAAATGCGGCTACAAGCTCATCCAGTACATGGCCTGCGCGCTTCCGGTCGTCGCCTCGCCGGTGGGCGTGAATTGCGAGATCATCGCTCCGGGCGCCAACGGCTTCCTCGCCGGCGGTGAGGAGGAATGGCGCGACGCCCTGCTCCGGCTGATCGGCGACGCCGGGCTTCGCCGCGCCTACGGAACCGCCGGCCGCGCCCGGGTCGAGGCGCTTTATTCGCTCCAGGTCCATGCGCCGCGGCTGGTCGAGGCGCTCCAGTCGCTGGCCCGATGAGGCCGGTCTTCGAGAAGCCGATCACCGCCGGCGCGGGCGACATCGACGAGCTCGGGCACGTCAACAATGCCGTCTGGGTGCGGTGGATCCAGGACATGGCGACCGGGCATTGGCGGGCGGTGGCCGATCCGGCCCATGTCGACGCCTTCGTGTGGGTCGTCGTCCGCCACGAGATAGATTATCTTCGCGCCGTCCTCCCCGGGGAGACCGTCACGGGCCGCACCTGGGTCGGCGAGGCGCCGCGGGGAGCGCGCTTCGACCGCCATGTCGAGTTCCTCGGTTCCGACGGCACGGCGCGGGTCCGGGCCCGAACCACCTGGGCGATCGTCGACAGGGCGACCGGGCGGCCGATCAGAGTGCCCGAGGCGGTGGCCGCGCCGTTTCTCAGGGACAGGCGTCAATGACGATGTCGACGGCGTGCCGCCCTCGCCGGTCGCTGTAGGAATGGACGAAGCGGGCCCCCTCGCGGATCGCCAGGGCCATGTTCACGTCCGCGCAGACCTGGCGGCGGAGCTGCCGGCCGATGCCCTGCCGGGTGCCGGCCGCGTCGATGGCGTCGGCGTCCAGCCGGTAGTGATGGGTGAGCGTCGTTCCCGAGGCCGACACGCGCAGGATCGTCGTGTCCTCGCTCAGCCGCCTCGGCAGGGTGGCGTTGATCCGCTCCGCCGTCGCCGCCATGTTGCGGCGCAGGCGCATCTCGGCCGCGGTCTCGCGCCGCCGCTCGCCGCCCTTCGTCACGAAGACGTCCGAGCCGGTGAGGACGTTGGCCTCGACCAGCTCGGCGGGGTCCGGGAACCACATGGCCTGCGCGGGCGTGATCAGGACCCGCTCGACGAATTCGGGCTTGACGCCGGCGGCGAGCCAGTCGGCGCGGGTGCGCTCGACGGCCTTGCGAAGGCCGTAGCCGTCGTCGGCGGGGAAGTTGGGCTGGTGGAAACCGATCCTCGCCCGCTCGGGCGCGGTCCGCTCCCGCCCGGCGAGTAGAAGGTCGGTGCAGGGCGCCAGGCAGACGTCCTCCACCCGGGTGTCGAGGCCGCGGCCGCGGATCAGGGCGGCGATGCGCTCCGCCTCGAAATAGCGGCCCCGCGAGGAGGACAGCAGCACCCGGCGCAGGCCCGGGCCGGCCTCGAGCATGGCCTCGAAGCGCTCGGCCGATCCGGCGGCGAGGTTGCCGCGCAGGGAAAGGTCGCGGCCGTCCGCAGAGGCTTTCATCTCGGCGACCGGGCCGATCACGTCGCCGCCGGCGGCGAGGGTCCCCAGCTCGCGCGTCCGGAGCGCGATGTCGCCCGACCGGGCCAGGACGACGAGGGCGAACAGGACGACCAGGATGCGGGCGCCGAGGCCCCAGCCGGGGGTTCCGCCCCGCCGCCGGTGCCAGTAGGCGGACCGCCATATCCCGACCGCGCTCCACACCCAGAACAGAGCCGAGAAAGCGGCATAGGCGAGCGCCACGACGGCAAGGCCCCGCAAAGTCCCGCCATTGTCCCGGATCCTGTCGCCGGCGGCTTCGACCGCGGCGGCGATCAGCGCCGAGAGCAGGGCTCCGTTGATCCAGAAGGAGACCGGCAGGGACAGGTGCCCGGCCCAATGCCGGCTGAAATAGTTCTTGTGCCGGTGCTGCTCGTCCCAGGCGAGGACCTCCTCGTCATACTGGGCCTGGTCGTAGATGTCGGGGTCGAAGACCAGCTCCTCCTCGCCCTCCTCATATTCCCGGCCGTAGAGGATCGTGCGGAGGACCCCGACCGCGGCGAGGCCGAGGATGAGGCTGACCGCATAAGGGAAAGGCGGGATGACGATCGGTCGGCCGCCGATATACGGGTCCGACCGGACCAGCCAGGTGAGGACGACGGTCGCCCAGAACATGATGACGACGAAGGCGACGGCGCAGCTCAGCGCGATCCCCGCGATCCTGTCGTCGACTACCTCTTTCATGAACAACCGGTCCATCCCCCAACAGAGCAGCCAGCCCAGGAGGAAAGCGCCGGCGGTCGCCACCGCCATGTGGCTCCACTCGGGAGCGAGGATAAAGGTCATGGATTTCCCCCTGCCCGGAAGCTTAGCAAATCGAGTATCGCAGAGAAGGGCCTTTCCATCCTCCGAAGGCTTCCCAGGGGGAGGATCAGAACGACCGGATCGCCTCGACGATCTTGGGGAAGGCCCGGCCGCTCACGGCATAGCCCATGTGGCGGCAGTCGAGCTCCTGCTCGCGGTCGCGCTCGCCCGGCTCGCCCCGGGCGGCGGCGGCGGCGATGAGGCCGTCGCGCCTCGACCACAGCGCCAGGGTCGGCACCGGCGGCTTCACCGCCGGATCCCCTCCGACGGGCGGACGGTCGACGGGGTGGCGGGCGATCGCCTCGTAGAGGCGCCAGACATTGTTGTTGCGCCGGTCGCCCGAGAAGGGCGTGCCGAGGGTGACCACCTTGGCCGCCAGCTCGGGCCTCGCCTTGGCGATCTCGCGGGCGTAGATGCCGCCCAGGCTCCAGCCGACGAGGATGACCGGCTCGCCGCGGCCGAAGGCCTCGAGGCGGGCCGCGATCCGCTCAAGAGTGTCCGGACGGACCCCCCGGTTCATTCCAAGCCCCCATCCGCTGACCCGGTAGCCCGCCCGGGCCAGCGCCCGCTGAAGGCCGAGCGTGGTCCGGTCGGTGGCGAGGAAGCCGGGGAGCACCATCAGCTTCGGCCCGTCCGGCGGGCCGCGCTCGCCGAGCCGGCCGAAGGCGCGATAGAGACGCGGCAGCAGGGCGGTGCCTTCCAGGGCGATCCGCCACCGCGGCGGAGGCCGGTAGTCGGCCTCAGAGATAGTCGCTTCCCATCAGCCCCCGGAGGGCCTGCGGGAGCCGAACCCGTCCGTCCGCCTGCTGGTGGTTCTCGAGCAGCGGAACGAGGATCCGGGGGCTGGCGAGGGCGGTGTTGTTGAGCGTGTGGACGAAGCGCACCTTGCGCTCCTCGTCGCGCCACCTGAGGTTCGCGCGCCGGGCCTGCCAGTCGTGAAGGGTCGAGCAGCTGTGGGTCTCGCGATACTTGCCGAGCGAGGGCACCCAGCTCTCGATGTCGTTCATCCGGTACTTGCCCAGCCCCATGTCGCCGGTCGAGGTCTCGACGACCTGATAGGGGATTTCGAGCCCCTTCAGGAGCTTCTCGGCATTGGCGAGCAGCCGAGCGTGCCAGCGCGCCGATTCCTCCTCGTCGTCGGCGCAGATCACATATTGCTCGAGCTTGTAGAACTGGTGGACCCGAAGGAGCCCGCGCACGTCGCGGCCGGCGCTACCCGCCTCGCGGCGGAAGCAGGGCGAATAGCCGGCATAGAGGATGGGCAGCTGGCCGGCTTCGAGGATCTCGCCCGAATGGAGCGAGGTCAGGGCGATCTCGCCGGTTCCGGCGAGATAGAGCCCGTCCTTCGGCATCTCATAGGCCTCTTCCTCATGCCCGGGAAAATGGCCGGTGGCGACGAAGGCCTGCGGCCTGGCCAGCGCCGGGACGGTCATCAGGGTGAAGCCGTCCTCGGCGATGGTCTGCTGGGCCCAGAACATCAAGGCCTGCTCGAGCAGGGCGAGGCGGCCCTTGAGCGCGTACATCCGGGATCCGGCCACCTGGGTGATTCGCGACAGGTCGGCCCAGTCGTTCATCTCGACGAGGGCGACATGGTCGCGCGGCTCGAAGTCGAAGCGGGGCGGCTCGCCCTCCGTTCGGACGATCGTGTTGAAGCTCTCGTCGGGACCGACCGGCGCGCCTTCCCAGGGGATGTTGGGGAGCCTCAGCATGAGCGCCTCGAGCTCCTCGCCGAGAACGCCGAGCGAGGTTTCCGCCTCGGCCGCTTCCGCACCGAACGCTTTGGCCTTCGCGCCGAGCGCCGGCCGCTCGGAAGGATCGGCGGTCTTGAAGCCGGCGCTGATCTCGTTGCGCTGCCGGCGCAGCTCGTCGATCCGGGTCTTCAGCCCGCGCACCTCGCCGTCGAGCTGGAGCAGCCGGTCGAGGTCGAGGGAGACGTTCTTGTCGGCGATCGCCTTTTCGACGATGTCCCGGTTGTCGCGGACGAAGCTGAGGTTGAGCATCCGGCGCGCGTAGCGCTCAATCGCCTGGAAGCCAATCCTGACAAGGTCGCGGCCGGCGGCCTGTTCCCGGGCGGCCCGGCATGCTAGGCGGCCCGCGGCACCTTCCGGCGCTTCCCGGAAGCATGCCGCCAGCCTTCGAACGCCCATCAGCCGGTGAGGACCCTGCCCCCGTGAACCAGCCGCCCCTGAAGCCCGGCGCCGAGCAACCGGTCCGCTTCGTCGAGCGCGAGGACTGCCCCGTCTGCCATTCGGCGAACCTCTCCCCGATCATGGTCTGCGACTTCGCCGACGACCCGATCGCGACGAACCTGCGCAATTATTACGGCCGGGATCCCGAGCGCCTGCGCGGATGGAAATTCGATCTCGAGCAATGCGCGCGCTGCGAATGCCTATTCCAGAGATGGATCGGCGACGAGGCCTTCCTGGAAGAGCTCTATACCTATTGGATCGAAGGCCACATCACCGACGATCCCGATTCCTACGCCCCGTGGCGCAAGATCCTGGCCGAGCCCGGCCGGTCTCGCGACGGCCACGAGGTGATGATGGCGGCGGCCCGTCTCGGCAGGCCGGTCGAGGGGCTGAAGACCCTCGATTACGGGATGGGCTTCGGCACCTGGGCGAGGGTGGCGCTCGCGCTCGGCGCCGACTCGCACGGCTTCGACCTGTCGCCCACCTGCGTCGCCTACGCCCGCGGCAAGGGGGTCAGGATCGCCTCGCAGGAGGACTTGGACCGCGGCGGCAACGGCTTCGATTTCATCAACACCGAGCAGGTGTTCGAGCATATCGGCAATCCGGGGGCCGAGGCGCGGCGCCTGACCGCCAATCTCCGGCCGGGCGGGCTGCTCAAGGTCAGCGTCCCGAGCGGGATCGGAATGGTCGAGCGGGTCCGCAGAGGGCTTTGGGACGCCGCCAAATATTCAAGGGATTCGCTGAACGCGGTCCAGCCGCTCGAGCATATCAACGCCTTCACCCCCAGGACGATGGCGGAGCTCGGACGGCTCGCGGGGCTGGAGCGGATCGACATGCCCTATCGCCACCGCTTCGCCTTCCTCCGGCACAAGGGCGCAACGCCGCTGTCGCCCCGGCCGCTCGGGGTCTCGCTGCTCCGGCCCTGGTACCGGTTCAACAACGCGCAGAGCCTCTATTACTGGTACCGCAAGCCGGCCTGACGCCCGGACCCGGCCAGGTCCCTCATGATGCGCCCCCGGCCGCTCCCGGGCGACGAAGCGGATCGATCACCCCCCTTCAGATGCGCCTAGCCGTCGTCCGCCTAGCCGCCGACCACTTCCATGCCCGAGGGCCATCGCGGGCGGACCCGGGGCGCCACCTGCCGGGACCGCCCGATTTCCGAACGGGTGGGGCCGAAGGCGGACGCGACCCGGCGGAGTGCGGGTCCTGGCGGATTACCGAAATGACGCGCGGCGCCGGTCGACCCGGATCGCGATTCTTTGGGTGGCCTGCGCCAGACGCCGGCGCAGGTCGCGCCTGGCAAGCGCCTTGCGCTCCCCGGAAAGCCGCGATCGCTCGATGATCCGGGTCGCCTCCCGCTCGACGGCCGCGAGCGGCGCGTCGCACCTGCCGGCGATCCGCGCCGCGGCCATTTGCGTCTCCAGCGAAGCCGGGAGCGTCCCGATCTCTCGCGAGACGCAATCGGCGAAGCGCGATGCGGCCTCCTCGACGGGGCTGGCCGGGTCCGCGAGCCAGGGCGGTTGCTGGACCGGCGCCTGCTGGGCGAAAGCGATCGCGGGAAGCACCGAAAGTCCAAAGCAGGCAGCGGCGCGAAGCATCGTCGAACCCTCCTCGGTCTGGGCGCCTTGATACCAATTGCCGACCGCGCTGGCGAGCATCCTTCTTCCGCGGCAGCGGACGTTCGGCGCCGCAGATCGAGGCTGACGTTCGCTCGCTCGCAGACGCGCCGCGATGAACTCCGGCGGCGATTCCATCATCGAATGACGGCGCCGCGCTTCAGCCTCTATCTGCCGGACAGCGACCGGGACAATGCGCCCGTCGCCCGGCTCGAGGAATGGATCGAGACGGCGATGCTGGCTTCGCCGAGGTGAACGGCGCCACCCGCCTGCCGCTCGCGCAGGGCATCTGGAAGCCCGAGGGGGCGGCGCCGGGATTCGCGAGGCGACGACCATCGTCTATTCCTTCATCCGCGACACCGACCGCATCGAGCGCGGGGTCGAGAAGCTGGCCGTCTTCGCCCACATCTTCGGCAAGCATGCCAACCAGCGCGAGGTGATGGTGGAGTTTTCGGGCGAGGTTCCGGAGCGGGGCTTCGTCTCGGGCGCTATTTCATCGAGAAGTATCCGAAGGCGGGGGAGAGGCCTTTCTAGGGGAGCGGTCTCGCCGTCGTCGAGCGGCGCTGTTCCGGAGGGCCCGCTCCCGCCCGCCCGCTGCGCGGAGCCACTCCCTCCGCGGCCGGCGATCGTGCTACGATCGCCGCGCGGCGCATTGCCGCTCCGGCGGGAGGAAGGGCATGGGGGTGATGGGGGTCGTCAGATATTTCGATCGGGAGCGGGGGCTTGGAGCGATTACCCTGGCCGACGGGCGGGAGGCGGTCGTCCGCGCGCGGCGGTTGCCGGAGCTGGGGGGCGGGACGCTCGGCGAGGGGTTGCCGGTGGAGGTCGAGGTCGAGGAGGGGCCGAAGGGGCTCGAGGTGGCGAGGCTGATCGGGTGAAGGCTCGGGGCGGGCCGAGGCGCGGCCCTGAGAAGGGGGCGACGATGGGCGCGGGAGCCAAGGCCTGGGGAGTCGCGGCCGCGGCGGCGGCGCTTCTGGCCGCGGGGACGGCGGAGGCGAAGTGGACGAAGCCGGGCTTCTCGCTTCCCGCGGGGCCGAAGCGGGCGGTGCTGGTGCCCTGCCCGGACCTGTTCGTCGGAACCCGCAACTCGCGGGGCGAGGAGCGGGCACGGGCGGACTGGACCGAGCGGGCCCGGGCGAACCTCGCGGCCGCGCTTCGGGCGGGGCCGGTGGGGCGCGCGGTCGAGCTTCGCTTCGGCGCCTGCGACGAGCCTTCGGCGCTTCTCGACGAGGCGCGCTCGACGGTGAACTTCCGCAATTCCGACCTTCTGTTCAAGGTTCCGCCCGGGACCTTCCCTCGGCCGGGCGACGGCGCCCAGGCGCTCAAGGGCCTCAAGCGCCTGAAGGGGCGCTACGAATACGGGATCGGAGCGGACCTCGTCGCACGGCTCCGCTCGGCCTATGGCGACGCCGATTACGGCCTCTTCCTCACCATGCACGACGGCTATTCGACGCCGGGCGACAAGGCCGGGCGGATCGCCGGGGCGTTCATCGGCATCCCGTTCGTGCTGCCGCCGCATTACGCCAACTCGATGCTCGTCGACCTTCGCAGCGGGGCGATATTGTGGACCCACATGGACGGGGCCGTGGGCGGCGACCTTCGCGACCCCGACGAGGCGGGCCGGCGGATGGAGCAGGCGACGCGCGGGTTTCCGGGTACGGAATAGGGGGGCGTCGGGCCCTCGCGAATGGCGACGTCACGGGCGGCCGTGACGTCGGACGGGTTCGGCTGGGCCGACCCGCCGGCCGCGCGGGGGCGAGTCCGGGTGCTGCTTCGGCGGCGCTTCGCGCCGGCGGCGCTGCGCCCGGCTCGCCCTGTGCGATTGAAGGATTATTGTAGGAAAAGTCCTGTTTTATTGGCTTCGTGGTGATTCGCCCGGGGCCGGTGGGGCCGGTCCCGGGCGGTGCGGGAGAGGACGATGGCGGGGCGCAACGGGGCGGGGCGGCGGCGGACGAGGGCGGGGTGGGCTGGAGAGCGCTCGGCGAGCGGCTGGCCGAGATCGAGCGGGAGAAAGCGGAGAAGGCGGACGGGGCGGGACGGCGCCCCCGTCATCCCGGGCTTGGCCCGGGATCCCATGAACACCGCGGCGTGAGGTCCCGATCGGCGGCGTTCATGGATTCCGGCTTTCGCCGGAATGACGGGAGTGGCCGGACGGCTTACATTTCCAGCGGGACAATCGCCCGTCGCGGGCGGCCCGTGACGTCGGAGCGGTTCGCTCCGCTTCGGCTCGCCGTGGGCGGAACAAAAAAAGAACTTCCAAAATTCGGATGTGCGTGTTTTGTGGGGGGTCGCGGCGAATCGGTTGGCAGGAGGAGACCAGACATGACCATCGAAAGCCGGCTGACGGAGGCCGACTGGGCCGAGTTCCGGCGCAGCCGGATCGCCGACCATGTCGCTCTCGGGCTTCCCGAGGAGGCGGCGGCGGCGGCGGCCGAGCGGGCCGAGGCGCGGACCAAGGCGCGGCTCGAATGGATGCGGGGGCGGTTCGAGCGGATGCACGAGCTCTGGACTCTGCTCGGGCGCTACTGGGCCGATTTCGCCGACGCCCATCCCGAGATCGACCTCGAGGATCCCGACGATCTCGACCTTCCATTGCTGGTCGACCCGCCCGAGCAGGCCGAGCTCGAGGCGGTCGAGGCGGAGATCGCCGCGGCGCGCGACCGCGACGTCTGGCCTCGGCACCTTTATTTCGACGAGGTCTGAGGAGGCTGAGTTCCGGCGGCAGGCCGGAGTCGCGGTGCGGCTGGAATTTTTCGAGCGCAAAGACGCAAAGAGGGCGGAGCCCTCCACCTGATTTGAAGCTTCTGCGAACAGGGCGCCGTCATCGGCCTGGGAGCTGGTCCGCTTCGCGGAATCTTTGCGTCTGAGGCTCAGGCTTCAAACGCCTCCGGGATCGGGCATGCAGGCCGTCGGTCGACTCCCGCGAAGGGCCCTCCCCCGCCGAAGCGGGAGAGGGCGCCCGGGCTCAGTTGCAGCCGCAGTTCCGGCAGGTGCAGGACTCGCAGCGGCAGCCGCTCTTACGGTGGGTCATGGTCTTCCTCCAGTCGGGCCGGAGCGGGGATCGCCCCGGCGCGAATCACCCTATAGCTTCCGTACCGTGGTACGGAGTCAAGCGGTGGATTTTCGACTGGGGCGAGC
The DNA here is from genome assembly GCA_035714565.1 of Allosphingosinicella sp. GTDB lineage: Bacteria > Pseudomonadota > Alphaproteobacteria > Sphingomonadales > Sphingomonadaceae > Allosphingosinicella. The sequence goes on from DASTLX010000021.1 coordinate 47,263, forward strand.
TAGCGGGCCGCGCCGGTCAACCCGCGCCTCATCGGGGTGACCCGGCCGCGGTCCTGCTTGAGCTGCTCGATCTCCTCCTCCTCGAGCTCCTCGATCCCGGCCAGCTCGTCGCGGGCCCGGCGCGAGGCGATGAGGAGCTCGTCGAGCTTGGCGTGGAGGGCGACGTCGCGGCGATGGGCGTCCCTCTCGCGCGCATTCTGGCGGTTGAGGACCATCTGGGTGAGGGTGATGGCGAGGATCGACAGGCCCGCCGTCAGCCAGTCGACGCGCCAGGCGAAGACGAACCAGAGCAGGCAGACCATGACGAGGCCGAGCTGGGCGAACGGGTGGGCGGAGACGTCGGCGACTTTCTCGGAAAGCCAGCAGCCGACCGCTTCGAGGCGGGTCTGACCGGTAGACATACGCTTACACTCCCCTTTCTGGGGCGAAAGCGGATTAACGTAGGTTGCTGATCTGGGTTTCACACACCCGCGACGAGAGGAGGCAGGAACGGGACCGAACCGCCGGCGCCGGTTGGAGGCGCCGGGCGGCCCGCTCACTTGCACTTCTTGCAGGTTCCGTGGTCGTGGTTGCCGTTGCCGTTGCCGCTGCTGCTGCTGCTGCTGCTGCTGGCGTTGCCGTTGCCCGAGCTGCTCGGGGTGCCGCTCGACGTCGGGGTGCCGCTCGACGTCGGGGTCCCGCTGGAAGTGGGCGTTCCGCTCGAGGTCGGGGTTCCGCTGGAGGTCGGGGTTCCGCTGGAGGTCGGGGTCCCGCTGGAAGTGGGAGTGCCGCTCGACGTCGGAGTCCCGCTCGAGGTCGGGGTTCCGCTGGACGTCGCGCTTGAGGCGCTGGTCCCGGTATAGGTGGTGGTGTTGGCGTTCGAGACCTGGGTGAAGACGAGCCGCGAATCCCTCAGGGTGACAGGCCCGACGTCGAAGAAGATGAAGTCGAGCGGGACCGAATAATCGGCCTTTATCTCGATGAACGGGTTGCCCTTGTCGTCGACGCCGTGCTCGATGTCGAGCTCGGCGGCGGCGAGCCCGCCGCTCCGCGCCAGCCGGTTCTCGACCGCGGCGAGGATGACCTCGTCCTCCGGCACCGGAAAGACCGAAGCGACCCGGGCGCCCGAGGCCATGGCGTTCTTGATGTCGGCATTGGCGAAGAACAATTTGCCCATCTGGCTGATGCCGATGACGAACGAAATGAGGACGGGCGCGACCAGGGCGAACTCGACCGCGCCGATTCCCTTGTCCTCGCGACGGAGAAGCCTTTTCAGCATCACTGGGTCCTTATCGCGCCGGTGGCGGCCATAGGGATTTTGTCGAAATAGAATTCGCCCTCGAAATCCTTCTCGATCCGGACCCGGAGGTAGCGGGCGGTGTCCTGACCGGCCTCGCACTTGCCGTTGACGTCGCCCTTGTCGACGCCGTCGCATTCGAGCCAGCGGGTCAGCGACACCTGGTCCTCCTCGACGTCGGCGGCGTCCATCGCCTCCTCGACGACGAAATCGTAATTGACCTCGTCCTCGTCCGCGCCGGCCACGGCGGGGCGGGCCTGGACGAGCTCGAGGCTCCGGCTGACCGCCTGCTGGAGCTCGAAGCGCTCGGCGATGCCGCGGCTGAGGTCGATCACGCCCATGGTCAGGAGCGCCAGGAACGGGGCCAGGAAGCCGAACTCGATGAGGCTGGTGCCGCGCTCGTCGAGCGCCAGGCGGGAAAAAAGGTGCGGCCTCATCCGACGAGCCTCACGACGGTCTGCTGGAAGGCGCCGGCGCCGCTTCCCGTCGGGCAGACGTTGGAGATGGTGGCGCCGCCCCGGAACTTGAGCTTCTGGCCCACCATCTGCAGGCATTTGACGTTCATGCTCGAATTGCCCGCGAAGGTGATGTCGGACGTCGGGAAGTACATCGCCCCGGTGAGCGTCGAGCTGGCGCCGCCGTTGATCGTGATCATGATGTTGGACGCCCGGCGGTCGCGGTAGAAGAGCACGCCCTTGTAGGTGCCGGTGTCGGGCGAGCTGAGCTTGAGGTTCGCCTGCGAGTTGATGATGAGGTCGCCGGCCTGGCCGTTGTCGCCGGACATGACGAAGGTGACGCCCTCGCCGTTCACGTCGCCCTTGAAGTCTATATTGCCGCCCCAGATCGTGATCGTGTCGACATGGGCCGGGATGTTGAGGGTCGCGCTCGGGCTGACGTTCGCGGCGAGGAAGCATTGGTGCGACTCCGCCGTGAAGACGGTCGACTCGTTGAGCGTGCCGGCGCAGCCGGCGGGCGGCTTGGTCGGAGTGGGCAGGTAGGCGAACGGGTCCTTCTGCTTCGCCGAGCGGGGGATGAGGGTCGTCGGCTGGACGAAATTGTTCGCGTCGCCGTCGAGGCCGCCGACCGACGCGATCGGCTCGGCCTTGATCGACGAGTTGCCGCCCGCGGTGACGCATTCGTCGCCGGTGCAGTTGCTCTTGATTCCGCAGCTCAGGTCGAGATTCGCGCCGCCGTTGGCGTCGACTCCGGCATCCTCGCCTTCGTAGAGCGAGACCATGCAGAAGGTGCCGTCGTTGACGAGGGCGGCGGTGGCCTCGGCGACCATCGTCGTGGGATGGCGGGTGAAGATCGACATGAAGGGCAGCTCGCGAGTCGCGGTGAGGGTCACCTTGACGGTCTGCTCGAAGCCGAGGCTCGGCCCCTCGAAGATGTCCTCCTCCTGGCTGAGCAGCGGGAAGGCGTTCTTGTCGAGGTCGCGGTGGACGGCGTCGTGGGTTTCGTCGCCGAGCGAGACGGCATAGGCGCCGGCGATCGCGCTGGAATCGGCGGCGCGCTGGAGCTGGCGCTTCCAGACGCTGAGCTGGATGGTGTCGACGGCGAAGGCGGCCGAGCCGAGCAGGAGCGGCATCACCGCCGCCCCGACCACGAACACGTTTCCGCGCTCGCTCGAGACGAGATCCCTGATCCAGCTCAATGCCCTCATCGTTCTTCGTCCCTCATGCGGCGCAAAGTGCAGCTAGATGGACAGTCGATTAGTCCCGCCCGGTTAGGGACTCGTTGAGCGCAATGGTTACCGAGCGGTTCAGGCTGTTTTGTGCGGCGGGATAATATAGCGGTTCGCCACCCGCTTCAGGCCTTCGCGGAAGGTCTCACCGCCGAAGTTCATCAGCAGGCCCAGTGGGAGGTCGAGCAGCCGCAGGTAGGTAAGCACCTGCTTTGAATGAACCGGAGCAAGCCGCTCCATCGACTTGATCTCGATAACCAGAACACGATCGATCAGCAGGTCCGCGCGGAATGCCTCGCGAACCCGAATTCCCTCATAGTCTATGTCGACCGATTTTTGCCGCTCCACGATGGCGCCGGACCGAGCGAGCTTGGCCGCCAGCAGGGTTTCGTAGACGGACTCCAGCAGGCCCGGACCCAGGTCGCGATGGATCCTGAAGCCACAGTCGACGGCCAGCGCGGCAAGCTTTTCAAGGTCGGACATCCTCAAGCCCTTTTGCCTGTGTGCCCAGCGCCGCGACTTCATTCTCGAGAGAAGGCGCAAAGGCGCAAAGGCGCGACGTAGAGGTGCTTGTCTGCGCGCAGCGCCGACAGCCCGCGGAGCATGAGGCCCTTTCGATGGAATACAAAAATCACATGGCAGGCACGCCCTGCACGACGTTGCGCCTTTGCGCCTTTGCGCCTTTGCGCCTTCTCTCCCAAAAAGGGTTGGCCTGCGGCGGCAGAAAGGCCGCTAGATGCGCCGGCTCATGCCCTAGCGCGAAGCGCCTTGGTCAGTGGCCCGCGGAGTTGCCCCAGATTTGGGTCAGGCGGGCTTCGCGGCCGCAGCGCCAGCGGTAGTATTTGTAGCGGACCGGGTTCTTCTTGTAATAATCCTGGTGGTAGCCCTCGGCCGGGTAGAAGCGGGCGGCGGGGAGGATGAGGGTGGCGACGGGCTTTTTGAGAAGGGCGGCGGCCCTCGCCTTCGTCGCCTCGGCGACCCGGCGCTGGGCAGCGTCGGCGACGAAGATGGCGGTCCGGTACTGGTAGCCGCGGTCGCAGAACTGGCCTCCGCCGTCGATCGGATCGACCGTCCGGAAGAAGCGGGCGACGAGCGTCTGGTAGCTCACCTTCGCGGGATCGTAGACGACCCTGACGGATTCGATATGGCCGGTGCCGCCCGCCGAGACCTGCTCGTAGGTCGGGTTCGCGACCTTGCCGCCGGAATAGCCCGAGGTGGTCGAGACCACGCCCGGAATCTTGTCGAAATCGGCCTCGGTGCACCAGAAGCAGCCGCCGGCGAACACCGCCGAGGCCAGCCTGGCGGGGGGCGCGGCGGCTCCCGGATGCGGCGAGTACAGTGCCAGGGTGAAGCCCAGCACGAGCAGCAGGGCGCCGAGCAGCCCCTTTCGCGCCCGGCTCATGCCGGACGGAACTTCAGGGCGAGCCCGTTCATGCAGAAGCGCTTGCCGGTCGGCTTCGGGCCGTCGTCGAAGACGTGGCCGAGATGGCCGCCGCAGCGCCGGCAATGGACCTCGGTCCGGACCATGAAGAGGGCGCGATCCGCGCGCGTGCGGACGGCGTTGGGAAGCGGCGCGGTGAAGCTGGGCCAGCCGGTGCCGCTGTCGAACTTGGCGGCCGAGCTGTAGACCGGAAGGTCGCAGCCGGCGCACAGGAAGGTGCCGCGGCGATGCTCCCGGTCGAGCGGGCTCGAGCCGGCGCGCTCGGTGGCGGCCTCGCGCAGGACGGCATAGCGCTGCGGGCCGAGCAGGCGCCGCCATTCGGCGGGCGTGCGGGTGACCTCGAAGCGCTCGGCGGCCTCGGCCGGGGTGCCGCTCCGGCCGAACAGGGCGAAGCCCGCGCCCGCGGCCACGGCGAGCGCCGCGACCGAGCCGATCAGTCCGCGCCGGGAAACCTTGTCGTCGTTCATAAGGGACGCCTCTCGATGGAGGCGACTAATGTAGGAAGGCGAAACGCGTTCGCCACCCTGGACCAAAGGATAGGGCCCGGGGCAATTCCTCCCCGGCGGGTGCCGGGGAGGATCAGGGCCTAGAAATCGATCCCGACGCGTCCGTAGAGGAAGCGGCCGTTGAAGCCGAAGGGCGAGAAGATCGAATATCCGTTATATTGCTGGTTCTGCGGGAAATTGCCGCCGCCCAGCGCCGCCGGGCGAGCCCCGAAGGGCAAACGGTCGGGATAGACGTCCAGAACGTTGTCCGCGCCCACCGCCAGGTGCAGGCGGCTGCCGAGGTCGAAGCGAAGCTCGATGTCGGTGATCCACTTGGGCGAGAGCTCGACATCGTCGGGGCCGAGCGCGGTGAAGCTCGTCTGGTTGGGCGCGAGCGGGAGGGTCGCGCCAGGCGACAGGACCTTGCCGAAGCGCGTGGTGCGCAAGGTCAGCCCGAACGGCTTGATGTCGCCGTCGAGGCTGAAGACGATCTTGTCGCGGGGCTGGCCGCGGGTGAAACGCAGGGATTCCTGCCGGCCGAAGAGGACGATGCCCGGGATCGAGGCGAGCGGACCGAGCGTGTTGTTGCGGCTGAGAATGCTGTTCTTGTTGTAATTGTAGGCCGCGGTCAGGCTGAAGCGCCCGAAATCGACCGGCAGGCGCCAGTTCACGACCGCGTCGATGCCCTGGGTGCGGCTGTCGAGGCCGTTGATGAAGAAGCGCGCCGCCGTCGCCGGAAGCCCCTGCGAGAGCAGATAGTTGCGGATCGCGGCGTCCGCCGCCGACGTCGTCGCACCGAGATTTTCCGTCAGGACGATCCGATCCTTGATCTTGATGTTGTAATAATCGACGGTCAGGGTCAGCCCCCGCAGCGGGTTGGCGGTGATGCCGCCGCCGATGTTGAGCGATTTCTCGGCCTTGAGCGGCTTGGCGCCCAGCGCCAGCGCGAGCGGGCTCGACACCGGCGCGGTCAGCACGTCCACGGGCACGCCCGAAATGAAGTTGGTCGAGGTCGTCGTGAACACCTGCTGGTGGAGCGACGGCGCCCGGAAGCCGTTGGAAACCGAGCCGCGCACGGCGAATCCGGGAAGGAACTCGTAGCGGGCGGCAAGCTTTCCGGCCAGCGCGTTGCCGAAGTCCGAATAATGCTCGAAGCGTCCGGCCGCCGTCACCGTCAGGCCCTCCGCGAAATCGGTGTCGAGCTCGACGTAGCCGGCGAGATTGTGGCGCGCGGCGTCGGTCGCCGCCGATGCGGGCAGGCCCGGAAAGCCCTGCGCGCCCGGTCCGCCCTGGCGGCCCGGGAAGGTGCAGACATTCGTCGTCGCATTGAAGGCGCCCTGCTGCGCGGTGCAGTTGGCGAGCGTGGTGTTGTTGATCTGCGCGCGGAAGAACGGCCCGAGCGCGTAGGACTGAAGTTCGCCCGGGCGGATGTCGTAGGTCTCGCGCCGGAACTCGCCGCCGAACGATGCGGTCAGCGGCTTGGCGAAGCCCAGCTCGAACTCGCGGCTGAGGTCGAGGTTGAGCAGGGTCTGCGAATATTTGAGCCCGCCGGCGTCGAACCGCCGCTGGGTGGCCGAGCCGAACGAGGCGTTGACGGTGTTCGAGACCGTGTAGTCGAACTGGTTCTGGCCATAGCCCAGCGAGAGATCGGCGCGCCATTTGGCGACGTCGAAACGCACGCCGGCGGTCGCGGCCATGTCGGTGAGATCGGAGCCGATCAGCGGCAGGAAGCCGTCGGGAGTCAGGACCGGGCGGTTGATCGCGGGCGGCGCCTGGTTCGGGGCCAGCTGGGAATAGTCGACGTTGTTGGCGTTCGATTGCTGCCGATAGTTGGCCGCGCTGAGCGAATCGCGCTGGTTGAAGCTCCCGAAAGCGTAGAGCTCGGCGCCACCGATGGGCAGGCCGGCGTTGAGGAAGACCGAATAATCCTTGGCGTCGGGGTCGCCGAAGCGGAACTCGCGACGATCGAAGGTCAGCTCGCGCGGGTCGAACGTGGTCGCGGTCGGCCGGACGTAGTTCGGCCTGAGGTCGAAGCCGGTGCGGTTCGTGCGGTTGCGTTGCCGATATTCGAGGGTGAGATTGACGTATCCGCCGTCGACCCCGAACAGGGGAATGCCGAAATTGCTGGCCAGGGTATAAGTCTCGCCGTCCCGGACCTTGAGCTCGCCGTCGGTGTTGGCGAGCAGATAGATGTTGTTGGTCGGGTCAAACATCGGCTGCCCGTTAACGGTCTGCAGGCCCGTGACCCGCTGAACGTCGTTCAAAGTGGTGACGTACTTGCCGAAGCTGGCGACGGCGCGACCGCCGTCGCTGGTCGTCTTGAGCCGGATGTTGATCACTCCGGCGATCGCGTCCGAGCCGTATTGCGAGGAGGCGCCGTCGCGAAGCACCTCGATGCGATCGATCGCGAGCGCGGGGATCGAGTTCATGTCGACGGCGGCCGCGCCCCGGCCGACGGTGCCGTTGATGTTGAGCAGCGCCGAGACGTGGCGGCGCTTGCCGTTGACGAGGACGAGCGTCTGGTCGGGACTGAGGCCGCGCAGGGTCGCCGGGCGGAGCGCGTCGGAGCCGTCGGAGATGGCCGGCTGCGGGAAGTTGAAGCTCGGCACCAGCTTGTTGAGGATCTTGTTGGTCTCGACCTGGCCGCCCTCGGTGATCGCCTCCGCCGACAGCACGTCGACCGGAACCGGGGAATTCTCGACCGTTCGCCCGAGGCTGCGCGTGCCGGTGACGACGATCGTCTCCTCGTCGCCGGCCGGCGCCTCGCGGCTGGCGGTGACGTCGGTGCTTCCGTCCGGATTCTCGCTATCCGGATTGTCCTGGGCGAAAGCGGGCCCCGAGGCGAAAGCAAGCGAGGAAAGAGTCGTCAGCAGAGCGATGCGCGTCATGCGAAACATTTGAATTCCCCCCAGAATGCGGCGGCACCGCCGCGAAGCCGGGCCAGCTTATGGCAATCGGGGCGGCAGGGAAGGGTTTTCCGCTGCAACGCAAAAAAAGGCGGTCCGACTGTGCCCGCCGGACCACAGCGCGAAAAGGCCTTGGAGAGCGGCGCCCCCTGGCGCTAAGGGCGCTCGGATGAGCAATCCCCTGACCGTCGACCTTCCCCACAAACTCGGCGCCGAGGAGGCCCGGCGCCGGATCGAGCGCAACGTCGGCAAGCTCGGCACCGCCATACCGGGCGGCGCCCAGGTCGGCTCCCGATGGACCGGCGACCGGCTCGACCTCGACGTCGGCGCGATGGGCCAGCAGGTCGCGGCCCAGATCGAGGTCCAGGAGACCCTCGTGCGGATGACGGTGCACCTCCCGCCGGCCCTCGCCTTCTTCGGCGGGATGATCGAGCCCCTGATCCGAAGCCAGGGCGCGGCGATGCTCGAGGACAAGAGCAAGAAGGCCTAGGCTTTCGTCATCCCGGACTTGATCGGGGATCCTCAGGCTCGAGCGGCGGCGTTCATGGATTCCGGCTTTCGCGGGAATGACGACTGCCCTTCTTCGCCTTGCGCGGCGGTCCGTCGCTCCGGGTCAGCGAGAGGATCGGGCAGCGCCGGCCCTCGACCAGTATCGCCCCGAAGCTGTCGAGGCTGAGCCCGCCGCGCGTGTCGTAGCCGATCGCCTGAGCCCATTTGAGGCCGAAGCAATGGCCCAGATCCGCCCGGTACCAGCGCCGCTGCCGGTCCTGGAGATAGACGATCTCGTCGCTCGGAGCCTCGAAATCGCGGATGGCGCGCGGATGGTTGGCGAAAGGGATGCTCGCCGGCTCGCCCATGGCGGGAGAGGCGGGAGAGGCGGCGGCGAGTGCCGGGGCGGCCAGCGAAGCGGCGAGGAGGATGAGGGTCTTCATGGCGACGCCATGCGCTCCCGCGCCTGAACCGGCCATGACGAAGGCGGCTTGCCTCCCCGCCGCGCGGCGCTAGCATCGGCCGGGGAAGCGGGAGGGCTCGGGCAGATGCGGCATGTGGCGATCATCGGCTCCGGCCCGGCCGGCTACTACACCGCCGAGGCGCTTCAGAAGCTCTACGGCGACGAGGTCCAGATCGACATGATCGACCGGCTGCCCGTGCCCTACGGGCTGATCCGCTCGGGGGTCGCGCCCGACCACCAGTCGATCAAGGCGGTCTACCGCCGCTATGAAAAGGTCGCGCTTTCGGCCAACGTGCGCTTCGTCGGCAACGTCTGCGTCGGCCCGGACGTGACCGTCGCGGAGCTGGTCGGGCTGTACGACGCCGTCGTCCTCGCCACCGGGGCTCCGAACGACCGGCCGCTCGACCTTCCCGGGAGCGACCTTCCCGGAGTGGTCGGATCGGCCGCCTTCGTCGGCTGGTATAACGGCCACCCCGATTTCGCCGAGCTCGATCCCCCGCTCGACGTCGAGGCCGCGGCGGTGATCGGCAACGGCAACGTCGCCCTCGACGTCGCCCGCATCCTCGCCAAGACCCGCTCCGAGTTCGCCGGCTCCGACATCGTCGGCCGGGCCCTCGACGCCCTCGAGAAGAGCGCCATCCGAAGGATCCACGTGCTCGGCCGGCGCGGCCCGCACCAGATCGCGATGACCCCCAAGGAGCTGGGCGAGCTCGGCCATCTTGAGGCGGCGGCGCCGAGCGTCGACCTCGCCGACTTCCCGCCGCAGGCCGACGATTCGCTGCTCGAGCCCGGCATGCGCAAGTCGGTCACCCATTTGCGCGACTTCGCCGGCCTGCCCAAGGACAAGGCCAAGACGATCGACTTCGACTTCTTCGCGATGCCCGTCGCGGTCGAGGGCGACGGGCGGGTCGAGCGCCTGGTGGTCGAGCGCACTCGGCTGACCGCGGACCTGCGCTCGGTCGGCACCGGCGAGCGCTACACGATCGACTGCGGGCTGGTGATCAGCTGCATCGGCTACCAGACCCCTCCGATCGAAGGCGTGCCCTACGAGCATGGCCGCGGCCGCTTCGCCAACCGGGACGGAGTGATCGAGGCGGGGCCGGACGGCGGGCTCTACTGCGTCGGCTGGGCCCGGCGCGGGCCGACCGGGACGATCGGAACCAACCGACCGGACGGCTTCGAGGTCGCCGAGACGATCCATGCCGCTTTCCCGCCGGCGGCGGGCGGCAAGACCGGCGGCCTCGGCCTCGACACCCTTCTGCACGCCCGCGGGGTGGAGCCGGTCGCTTTCCGCGACTGGCAGCGAATCGAGGCCGCCGAGACCGGCCGGGCCCGCGAGGGCAGCCCGCGCGAGAAGTTCACGAGCATCGCGGAGATGATCGCGGCTTTGGGCCGCTGACCGCTCCTCCCCGGCAAATGCCGGCGAGGATTTACGGCCCCGCTTGCGCTCGCAAAGCGCCTCCCTTATGGACCGCCCCCTGTCTCCCGGACGGCCTTCGAGCCGGATCCGGTCGGGGAGTAGCTCAGCCTGGTAGAGCACTGTCTTCGGGAGGCAGGGGCCGGAGGTTCGAATCCTCTCTCCCCGACCATTTTTCCGCGGCCCGTCAGCCGGATTTGCCGGTCGCCAGCGATTCCCGCACCCGCGCCAAAGCGAGATCGAGCGGATCGGACTCCCCCATCAGGGCGAAAGTGCCGTTGAGGGCGAAGGTGCAATGGCCGTGGACGGTGGCGATCAGTGAGCGGGCGAGGCGGGGGGCCTCGTCGCGCCTCGGCTCGGGAAGCGCCGCGGCGACCTCGCGGGTGACGATCTCGGTGAGGCCGGAACGCTCGGCCACATATTCGGGAGGCATGGCCGAATCCGGCGGCAGGCGGTGGTCGTAGATCGCCATCCACAGGTTGGGGTTCTCCCTGGCGAAGCTGAAATAGCCTTCGACGAGGATCCGTATCCGGTCGCCCTGCTCCGGTGAGCTCAGCCGGGTGCGCAGATGGTCGGCCCAGAGCTGGAAGGTGCGGCCGTTGATCGCCAGGATGAGCCGGTCGAGGGTTCCGAACACGTTGTAGATGGTGCCGATCGAATAGCCGATCCGCTTGGCGACCTCGCGCGCCGAGAAGCGCGCGAAGCCGGTCTCGGCCAGCTGCCTGTGCCCTTCGAGGATGATCATCCGCTCGAGCTCGGCCCGGCTGTGGTCCGATCGCCTACCCATGGCGGCCGGCCTGCACAATAAACTGAACACTGTCCATTATTTTAATTGAACAGTGATCATTTTAGCTTTATGTCCATCAATGTCCGCGACCAAAGCCCGATGGGAAATACCGATGTCCGCGCCTGACCTCTCGCTCCTCGGCAAGCGCCGTTTCGGCCCGCTGTTCGCGGTCCAGTTCCTCGGCGCCTTCAACGACAATCTCCTCAAGTTCGCGCTTCTCTTCCTCGCCAATTTCGGGCTCTACGCCGCCGAGCCGGCCAAGGCCGAGATGCTGGCGACGCTCGCCACCGGCTTGTTCATCCTCCCCTATTTCCTCTTCTCCGCGCTCGCCGGCCAGATCGCCGATTCGTGGGACAAGGCGAAGCTCGTCCGGGCGGTGAAGCTCGCCGAGATCGGGATCATGCTCGTCGCGCTGGCCGGCTTCTGGCTGCAGTCGGTGCCGATGCTGCTCGCCAGCCTGTTCCTGATGGGCATGCATTCCACCCTGTTCGGCCCGGTCAAATATTCGATCCTGCCCCAGCATTTGGGAAGCGGGGAGATCATGGGCGGGACCGGCCTGATCGAGGCGGGGACCTTCGTCGCCATCGTCGGCGGCCAGCTGCTCGGCGGGCTCATCCCGCCCTGGGAGGCGGGCCTCGCCGCGACCGCGCTCGCCGTCGCCGGCTTCCTCGCCAGCCTCGCCGTTCCGCCGGCGCCGGCGACGGCGCCGGGGCTGGCGATCGACCTCAACGTCTTCCGGAGCACCTGGGCCATCCTCCGGTCGGCCCGGCACGGGCGCGGCGTGTGGCTGTCGATCCTCGGCATCAGCTGGTTCTTCGCCGTCGGCGCCGTCCTCCTCGCCCAGTTCGCCCCGCTCGTCGGCAACGTGCTCCACGCCCGGCAGGAGGTCGCGACCCTGTTCCTCCTCGCCTTCTCGCTGAGCGTGGCGCTTGGCTCGATGGCCGTGAACCGGCTCCTCAACGGCGAGGTGTCGGCGCGCTACGTCCCGGTCTCCGCCCTCGCCCTCGCCGCCTTCATGATCGACCTTTGGCTATCGACCGGGGGCTACGTCCCCGCGGCGCACGGAGCGGGCATCGGCGGCTTCCTGGCCAATCCGGGAAGCTGGCGGATCCTCGCCGACCTCGCCGGGATCGCCTTCGCCGGCGGCATGTTCATCGTCCCGCTCTACGCCATCCTGCAAACCCACAGCCCGGCCGGGGAGCGGTCGCGGACGATCGCCGCCAACAACGTCGTCAACGCGGCGGTCAGCGTCGCCATGGTCGGAATCCTCGTCGCTCTGCTCGCCGGCGGGGTCTCCATCCCCTCGATCGTCGGACTCCTGGGGGCGGCGACCCTGGTCGTCGCGATCGTCTCCTGCTGGCTGCTCCCCGAGACCGTGATCAAGAGCCTGGTCCGCGTCGTCCTCCGCTTGCTCTACCGGGTCGAGGTCGCCGGCGCCGGCAACATGCCCGGGCCGGGCGAGCGGGCGGTGGTCGTGGTCAACCACGTCTCCTTCCTCGACGCGGTGCTCCTCGCCGCCTTCCTTCCGGGCAAGCCGACCTTCGCCATCCACACGAGGATGGCCCGGGCCTGGTGGGTCCGGCCCTTCCTCGGCCTGTTCGAGGCCTTCCCGGTCGATCCGACCAACCCGATGTCGGCCAAGGCGATGGTCCGGGCGGTGAAGGAAGGGCGGACCCTCGTCATCTTCCCGGAGGGCCGGATCACGGTCACCGGAGCGCTGATGAAGGTGTTCGACGGGCCGGGAATGGTCGCGGACAAGTCGGACGCGCCGATCGTCCCGGTCCGGATCGACGGCGCCCAATATTCCCCCTTCTCCCGCCTTCGCGGCAAGGTCCGGCTGCGCAACTTCCCGAAGATCCGGCTGACCGTCCTGCCGCCGCGGCGGTTCGCCATCCCCGGCGGGATCAGCGCCCGCGCCCGCCGGGCGATCGCCGGCCGCCGCCTCTACGACGAGCTGAGCGAGATGATCTTCGCGACCTCCGACGTCGAGCGCACCCTGTTCGGGGCGCTGGTCGATGCGCGCCGGATCCACGGCGGCCGATCGGCGGTGGTCGAGGACGTGAAGCGCGCGCCGCTGAGCTACAACCGGCTCGTCGCCTCCAGCCTCGCCCTCGCCCGCCCGCTCGCCCGGATCAGCGAGCCCGGGGAGGCGATCGGAATCCTCCTCCCCAACGTCGCCGGAGTGACCGTCGCTTTCTTCGCGCTCCAGTCCTGCGGCCGGGTGCCGGCGATGCTCAACTACACGGCCGGGCTCGCCAACCTCAGGGCGGCGTGCGCGGCGGCGCGGATCCGGACGATCGTCACCGCCCGCGCCTTCGTCGACCAGGCGAAGCTGGCCGCGGTCGCGGCGGGGCTGGAGGCGGAGGGGATTTCGATCCGCTATCTCGAGGATATCGGCGCCGGCATCGGCGCCGGCGCCAAGCTCCGCGCGCTCCTGGCCGGCCGCTTCGCGCCCACCCTGGGCTCGAAGAACGTCCGGCCCGAATCGCCGGCGGTGATCCTGTTCACCAGCGGGTCGGAAGGGCTTCCCAAGGGCGTCGTCCTCAGCCACCGCAACCTGCTCGCCAATTGCCACCAGCTCGCCGCGCGGATCGACTTCAACGCGTCGGACATCGTCCTCAACGCCCTGCCCGTCTTCCACAGCTTCGGGCTGACCGGCGGAACGCTCCTGCCGATCCTGAACGGGGTGAAGACCCTGCTCTACCCGAGCCCGCTCCACTACCGGATCGTCCCGGCCCTCGCCTACGATTCCAACGCCACCATCCTGTTCGGCACCGACACCTTCCTCGCCGGCTATGCGCGAATGGCGCACAGCTACGATTTCTACTCGCTCCGCTACATCTTCGCAGGCGCCGAGCGGGTCCGCGACGAGACGCGGAAGACCTGGTCGGAGAAGTTCGGCCTGCGCATCCTCGAAGGTTATGGCGCCACCGAGGCCGGGCCGGTGATCGCCGTCAACACTCCCATGCACTATCGCGCGGGGAGCGTCGGGCGGCTCCTGCCCGGGATCGAGGCCGAGCTGGAGCCGGTGCCCGGCATAGAGGCGGGCGGCCGGCTCAGGATCCGCGGCCCGAACATCATGGCCGGCTATCTCAAGGTCGAGGCCCCGGGCCTTCTGCAGCCGCCCGCGGGCGGCTGGCACGATACCGGCGACATCGTCGAGCTGGACGAGGAAGGCTTCGTCACAATCCGCGGCCGGGCGAAGCGCTTCGCCAAGATCGGCGGCGAGATGGTCTCCCTGCCGGCGGTCGAGGGCTATGCCGCCGCCTTGTGGCCCGACGCCGACCACGCCGTCGTCACCCGCCCGGATCCGCGCAAGGGCGAGCAGCTCATCCTGTTCACCACCCGCAGGGACGCGGACGCCAAACGCCTGCAGGCGTGGGCGCGCTCGAACGGGGTGACCGAGCTGATGATTCCGCGCGACATCCGGGTGATGGAGGCGCTGCCCGTGCTGGGCACGGGCAAGCTCGATTACGTGACGATGGCGGCGATGGCGGCGTAGCCGGCCGGGGGCGCGCCCGCGGAGCGGCCGCGCCCCCTTCGAGCCGGCGGTCAGAACCGAAGCCCGACCCCGGCGATCAGCTGATGGCGGGCGACCCCGCCTTCGTAGTCGGAGTAACGATATTCCGTCTTCGCATAGGCTTTGCCGGCGAGCGCGATCTCGGCCCCGGCTCCGAGCCGGAAGCCGTCGCCGTTGCGGCGGAACTCGGTCCGGGTCGTGCCCGTCTTTCCGCCGACGACGAGGGCGCCCGCCAGCCGGGCGTTCGTGTAGCCGCCCTTGGCATAGACCAGCAGCTTCTCGCCGACCCTGGCGCCGAGCCGGGCCGAAACGGCGAAGTCCCGCTTCGCCTCCGCCTCGACCTGGGTGTTGCCGGAGACGCTCTCGAAATCCACGCCGGAGAGGTCGAATTCCGCCTCCACCCCGGCGACCAGCTTCTCGCCGAGCGCCAGGTCGTAACCGAGGCCCAGGCCGTAGGCGATTCCGTCGCGGCCGCGATCGAGCTTGAGCGACGGATCGTCGACGTCGATCCGGTCCCAGCCGGCATGGACCTCGACTCGGGGACCGGTGAAGTCGGCCGCATGGGCCGGTCGGGCGAGAGACGCCGAAAGCGCCGCTCCGGCGAGCAGGACGATGATCTTCATGATGTTGAGCTCCTTCGGATTGGTGCTTTCAGGCCGCCTCGGCGGAGGGGAGGAGGCCCTCCAGGGCGAGCGCCTCGCGGACCTTCGGCCGGGCCTCGACCCGCTCGACGAAGGCGGTGAGGTTGGGCCAGCGCGCGAGGTCGATCGACATGAGCCTGGCCCAGCCGAGCACGGCGAAGGCATAGGCGTCCGCCACCGAGAATCGCTCGCCGAGCAGGAACCGGCGCCCGGCGAGATGCTGGTCGAGGAAGGCGAAGCGGGTGGCGAGGGTCTCCACCGTCTGCCGGCGAACGTCCGGCGGGGTCTCCTTCTTCCACAGCGGCGCGAAACCCTTGTGGAGCTCGGTCGCGACGAAGGCGAGCCACTGCTGGGCGACGTAGCGCTCGAAGGTCCCGGCCGCCGGGAGCAACCCGCTCTCGGGCCGGATGTCGGCCAGATACTGGAGCACCGCCGAGGCCTCGGTGAGTACCTCGCCGCCGTCGAGGACGAGGGCGGGGACGTAGCCGAGCGGGTTGATCGCCGCATAGCGGCCGCCGTCGGCGGTCAGCTTGGTGGCGAGGTCGACCTTGACCAGCTCGACGTCGATCCGCGCCTCGCGGGCGGCGATGTGGGTGGCGAGCGAGCAGGTCCCGGGGGTGTAATAGAGGCGCATCGTGAGGCTCCCGATCGGGGCGCGGCGGCCCCATCGGCCGTCGGTCCGCCCTTTCGCCGACCCTCTACCGCTGTTAGTTTGCGCCCATCCATTCGCGAAAACGGCAAAGAAAGTTTGCACGCATGCACAGGAACCTTGGCTGGGACGACATGCTCTACGTCCTCGGAGTCGGCCGCGCGGGGTCGCTTTCGGGCGCCGCCCGGGAGCTTCGGGTGAATCATTCCACGGTGTTCAGGAGGATCGGAGCGATCGAGGAGCAGCTGGGGGTGCGTCTCTTCGACCGGCACCGCGACGGCTACGTGCCGACCGCCTCGGGAGAGGCGGTGATCGCCCTCGCCGAGCAGATGGACCGGGAGGTGGTAGCGCTCGAGCGCCGGCTCTCCGGCGAGGACCTGAGGCCGAGCGGCACCGTCCGGGTGACGACCACCGACACGATGATCGGCACCGTCACTCCGCTGTGCCACAAGTTCCGGCGCCTCTATCCCGAGATCTCGGTCGAGCTGGTCACCGGCAACCAGTTCCTGAACCTCTCGCGCCGCGACGCCGACATCGCCATCCGGCCTTCGCGCACGCCGCCCGAGACTCTCCACGGCCGGCGGATCGCGGCCATCGCCTTCGCCGTCTACGGGTCGGACGATTATCTCGCCTCCACGGGCGGAGCCGACCTGAGCCGGTCCCACCAGTGGATCGGATTCGACGACACGCTCAGCCACCTCTCGGCCCACGCCTGGCTTCGCGAGAATGCCGATCCCGGACGGATCAACATGAAGGCCAACAGCTTCCTGACGATCATGGCGGCGGCCTCGTCGGGCATGGGGCTGGCGGTCCTGCCCTGCTATCTCGCCGATCCGGAGCCGGGCCTTCGCCGAATCTCCGAGCCGATACCGGAGCTCGAGACCGACTTCTGGCTGCTCGTCCACGAGGACCTGCGCAAGACGGCGAGGGTCCGCGCCTTCAGCGACTTCATCTTCGCCGAGCTGACGGCCCTCCGCCCCCGGATCGAAGCCCGCGGCTAGCCTGGCGGTCGCCAGCCGTCGTCCCGGCGGAAGCTGGGACCTCAAGCCGGAAAGGCGCGCCTGCTCCCGACGAGGTCCCGGCTTTCGCCGGGACGACGAGGGGACGCCTGTGCATTGGTGCAAGCTTGCTTTGCCCATTTCGCTAATTTCTCTGCACGTAGGAACAGGCGATGCTTGGTCATCAACTCCAGCACAGGGGAATGAACATGACCGACAAACAGCTTTCCGATTTCGCCGCCCTCCTTCTGCGCGTCGCGATGGGCGTGATGTTCTTCGCCCACGGCTTCGTCCTGAAGGTCCTGACCTTCACGCCCGCCGGCACCGCGAAATATTTCGAATCGATCGGCTATCCGGCCGAGACCGGCTATTTCGTCATCGCCGCCGAGATGATCGGCGGACTGATGCTGATCGCCGGCGTCCGGGTTCGCTTCGTCGCCCTCGCCTTCGTCCCGCTGATGCTCGGCGCCGCCCAGCAGCATGTCGGCAACGGCTGGGTGTTCAGCGCCCCCGGCGGCGGCTTCGAGTTCCCGGTCTTTTGGACCATCGCCCTGTGCGTCCAGGCGCTCCTGGGCGCCGGCGCCTATTCCGTCGACAATTCCGCGGGCCCGGCGGAGTCCCTTCACGCTCCGGTCGCGGCCTTGCGCTGAGGCCGTCTCGCGGAAACACCACTGACAGGGGCGGCCCCGCCTGCTAGGGGCCGCCCCATGCTCAACCTCAACGCGATCACGGTCCGCCTCGGCGGTCGGACCATCCTTGACGGCGCGACCGCCTCGCTGCCGCCGGGCGGACGCGTCGGGCTGATCGGGCGGAACGGGGCCGGCAAGTCGACCCTGATGCGGGTCGTGGCGGGGCTGCTGGACCCGGACGGGGGAGCGGCCGAGATGCCCCGGGCGGCCCGGATCGGCTATATCGCCCAGGAGACCCCGGCCGGCTCGGCCAGCCCTTTCGAGACGGTGCTCGCCGCCGACGTCGAGCGGGCGCGGCTTCTCCACGAAGCGGAGGAAACGGAGGACGCCCACCGGCTCGGCGACATTCACGACCGGCTGAACGCGATCGGCGCCCATGCCGCTCCGGCCAGGGCGGCCCGGATCCTGGTTGGACTCGGCTTCGACGAGGCGATGCAGCAAAGGCCGCTCGACAGCTTCTCGGGCGGCTGGCGGATGCGCGTGGCGCTCGCCGCGCTGCTCTTCTCGGGCCCCGACCTCCTGCTCCTCGACGAGCCCTCGAACCACCTCGATCTCGAGGCGACGCTGTGGCTGGAGAATTTCCTCAAGGGCTACCGGGCGACGATGCTGATCGTCAGCCACGAGCGCGACCTGCTCAACAACGTCGCCGACCACATTCTCCATCTCGAGCAGGGCAGGCTGACCCTCTATCCGGGCGGCTACGACGCGTTCGAGACCCAGCGCGCCGAGCGGCTCGCCCAGCTCGAATCGGCGCGGGCCAACCAGGCCGCGCAGCGCGCCCGCCTCCAGGATTACATCGCCCGCAACTCGGCCCGGGCGAGCACCGCCAAGCAGGCGCAGTCCCGGGTCAAGGCGCTTGCCCGGATGGCGCCGATCGCCGCGGTGGCGGAGGATCCGAGCCTGAGCTTCGACTTTCCGAGTCCCGCCGAGCTTAAGCCGCCGCTCGTCCAGCTCGACATGGCCGCGGTCGGCTATGCACCCGGCGAGCCGGTGCTCTCGCGCCTCGACCTCAGGCTCGATCCCGACGACCGCCTGGCTCTGCTCGGCCGCAACGGCAACGGCAAGACGACGCTCGCCCGGCTGCTCGCCGCGCAGCTTCCGGCGATGGAGGGCGAGGTCCGCGCCTCGGGCAAGCTCAAGGTCGGTTATTTCACCCAATATCAGGTCGAGGAGCTGAACGGCGACGAGACCCCGCTCCAGCACATGGCCCGGCTGATGCCGAAGGCGACCCCGGCGGCGGTCCGGGCCCAGCTCGGGCGGTTCGGCTTTTCCGGCCTCAAGGCGGTGATGCGGGTCGGCGACATGTCGGGCGGCGAGCGGGCTCGGCTGGCGCTGGCGCTGATCACCCGCGAGGCGCCGCATCTCCTCATCCTCGACGAGCCCACCAACCATCTGGACGTCGACGCGCGCGAGGCGCTGGTCCAGGCGCTGAACGACTATCGCGGCGCCGTCGTCCTGGTCAGCCACGACCGCCACATGCTCGAGCTCACCACCGACCGGCTCGTGCTCGTCGACGGCGGCACCGCCCGCGAATATTCCGGCAGCCTCGACGATTACACCGATCTCATCCTCGGCCGGAACCAGGAGAGCGGCGGCGACCGGCCGGCCGCGAAGCGGAGCCGCAAGGACGAGCGCCGGGCCGAGGCCGAGGCGCGCGCCCAGGGGCAGTCGCTGCGCCGGGCCGCCCAGGCCGCGGAAGCGGAGATCGCCAAGCTGGAGGCGCGCAAGACCCAGATCGAGCGCGCCATGTTCGATCCCGCCTCCGCCTCGCCCGAGGACGGCCGGCGGACGATGAGCGAGCTGATGAAGCTTCTGGCCGAGACTGGGGCGAAGCTCGCGGAGGCCGAGCGCCGCTGGCTCGAAGCCTCGGAAGCGATGGAGAAGACGAAGGCGGCCTGAGGCCGGAGGGCCTAGGCGACGACGACCCCCGCTTCGCGGAATCGCGCCTCGGCTTCATCGGCCGTGGTGCCGCCGGCGGCCGGCATCGCGATCGCCCGGGTCAGGTCCTTGAGGACAATGGCCTCGAAGCCGTCGCGGACCGCGTCCACCGCCGAATAGGCGACGCAGAAATCGTAGGCGAGACCGACCAGGACGCAGCGCCGCACCTGCTTGTCGCGAAGGTATCCGGCGAGCCCGGTCCGGGTCGTCCGGTCGTTCTCGTAGAAGGCCGAGTAGGAATCGACGCCGGGGTGGAAGCCCTTGCGCAGAATGAGGTGGGCGCGCTCGATCGCGGGGGCCAGCGCCGGGTGGAAGCCGGCGCCGGCGCTGCCCTGGACGCAATGGTCGGGCCACAGCACCTGCTCGCCATAGGGCATCCGGGTGGTCCCGAAAGGGGCGGCGCCCTCGTGGCTGCTGGCGAAGGAGCTGTGCCCCCTGGGATGCCAGTCCTGGGTCACGACGACCAGCTCGAACCGGGCCGCGAGGGCGGCGATCCCGGCCATGATCTCGTCGCCGCCGGCGACGGCCAGGGCCCCGCCCGGGCAGAAATCGAGCTGGGGGTCGATGATCACCAGGGCGTCGCCGGCCCGCGCTTCGAAGCCGTTCACACCGTCCTCCTCATACCTTCACCGGAGCGTCGGCGACGCCCTCGCTTCCGAACACCGCGCGATAGGCGGCGACCTCCTCGGCCGGGCCGGTCGCCTTGGCGAAATTGTCGCTCAGCTTCACCGCCGGCTCGCCGTTGACGGCCGCGACCTTGCAGACCAGCGAGAGCGCCTTCATCCGCCCCGGATCCTCGGGGTGGCAGCCGATGAAATCGTTGGTGAAGTTGGTGCCCCAGCCGAAGCCGGCCTGGACCCGCCCGGCGAAATGGCGATGGACGGCGGGAATGTCGGCGCCGTTCGGCTCGGCGCCGGGCAGGGCGACGTCGAGACCGTCGGCGAAGATGATCAGCCTCTTCCCCGCCACCGCCTCGGCCGTCACGCCGACCCGGTCCCAGAAAGCGAGCAGCTCCTCCCCCGCCTCGACGGGGGGCTTCGAGTCGGGACGCGCGCCGGTCCAGTAGCTCACCCATTGCGGCGCCCCCTTGAGGAACTGGGTGGTGCCGTAGGTGTCGGGGAGGAAGACGAGCAGGTTGCCGCGATACTGGTTCTGCCATTGCTGCAGCACCTTATACTGCGACTCGCGGAGCGCCTCCGCGTCGCCGGGCGAACGCTGCCGGGCGAGGGCGGCGAAGACCATCGGAAGCTCGTGAGCGTTGGTGCCCTTGGCCTCGAGGCCGTGCTTCATCGCCAGGAAGACGTTCGACGTGCCGGTGAAGCCCTCGTCGAGAAGCTCGCGCGCGGTGAGGATGCAATGCTCCTGCCAGAGGAAGCCGTGGCGGCGGCGCGTTCCGAAATCGGAGAGGTTGAGGCCTTCGAGCCCGCGCAGCCGCTCGAGCTTGGCGTAGAGCTTCACCTTGGCGCGGGCGTAGAGGATGTCGAGCTGGCCCCGGGCCATCGCCTTGAGCAGCGAGCGCGAGCGGAGCTCGTTGACGATGGCGAGGGCGTGTATCTCCCAGAGCGTCGTCTCCCACCAGCGGCCGTCGAAGACGAGCTCGATCTGACCGTCGCCGGTCCTCGACAGCTCGTAATCGGGCAGCCTGAAGGCGCGCAGGGTGTCGAGATAGCCCGGCTTGAAGATCCCGGTCTGGCCGTAGAAGCTCTGCCCGCGCAGATAGACGATCTCGGTCGGAGTGAAGCGGAGGGTCCGGGCATGGTCGAGCTGCTCGCGAAGCGCTTCGAGCTCGATCTCGTCGGCCAGCCGCACCGACTTGGTCCGGTTGGTCAGCCGCCACCGCACATGCTCGTTGGGATAATGCTCCCAGATGAACTGCTGCATCAGCAGCTTGTAGAAATCGGTGTCGAGCAACGACCTCACGATCGGATCGAACGGGAAGCCGTGGTTCCAGGCGCGGGTGGCGAAATCCATGAGCCGCGGCCGCTAGTCGTCATCCCGGCGGAAGCCGGGATCCCGGGGAGCCCCGCCGAGACTTTTCGGCCCGAGGTCCGGGCTTTCGCCGGGATGACGGAGCGTCACCACACCCCCACCGCCTGACGGACGTCCTTCATCGTCGCCTCGGCCCGCTCCGCGGCGGCCTCGCCGGAGCGGCGGAGGAAGGCGACCAGCCCGGTCTCGTCGCCGCGGATCTCGGCGAAGCGGGCCTGGATCGGCTCCAGTCCGGCGATCACCGCCTCTGCGACCCCGGTCTTGAGATTGCCGTAGCCCTGTCCGTCGAAGCGCTTGAGGGCGTCCTCCCAGCTGCCGCCGGCGAAGGCGTGGTAGATGGTGACGAGGTTCCTGACCCCCGGCGACAGATCGGAGGCGTCGACGGCAATGCGGCTGTCGGTCTTGGCCGACTTGAGCTTCTTCAGGATCGCGGCCGGCGGATCGAGCAGGCCGATCGCATGGCCCGGCTTGTCGGCGCTCTTCGACATCTTCGCCTCGGGATCGTCGAGCCCCATGATCCGGGCGCCGACCTTCTGCACCATGATCTCTGGCCGGGTGAACTGGTAGCCGAACAGGTGGGTGAAGCGCTGGGCGATGTCCTGGGTGATCTCGACATGCTGGCGCTGGTCCTCGCCGACGGGGACGAGGTCGGTGTGGTAGAGGAGGATGTCGGCGGCCTGGAGGATCGGATAGGAATAGAGGCCGACGCCGGTGCTGTCCGCGCCCTTCGACTTGGACTTGTACTGGGTCATCCGGTTCATCCAGCCTTCCGGAGTCACGCAGGTGAGTATCCAGGCGAGCTCCGAATGCTGGCGGACGTGGCTCTGGATGAAGACGAGGGACTTCTCCGGGTCGATTCCGCAGGCGAGATAGAGGGCCGCGACGTCGAGCGAGTTCGAGCGCAGCTGCGCCGGCTCGATCGCCTCGGGGATGGTCAGGGCGTGGAGGTCGACGATGCAGAAGATGTTGTCGTGCTTGTCCTGCTCGCGGACCCACAGCGAGACCGCGCCGATATAATTGCCCAGGTGAAGGCCGCCGGTCGGCTGGATTCCGGAGAAGACGGTCTTTTTCGATTTCGCCTGGGCCAAGTGCTCGCTCCTTCGAAGCGGCGACGTAACCGGGCGGGCGGGGCGAGCGCAAGCCGAGGATGATTGACGGCGCCGCTGACGCGTCTAGCCTGCGAGTCGATGACCAAGCCGCGCCTGTTCGATTATTTCCGCTCCTCGGCCTGCTACCGGGTGCGGATCGCTCTCAATCTCAAGGGCGTCGATTACGAGGCGGTTCCGGTCGACCTCGTCGAGGGCGGGCAGAAGGGCGCCGAATATCGGGCGGTGAACCCGCAGGGCCTCATCCCGGCGCTCGAGATCGACGGCCAGGTGCTGACGCAGAGCCTCGCCATCATCGATTATCTCGACCGCACCCGTCCCGGCCCGGCGCTCGTGCCCGCCGAGCCCGCCGACGCGGCGCACGTCCGCGCCCTGGCGCTGGTCGTCGCCTGCGACATCCACCCGCTCAACAACCTTCGAGTCCTCAAATATCTGTCGGGGCCGCTCGATCAGCCCCAGGAAGCTCGCGACTCCTGGTATCGCCACTGGGTGGCCGAAGGCTTCTCGGCGCTGGAGGCGATGGCGTCCCCGCGGGCGGGACGCTTCCTGTTCGGCGACTCGCCGACCCTGGCCGACATCTGCCTCGTCCCGCAGATGTTCAACGCCCGCCGCTTCGAGACGCCGCTGGAAGCGTACCCGACCCTGGTCCGAGCCGACGCCGAGGCGAACCGGCTCGATTCCTTCGCCGCCGCGCACCCGGACCGGGTGGCGCCCTAGAAGGGGATCGGATCGAGCAGGTTCACCGTTTCGGAACGGCCGGCCGCGGCGGGCGCCGAGACCCTGAACCTGTAGCCTTCGGCCTGCTTCGCGGCGAAGAGGGGGGCGAGATCGTCCTTGGCCGCATTCCAGGCCCGGTTGCCTTTCTTGCTCTCCCACACTTCCTTCCGCCGGGCGTCGATCTGGGCGAGCGGGTAGGTCAGGTGGATCACATATTCCGCGTCCTTGCCGCGCTGCTCGATCAGCATTTCCAGCGTCGGCCGGTCCGGATTGCCGAAGGTGCCGTCGGCGGAGGCGACGTAATGGTCGGCGGTGATGGTCGTGAAGAAGGACGGGTCGACATTCCGGTCAGAGCCGTGATGCGGCATCTTCAGGATGTCGACGTGAAGGGTGCCGCCCTCCGCCAGCAGACCTTCGTCCTTCAGTCCCTGGATCAGATAATCCCCCCGCGCGTCGCCGGTGAGAAGCATGGTCTTGCCCCTGTAGCGGGCGACGGCGGCGATGCTCGAGAGATTGGGCACGGAGCCGTCGGTATAGGCCGCCAGCGCGTCCTCCGGCTTGAGCTCCTTGGCGAACTTCGCCTGGAGCTTCTCGAGCTGCTTGGCGAGCGGAGCGACGACGTGGAAGCTGAGCTCGGGGCCCAGCTTGAAGGGGACGCTCGGCCCCTTGCCGGGGCGGACCAGATTGCCCTCGAACCCCGTGTTGATCGGAATCCGCAGCGCCTCCAGGTCTTTTCTGAGCTTGCTGCCGTTGTTGACGCTGGCCAGCACCTTGAGGCCCGCCCGCGCCTCGTCCTTGTTGGGATTGGTGATCTCGGGACGGTCGAGGTCGACGTCGTCCAGGGTCGCGGCGCCGGTGGACGCCGTCACCGATGCGGTCACCGCGCCGATGTTCTTGGCGTTCGAGATGCGCTCGAAGCTGTTGAACCAGGCCTGCTTCACCCGATAGGGCCACCGTTCCCCCGCCGACTTGGCGGCTTGCCAGTCGGTCGTGAAATCCAGGATCCCGAGCACATGGTCGTCGTCGATGTGGCTGACCATGAGCAGGTCGATCTGGAACGCCTCGCCCCTTCGGCCATGCAGGGCCGCAAGCCGCTTTTCGAGGAACGGCTTCCAGACCTGATCCGGGCCGCCGTCGATCAGGGTCAGGCCGGGCGCGTCGGAAGTGCCGTAATGGAGCAGCAGGCAATCGCCGTAACGCGCCGGGACGGCCTCCAGCGTGAAGAATTCCGTGGCCATAATTCCTCCTTCAATAGGATTGCAGAGCGCGCAAGGTGTCGAGAAGCCCGTGCCCCTGGAACGCCCGTTCCCGACCGAGATCGGTGGCGCTCTCGCACAGGAGCTGCTTGATCCGCCGCGGATCGCGGTTGAGCTCCGGGTAGCGGGCCATCAGCATCGCCGCCGCCGCGCTGACGTGGGGCGCCGCCTGGCTGGTTCCGTCGAGCGATCCCGTCCCCCCGTTGGGCAGGGTGCTGTGGATTTTCTCACCCGGCGCGACCAGATCGGGTTTCATCCGGCCGTCGCCGGTCGGGCCCCGGCTCGAGAAATAGGAGATGCCGTAGGTGTGGGGGTCGCGCCGGTGGGTCGCGCCGACGGTGATGACCCCGTCGGCATTGCCGGGATCGGTGATGCTGAGCGTCGCATAGCCGGGGAAGGTGCCCTTCTCCGTCAGATATTTGTGATAGCCGTAATTGCCGGCGGCCGCGACGACGGTCACTCCGGCGCCGACCAGGCGCTCGCATTCGTCGCACACCGGGGTCCGCCCGCAGGCGAAGCTCTCGACCACGTGCGGGACGGAGAGGCTGAGATTGGCGCCGTGGACGACGATATATTGGTTGTGGCTGTTGAGGTAGCGGACCAGCTGAAGCGCTCCGATCACCGCGAATTCGGTATTCTCGATCGTCTCCGAGATGATCCTGAAATCCATGATCCTGATGTCCGGGCACAGGCCCTGGACGACGATTTCATCCGGGTGGTCCGGGTGGTTGCGCATGTCCGCCCCGATGATCCCGGCGACGTGGGTCCCGTGGCCGTCGGTCGGAGGCTCCGGCGCCTTCCAGATCAGCAGGGGCTCGATCGAGGACCAGTCGAGCATCTCGGTCTCATAGGATTGGTGGATGTTCTCGAGCAGCCGCCGCGCTTCGGCTTCCGGCAGCCCGCTTCTCTCGCATGCGGTCTTGAAGGCCTTGCTTTCGAGGGCGTTGGGAAGGCGCGGGTCGAAGGCGGGGTCGAGAAGCTCGCGCAGGATCGAGAAATCGTAGGTCCGCTCGACCCGGCTGCCTGAGCTCGGATCCTTCGGGTCGCGATAGAAACCGGGATGGTCCCGGTCGACTCCCGAATCGATCACCGCCCAGGTGATCTTGGCGCACTTGACGTCGAACAGCCGGAAGGCGGCGTCGGCCTTCACCGTCGCCCGCGAATATTCGTCCGAAAGCCGGATCTCGCGGTTGCTGGAGATCCGCCAGATGAAGGCCGAATTGCGTTCGACCGACTCGGCCATTCCGGGCAGGCGCTTCAGCAGGTCGGCGATGCGCGCGACGATCTTGTCGGAATGGATATACAGGTCGCGCACCTTGGTGACCCTGTCTATCCCATTGTCCTCGGCGACGAGTATGATCGCGGTCAGGGTGAGGATTCGCGCGATATCCAGTAGCTGGCCGCGCAGCGGCGCTTCGGATTCGTCCGCGGCCGAAAAGCCCGAGACGAGCTTATATTTGTCGCGGATGTCGGTGCTCAAAGCCGAAATGAACACCTGCCGGAAAGCTGTGTCGGAGAAATCGGGGGTCGCCACGGTCTCGAAGACCTTCCAGGCCTCGCCGGCCCACAGCGTCCTTGGCAGCAGGTAGTGGATGAGCTGCTTGAAGGTCAGCTTGGCGGCCAGGAAGCTTTGCAGCGGGGCGAATTGCGCGTGCTGGCGAAGGACCAGCTTGTCGTCGTCGCCCTCGGGCCTGAGCAGGTCGCGCAGCAAGGCGACCGCGGAGGTCGATTCGAGCGGCGTGATCAGCAGGTCCTGACGCGCGCCCGGGCTGGCGGCGTAACGCTGCCAGACTTCCACGAGGATCGGGGTTTCCTGGGTGAAGCGCTGGCGGTCGCCGCAGCCGTACAGGATGCGGTTGACCACGTCCGTACTGATCAGCGGCTTGTCGCTTAACTCCTCGTCAGCATCCCCGGCCATTTCTCCGCCTCTCCCCTAGTCCTCGAACCTCTTTAGCACGATCGGGCGCCGGCCGGTGCGTGACTTTCCGCACGCAGGCGAGAATTCGCCGCGCAGTCGGGCCATGGCGGCGGCGGCGCGCCGGCGCTATAGGGGGCGGGCCTGACCGGGAGACGACGATGGGACGAATAGACGCGATCGGCCGCAACATGGGCTCGGCCCCACTCGCCTCGCTCGACATCCCGCCGATGAAGGACCGGGTCTCGGCCGAGGAATGGAAGATCCGGGTCGACCTCGCCGCCGCTTACCGTCTCGTCGCCCATTACGGCTGGGACGACCTCATCTTCACGCATCTCTCCGCCCGGGTGCCGGGCCCGGAGCATCATTTCCTGCTCAACCCCTACCAGTTGATGTTCGAGGAGGTGACCGCCTCGAGCCTGGTCAAGGTGGGCATGGACGGCAATCCGGTCGGCGAAACGCCGTTCATGACCAACGCGGCGGGCTTCACCATCCATTCGGCGATCCACATGGCCCGCGAGGACGCGCAGGCCGTCATCCATCTCCATACCCCGCACGGCCAGGCCGTCTCCGCCCATGGCGAGGGGCTTTTGCCGCTCACCCAGACGGCGATGCTGATCCGGGACGAGGTCGCCTATCACGATTATGAGGGCGTCGCCGTCGACCTCGACGAGCGTGAGCGGATCGTCGCAGACCTCGGCGCCAAGGGCGCGATGCTGCTCAGGAACCACGGCACCCTGACGGTCGGGGAGACGATCGGCGAGGCCTTCGTCCGGATGTATTTCCTCGAGCGGGCCTGCGAAGCGCAGATCCTCGCTTTGTCGGCGGGCGAGGGCAACCTCAACAACCCGCCCCAGGGCTCGCCGGAAGTGACCGCCCAGCAGGGCAGGGTCGGCCTGAAGCTCGCCGCCGGGGCGCTCGCCTGGCCGGCCCTGCTGCGCAAGGCCCATCGGCTCGATCCCAGCTTCGCGACGTAGCGGAATAATTCCTCCCCTGCCTTTGCAGGGGAGGGGGACCGCGCGCAGCGCGGTGGAGGGGCCTTTCAGCATCTGGAGAACCCCTCCACCAGGCTTTGCCTGGTCCCCCTCCCCGCGAAATCGCGAGGAGGAATTAAGACATCAGAACCGGAACCGCCCGGTCAGGCCGAAGGTGCGCGGCTCGGCGAGGAAGGCGGAGAAGATCTGCCGTCCGCCCGGGAATTGCGGGTCGGTGAAGGCCGCGGTGCGGGCGCCCTCCTGGAAGGGCGAGTTGAACGCCACCTGGGTGTAGCCGACGTTGAAGATGTTCTGCGCCCAGGCTTCGATCGCCCAGCGCTCGCCCTTGCCGCGAAGGCCGATGCGGGCGTTGAAGATGGCGAAGCTGTCCTGCTCCTTCTGCGGGAACAGGTCCGAGCCGGTGTTGTAACCGTCCGTCATTCGACCGTCGATGTAGAGGAGCCCGCTCAGCCCGCTGCTTCCGATCCGCGGAGTCCAGGACATCGAGCTGGTGACGACGATCTCGGGAGCGTTGGAGAGATTGTCGCCGGGCAGCTTGCGAAGCGCCGGATCGAGCGGGGCGCCGCTGTCGTTGCCGACCAGCTGCGACCTGTAGCGCGTGTTGGCGTAGGTCATTCCGAGGGTGAAGTTGAGGTCGCGGCGGGCGCGGAGCGCGCCCTCCAGCTCGAGCCCTTCCGAGCGGACTCCGTAGCCGACCTCGCCGGCCGGGCAGGCGCCGGTCGCCGCGGCGGGGTTGGCGGTCGGATTGGCGGCCGGCGGAGCGACGAAGTTGGGAGCGCCGGGCAGGGTGCTCTGGTCGCGGTCGCCGCCGTTGAGATTGACCCCGCAGCCGTTCACCGTCTGCACGATGAAGACGCTGCCGTTGAAGGTGTTGAGCTGGAAGTTCTTGAAGCTCTGCCGGAACAGGACGGCGTTGAGGGTGAGCGGCCCGCGCGAGAATTTGGCGCCGAGCTCGTAGGCGGTGTTGATTTCCGGATCGAACTGGAGGTTGCCGACCAGGCCCTGGGCGCCGCCGGGCGTCGCGGAGAAGGGCAGGACCGGGTTCTTCAGAGCCGAGCGGTCGAGGTTGAAGCCGCCCGCCTTGTAGCCGCGCGAGGCGCTGGCATAGACCATGAGGTCCCGGCTCCACTTGTAGGAGAGGATGGTGGTGCCGGTGAACTCGTCCTCCTTGCGCTCGTCCTGGATGCTGACGCCGTTCAGCTCCGAGGTCGAATTGCCCTGGCAGGTGAGGCCGATGAGGCCGGCGGCGAGCGGCGCCAGGCCGGGATTGGCGAGGAAGGGCAGAAGCGCGTTCTGCTGAGCCACGCAGGCCGTGTTGTCGTTGCCGAAGGTCGCGTCGAGCTCCTTGCGCTCGTTGGTGTAGCGGAGGCCCAGGGTCAGGGCGAGCTTGTCGGTGATGTGGATGATGTTGTGCGTGAACAGGGCCCAGTTGCGGCTGTCCTGGTGATAGCGGTCGAGCGTGCTGCCGCGGTCGTTGACCGTCTCGAGGCGGTCGAAGGCGGCGAGCACCGTTCCGCCCGCGGCCCCGAACGGCGACGGGATTCCCGGCGCCAGGGCGCCGCTGATGACGGCGCGGCCGGTCGGGCTGATGCAGCCCGGGGTGCCCGGGCTGTAGAAGCCGGCGAGGCCGGTTCCGGAGAGCAGCCGGCAGGTGGCGAAACGGCCGTACTGGGTGCCGAACCGGAGGTTGTCGGTGACCGTCAGGTCCTCGCTTGCGAAATAGCCGCCGACGAGCCAGTCCAGCTTGTCGTTGAACGCCTGGCCCTGGAGCCGAAGCTCCTGGCTGAACGTCTTGAAGCGCCGCTCGACCCCGTTGTTGTTCTCCGAGCGGTAGAGGATGTCGACCGGGCTGTAGTCGATGTCGCCCGGCTGGCCGGAGCGGTAGTTGCGGTAGGCGGTGATCGAGGTCAGGGTCGCGCTCGAGCCCAGGTCGTAATTGATCTCGCCGGAAAGGCCCCAGTCGCGCGTGTCGCCTTCGTAGCTGCGGCCGGGAGTGACGTAGATGTCGCGGCTGAATGGATCGTTGAAGGCGATCGCCGGAGTGCCGAGGTCACGCAGGACGTTGATGATGTTGTTGCCCTGGTCGTTGGTCCGGGCCGGGGTCGCGCCCGGCTGGAGCAGCGGCGTGGCCGGCTCGTTGAGATTGCCGATCTTCGGGTTGAAGTCGCGGTCGAGATAGACGGCGCCGCAGCAGGCCTCCTCGCGGCTCGTGTAATCGCCGATCAGTCGGACCGAAAGCGCCGAGCTCGGCTCGAACAGCAGCTGGCCGCGGAGGAACAGGCGGTTGCGGTCGTTGACGTCGGTGTCGTTGTTGACGTCGTGGTAGAAGCCGTCGCGGCGGGCATAGACCCCGTCGAGACGGAAGCCGACGCTGTCGCCGATCGGGCCGGTGATTCCGGCGTCGACGCGGATATAGTCGAAATTGCCGTAGGTCAGCGAGCCGAAGCCCTCGAGCTCGTTCATGTTCGGCTTCTTGCTGATCACGTGGATCAGGCCGGCCGAGGCGTTGCGGCCGAACAAGGTGCCCTGCGGGCCGCGAAGCACCTCGATGCGCTCGATCTCGCCGAGCTCGTTGAGGCCGACGCCGCTGCGCGAGCGATAGACTCCGTCGACGAAGACCGCGACCGAGCTCTCGAGGCCGGGATTGTCGCCGACCGTGCCGATGCCGCGAATTCGGGCCGAGCCGTTCGCCTCGGTTCCGGTCGAGGAGACGAGCAGCGACGGGGCGAGCTGGTTGAGCTGGCGGATGTCGGAGGCGCCGCTGTTCTGGAGGGATTCGGCCGAGACCGCCGAGACGGCGAGCGGAACGTCCTGGAGGATCTGGGTGCGGCCCTGGGCGGTGATGACGATGTCGCCGTCGGTCTCGGCGGCCGTATCGTCGGTCGGGGAGGCGTCGGCATCCGGATTGACCTCGCCCGCTTCCTCGGTCGGGCTCGGCTCGCCGGTCGGGGTGGTCTGGTCCTGAGCGTAAGCGGGCGTCGTAGCGAGCGCGAAAAGGCCGGCCGAGACGAGCCAGATGGACTTGGACATATTCCCCTCTCCCTTTTTGGGTTTGGGGCCAGAGCTACTGAAAAGGGCTCGCGCCTTCCAGCCGGAATCCGCACTTTTCTGCGGGTTTCCGGCCCTTATGGCAATCGCGCAACAATTCAGTTGCGAAATGAAACGCTGGATTTACATCCGTTTCGGACCTTCCGTTACGGAAAGCTCACGTTTCCGTAAGGGTAAAGCCGGCCGGAGATGAATCGCGCGCCGCCGTCGTCCTGGCGAACTGGGCCTCCCGGACGCAAGAATCGGGTCGAATGGACAAAGCGGGCGAGTTCGCCGCGGCGGCGAACGGGAGCGGCGGCCGCAAGCGCCCCGCTCCCCTTCCCCTTATTTCGGCGACAGGACCATCAGCATCTGGCGGCCTTCCATGCGCGGATGCTGCTCGACCTTCGCGGTCTCCGAGACGTCGGCCTGGACCCGCTGCAGAAGCCGCATTCCGAGCTCGCCATGGGCCAGCTCGCGGCCCCGGAAGCGCAGGGTGATCTTCACCTTGTCGCCTTCCTTGATGAAGTCGAAGACCTTCTTCATCTTGGTGTCGTAATCGTGGTCGTCGATGTTCGGACGCATCTTGATCTCTTTGATCTCCTGCGTCTTTTGCGACTTCCGCGCCAGATTGGCCTTTTTCTGGGCCTCATACTTGAACTTGCCGACGTCGAGGAACTTGCACACCGGCGGATCGGCGTTGGGCGAGACCTCGACCAGGTCGAGTCCGACTTCGGCGGCCTGCTCGATCGCTTCGGCGGTCAGGAGCACCCCGATATTCTCGCCATTCTCATCGATCACGCGCACCTTGGGCACGGAGATGAATTCGTTGAAGCGGGGGCCGTTCAGCGGCGGCGCCTGCGGGCGCCGGATCATGGGCGGACGTATAACAAAGTCTCCTGACGTTGAAGTTCAGCGTCTCACCTAGTGGTTCCGGGTGGCGAATGAAAGACGGGAGGACGGAGCGCGAACGCTTTTGTGAGCGCTCTGTTGCGCGAGGGCATCCGTCATTCCGGCGAAAGCCGGAATCTCGGGGAGACCGCCGGGACTTCTCGTCCCGAGGCCTCGGCTTTCGCCGGGGTGGCGTGTTTGGCGTCCGCCGCCGTCAGCGCAAATCCGGCGGAAGCGCCTCTTTCGCCAGTCTCTCGACGACCTCCTCAAGCCCCAGCACCTCCTGCCGCGCGCCCTCGCCGAGCGGACGCAGGGCCACCGTCCCCTCCTCGGCCTCGCGCTTGCCGACGACGAGCAGGTTGGGAACCTTGGCGAGGCTGTGCTCGCGCACCTTGTAGTTGATCTTCTCGTTCCTGAGGTCGGTCTCGATCCTCAGGCCCGCCGCCGCCAGCCTCGCCGCGACCTCGCGGGCGTAGTCGTCGGCGTCGGAGACGATCGTCGCCACCACCGCTTGCACCGGCGCCAGCCAGAGCGGGAAGCGGCCGGCATGATGCTCGATCAGGATCCCGATGAAGCGCTCGAAGGAGCCCAATATCGCCCGGTGGAGCATGATCGGCCGGTGGCGCTGGCCGTCCTCGGCGACGTAGCTCGCGTCGAGCCGCTCGGGCAGCACGGTGTCGGTCTGGATCGTTCCCACCTGCCAGGTGCGGCCGATCGCGTCGGTCAGGTGGAATTCGAGCTTGGGGGCGTAGAAGGCGCCCTCGCCCGGAAGCTCCTCCCAGCCGAACTCGGCCGTGTCGCGCCCGGCCGCCCTGACCGCGTCGCGGAGCGACTGCTCCGACCAGTCCCACATCGCCTCGCTTCCGAACCTCTTCTCCGGACGAAGGGCGAGCTTGATCTCGTAATCGGGGAAGCCGAGGTCCTTGTACACGACGTCGAGCAGGTCGAGGAACTGGCGCACCTCGCCGACGAGCTGGTCCTCCCGGCAGAAGATGTGGGCGTCGTCCTGGGTGAACTGGCGGACCCGAAGGATGCCGTGCAGCGCGCCGTGTGGCTCGTTGCGGTGGCACACGCCCATCTCCGCCAGCCGAATCGGAAGGTCGCGATACGATTTGATGCCCTGGCGGAAGATGAGGATGTGGGCCGGGCAGTTCATCGGCTTCAGGGCCATCCAGTCGCCCTCGCCGGAGATGATCGGCCCTTCCTCTTCGGTATTGGGAACCTCGTCGGGGATGACGAACATGTTCTCGCGATACTTGCCCCAGTGGCCGGACTGTTCCCACTGGCGGGCGTCCATCACCTGCGGGGTCTTCACCTCCTCGTAGCCGGCCGCGTCGAGCCGCCGGCGCATATAGGCTTCCAGCGCCCGCCACACGACGAAGCCCTTGGGGTGCCAGAAGACCGAGCCGTGCGCTTCCCACTGCAGGTGGAACAGGTCCATGTCCTGGCCGATCCGGCGATGGTCGCGCTTGGCGGCCTCCTCGAGCCGGACCAGATGCGCGTCGAGCTGCTTCTTGTTGAGCCACCCCGTCCCGTAGATTCGCGACAGCATCGCGTTCTTCTGGTCGCCGCGCCAATAGGCGCCCGACACTCGGGTCAGCTTGAACGCCTGTGGGTCGACCTTGCCCGTCGACGCGAGGTGCGGGCCGCGGCACAGGTCGATCCACCCGCCCGAACGGTACATGGTGATCGTCTCGTTCTCGGGCAGCTCCATGACCCATTCGGCCTTGAAGCTCTCGCCCTGCTCGAGGAACAGCCTGCGCACGTCGTCGCGGGTCCACACCTCGCGGACGAGAGGCTCGTCGCGGGCGATGATCCGGCGCATCTCCTCCTCGATCGCGGGCAGGTCCTCCTCGGTGAAGGGGCCGCGCCCGGGCGCCGGAGCGAAGTCGTAGTAGAAGCCGTCGTCGGTCGCCGGACCGAAGGTGATCTGGGTTCCGGGAAACAGGTTCTGGACGGCCTCGGCGAGGATGTGGGCGTAATCGTGGCGGACCAGCTCGAGCGCGTCCGCCTCGTCGCGGGCGGTGATCAGCGCCAGCTCCGAATCGCCCTCGAGCGGGCGATTGATGTCGCGCACCTCGCCATTGACCCGGGCCGCGAGCGCGGCCTTGGCCAGGCCCGGCCCGATCGCCGCGGCGACGTCGGCCGGAGTCGTCCCCGGCGCCACTTCGCGCACCGAGCCGTCGGGAAGCCTGATCTTGAAATGCTCTGTCATGACCGGCCGCATGTAGCGCCACGCTCGCGGCTTCTCCACCCCTGCCGCGCC
Organism: Allosphingosinicella sp.; assembly: GCA_035714565.1. Classification (GTDB taxonomy): domain Bacteria; phylum Pseudomonadota; class Alphaproteobacteria; order Sphingomonadales; family Sphingomonadaceae; genus Allosphingosinicella. The sequence goes on from DASTLX010000021.1 coordinate 80,808, forward strand.
ATGCCGGCTCCTCGATCCTCATTCCGGGATCGATGAACGCCGTCGGGTGGGGTTCCGAGCGGAGGGTCATGGGTTCCGGCTTCGGCTGGAATGACGAAAGGGCGGAGCGTGACACTCTCGCCGTCTTTGCTACAGCCCAGGCCATGGATCGCCCCGACACTCTCGACCGCGGCCCGGGCCGCCGGCTCGCCTTCCGCCATCGCCGCGGCGACGGCCCGACCGTGCTTTTCCTTCCCGGCTACAAGTCGGACATGGAGGGCGGCAAGGCGAGCGCGCTCGACTCCTGGGCCGCGGCCCGGGGGCGGGCGATGCTCCGCTTCGACTATTCCGGCTGCGGCCTCAGCGAGGGGGAATTCGAGGCGCAGACCCTGGCCGGCTGGCGGGACGACGCGCTCGCCGTGATCGACGGCGTCGAGGGGCCGCTCGTCCTGGTCGGCTCGTCGATGGGGGGCTGGCTGATGCTGCTGTGCGCGCTCGCCCGCCCGGAGCGGGTGCAGGCCCTGGTCGGAATCGCCGCCGCGCCCGATTTCACCGACTGGGGCTTCGACGACCTCCAGAAGGCCGCGATCCGCGAATCCGGCCGCCTCGAGGAGCCCTCGCCCTACGGCGACGAGCCCTATGTCACCACCCGCGCCTTCTGGGAGAGCGGCGAGGCCCTGAGGCTGCTCGGCGGCGAGATCGGAATCGACTGCCCGGTTCGCCTCCTCCACGGGCTCGACGATTCCGACGTGCCCTGGCAGGTCTCGATTCGGCTGATGGAGCGCCTCGCCTCCGACGACGCCCGGGCGATCCTGGTCAAAGGCGGCAGCCACCGCCTCTCCCGCCCCGGCGACATCGCCCTCCTGATCGAAACCGTGGAGAGCCTGCTGTCTGACAAGGACGCTTGACAGCGGGCGATCTCGGTGTGTAAAGCTCGCTTGACTAATACTCAAGGAGCCTTGACATGTTCGACCGCAATCCCGCTCAGCGCCGCTACAATCGCCGGGTGCTCGGGCTGAGCCTCGCTTACGCCGGCGCTCTGATCGGGGTCAGCTTCGTGTTTCGCTCGTCGCCGCCGTCCGGGCCGCTGGCCTGGGCGCTGGCCCTGCTCCCGGCCCTGCCGCTGGTCGGGATCGTCGTCGCCATGGGCCGCTACCTGGTCGAGGAGAGCGACGAATATCTGCGCTCGGTGGAAAGCCGAAAGGCGCTCGTCGCGACCGGCTTCATGCTGATCGTCACCACCTGCTGGGGCTTCCTGCAGACCTTCGACCAGCTTCCCCGGGTGGATTTCTACTGGGCCGCGATCCTTTGGTTCTTCGGCCTCGGCCTCGGCGGCTGCGTCAACCGGCTCGCGCGATGAAGAACCGACTCAAGGTGCTCCGGGCCGAGCGCGACTGGAGCCAGGGCGACCTCGCCGAGCGGCTCCAGGTCTCGCGCCAGAGCGTCAACGCCATCGAGACGGGCCGCTACGACCCGAGCCTGCCGCTCGCCTTCCGGATCGCCCAGCTGTTCGAGCTCCCGGTCGAGTCGATCTTCGAGCCGAACTAGGGCGGCGGATCCGGGACCGCCAACGGTCCGTTCACTCGCCGTGCAGCCTCCAATGCTAAGGCCTCGCCATGATCCTCATCCTCCTAGCCGCCGCCGCGCAGGCCGCGGGACCGGTCGACACGGCCGCGAACCGCTACCGCAACTGCATCGCCCTCACCCGCACCGAGCCGGCGCGGGCCGCCGGGCAGGCGCAGGCCTGGCTCGGCTCGGGCGGAGGGCTGATGGCGGCGCAATGCCTCGGCCTTGCCCTTTCCGCGCAGGAGAAGTGGCCGGAGGCGGCCGCCGCATTCGAGGCCGCCGCGAAGGATGCGGAGGCCCGCCAGGACGGCCGCCGCGGCGACCTGTGGGTCGAGGCCGGCAACGCCCGGCTCGCCGCCGGCGACGCGGCCGCGGCGCGCAAGGCTTTCGAGGCGGCGCTCGCGACCGGCCTTCTCGCCCCCCAGCTCGAAGGCGAGGTCCAGCTCGACCTCGGCCGGGCCGCCGTCGCCCTCGACGATTCGGCGGGCGCCCGGGCCCATATCGACAAGGGGCTCGCCCTCGTCCCCAAGGACGCGTTCGGCTGGTACCTGTCCGCCGCGCTCGCCCGCAAGGGCAACGACCTGGCGCTGGCGAGGGAGCATATCGCCAAGGCGGTCTCGCTCGCGCCCGACGACGCCCCGATCCTCCTCGAGGCCGGCAACATCGCCGGCCTGTCCGGCGAGAAGGAGGCCGCGCTCGGCCTCTACGCCCGCGCCGTCCGTACCGCTCCCGGCTCGGAAGCGGCCAGGGCCGCCCAGGCCGCGATCGCGGCCAACGAGGGGCCGCCCCGCTAGGTCACCGAGCCGGCTCGCTCCTCAGCCCGGCCGCCCTGATCCCGGCCTCGGCGCAGGCGGCGTCGTCCGCCGGAGCCTCGCCCGACGCCCCGGCCGCCCCGATCAGGGCACTGCCGTCGGCCGAGTAGACCGGAACTCCGCCGGCGACGGTCACGACTCCGGGCGCCCGCGCGAACCCGGGGGCGGCTCTGGCCGATTCCTTCATCCGGGCGGTGGCGAAGCCCCAGGCCGCGACCGCCCTCGCTTTCTCGATCGCGAAATCCATGATCCCGGAGCGGTTGCCGTCCATCCTGAGCGCTGCGACGAGATGGCCGCCGCCGTCGACGACGGCGACGGCGTGGCTCTGCCGCTTCGCCGACGAATGGGCCCGGCAGCCCGCGATTATCGCCTCGGCGAGCGCCGCGGTCATCGCCGGGGCGGGCGCCTGCGCCGGCAGCGGGGCCGCGGCGAGGAGAGCGGCCAGGATCGTCAGGCTCGGCGGCCGGGCCATGTTCGCTCTCCTTCGCTCAGTCGAGGTAGAAATCCACCGTCGTCACCACCCGAACCTTCTGGAAGGGGGAATCGCCCGCGGACGAGCCGCCTTCGCCGTCGACGTCGCCGTCGCGGGCGCCGATCGAGAAATAGCCCTGGGTGGCCGAGCGTATGCCGCCGACCCCGGTGCCGCTGTCGCGGGCGAATTGCCGGGCGCTGTCGCGGGCGTTCCGCGTCGCCTCGGCGATCATCTCGGGCTTGATCTTGTTCAGCCGGGTGAAGCTGTAGACCATCGAGCTGCCGTCCTCGAGCGCGACTCCGCTTCGGATCAGGTCGGCCTGGCGCGCGAAGGCGGCGCGGGCGCGCATCACGTCGCCGGTCCGAAGCTGGATGCGCTGGCGGACGGTGACGCTGTTCTGCCCCCTGTTGTTGTCGTAGAACTGGTTCACCGAGGCGCCGGTGTCGCTGAGGTCCTTGTCGGTGAAGCCATGGCGCTTGAAGAAGGCGCGCACCGCCCGGCTCTTCTCGTCGACCGCCGACTGAACCGGCCCGAGCTCGGTGCCCTGCTCGGAATAGGCGATGGTCCAGCTCGCAAGGTCCGCGGTCACGTTCCGCTCGGCGAGCCCGCGCACCGTCACCGCCCGATCCGCCATCCGCGCCCGCCTCAGCCCGTCGCCGAGCAGGTAGCCGCCGATAACGATGGCCAGCGCCAGGATGGCGGCGCCGACGAGCAGGACGTTGTTGCGATTTTCGATCCAGCGCTCGGCCATGTCACTCTCCCGGGCTACCGCGACACTTTGTTGCGGTGCCGATGAACCGTGCATTTATAGCGATGAGCTGAATGTATCAAGTGGCGGGGCCGTTACCGGTCGGGTCCGCCGAGGGAGGTCTGATTTTTTTGAGGGAAGGCGCGAAGGTACAAGGAAGAGCGGTGAATGTCGGTGTCTCCATGACGACCTTGCCGTAGAGGCGCTTCGTGCCGGGCGACTCCTTCTTGTACCTTCGTGCCTTCTCTCCGAAACGGGCTCGCACGAAGCAGGTCGACCGGTCCCCGGAACCTCATTCCTCCGGAGTAAGCCTCGCGGTGCGCTGGCGGGTCAGCCAGGCGGCGAGCTCGTCGCGTGGCACGTTCGGGAACCTGATCGCGGCGAAGGCCAGGAAGGAGTCGCGATAGCGCAGCCAGGCGCGCTCGGCGGCGCGGATCCCGTCCGCCGTCACCGCGCCCGGGCCCGAATCCTCGCCGCCCACCTCCCGAAGCCGCTTGCGATAGGCCGCGTTGAGCGCGGCGTCCTCGGCCTCGAGCCTGGAAGCGGGAGTGGGAAGCGCCCGGCCGGAGCGGAGCCGCTCGAGGGTCTCGACCAGCTCGTCGCGAAGCGATTCCTCCGCCGCGATCGCCATCGCCGCCCGGGCGGTTCCGCTGAGGTCGACCTCGCCCGAGCCGTGAGCCTCGGCATAAGCGGCATGGGCCGAGCGCAGCCGGGCGAAGGCCTGCTTCTGCGCGCCGGTCCAGCCCGCGGCCATCGCCGCCAGCGCCCTTTCCCGAAGAGCGCCGGCGATGCCGGCCTCATGGTCCTCGCAATAGCCCATGGCGAGGCCGCTGGTGATGTCGTCGCAGAAATGGAAATCCTCGCCCTTCCAGCCCTTGGCCTTGAGCTCGGCGAGATGGGTCACCCGGCCGTGCGACTCCATCGGCGCTCCGTCGATGCCGCAGGCGAGATGGGCGGCGACGTCGAGGTCGCGCTTCGCGCCTCGGCCGTTGGCGTAGATGGTCATCAGCATCGTCCGGCCCGAGAAGACGGTGCCGACGTCGCGCTCGGCCTCGAGGAAGGCGCATTGCCGGGCCTTCACCGGATCGGCCGGCATGCCGATGCCGTAATAGAGCGCCTCCGAGTCGCAGCCCTTCAGCGACTCGGCGGTCGCCGGATCGGGCCGATCCGAGGCCGGCGGCTCGCGATCGCGCAGCTTCCGGCAGATCGCCTTCGAGGTCTCGAAATCGCCCGAGCTCGCCCATTCGTCCCTGGCGTCGCCCCAGTCCCAGGGCGGGTCGGCCGCGGCGGCGAGGACGAAAGCGAGGGCGAGGAGCGGAAAGCGCTTCATGGGCTCAGACTAGGTCCGGAAGCGTCACCGGCCAAGGGGGCTGGCCTGCGCACGCCCGCCCCGACCTCCCGAGCCGAAGTTTTTCCCTTCCTTGGGAAGCCGGAACATCGAAAATTTCGAGTCGCTGTTCGTCCCCGTCCGGGCCGCCGGATGCTCCTGGCGCTTCACCATTGCCGGCGTCGGCGCCTATAGGCGGTCCGGGAAGGAGCGCCGATGAGATACCTCCACACGATGATCCGGGTCTCGGACCCCGAAGAAACTCTCCGCTTCTTCGGGCTGCTCGGCCTCCAGGAGCTCAGGCGCTTCGACAACGAGGCCGGCCGCTTCACCCTGATCTTCCTCGCCGCGCCCGGAGACGAGGAGGCCCAGGTCGAGCTGACCCACAATTGGGACGAGAAAGGCTATGGCGAGGGCCGCAATTTCGGCCACCTCGCCTACCGGGTCGACGACATTTACGAGAGCTGCCGGCGGCTTATGGAGGGCGGGGTGACGATCAACCGGCCGCCCCGCGACGGACGCATGGCCTTCGTGCGAAGCCCGGACAACATCTCGATCGAATTGCTCCAGGCCGGCGAGGCCCTGCCGCCCGCCGAGCCTTGGGCGTCCATGCCCAATACGGGCCACTGGTGAACGGCTGGCCGGACACGCGCTTCACCGCGCTGGTCGGCTGCACCCACCCGATCGCCCTCGCGCCGATGGCGGGGGCGGGCGGGGTCGAACTCTGCGTCGCCGCCATGGAAGGGGGCGCGCTCGGCTCGCTGCCTTGCGGGATGCTTGGGCCGGAACGGGTGAGCGAGCAGGCGGCCGAGGTCAGGGCCCGGGTCTCGGGCCCTCTCAATCTCAACTTCTTCTGCCACCAAATGCCGCAAGCGGCGGACGAGGCGGCCTGGCGGAACCTGCTCCTCCCCTATCGCCGCGAATTCGGAGCCGGGGCCGAGGGCGGGGGCGCGCTCCGCCTGCCTTTCGACGAAGCCATGTGCGACGCGGCGGTCTCGATCGGTCCGGAAGTGGTGAGCTTCCACTTCGGCCTCCCGGAAGAAAGGCTGCTCGCCCGATTGAAGTCGGCCGGAGCGGTCGTCGTCGGCAACGCCACGACCGTCGCGGAAGCGCTCTGGCTGGCGGAACGGGGGGCCGACGCGGTGATCGCCCAGGGCTGGGAGGCCGGGGGCCATAGCGGCCGCTTCCTCGGCTCCGATCCGGCCGAGGCCATGACCCTCTTCGCCCTGGTGCCCCAGGTCGCCGACGCCGTCGGGGTGCCGGTGATCGCCGCGGGCGGAATCGGCGACGCGCGCGGAATCGCCGCGGCCCTGCGCCTCGGCGCAGCGGCCGTGCAGATCGGCACCGCCTATCTGCACTGCCCGGAAAGCCTGGTTTCGGAGGCCCATCGGGCCGCCCTTGCGGGTCAGCCGACGCTTTTCACCAACCTCCTCACCGGCGGCCTCGCGCGCGGAGTCGCCGGTCGGCTGGTGCGCGAGCTCGGCGCGATCCGCGACGAGGCGCCGCCTTATCCTCTCGCCGCCGACGCCCTGGCTCCGATCCGCGCCGAAGCGGAGAAACGCGGCGAATTCGGCTTCGGGCCGATGTGGGCCGGGCAGGCCGGACCGCTCGGCCGGGCCCTTCCGGCCGCGGCCTTGACCCGGGCGCTCGCCGCCGAGGCGCTGGCGTTGGCCGGCGGCGCGAGGTAAGGAGGCGGCCATGCTCGACATCGTCCGGATCCCCGTCCTCAGCGACAATTACGTCTGGCTGATCCACGAGCCGGGCTCCGGCGAGACGGCCGTCGTCGATCCCGCCGTGGCGGAGCCGGTGCTCGCCGCCGCCGAGGCCCGGGGCTGGCGGATCGCCCAGATCTGGAACACCCACTGGCACCCCGACCACACCGGCGGCAATGCGGCGATCAAGGCGGCGACCGGCGCACTCGTCACCGGCCCGGCGGCGGAAGCCGGGCGAATCCCGACCCTCGACCGCCAGGTGCGCGAGGGCGACCGGGTGAAGCTGGGCGCGGCCGAGGCCGAAGTGCTCGAGGTCCCCGCCCATACCGCCGGCCACATCGCCTACCATCTGCCCTCCGAGGAGGTCGTGTTCGTCGGCGACACCCTGTTCGCCATGGGCTGCGGCCGGCTGTTCGAGGGCACCGCCGATCAGATGCATTCCAACCTCCAGCGCCTGGCCCGGCTGCCGTCCCCGACCCGGGCCTATTGCGCTCACGAATATACGCTCGCCAACGGCCGCTTCGCGGTGACGGTCGAGCCGGACAACCGGGCGCTCGCCGAGCGCCTGGCCGAGGTCGAGGCGGCCCGGGCTCGGGGCGAGGCCACGGTCCCGACGACGATCGCCCTCGAGCTCGCGACCAACCCATTCATGCGCGCTTCATCGGCCTCGGAGCTTGCCGAACGCCGCCGGGCCAAGGATAATTTCCGGAGCTGAGCGACCGCCCGGCGCGCCGAGCGTTACAGCTCCAGGAGGCCAGGGATGAGAAATCTGCTTTTGCTCGCTTCGGCCTGCCTGGCGGCAGGCTGCACCACCGACGAACCCGGCGACCGGGCCGACATGCGCGCCGAGCACGAGGCCAGTCTCGCCTTCCAGCTGCGCGGCTACGAGCCCGCGGGACCGCCGGTCCAGTGCGTCAACACTCGCGACCTCAGGGGCAACCGCTCCGCCGGCGAGACCGCGATCGTCTTTTCCGGGATCGGCGGCCGCAAGTGGGTCAACCGCCCCGCCGCGGGCTGCCCGGACCTCGGCTCGTACCGGGCGCTGCGCACCCGCACCACCGGCACCCGCCTGTGCCGCGGCGACATCGCGACCGTCTTCGATCCCGTGGCCCGGATCGAATATGGCGGCTGCGGCCTCGGCGACTTCGAGCCCTACAGAAGGGTGAAAGGCTAGACCGTCATCCCGGCGAAAGCCGGGACCTCGGGCAGACCCGCCGAGCCTTCTAGTCCTGAGGTCCCGGCTTCCGCCGGGATGACGGTCACTTCTTGTACAGCCCGTCGAGCCGCTCCCCGTACGCGGCCCGGATGACGTGGCGGCGGATCTTGATCGACGGGGTAAGCTGCTCGTTCTCGGTCGAGAAGGGCTCGTCGGCGAGGATGAAGCTGCGCACTTTCTCTATCACCGACAGGTCCGCATTGACCCGCTGGACCGCGGCCGACAGTGCCCGCTGATAGTCGGGATCGGCGCGAAGCGCGGCCGGGTCGCGCGCCCGGCCGTTCGCCTTCGCCCATTCGGCGGTCCATTCCGGATCGGGGACCAGCACTCCGACCAGATAGGGCCGGCGGTCGCCGACCACCATCGCCTGCAATATCTCGGGCTGGAGGGTGAGCATCCCCTCCACCTTCTGCGGCGAGACGTTGTCGCCCTTGTCGTTGACGATGAGGTCCTTCTTGCGGTCGGTGATGACGATCCGCCCCGCCTCGTCGACATGGCCGACGTCGCCGGTGTGGAGCCAGCCGTCCTGGAGCGCATTCGCGGTCTGGGCCGGGTTGCGCCAATAGCCCTTCATGACCAGCTCGCCTCGGACCAGTATCTCTCCGTCCTCGGCGATCCGCACCTCGGTATTCTTGAGCGGCGGCCCGACCGTGTCCATCTTGATCCCCGCCTTCGGGCGGTTGCAGCTGATCACCGGCGCCGCCTCGGTCTGGCCGTAGCCCTGGAGGACGGTGAGCCCGAGCGAGTGGAAGAAGATGCCGACGTCCGGATTGAGCGGAGCCCCGCCCGAGACCATCGCCTTTACCCGCCCGCCGAAGCGGGCGCTGATCTTCGGGCGGAACAGCCGGTCGAGGAGCAGGTCCATCGGCCGGTCCCAAAGGCTCTTGGTCCCCGCATAATCCCTGGCGCCGATCTCGAGCGCCCTCTTCATCATGTAGTTGGCGAGCTTGCCCTGCTTCTCGACGGCCTTGAGGATTCGCTGCCTGAGCACCTCGAAAAGCCTGGGAACCACGATCATCAGGGTCGGCCGGACCTCCTCGATGTTCGAGGCCAGCTTCTCCAGCCCCTCGGAATAATAGATCTGCCCGCCGATCCCGATCGGGAAGAACTGGCCGCCGCTATGCTCGTAGGCGTGGCTCGGCGGGAGGAACGAGAGGAAGACCTCGTCGTCCACCCCGAAATCCTCGGCGATGACGGTGACGCAGCCCTCCACATTGTGGAGGATGGCGCCGTGATGCTGCATCACGCCGCGCGGGGCGCCGCCGGTGCCGGACGTGTAGATCAGGCAGGCCAAATCGTCGCGGGTGACCGCGGCGGCGCCGGCCGTGCAGGCGGCGACGTCGGGCGGGTGGGCCGCGATCAGGCCGCTCCAGTCGTGGAAGCCGACATTGCCCGACTGCCCGCCGGGCAGAGCCTCGATGCCGATGACATGCTCGCAATTGTTCGAGCGGATCGCCGCCGGAAGCAGCGGCCGAGCCAGCTTCTGGGTCGAGACGATGACGGCCCGGGCGCCGCTGTCGTCGAGGATATGCTGATGGTCGCGCTCGGTGTTGGTCGTGTAGGCGGGGACGGTCACGCAGCCGGCGGTCATGATGGCGAGGTCGGCGATGCACCATTCCGGCCGGTTCTCCGACACCAGCATGACCATGTCGCCGGGCCTCAGCCCGATCGCCTTCAGCCCGGCCGCGAGCGAGCAGACCTGCTCGGCGGCCTCGCGCCAGCTGGTCGCGGTCCAGGCGCCCTGCTTCTTGGCCCACAGGAACGGCGCATCGCCCTTCTCGGCGGCGCGCGCGAAGAACATGGCGACGAGGTTGGGGAAATGTTCGAGCTCGCGCATGGCCTTCGTCCCTCCGTCCACCGAAGCCGCCTTCATTCGGGCGGACGCTCCTCGGACGCGGCGCGCACGATCCGGGTGACTTCGCCGGTCTCGCTCATCCCGACCCCCTCGCTTCGGGGGTCGGCGGCGCCCACCCAGCGCCCGTTCACCCGCTCGACCGCATTCGCCTTGAGCCCGAGCGGCGCGACCCGAACCTCATGGCCGAGCGCGCGCAGCTGGGGGGCGAGCGCCTCCAGCGCCGTCCCCTTTTCGAGCACGGCCGTGTCCCCCGGGGAGAAGACGAGGCCGAGTGCGATCGAATCCTGGGCGCTCATCTTCCAGTCGAGCACCGCGACCAGCGCCTTGGCGATCTGGGAGATGATCGTCGGCCCGCCCGCGGCGCCGAGCGCGATGCGCACCTTTCCGTCGGGCCCGTAGACGATGGTCGGCGCCATCGAGCTGCGCGGCCGCTTGCCGCCCTCGACCCGGTTGGCGACGAGAAAGCCGTCCTTCTCCGGAACCGTGTCGAAGTCGGTGAGCTCGTTGTTGAGCATGGTCCCGTCGACCGACAGGCCGGAGCCGAAAACGCTTTCGATCGTGGTCGTCACCTGGGCGATGTTGCCGTAGCGGTCGGCGACCGTGAGCGACGTCGTCCCCGCGCGTTCGCCCGGCGGCGCCCGAACGCGCTCGGGCGCGCCGCGCGGCCTTCCCGCCGTCACCCGCGCCATCGTCCGGTCGGGCGAGATCAGGGCCGAGCGGGAGGCGAGATAGCCGGGATCGAGCAGCCCGGCGACGGGCACCCGGACGAAATCCGGGTCGCCCACATAGAGGTCGCGATCGGCCCAGGCGAGGCGCGAGGATTCGGCGAAAAGATGCCAGGCGACAGGGGATCGCGGGCCGAGCGCCGCCATGTCGAACCGCTCGAGCTGCTTGAGGATCATCAGCACCGTGATCCCGCCCGACGACGGCGGGCCCATGCTGCAGATCCTGTAGACCCGGTAGGTGCCGCAGACCGGCGGCCGCGGCCTGGCGCGATAGTCGGCGAGGTCGGCGAGCGACATCTGCGAGGGGTTGCGAGCGGCGCCGTTGACGGTCGCCACCAGCTTGCGCGCCTGCGCGCCCGTATAGAAGGCGCCGGGGCCCGCCCTGGCGATGCGCTCGAACAGAGCGGCCTGCTCGGGGTTTCGGACCGTCGTTCCGGCGGGCAGAGCCCTTCCGTTCGAGTCGAGGAAGACCTTCGCCGCGCCCGAGTCGATGAAGCCCGAATAGCGCGCCAGCATGTTCGCGAACCGCGGGCTCAGGGTCCAGCCGCCCCGGGCCAGCCTGATCGCCGGCTGGAACAGGGCCGCCCACGGCAGGCGCCCCCCGCTCCGGTGCGCCATCGCCATCGCCTGGAGCGTGCCCGGCACGCCGACGCTGCGCCCGCCCGGTATCGCGTCCTCGTGTCTGAGCGGCTTTCCGTCCGGGCCGTAGAACCAGCGCGGGTCGGCCGCCTTCGGCGCCGCCTCGCGCCCGTCGATCGTGGTCGTCGCTCCGGTCCGCGAGTCGTAGCGAACGAAGAAGGCGCCGCCGCCGATCCCGGCGCTCTGCGGCTCGACGACGTTGAGCGCGAGCATGGTTGCGATGGCGGCGTCGGTGGCGCTGCCGCCCTTTCGCAGGATCTCGACTCCCGCCGCCGCCGCCCGCGGGTCGGCCGCCGAGACCATGCCCGGCGCGGCGAGCGCCGGGGCCCGCGCGGGCCTGCGCGCTTCGGCGGAACCGGCGGCGAGAAACAGGAGGAGGGCGAAGGGGGCGAGACTGGAAAGCCGGTTCAGCATGGCCGGGACACTAGTCGTATGCTCCCGCGCCGCAAGGGCTAAGGCGAATCGGCCCCGACCGCCTCGGCGAGGGCGGCGAAGCCGTCGCGGCTCAGCAGCGACCTCAGCTCGCCGCATATCGCCCGGGCGACGCCCGGCCCCTGGTAGACGAGCGCCGTATAGACCTGGACGAGGCTCGCGCCGGCCCGGATCCGGGCATAGGCGTCGACCCCGTTCTCGATCCCGCCGGCGGCGATCAGCGGCATCGCCCCGCCGGTCGCGGCGCGGAAGTCCTTGAGCCGGCGGAGCGCCAGCGCCTTGAGCGGCGCCCCGGAAAGACCGCCGGCCTCGCCGCCATGCCTCGACCTCAGCGCAGGCCTCGACACGGTGGTGTTGGCGACGATCAGGGCGTCGATCCGCGCCTCGATCGCCGCTCGGGCGACGCCGTCGATGTCGTCGGGTTCGAGATCGGGAGCGACCTTGAGGAAGATCGGCGCGGCGGCCGTGCGCGCTTCGCCGACCGCCGCGAGCAGCTCCGCCAGCGCGGCCTTGTCCTGCAGGGCGCGAAGGCCCGGCGTGTTCGGCGACGAGATGTTGACGGTGAGATAATCGGCGAGCGGCGCCATCGCGCGGACTCCCGCGGCATAATCGGCGATCCGGTCGGCGCTGTCCTTGTTCGCCCCGATATTGACCCCGACGATCCCGCGCCCACGGCCCTCCAGACGCCCCCTGGCCGATTCGAAGCCGCCATTGTTGAAGCCCATGCGGTTGATCACCGCCCGGTCCTCGGCGAGCCGGAACAGGCGGGGCCGGTCGTTGCCGGCCTGGGGCAGGGGCGTCACGGTGCCCACCTCCACGAAGCCGAAGCCGAAGCCGAGCATCTGCCCGTGCACCTCGGCATCCTTGTCGAAGCCGGCGGCGAGCCCGACCGGGTTGGGGAAGTCGAGCCCGGCGACCCGGATCGCGAGGTGCGGATCCTCGCTCGTCGGCTCGCCGGCCGGGACCGCCCGCAGCGCGCGGATCGTCAGTCGGTGCGCCCGCTCCGCGTCGAGCGCGAAGACGAGCGGGCGGACCAGGGGGTAAAGGGCCATTCTGGGCCTATGGCAGGGGTGCGGGAGGCGGTCAAAAACCGGGTCGTCCCCGGCTAAAGGCGGGGCGCAGCTACGGAGTCAGCCCTCGATGGACCTCTGATGGCCGCCTCCGGCCCATTTGCGGCTCCCTGGATCCCGTGCGAGAAAGCCGATCATGGGCCGGCGATTGACGAATGAAGAACGGGAAATTCGCGGCGGGCGCGGCATTCCATTACGTCGATGGTGGCCGATCCTCATGATCTTTGTCGCAATGATCATCATCTCCTCGTCCGATCTTCCTCTGTTCGAGCGATGCCTTGGAAACCCACTGGACGGAGACGGTAAAGGATGGGCCGCGACGCGCATGCTCGCCACAATCCCGTGCAGCGTGTTTCTGCTGCGCGGTGGGGCCGTGGAGTGGCTGCTGTTCGCTGGCCTGTGGGCCCCGATTCCGATTGCGATACGCAACTATCGCTGGGCCAAGCGACACGAACTGTATTGGGACAAGGTGAGGCTGCGGGAAACGCGACGTCGCGCTGGGAAAAGATCCCGCCGAAACGTGGATGACGCAGCTTCTTCGCCCCCAGGTCCAGTTGGGGAAGGCGATGCCGCACGCCAGGAGGAGGTGCCCAAAAGCTGATTCCTCATCCCTTTGCGAAGGCGGAGCCCGGCGACGGCAGTCTTGGGCATCGGATCCAATCCACGGAGGCCCGCACTTAGCCTCCTCCGCGAAGGCGGCCGAGGGGTTGATTCCCACCCTAAAGCCCGCCACATACAAATCGGAATGAATCGGTCCGATTAGCCCATGCGCCTCACCTCACTCGCCGATTATGCCGTGGTTGTGATGGCCGCCGCCGCGCGCCACCCGGCAGGCGCCTCGCTTTCCGCGGGTCTCCTCGCCGAGGAGACGGGCGTCCCGCTTCCCACGGCCCAGAAGGTGATGGGCCGCCTCGCCGCGGCCGGACTGCTCCTCTCGGCCCGCGGCTCGGGCGGAGGCTTCCGGCTCGCTCGGCCGGCCGGCGGGATCAGCCTCGCCGACATCATCGAGGCGGTCGAGGGGCCGATCGCGATGACCAACTGCATCGCCGGCTCGATCCACGATTGCGCGCTGGAGGGCAGCTGCCGGGTCAAGCCCCACCTCAACGCCGCCAACGACGCCGTCCGCGGCGCCCTGGCTGCCGTGTCCTTGTCTCAGCTTGCCCAACCCCCCGTTCGGCCTGAGCTTGTCGAAGGCCTTTCCTTTAATTCCGGTGCCCCGCGCGAAGTGGAGGGCTTCGACAAGCTCCGCCCGAACGGTGTTGGCACGCAGGCGCACTCACGATGACCGACATCCGCAACCGCGAGGCCCAGGAGGCGGTCGACCGTGCCTCCAGCTACGAATGGGGCTTCACCTCCGACATCGAGCAGGACTTCGCACCCAAGGGCCTCTCGGAGGACACGGTCCGCTACATTTCCGCCAAGAAGAACGAGCCCGCGTGGATGCTCGAATGGCGGCTCAAGGCCTATCGCGCCTGGCTGACGATGGAGGAAGTGAGCTGGGCAAAGCTCGACATCCCCGAGATCGATTTCCAGGACGCATATTATTACGCGGAGCCGAAGAAGAAGCCGACGCTCGCCTCGCTCGACGAGCTCGATCCGGAGATCCGCCGCACCTACGAGAAGCTCGGAATCCCGATCGAGGAGCAGAAGGTGCTCGCGGGCGTCGAGGGCGCCCGCAAGGTCGCGGTCGACGCGGTGTTCGACAGCGTCTCCGTCGCCACCACCTTCCGCGAGGAGCTGAAGAAGGCCGGCGTCATCTTCCTGAGCATTTCCGAGGCGGTCCGGGAGCATCCCGACCTC